>JBKBLD010000023.1:0-46437 GCA_046296675.1 Hyphomonas sp. | reverse complement strand
GATCTGACGGGGCAGGCGGAAGAGGCCGCCAGCGCCGGCGACGAGGGAGCGCTTGACTTCCGGCAGGCCGAAATTGGTGTCATCGGCGGCGATGATCATGTCGCAGGAGAGGGCAATCTCAGTGCCGCCGGCGAGGGCCGAGCCGGTGATGGCGGCGATGAGGGGCTTGGTGCGTGTCCGACGGGCGATGCCGGCGAAACCGCCTTTTTTCGTGGAGAGGGCGGCGCCGTTTCCGGCGGAGATTTCTTTCAGGTCCGCCCCGGCGCAGAAGGCCTTGCCGATCGCGGTGAGGATGCCGACCCAGACTTCCGGGTCGTCTTCCATCTGGTCGAGCGCGGCTTCCATCGTGGCGGCCATTTCGCCGTTGATGGCGTTGCGGGCCTCGGGGCGGTTCATGGTGATGATCGCGACATGGCCTTTTTTGACATATTCGACGGGCATTGGTTTTGTCTCCCTTTATCTGACTGGCGGCCAGCTAAGAGGGTTTCCGCAACGTCGCGCAAGAACCCCTCTTGCCGGACGCTGGGGCAAGGGGGCGAAGTGACGGCCATGAAACTGACGCTTGATCCCGAATATGAAGCCTTTCGCACCGAAGTCTCCGAGACGCTTGCGAAGAACGCCCATCTTGCGCCGACGGCCGATGACAAGGGGTACAAAAACCCAAAGCGTCTCGCCTGGCAGAAATTCCTGATCGAGAACGGCCTCGCAGCCCGGACGATCCCGAAGGAATATGGCGGATACGGCGCCGAGCCGGACATCCTCAAAGCGCGCATCATCGCCGAGGAATTTGCCCGCACGCGCCTGCCGGGGCCGATGGCGGGGCAGGGCATTTCGATGTTCGTGCCGACGCTGCTGGAGCTGGGCACAGAGGCGCAGAAGCAGGCCTATATCCGCCCGACGATCCATGGCGAGATGATCTGGTGCCAGGGCTATTCCGAACCGGGGGCAGGCTCTGACCTTGCCGCGCTGCGCACCAGCGCGGTGGAAGACGGCGACCATTACATCATCAACGGCTCGAAGATCTGGACCTCGACGGCGAAACAGGCCGACATGATCTTCTGCCTTGTACGGACGGACCCGAGCGCCAAGAAGCATGAGGGGATCACCTATATCACCTTCCCGATGTCGACGCCCGGCATCGAGGTGCGCCCGCTGGTCGATATGACGGGAACGGCGAACTTCAACGAGGTGTTCTTTACCGATGTCCGTGTGCCGAAAAGCGGCGTGATATTTGCGCCCAACAAGGGCTGGCAGGTGGCGAATGCGACGCTGACCCATGAGCGCGGCATGTTGGGAGACCCGAACGCGACCAAGGCGCGGCTTCTGGAACTCATCGCGATGATGAAGGCGGAGACGGTGAACGGGGAGCGGCTGATCGATACTCCGTTGCTTCGCGACCGGCTGATGAAGCTGCAGGCGGAAGTGTATGCGATGCAGGCCAATGGGCTGCGCATCACAACGAGCCGCCTGCAGGGGCAGCCGGCGGGGCTGGCCGGGCTGATCGTGAAACTGCAGGGCTGCGATCTCAATCACGAGATTGCGCGCCTCGCCATCGACGCGCTGGGGGAACTCGGCATTCTCTATGAGGAAGGCGAGCATCTGCGTAGCGATGGGGCCTGGCAGTGGCGCTACATGTATGACCTCGGGCTGATCATCGGCGGGGGTACCGCCCAGATTCAGAAGAACATCATTGCGGAGCGCGGGCTGGATATGCCGCGTGAGCCGAAGCTGGCGAAGGCTTAAGATCATGGAATTCGCACTCTCTGAAGACCAGCGCATGTTGCAGGACAGCCTGCGGGGCGTGCTGAGTGAGGCGGCCTCGCTTGAGCGTATACGGAAGATTGCGGCCGGAGACGCGGGGGAGGTAGCGGCGCTGGAGACGGCATTGTCGGAGTTCGGACTTGCCGCGTTGATGGTACCGGAGGCTGCTGGCGGGTTGGGGCTCGGTGCGCTGGACGCCTGCCTCGTGCAAGAGGTGCTGGGATATTCGGTGGCGCCGTCGCGTTTCCTGGCGACGGCCGTCGCGACAAAGGCTCTCACAGGTAAACCGGAGATCGAGGGCGCGATTGCTTCGGGCGAAGCAAGGTTCGGTCTTGCGCTGACCGAGCTGGCCTCCTGCCGCGACGGGGCCGGCGTTGACGGGATGGGCGGAGCGCTGTCTGGCAAATCGCTGCTGGCGCAGTCGGCAGGCGGCGCCTCGCACATCCTGATCGCGGACATGGCCGGGGTTCTGCATTCAGTTGAGTCGGGCGCGGCGCGCCTTGGCGTGATGCAGACGATCGACCGGACACGGATGTTTCATGAGGTGCGCCTTGACGGGGTAAAGCCACTCGTCAGTGTCCAGCCGGGCGAGGAACTCCTCGCCTTCGCGCGACTTCTTGTGGCCGCCGATACGCTCGGCGCGGCACAGGCGATGCTCGACAAGGCGGTCGCCTATGCGAAGGAACGCCAGCAGTTCGGCCGGGTGATCGGTTCGTTCCAGGCGGTGAAGCATATGTGCGCCGAGATGGCGGCAAAGCTGGAGCCATCTCGCGCGCTGATCTGGCATGCAGCGCACGCGCTCGACATCGGCGACGCCGAAGGGCCGCTGATGGCGACGCTGGCCAAGGCGCACCTTGCCGAAGTCGGCACCTTCGTCGCGCGCACGGCGACAGAGGTGCACGGCGGCATGGGCTTCACAGATCTTGTCGGCCTGCACTACTGGTTCAAGCGGATCGGCGTGAACCGGCAGCTGTTCGGTTCGCCCGAACAGGCCCGCCAGACAGCGGCAGAACTGCAGGGCCTCGCCGCCTGACCTGACCAGCAGCTTGCGGAAAATACAACTGCACCGCGAGTTTCAGCTTGCGCTCGCGCACAACTTGTAGGATGTTTGTCACGAAATACACGCGTAGATCGTATTTTGTGGGGATATCTGATGCCTGAGATCCTGATCGACCATGCCCGGCTGGCGAAGCGGGCAGAGGAGTTCGGTTTTCGGCGCGGTGATTTTCAGGAGTTGAAAGCGGGTCTCCGGCTCGCTGAGGAGCTGACCGGCCAGTCGATGGCGACGCCGGAATCGATCATCTGGATCGACAGCCTGACCAGCATGACGGGATGGGTGACAGGCGATCCGGTGGACGGGATTTTCATATCCGTGCCTCTGTCGGCGCATGGGGTCCAGGCGGTGCGCGACGGCACTTTCGTACCAGCCTGGCCGGCGTTGGCGCATGTCTGCTGTGAAGGAGAGGCCTGCGCCGGTGTCTATATCGGCATCTATGCGGGCGCGACTAAGGAAGCGCGCCGCCGGGTGATGATGGCGGCGGCCGTGGTGCGCGTCGACATCTGCGGGCCGATACCCTGTTTCGCGCGCGGCGCGACAGAGGATGGCAAGCGCTCCATGGCTTCGCTCGGTTTCCAGCCCATCGAAGGCGGTCTGTCCGATCTCTGGGGACAGGAAGCCTTGCCGCAGACTGAAGCGGAGAAGGCGGCGTGAGCCGGTATCCCTCGATCGGTGAGCTTGTGCTGGCGCGCCCGCTGCCGGACGGCGCGCTGGCGCAGTTCTCGGCGCACCCGGCGCGGACACTGGAAGACTATCAGCAGGCAATCGCGATCCGCGCGGCGGTCTATATGGCGGAGCAGGACTGTCCCTATGATGAGGAATATGACGGCAATGATTTCACGGCGACGCATATGATCGTCTATGTGGGCGCGCGGCCGATCGGGGCGATCCGCGTGCGCTGGTTTGCCGATTTTGCGAAAGTGGAGCGCACATCCATACTGCCGGCCTTTCGCGGGACGGCGGCGCTCAAGGTGCTGCTGGCAGAGACATTCGAGATCATCGCCCGCAAGGGGTATCGGGTCGCGCTGGCCCAGATACAGGCGCGGCTCTGGCCGACATGGTCGCGGGTGTTTCGCTGCCGGTTGGTGACCGGGCGGCCCGGCTTTGCCTTTTCCGGCTATGAGTATGCCGAGATGGAAATCCCGGTGCCGCGGCATCCGGAAGCGCTGACGATCCGGGCCGATCCATTGCAGGTGATCCGGCCGGAAGGCGCCTGGGACGTGCCCGGCGTGCTGGACCGGTCGGCCGAGCGGCCAACCGACGGGGCGAAAGCCGCCTGATCGCCAGAAGGTGTGACACCGGTATCATACTTCGGAAGCGGCGCTTGTCTTTCGAGGCAAGGCGGGCCACAACAACGTTGACACCCGCCGTGGCGCGGGTGCGCGTTGCCGGTTGCCCAGGGGCTTCTTCATGTCCGATCTGATCCAGAAGCTGGATGCCGCCGCGAAGCAGGCGCCGGTCGTGCCGGTCCTCGTGGTGGACTCGGCGGCCTCCGCCGCGCCGCTCGCGAAAGCGCTGGAAGCGGCCGGCATCACGATTGCGGAAGTGACGCTGCGCACGGCAGACGGTATTCGCGTGATCGAGGAAATGTGCAAGGCCGCGCCGGGTCTCATTGTCGGCGCGGGCACGGTCCTGTCGGCGCGCGATGTCGACGCAGCACTTGGCGCGGGCGCGCAATTTCTGGTGTCGCCGGGCATGTCGCCGGGGCTGCGCGCGTCGCTCAGCGGGCGTGAACATCTGATGATCCCCGGTGTTGCAACGGCAAGCGAAGCGATGGCGCGGGCGGAGGAAGGGTTTCAGCGGCTTAAGCTTTTCCCGGCATCGGTTGCCGGCGGCGTGCCGGCGCTGAAAGCCCTGGCGGGTCCGCTGCCGCACCTTAGATTCATGCCGACGGGCGGGATCACCGAAGGGGAGGTGGCGGCCTATCTCGGCTTGCCGAACGTATTCGCCATCGGTGGTTCCTGGATCGCCAGCCAGGCCGATATCAATGCCGGTAACTGGGACAGGATCGCCGATATAGCGCGGAGGCTTCTGGCGACGGCCTAGCCTGCCGGGCAAGCGTCCGGCAGCGGTTATGCGCCGGCGCCGACCAGCAGATCGCGCGACACCTGTGAGACGTCTGTTATCCCGGTCAACGCCATCGAGACGGTGAATTCGCCCTTCATGGCTGTGAGCAAGGCGGCAAGCCCCGCCTCGCCGCGGGCGGCCAGTGCATAGACCCAGGGCCGGCCCATCATCGCCATGTCCGCGCCACTGGCGAGCGCTTTGAGGACATCCTGTCCGGAGCGCACGCCGCCATCCATGAGGATGCGGATGTCTCCGGCAACAGCGTCTGCGATGGCCGGCAGAGCACGGATCGACGAGGCGACACCGTCCAGCTGACGGCCGCCGTGGTTGGACACAATGATGCCGTCAGCGCCGCAGCGGACGGCTTCGCGCGCGTCTTCGGCGTCCAGAATGCCCTTGATGATGAGGGGGCCGTCCCAATGGTTGCGAAGCCAGGCGATATCCTTCCAGCTGACCGACGGGTCGATCGACTCATTGGCCCAGGCGGCGAAATCGGCAGGCGTAGAGGCGCTTTTGATGTAGGGTGCGACATTCGCGAGGACGTGGGGGCCGCCCCGGACGCCGACATCCAGCGTCCAGTCCGGATGCAGCATATAGGAGATGAGGCCCCGCCGCAGCCTGGCCCAGCCACCGCCGCCGCCGCTCATGGTGTTGCGTACGTCGCGGTAGCGGGTGCCGACAACCGGCAGATCCACTGTCAGGACAAGGGCGGACGCCCCGGCCGCCTTTGCCCGGCTGATCAGATCCGCGACGGCGCCCCGGTCGCGGATCATGTAGAGCTGGAACCAGAACGGCCCCTCGGTCGCGGCGCCGACTTCTTCAACCGAGCAGACGGACAGGGTGGAAAGGCAGTAGGCGAGCCCCATCCGGCCGGCGACCCGCGCCGCCGCGGCTTCGCCCCGGCGGGCCATCATGCCCGACAGGCCGACCGGCGACAGGGCAAGCGGCATCGACATCGTCTGTCCGAACAGGCTGGTTCCGGTCGTCAGGGCGGAGACATCGCGCAATATCCGCTGTCGAAGCTCGAGCGCTTCGAAATCCCCTGTATTCCGCCGGAGGGTGAGTTCGGCATATGCACCACCATCCAGATAATCGAAGAGGAAACGGGGCAGTCTTCGCTCGGCGAGACGCCGGTAGTCGGCTGTAGATGCAGGGGCGAGGGTCAGGGTTGGCATGACACAACCTAAGACGGTGCGTATGCCGGGCCAAGCCTCTTGTGAAACGTGTTAACCGTCCGGCGCGCTTCGCGGACGTCGGCTCGCCCGATATGGCAGGAACTGGCGATTCCGGGGTGCCCGGCAAATAAACGAAAAGCTTCAGAGGTGTTTGTCCAAATGCTGAGAGTGCAGGAGCAGAGCAAATCTGGGTCTTTGTGGTATTCATTTATCATCCATTTGGGCGTAAACGGGAATTGAAGCGCCCTCAGAGGCTGCGGCCTCCTATTCGCCTGATAGATGGTACTGAACTTGCAGAGGGATCAGGTGCAGACCCCGGGGCCGGCAGGACTCGCAGAACACTGGGAATGGTTAATATGTCAAATATCAAACGCCTGAGCCTTATGAGCGTGGCCGTTTGCGCGATCGCATCGTCTGCTTTCGCTCAGGGAAGTTTCTACGAACGGAACAAGTATGTTGCCGTCCGCGACCGCGCGCAGCCGGAATTCGATCCGGAACCGATCCGCCTTGGCGCCTTTTCGGTGAACTCGGCCGCTGAACTGGGCCTCACCTATTCGGACAACGTGTACGCCACTTCGGGCAATACCGAGTCCGGCCTTATCGGTCTCGCCCGCGTGCGGGCATCGGGTGACACGAACTGGTCCGTGCATGGGCTCGGTTTTGATGTGGCGGCAGCGCGTAACGAGTATTTCGACCAGAGCGGAGAGTCGCGCAACGACCTGTTGGCGCGCCTGCGCGGCCGGCTGGACGTGACGCGGCAATTCTATGTCGGGGGCGGGGTTTTTGCCCAGCGCAGCGCCGAACCGCGGACGGATTTCGTCAACGGCTTCGCTGCCGATGCGCCGATCGAGTTCACCACACACGGTGTTTATGCCGATGCGGCCTACCAGAATGAACGTATCCGCTGGTACAACCGGGTCGGCTACAGTGACTATGATTACAAGAACGCCCGCACGATCGGGACGGGACTGCCGCTCGACCAGAGCTATCGTGATGTGTCGGTGCTGGATGGCTTCTCGCGGCTATCCTATGCGATTTCGCCGGACCTCGCCGTGTTCACGCAGGCGACCTACAGCCAGCGCGATTATGACACGCTCCAGGTCCTGGGCGGGGTCCCGCGCAGCCGGGACTCCAAAGGGTATACAGTGGCTGCTGGTGTCGACTTCGAACTGCAGTCGCTGATCCGCGGCGACATTGCGGTGGGCTATCTTGAGGAATCCAAGGACGACAGCTTTTTCAGCGACGTGTCGGGCCTGTCGGTGGACGGGCGCCTGCAATGGTTCCCGACCCAGCTTACGACCGTCGGGCTTGAGGCCGGGCGCCAGGTGGTCGACATCGGCGCATTCGACTCGCCGAGCGCAGTCATGACCCGTCTCGGCGCACGCATCGATCACGAACTGCGCCGCAATGTGATCCTCTCGGGCGTGGTGCGTACATACAATTACGACTTTGCGGAAACGGACCGCGAAGACGATAATCTCGAACTCAGCCTTATCGGCACCTACAAGATGAACAAGCGTGTTCACTTCGAGGCGTTTGCCACAAGGCTGGAACGCGACGCCTCCGGCACTGCGCTGTTCGGCGATGCGAACTATGAAGAAAACCGCTTCGGGATCCGCGTTTCGCTGTTCCCGTAACCTGTTGCTGCTTTCGGCAGGCTGGCAATCGCCAGCCTGTCCCTCAACCCCCTGGGGCCTGCTTTGTCCAAGTCATACATGATCGAACTGCCCAACAGCGCCGCTCCGGCGAGCGGTGACGATTCACTGCCGCAGTCTTTCGATCTGAAGGCCCTCATCGGTCTCGTCTATCGCCGCTTCTGGCTGATCCTCAGCGGCTTTGTCGTGGTCGCCGGCCTTGTCGCGTACATGACGTTTACGCAGACCCCGACCTATAGAGCGACGTCAACGATCCAGCTCGATACGACGCAGATGAACGTGATCGACCTGGGCGCGCTGTTTTCGGGTTTCGGCCCGACCACTGCAGCCATCGACACCGAGGTGCTGGTTCTCGGCTCGAAATCGCTTCTGACACGTGTTGCCCAAAGTCAGCGGCTGATCGAGGATCCGGAGTTCAACTGGACACTGGCGCCCCGCAAGAAGTCTCTCCGCTCTCAGGTCAAAACGACCGTTATCGGACTTTTTGGTGGTGACACGTCCGAAAAAGACCCCTTCGCCGGGATGACACCGGAAGAGAAGGAGGCCGCCATCATGGGGGCGGTCGTTGAAACCCTGGCGGGCAAGGTGGGGGTCAGCCGGATTGGTACGACCTACCTGATCAATATTTCCGTATCGAGCCCATCGCCTGAAACCGCCGCCCGGCTCGCGGACGAAATTGCTGAACAATACCGCGTCCAGCAGCTTGAAGAAAAATATGAAGCGACCCGCAAGGCGACGGAATGGCTGCAGGAGCGCGTCTCCGGCCTGCGCGAAGAGGTCGAAGAGAAAGAGCGCCGCGTCGAGACCTTCCGTGCGGAGACGGGCCTGCTTGCAGCTCAGGGCTCGACCCTGACTGAGCAGCAGATCGCCTTCATGACGTCGCAGAAGGGCGGATTGCAGGTCGATCTCGACCGGGCGCGGGCGCGCTATGAGAGCATGCGGCGCCAGATCGACAGCGGCGCAGGTGTCGAAGGCATTTCTGAAGTCATTGCCTCGCCGCTTATCAATGACCTCAAGGCTCAGCGCGCCGCGATCATGCGCCGCGTTGCCGAACTCGAAACCCGGGTGCTCGACCGCCACCCGGAACTCATTGCCGCGCGCAATGAAGTCGCCGACATCGATCGCCAGATCAATTCCGAGATGAACCGCATTGCCGGAAATCTCGAGAATGAATTGCGGGTCGCTCAGGCGCAGATCAACTCCATCCAGGGCGAGATCAACCGTTCGACAGCCCAGTTGCGTGGCAATAATATCAATCTCGTCCGGCTGCGCGAACTGGAGCGCGATTCCGAGACCAGCCGGATGCTGCTTGAGGAATTCCTCGCACGCTCCAAACAGACCCGCGAACAGGATGCGCTGATCCAGGCGGATGCGAGTATCCTTGCGCGGGCTTCGGTGCCAAACCGTCCGGCTTCGCCGCGCGTGCTCTTGAACCTGGTTATCGGGTGCATTCTGGGAGGTATCGTCGGCGGTGGCTTGGCCCTGCTCGCCGAGCTGTTTGATCACAAGATCAGCTCTACGGAGGATGTCGAGCGCAAGCTGCGCACGAATTCCATTGGATCAGTGCCGCTGATCCGCACGGCGGGCTTCCTCGGTCTCGGCCAGACAAGTCCTGCAGATTTCCTTGTCGAGAATCCTCTGTCGGCATATGCGGAGAGTATCCGCTACATGCGCGCCTCCATCGCTTTCTCGGATCTCGACAGCGAGACCAAGACCGTTGCGATCACCTCCTCTCTGCCGGATGAAGGAAAGACCAGCCTGACACTCAGCCTTGGCCGGATGTCGGCGATGTCCGGATCGCGGACGCTGGTGATAGATGGTGACTTCCGCCGCCGGCAGCTGACGGAAGCAGCCGGACTGAAACCGGAGATCGGCTTTGTCGAGCATCTGTTCGGCGCCGGGCAGTTGTCGGATGCAATCGTCAAGGATCGCAAGACAATGCTGGATATCCTGCCCCTGTCGTTCAACGGGCACACGCCGCATGACGTGTTCGGTACGCGAGCCTTTGACGACCTGCTCGCCCGTCTGCGGTCGATGTACGATCTTATCCTTATCGATACTGGTCCGTTGCTGCTGATGGCGGAAGCGCGGGTCGTTGCCGGAAAGGCAGACAAGACCATTCTCGTCGTGCGCTGGCGCCACTCCGCGCGTTCGGCGGCGCGTCAGTCGCTCAGCCTGCTGAGCAACTTCAAGGCAGACGTCCTTGGTGTCACGCTGAACATGGTCGATCTCAACCGGCGCCGCCACCACCGCGACCCTGGTGCGACCTACAAGGCCTACCGCAAATACTACCAGATGGAGTCGAAGCCGGGCCTGTTCGGATGGGCAAGATCGAAAAAAGCGAAAGCCTCCGGGCCCGGCATCCGGCCACCGATTGCCGTACAGGTTCCGCCCTCCAAGGCGAGCGGCCAGCCGGATTCCGTGGACCGTATCTCGGCGGAGTAATGTGCCATCCGCCCGCTCATGCTGATCGCTGATACGGAGGTCGGACAGGCGGTCTCACACCTACCTGAAGGTGGCGAACGGACGATGACCAGGATTGCATTCTTCGGGCATGAAGCCGCTGATGCCGCGATCCGCCGCCGCGCGCTCGCCTTCATTGAGGACGGCTTCCAGGTTTCGGGGTTCATGATGCGCCGCCGTGATCCAGGGCCGCTGGAGTGGGACAATGTCGATCTCGGAATGACCCGGGACGGCGCCTTCCTGCAACGCATCAGGCAGGTCTTCCGCGGCGCGCGAACCGCTGCAGCGGCGCGCGACAAACTTTCGGAGGCCAGCGTCATCTACGCCCGCAATCTCGACATGCTCGCCTGCGCCTTTCTGGCGAAACGGCACGCCCGTCTGGATACGCCGGTAATCTATGAGTGCCTTGATGTGCATCGGCTGCTATGCCGGCGCGATCCGATCGGAATGGCCTTGCGCGGACTTGAAGGCTGGCTGCTGAAACGCTGCCGCGCGGTCGTGGTTTCGTCGCCGGGTTTCCTGAAGAACCATTTCGAACGTTACCATTCCGGGCAGTACACGGCTGTCATGATCGAGAACCGCCTGGCGGGCGGGCTTGACTATGGCGAGCGCAGCGCTGCCGGGAAGGGGGCTCAGCCGGGCCGGATCCGGATCGGATGGGTTGGAAACCTGCGCTGCCGGCGTTCGCTGGATCTGCTTTGCCGCGTGGCTGATGAGTTAGGCGAAACTGTGGAGATCCACCTGCACGGGATTCCGGCGCGTACGGAACTGCCAGTGTTCGAGCCGCTGATCGAGGCGCGGCCGAATATGTCATTTCACGGACGATACCGGTCTCCGGAGGATCTGGGTGCGATCTATTCCGGTCTGGATGTAGTCTGGGCGGGTGACTATATGGAGGCGGGTCAGAATTCCGTCTGGTTACTGCCGAACCGCATTTATGAGGGCGGGTATTTCTGCACCCCGGCCATCGCCCCGGAGGGGACTGAAACGGCCAGATGGCTGGAGCGCCATGCCAGCGGCTTTCAGATTGCCGAGCCGGTTGAGCAGACATTACCAGCCCTCATTCGCGAACTCGTATCGAACCCAGCGCCGCTGCAGCAACGCGCGGACACGCTGGGGGCGCTTCCGATTGAGACTTTCGTGCAGCCACCCGGCTATCTGAAAGCGGCGCTGAGCGCCAGCATCCTGCCGGAGCCGCCATTATGATTATTTCAGTGCTTTCCAGCCAGTGTCGCCTCCGGGCCGGCCGGGGTCAGCCCAGGGAGGCGCATGCGCATGGCTGATTCTCTGCCAACATCGGCCAAACTTCTGCCGGGGCCGCGTCACTTCAATGTCTACTCCCAGGAAAATGGAGCCGGCATTCTGGAGCAGGGCTTTGTGACGGTGTGGTTTGCCGTGACCTATCTGCCGTTGGCGGAGTTTGCGGCGCTGCGCTATCTTTGCATTCTTGGACTGCTGGCGATCCTGGTTCTCGACCGCAACCGCCTCGCACCGATCTTCCTGAAGGCGTGGCCCCTGTTTACGGTGCCGATCCTCGGTCTCCTCTCGATCGGCTGGTCACCCTATCCGGGCGCGGCCATTCGCGAGGGCATATTGCTCCTGCTCACCGCGATCACCTGCGTGTCGATTGCGGGCCGATTGACGACCACGCAACTTCTCCGGACGATCTGGCTCGCCGGGATTTTCGCGACGATCTATTCAGCGCCGTATATGGACAGGTTCTCATCCGGCGGCCTTTACGGCAGCAAGAATCAGTTCGGCGCTCAGATGCTGTTCTGTCTGGTGCTCAGCCTCATCACATTCCTGAATGAGAAGGAGACACCAGTCCTGCGTCTTCTGGCGCTTCCGTTCATCCCGATCTGCTTCATGTTCCAGTTGATGGCGGATTCTGCGACATCGCTGGTCTTCGCCATTCTCGGGATTGTTGCGCTTGTCGGGGTGAAGGTCTTCTGGTCCCCGGTGACCAAGGTCCGTGCGCTGCCAGTTCTCGTCATAATGATCTGCCTCGCGGTTGTGCTTCTGCTCGCGCTTGCCGTCTGGAACATGCCGGACAACCAGTATGTTGCAAGATTTCTGGGCCTGGTCGGAAAGGATACGACCCTCACCGGGAGAACGGAGATCTGGGATGTCGCGGAATTCGTATCCGCACAGCACCCTCTGTTCGGCGTGGGCCTTGAGGGGTTCTGGCAATACAATATCGGCATGGCGCAAACCCTGAACGAACTTCAGTATAGGGAATTCGGCACCAAGCTCACTTTCCACAGCGCTTTCTGGGAGGTGAGGGTTCACCTTGGCCTGGTTGGTCTTGGCTTCTTCGTCTTCTATCTGGTCTGGAGCTCGCTCCGCCTTTTCGGACTCTGGTTCAGGGACGGATCGCTGGTGAACTCGGCGCTGGTGATCATCGTGCTGATGAACATTACCATGGCTTTCACAGAGTCCTACCTGTGGAGTACGTTCACGACGGCGGCCTACCTGCAGGGCCTCGCCGGGATAGCGCCGATGCGCCTGTTCGACCGGAAATTTGTAGGGCGGGCCAAGGCTGTCGCGGTCTGAGCGTGACGGCCTCCCCGGTGTCATCCGGGGCCACTAGTGAAATCTGCCACATTTTGACCGTGTTTCGCCGGAATTGCGCCGGATTCGAAGCGCAACTTCCCATAATGCAAGCGGGCCGGAGGTTGCCTTAAGTCGCTGTTAAACCTTGGCCTCTTAAGTGATGGCCTTCAGTAGCGTCTAGTCGAGTTCGAGTCATTCCATGCTAACCAATACAGGCGCATTTAATGAACCCGTCAGCGGGGCCCTCGAAGGTGACAGTTCGGTGATGAACGAGTTCAGCACCGAAAAATGGCCTGTCTGGCTGCGCCTGCTTACGATTATCGGCCTCAGCGCGGGGCTGTGGTCGGCGATCATCTGGGCGGTGGTTGCCATCTTCGGCTGAGCCTGCGGTTCGTCTTTCCCATTCCGGACAAACGTCAGGCGAAGCAGTGAAAGCTGGGCCGTTGCGGCGCTTTATGGCATGGAACTTGCGCCCGGCAGGGCAGGCTAAAGCGGCGCGGTAATGGAACAGGCCACAGTCATCATTCCCTGCTACAATGCAGAGGAAACGGTCGCCAAGGCCGTGCGCTCGGCATTGGGCCAGACAATCCCTGTGCGGGTCATCGTCGTGGATGACTGTTCCAGCGATGGCAGTTTTGCGCTCCTTGAAACGCTTGCGGCGAGCGAGCCGCGTCTCACCGTGATTCGTCAGGAACGCAATGCCGGTCCGTCGGCGGCGCGCAATGCGGCGCTGAGATGCGTGGAGACGCCCTGGGTGACAGGGCTTGACGCTGATGACTATCTGCTGCCCGACCGGCTGCAGCGAATGGTGCATCATGCCGAAACCCGCGATCTCGATTTTGTCGCCGATGATGTCGTCCGTGTACAGCCGGGACAGTCGCCGGAAGACGGCCTTCGCGTCTGGCGCGATGAAGAGATCGGTGCGGTGCCGATGGATCTGGCGCGGTTCGTGCGCGAGAATCTCGCCAAATATGCCGGCCAGCGCCGCGAGATCGGATATCTGAAGCCGTTGATGCGGACAGAGTTCCTCAGAAAGAATGAACTGTCCTTTCGCGAAGATATGCGCCTTGCCGAAGACTATGAATTCTATGTGCGATCACTGACCCTGGGCGCGCGCTGGGAGATCATTGATCCGTGTGGATATATTGCCGTCAGCATGCCGGAATCCCTGTCCAAGACCTTTCCGACCCATGCCGTCGAAAAACTGGTGCGCGCGGATGAGGCCTTCCTGGCGCTTCCGGGACTTGCGCGGGACGCGCGCCGCGCCCTGAAGGAACACCTGCATTTCACCCGGACGGATTTTGCCTGGCGTACCCTGATCGATGGCGGGCGGACGAAGGATCCGGCGCTTGTGCTGAGAGCGCTGGTCCAGCCGCCTGCGGTCTCGGCAAAAGTACTGCTGCGCACCGTAAAGCACCTGCTCGGCATTCGCATATTGCCCGAAACGTCAGACACAGGGCGTCCGCGCGCCGGAGAGACGGCCAGACTCCGTCTCAGCTGATATCGAATTTGTCGGCCTTGCGCTGGCCAAGCAGCATCCGTTGCTCGAGCCGGCGCCGCAGCGCGGCATAATAGGCTTCCAGGAAGGCAAGATCTGTTTCGGAAGCGGTCTTCGTCCAGCCGATCTTGTCGCGAATCCGGCTGGCGACCTGCGCCTTGATTTCGCTCGTGGACTGGCGCAGCACATCTTCCAGAACATGCAGCTCATGAATGCCATAGGCATCGGCTTGCGCCGTCGTGAAATTGAAGCGGGAGCTGGCGTCGGCGGCTTTGGCGGCTGACGTGATGTCATGCATCAGCTTGGTCTTCGGTGAACGGATGACCCAGGTGCCCGCGATGAGATCGCCGACGCGCATCTTGTCCTTGTTGAAAATCGGGAAGAGCAGGAAGATGCCGGACCAGATCAGACCGAGCAGACCCATCCACGCCCCCGCGCCATCGCCGCCCATGAGCGCGAATTGAATGGGCAGTCCCACTTCGATTTCCCGAATGAAGTTTCGCGCGAGCACGGAATTGGCGGTCAGGCGGCCGCCATCGCGCGCCGCGACGCGCAGCCCAAGAGCCCGCTTGCCCGGTGTGGCCGCGCGCTGCCCGATCTCGAAGAAGATGAAATAGAAATTCCGGACGAAGAAGAAAAACACCAGCCAGAAGGCAAAGGCGATATTGGCGCTGCCCTGGCCCAGCGCCTGCAGGAGATAGCCGAGACCGAAGAGGGTCGCGATGACGATCATCCACTGGATCGCCACATCGATCAGAAAAGCGCCGGCGCGCTCGGCCGCGCTGGCGAGCCGCAGACGGATCGCGGCGCCCTCGGGCGTGACCAGCCGGCGCACCATCTTTGCCTGGCGGATTTCCTCCGCCATGCGGGCCCGCCGCTGGGTGGCCGCCTCAACGCTTACCGGCCGCGCCGAGGGGCGGCTGGGGGTTGCCTGAGGTTTGGCCGTCATGCCGGGTGCTCCCGGCGGGGCATATAGAAATATAGCATCCATAGAACCAGCGTACCGGCGGCGATCACATAACGGACGGTGTCGGAATTGATCATCTGCCGGCCGAAGCCTTCCAGCAGCGCTGCGATCACCAGCATGATGATACAGCCCATGGCAATGGTTGCCGCCTTTTGCCCGGCTGAGCGGGCCGAGGCGAGGCGTGACTGACGGCCGGGAAAGGCCACGGCGCCGCCGATGATGAAGCCTGCGGCGCCCGCCAGAACGATTGCAAAAATCTCCGTCACGCCATGAATCAACAGCCAACCAGTGAATTCATAACCGAGACCCTTGTCCCAGAAGACCGCATACATCGATCCGATCATCACGCCATTATACACAAGAAGCCAGGCCGTCGGGACACCGAAGGCAAAGCCGAGTGCAAAGGCAAACAGGGCAATCTGGGCATTGTGATTGAAGAGATAGCTTGAAAAGGCTGACAGCTGCCCGTCGCCATGGCCATCGGCATAGATTGTGCTGCGCAGGTATTCCACCGTCGCGTCCGGATTGCGTCCTTCCAGGAAGCTCTGCCCGTGAAAGGTCCAGTACCAGTCCATGTCCTGCAGGCAGAGGAAGAAGGCGAGGCCCCAGCCGCCGAAGAAGAACAGGGCCGACAGAAGTGCCGGCCAGACAGACCCGCGCACGCAGTCCGGCCAGTCACGCCGCAGGAAATTCATCATCCGCTGGCCAATGGTCGTTCGCGCGCCATACACGAAGAAATAGGCGCGGGTGCACAGGCTCTCCAGATAGGCAATGACGTTCTGGTCCAGCGAGATGGAGCGAGCGACCGACAGCGACGACACCGCCTGCCGGTAGAGCCGCGGCAGGGCCATCATGTCTTCATCGCTGAGGCGTTTGACACCGCCATTCTCGGCCCGTGTCAGGATCAGGTCCAGCTTCTGCCAGTCGGCCTGGCGCTCTTCGCGGAAGCGATATGATTTCAGGAGATCGCCGCTCACAGCATGTCCCTCTGTTTGATCTGGAGGTAACGTGAGACAAGCTCTGCGCCGAAATGTTCCGGCCGGGTTTCGATGATCTGCACGCCCATCCGCTGCAGGCGCCGGAAGACGAGGTCGCGCTCGGACAATAGCGTATCGGCGATCACTGCGCGCGCGACATCCTCGGGCGTTTCGGGCGCCGCATCGGCCATGCCGGCCAGCGCCTCATCCTCGAAAGTCGCAAACAGGACCAGGTGCCGATCCGTGAGGCGTTTGACATTTTCCAGCATCAGCTCGGCCGAAATCGTGTCCACGAAATCCGAGAAGATGATCACGAGGCTGCGCCGCTCCAGCCGTCCGGCGAGGTTTGTCAGGGCGAGGGTAAAGTTCGCCTCGGCGTCGGAATAATCCATCTCGGCGGCAATCGCCTGAGCCTTCGGAAAAGCGCTTGTGCCGCTCAGGAATCCGCTCTGCACGCCGGGCCGCGCTGAAAAGCCGTAGAGCATCGCGCGGTCGCCGGATCGCAGGGACACATAGGTAAGCAGGAGCCCTGCCGTCACCGCGCGGTCAATCTTCGGTACGCCGCCCAGCGGTTCACTCATCAACCTTCCAGTGTCGAAGGCGAAGACGATGTTATGATTGCGCTCGGTCTTGAACTCCTTGGCGAGCAGGTGGCGGTGGCGGGCCGAATGTTTCCAGTCGATGGCGCGCCGGTCCATGCCGGAGGAGAATTCGCGCAGCGCATCAAACTCGCTGCCATCGCCGCGCTCGATCTGTGTCTTGATGCCGAACTCGGCATCGCGGGAGAAGAGGCGAATCGCCTCGTCACGCACCCAGCGGACATTCGGCGTCACGGGAATGTCGGCCCCGATATTCAGCACATGGCGTTTCTGGACGAGGCCAAGCGGGCCGCGCCACCGGCTCCACAGGCGAATGATTCGGGCAACACCCCGGCGCGAGGCGGTCAGCTTCAGTTCATAATGCCGCTCGCCTGCGTCCCAGCCGCGCAGTCCCTGACCCGGCAGGGGCGGGATCAGTTCATTCGTCTCAAGAAGTATTTCGATGCGCGCGGGCAGGGGGCCTTCATCGAATGACAGGCGCAGCGGCAGGGGTTCCGCCTCGCCCACATAAAGCAGGGGCGGAACAGTGACATCCACCTGGAATGCGCGCAGGCGCGCGCCAAGCAGGGCATCGGTCAGGACAATTCCGCAGATCCCCGCGATCCAGCCCCCTGAGACGATCCAGAGCGAGGGCGCCATCAGGGCAATGCCGATCAGCAGCGGCATACCCATCAGCATAAGGAAGATCGCGCGGGGGGTGGGGGAGATCACCGCGGCGCCGCCGTCTGTTCGATGATGCCGGCCAGGGTTTCATCCGTGGTACGTCCTTCGATGTCAGCGGCTGGCGACAGGATCACCCGGTGGCGCAGGGCCGGCAGAGCAAGCGTCTTCACATCGTCGGGAATGACGAAGTCGCGCCCGTCCAGTGCGGCGCGGGCGCGGGCCGCTGTGGCGAGCGCAGCGGCGGCGCGCGGGCTGGCGCCGGTCTCCAGCGCCGGTGTTTCGCGCGTGGTGCGCACGATATCGACAATATAGGAAATGATCTCATCATTCAGGCGGACAGCAGAGACGGACTCGACGGCGGCATCAAGTTCGGCCGCTGACAGAACTGGCTGAATTCCAAAACCATCCGGCGTCTTCATGCCGCTGCGCGTGCCATGCTGGGCGACGATACGGATTTCTTCCTCGCGGCTCGGATACTCCAGATTGTGCTTGAACAGGAACCGGTCGAGCTGCGCTTCGGGCAGAGGATAGGTGCCCTGCTGCTCGATCGGGTTCTGCGTCGCGATGACGGTGAAGCGCGGGTTGAGCGGATAGCTCTCGCCGTCGATCGTCACCTTGCGCTCCTGCATCGCTTCGAGCAGCGCCGCCTGCGTCTTGGGCGGCGTCCGGTTGATCTCGTCGGCGAGCAGCAGGTCGGTGAAGATCGGGCCTTTGGTGAGGCTGAACTGATTGGTCTGGAAGTTGAAGAGATTGGTACCCAGCACATCGCCCGGCATCAGGTCCGGCGTGAACTGGATGCGGCCGAACTGCAGCGAGATGGCTTTGGAAAAGCATTGCGCCAGCAATGTCTTGGCCGTGCCCGGCGGCCCCTCAAGCAGGACGTGCCCGGAGGAAAACAGCGCAACCAGAAGCAGGTCCACGCTGGTGGTCTGCCCGACAATGGCCTTGCTCACTTCACTTCGGATACGGTCCGCCAGATTGCGGATGTCAGCGACGCTCATGCATGGTTCTCCTGATGATTTCTCTGCGCCAGTGATGCATTTCACGCGCCTTTTGCACGAGATCGTCACGGCTGTGTGTCTGGCCTTTGAGGCCGGCTTCAAGCTCCGAGAAGACCGGGCCGTCTTTCTCGGCGGGGCCGAGCCGGTCGAACATGTCTGTCAGCTGACTTTCCGGCGTACCGCGGGGCAGTCCCAGCGCCTGCGCCAGACGGCGCCGGATTAGGCCGGCGTAACCGGGCGCCATCCGGACTTCGCGCCGTGCCATGGTGACGAGGCCAGCGGAATTGTCTGCCAGCGCCTGTTTGCCAAGCGCAATCGCGCGCGCCTCACGCGCTGGTGGTCCAAAGCGGACAACCGCAGCCCATCCGAGTAACAGGGCGCTCGCGAGCGCGACCAGCGTTGCCCCGAGGAAGGGAACTGAAAACAGCATCTTCAGAAGGTTTTCCGAACGCTGGAAGCCGTGCAGGGTCGCATCGAAAATCACAGGTTCGTTTTCGGATGTACGCAGGTAATCGACCATCCGTGTCGCAAAGAGGGCGTTGTCGATCCGGGCCAGACCGAATGTGTTGATCATGTCCGGATCGCTGAGCAGATAGATACCGCGCGTGGGATCGTATGCAATGAGGGCGCCGCTCTCCGTGCCGGCGATCGTCTCGAGGCTGCGGGACTGGATGAGCTGCAGCCGGACATCCGGCGTCACCGGTAAAGCGCCGAAAGGTGTATCAATCTCCTCCGGAATGGCGACGCGCAATATTTCCACGTCCGGATAAACGACGCGGAGATTGTCATTCAGCCGCCGGGCATCGACAAAGCGCGTATCTGCCTGGCGTGAGGGATTGTAGGCGTCCGTCATGCCGTACCATTTCGGAAGCACGACAAGGGCGGGGTATTGGAAGTCCTGTTCTGCCAGGGCCTCGAAGCGTGAATTCGCTGGCAACGTCACTACCATGAGGCCCCAGTCGCGGCGTTCCAGATCGCGCTCCAGCCGCGAAATCCGCACCGGATAGTCCTGTGCCTCAAGCAGCCGGATAAAGCCATTATAGCCGAGGGCCGAGGTGGAATAGGGATGGTCGCCTGCCTGATTGCGGTCCCGCAATTCCGGCGCCCACCCGGCCAGCACCATGATCGCCCCGAAGGAGACCACCGCCACGGCGATCAGGATCGCGACAACACGCGCCGAAAAGGGCGACCCGGCGTCTGCGGATCCGCTCATGCCCAGCCCTCCCCGAAAGCGAAGTCTTCATAGCTCTGCCGGGCATTCTTCCACCCATCCGCATCCACGCCGTGGCCGCCGAAGAAGCTGTGTTCCACAATCTGGATGATGGGTCTGAGTGCGCGCCGTGCCCGGTCCGGCAGCCTGCTGAGCCCGGCAATCTCGCGCGCGGTCAGCGATGTCGGCACGCCGCCGTCCAGACGTTCCTGAATGTCCTCGATCGACCGGAAAAGGAGCAGGTGGACCGCTTCGGCGAAGCGGCCCTGGCGCGCCAGCGCATCGGCCTCTTCCAGCAGCGAGCGCGCACGGGCGGCATCAGGGCGGATATCAGTGAGGAGATCATCTGCGATCTTCTCGGCGCCTTTCTTCTTGAAGCCAAGACGCATCCGGATCGCCTCACCGAAGATGAAATAGAGGAGGCCCGCAACAATCGCGGCCACGGCGATCCAGAAGAGAGCGGCAAAGACCGGTCCCAGGGATTCGAGGAAACGCCCGACCGCCTGCAGCCAGCCAGGCGTCGTGCGCGGCTGTATGGGGGCATCTTCGCGTTCAGGCCGGGTGAGTTGCAGCCCGCTGTCCCGCAGATAGGCGGCATGTGCGCGCTGCAGGGCATCTGTGTCGGTCTCGATAACAGGGCGCTCCGGAGCCGGCACTTGCCAGTCATCGGCCTCCCAGCTGTCCCAATCTGGTGTTGAAAAGTCCAGCGGCTGGTTGTCCCGGGCGTTTTTTTCCTCGGCCCGGAGCCGGTCCGATTGAGCCAGGGCGCCGCTGCCTAGAACAACCCCGGCCAGAAGGGCGAGGGCGATGGACCGGCACACTGAAGCCACTCAATATCCTCCCGGAGGCATCTCGACGATGCCCGTTCCCGATAACTATTTCAGAGCTTTACCCCGGCTTCAACGGTCAGTTGCTCATGCTGCGGGGTCGCAACCTCTCCTCGAAGGACCAGACCATAATCTGCGGTTATGTGGCGGTTGTTTGACCTGTTGCCTGAGAGCGTTGCGCCACACGCTATCTCTCAGGTTACGGGCGGCCACTGGCGGAATTATCGCAGGGGGCGTACATAGCGCAGAGACGGGGCGCGCTGCCCCGCCGGTGTTTTTCCGCGGGGCAGGCAGTGTCAGTTGCAATCAGCCCTCCGTCAGGCGCCAGTTCAGGCGTGTCTCCGGAGGGGCGGCGATTTGTTGTGCTGGACGGGCTGCGCGGCATCGCGGCTTTCGCTGTGATTGCCGATCACATTCCGTCATCATTAATGCAGAGCCTGATCCAGGGCAGGTATCTGGCGGTTGACTTCTTCTTCGCTCTCAGTGGCTTTGTGCTCGCGCACGCCTATCAGTCCCGGTTCGAAAAGGGGCTGAGTGCCGTAGCCTTCATGCGCCTGAGGTTCATCCGGCTCTACCCGATGTATCTGGCAGGACTGGGGATTGCGCTGGCCCTTACCTTATATCTCAGGCTGAGCGGAGGGGAGTGGGTCTCCTGGAAGAAGATACTCGCAATCGCCGGCTTTTCCGTTCTGTTCCTGCCGACACCGCGGAGCTTCGGGCAGGATGATCTGCTGTATCCGTTCAATCCTCCTGCCTGGACATTGCTGTTCGAACTTGTCGCCAACGCCGTTTACGCGGTTTTTGCAAGGTTCCTGACCCCGCGTGTCCTGTTGGGCGCTCTGCTCGTCTTTGGGCTTGTTGCCGCCTTCCTGATCCCGAAAGAGGAAGACCTGGGTGCTGGCTGGAAATGGTCGGATGCCGAGATCGGGCTCGTCCGGGTTCTCTATGGTTTCTTTGCTGGCGTGCTGATTTACAAGCTGCGGGACCGGTTCCGTTTCCCGACCGTGCCGGCATGGGGCGCAGTCCTATTGCTGCTGGCGGTACTGTGTTTGCCGGTGCCGGATGTATGGCGCCGCTGGTTTGACGTTCTGGCCTGCGTCCTGCTGTTCCCGGCGCTTATCGTTGTCGCACAGGGTGCGGCGGCGAGCGGCATCACCGGACAGATCGCCTCGCGCCTCGGGATCATGTCTTATGGCGTCTACGTCCTGCATCTTCCCTTGTTCAAGGTATTGGGCAGTTTCTGGGCGGTTATCGGCTGGGAGAATCCGCCAGGCATGCTGAACATTGCTCTGGTGGCGCTGGCTGCAGGCACGCTCGCATGGGCGGCAGACCGGATTTATGATGTGCCAATGCGCCGGTTCCTGTCCCGTGTCCTGCCATTCTCAGGCCGGACAAAGACTGCCGCAGGGACGGTCCAGCCTGAGCATTGATGGCGAAGCGTCCGGATCACTGGACGCAAACCGCCGCGCAGGCTCGGCAGGCTGGCGCGTCAATCAGTCTGCAGGCTAGCTTTCCGGGGCCCGGCCAGTTTGCGTGCAACCACCCCGATGGCATTGTGGGGCAGGTAGGCAAAGAAGACCGGGTCATTCAGTATCAGTTTCCACCAGATGGGCGCAGATGTCTGGAAGTGGGCGAAAGTATTTCTTGCCAAAACCTGAAGAAGTTCGCGCCGTATTTCGCCTGCCAGCTCCGCCATCTGCTGGCGCTGGGATTCAGTCTGGCAGTATTCGCGGATGAGTTTCTTGCGAAACACAAGATCCAGGTAAAGCCGCCGTGCGCAAAATGGGTTGGACCAGTCATATGCACTGCGGCAGAGGTCGATACCCCGGCCCCGATGTGCTTTCGGGGTTGCGCTGAATGCGGAGTTTCGTGTCAGCCTGACTACGTCCAGCCAGAACAGATAGTCCTCGCCACCATGAGACTGGGCGTCATCGAAGCGCATACCCGGAGCCTGCCGCGCATCGAAGACAACGGAGGAAGTGTGCGCCACACAATCGGCCAGGAACAGCGACAGGAAGACATCGTTGGCCATCGTATGACAGCCTTTGCCGTCCGGGGTGGCCTTCGCGATCAGCTCTTTTCCATTCCGGATGCTCTGAAACCAGGTCTTGCCGGGCTCGGAATGGTTATTGGCAAAATAGAAGCCCGCTCCCCGCTGCAACGCACCCAGCGCTGTTGAGAGATGGTCGGGCTCCCACCAGTCATCGGAATCGAGGAAGGCGACATAGTCGGGATCCTGGGCGGCCTCCAGAGCCGTATTGCGGGCCTTTGCCGGTCCCCCGTTTGGGCGCTTGAGGATTCTTACCTCGAAACCGGGGCGGCTTAACCCTTCAATCTCCTGTTCCGGAGGCGTCGGCGACTCGTCGTCTGCGATCAAGACTTCGACCGTGACGTCTGGCCCGACATCCTGAGAAAGGATGCTCTCTACGGCCCGGCGCAGCAGGCCAGGATCGCGTTGAAAATACGGGATGACGACCGCGAGATTTTTCACGAATTTTCCCTACGCAGGCCGAACGAAGACCGGTTTGAGCCGGACTGCAAGTGAAATGCCAGTCTGGCGTGATCTGAACTGATCGCACGATACGGGCCAGCAGGGGCCATGCCATAAACGCTGCCAGATCATGCATCCTGCAGCCTGTGCTACTCGGCCCGCTTGAGCTGTCTGGAATGAGTATTGCATAATATGGCGCAAAGCGAGCCTGATACCCTCAGCCTCGAGCAGGAGCGATTAATGTTAACAGCCATGGCAAAGAAAGCCCTGCGGCGGGCTGGAGTCAGGCGCGATGATATTGCCGCTCTCAGGATGTTTGGGGAACGTCACGCCTTGTCGGCCTTCCGGCGGCAGCGCGGGAAACGCTCCGGGGGGCGGATCCTTGCCTATCACTCCGTTGGCCAGCCCAGAACGGGCGTGAACGATGTCAGCCCGGAGAACTTTGCCCGCCAACTCGATATCGCCATGGAGCTTGGATACCGTTTCGTGCCGGCCCGCCAGATTGCCGCTGACGGGGGAGAGCCTATGGATCTGGCCGTCACTTTCGACGATGCCTGGACCAGCGCCGCAGATCACGCAGCCCCAATCCTGAAGCAGCGCAGCATCCCCTGGACCCTGTTCGTGGTATCCGATTGGAGCGATCATCAATCGGAGTGGACACAAAAGGACATTCTTGGCTGGGAGGCGCTGAAAGCGCTGAGCGCCGCGGATGTGGAACTCGGCAGCCATTCAAAATCGCATCCGGATTTCTCCTGCCTGTCAGAGGCGGACATTGAGGCCGAACTGCGGACTTCGCGTGAAGTGATGCATCAGCGTCTGGGCGCGGCACCGGCGACTTTCGCCATCCCTTTTGGCCAGTCCATGAACTGGAACGAGACGGCGCATGAACTTGCCCGTGCGGCCGGGTATGAGGTCGTATATTCGCAGGCTGAGAATACGAGGTTCCCGGGTACTGCGCCGCGCACCTTCGTCACGAAGTTCGACAACGACCGGATTTTCCGCGCCCTGCTCGATGGGGCCTTCGATAATTGGGAAGAATGGGTTTGACCGGTTTCATGCTGCGCACGGCAAGCGGAGCGCACTGAAGCGTTACCATGGCTTCCGATCCCGACTATCCGGGCAGGCGGGGCCAGAATTTCTGCATTTCGTTCCGGCGCAGACAGGCAAGCGGCGGTAGTACAGAGGATACCAGATGGAAGGTGTACGGAAGCGTTTGGCCGTCGGGTCTCTATGGACCGCCGGAATACGCGTCCTGATAAACCTGATCGGACTCGCCAGCACGATCGTGCTGGCGCGTTTGCTTACCCCTGCCGATTTTGGCCTCGTGGCGATTGCCACGGTCGTATTTGCGATCGTCAGCGCGTTTACCGAGTTGTCTCTGGCGGCGGCGCTGATACAGCATCGTGATCCTCAGCGGGAGCATTTTGATACGGCCTGGACACTCAATGTAATCCGAGCCCTGATAGTCGCTGCGATACTGGCCGTTGCTGCCCACATCATCGCCGCAGCGTATCGTGACGAGCGTCTCATTCTGATCATGTATGCGCTCTGCGGAGCGACGATCATAACGGGACTGGGGAACCCCCGCCTGATAGAGTTTCGGCGGCGATTGTCCTTCCAGCAGGAAATGTTCGTTGAATTCGCAAACAAGTTCGCGGGCCTGATCGTCGCGGCCACGATTGCTTTTGCGTTTCGGACCTATTGGGCGATTGTTCTCGGGTTGGTTGCGGCCCAGTGCGTAAGCCTGATCCTGTCCTATATACTGATATCCTACCGTCCCAGATTGTCACTCCGGCATTGGCGCAATCTGTTTTCCTTTTCCAGCTGGCTAGGGCTCAGTTCTGGCCTGAGAGCGATAAACTATCGCGCCGATCATCTGGCGGTCGGAGCCGTCCTCGGCACCGTACCGCTCGGGCAGTATACGGTCGGAGACAATCTGGCTGCCCTGCCAGTGCGAGAATCGATGGCGCCGCTTTCCTACGTTCTCTTTCCGGCTTTTTCGAAACTGCAGGACGATTCCGCCCGGATGCGAGATGCGTACCTGCGCGCGCAGAGAATTCTCGCGGCTGTGGCTTTGCCAGTTGGCGTTGGCTTCGCGCTGATCGCGGCGCCGCTTGTCGAACTCGTGCTGGGCTCGCAGTGGTCTGCTGCTGCGCTCGTGATCCAGATTCTCAGCACCATTTATGCTTTGAACGCTTTCTCTACACCCTTGATGCCATTGGCGATGGGGCTGGCCCGCACGCGTTTGTTGTTCATCCGTGATGTCATAAACTTGTTCGTACGTTACCCTTTGATCTTCGCAGGGCTTTTTTCCGGCGGGCTGGTTGGGCTTTTGCTGGCACGATGCGTTAGCGGATTGTTTGCTGTCGGTTTTGACATTTACCTTGCCCGAAGACTTGTGGGCGCTCCGGTGGTGGATCAGGTGCTTTCGAGTTGGCGCGCGATTCTCGCCACTTTGATTATGGTACTTGTGATCGTGGGGATGGGCCGGTTGGGTATCAGTGGCGCCAATTTCTTTGAGCTTGTCTGGCTGATACTCGCTGGCGGGGTCTGTTATTTTGCCGCAACACTGCTGCTCTGGTTCGCTGCTGATCGACCGGACGGACCGGAGCGTGAGGCGGTCGAGATAGTGCAGATCCTGCGGCGGCGAACAGCGGGTGCATAGATGATACTCTGTCATGGTTTTGCGCCATCCCGAGAAGCTTTCGGAACAGGTGCAGGAAACGTCAGTGCGGGACCGCACGTTTATCCTGCAGCAATAAACGCCGCATCGTTTCGCGCTCCGTCAGAAACGATGTCTACACAAGTTTTGATTATTCCCGCTCTAACGGAAAACACGGGTTGTGAGAAAGTCTGGAGCCGGAACGGTTCAGCTGGCGCATCAATCTTGCATGCAAACCAAACCAATAGTCCTGGAGTACAATTCTCGTGACCAATACGATATTGCCGGCTGCGGACGCCAGCTTGCTTGCCCAGCAAGCGGACGAGATTTCGACTTTCCTCGATCATTATATTCCCGCAGGGAGCCGTGTGGCCCTGTTGCAGTTCCCCTATGATGGCAATGTCGGCATGCATATGATGTGGCTGGCCATCAACGATTATCTGGAGGCGCGAGGCGTAGACATCGCGTATGCTGCGCACGAATGGAACTTCAACATCTCCGACATGATCAGCGCGGTTGGTGACGGGGCTATCCTGTTCATCGGTGGTGTGACGGTGTCACGTCTCTGGCCGGGGCACGCAAAGGTCAAGCGCATGGTTGCCGCGGCCTGCCCTGACAACCGGCTGATCTCCTTGCCATCCACGATGTTGTTCGTAGACGATGATGATCGACGTGAGGCGGGTGCCATCTTCGGTGATCATCGTGACGTCGTCCTGATGGCTCGTGATCCGGTGAGTGCAGAGTCGGCGTTAGAGGTCTTTCCACCCCATATTTCCATCCCTGCCATTCACGATACAACCTTTCTCCTGCCGCCGCAGCCCCGCAAGACTGATCCGGATGCCCATGATGTCCTCTGGCTTGCGAGGGATGATGAGGAGGGGGCGGGGTTCCGACCGCCGGCAGAAGTTAAAGTTTTCGACTGGCCGGATCTGAACATGACAGCACCGAGTGTATTAATGGGGCGGGCCTGTTCAAGATTTCGCCGCTCGGTTCCGCTATTCCGATCAAAAGCGAACGCGGCTGTCCGGCAATCCTATAAAGCCATCTCTCAGTATGTGCTTTCAACCGGCAACAGGACTTTGGACACTGGTCGCGTGCTTGTGACGGATCGCCTGCACCCGCATGTGCTGACAATGTTGCGGGCCCAGCCGAGTGTTCTCCTGCCTGATCGATTTGGAAAAAACCGCGCCGTCTGGGAGTATTCCAGCCGTGCCTACAGCACCGTTCATTGGGCGGACACGGCAGAGCAGGCGCTGGAAATTGCGAGCGCGCTGGCCGTGGCTGAGCGTAAAGGTGAGGGATGATGTTCCGGCTGGACCGTTTGCGGATGCCATACCGGCAAGCGGGGATTCGGGAAGTGCCTGAATGGTGACGACCATGATTATTTCCGGAAAGGTGCTAAGTCAGCCGCTTAAAGCGGGCTGTGATCGGGTAAGCGTTGACAGGCCCCGGCGGCACCTTTCCTCTGGCATTGCGCAACGGTTTCTCTGCTCCGCCGATGGGCAGAAATGAGCGAGGGGCGACATATGCCAGCTTCAAAGAGTATCCCCGAGGCTCTGTCCGGCCGGACTGACATTTCTGCGCCTCCTGGCGATATGAATGTCGAGATCGACGCCAGCCTTATTGTGTGCACGCGCAACCGCGCAGGGCAATTGAAGCCATGCCTGCAGGCAATAGCTGAGCTCGAATATACGGGGACCTGGGAAATTATTATCGTCGATAATGGTTCGACCGACGCGACCCAGGGTGTCATCCGGGCCGTCGCGCCAGACATGCCTGCACCGCTCGTCAGTATCGTCGAAACGCGACCTGGCCTCAGTGCGGCGCGTAATGCGGGACTTGCGGTTGCCCGTGGCAGAATCATAATTTTCACTGACGATGATTGTTATGTCGCGCCTGATTATGTCGCGCAGGCTACCGCAGCCTTCGCTGACGAGCGCATCGGATTTGTCACCGGCAGGGTGGAGTTGCATGATCCCTCCGATGCAAGGGTCACGATCAACACCTCTCGCGAGCCGCGCCGTTTCCGGGCTCGTCAATACATTCATGTAGACAGAATCATTGGAGCGAATTTCGCCTTCAGACGGAGCATCATTGCCCGGATCGGCGTGTTTGACGAACTCATCGGAGCGGGCACCCAAATTGGAGGCGGTGAAGACACCGATTATGCCGCGCGTATTGTCCATGCAGGCTGGGAGGGTCTCTATTGTCCGGATATGGTCATCAGCCACCATCACGGGCGCAAGGAGGCCGACATTCCAAAAATGTTGCGCGCTTATGCTGAAGGTCAGGGGGCATACACCCTGAAATACCTTCTGCGCGGTGACGTGCCTGGTTTTCTGAAAGGCATCGTCTCGGTTCGCTGGCAAATCGGCCCGCCCAACCGTTGGAACAGAGATACCCTGTCGCTCCTATACCGGCTGGCGAAGGGGACTTGGTCTTATGGCTTTGCACGCTTGTTCAGTCGCCCGGCCCATTCCAGCTGACAGCCGGGTATGGAATAATGATCTGGCCTATCCGGGCCAGAAGCCGATCTGCATTCCGTGATCGTACCACATTTTTCCGTGGGTGTCGGGAGTGTCCGCTCCACTGCGTAGCCTGGCTCTCAGACGTGCCAGCGCATGCATTCTCGAACGGCCGATCACTTGGCGCGCCTTCAATGCCCACCATTCAGACTTCAGCATTATGCCAGGCAGATGGTCTTCTGCGAAAGTAAGGGAATCTGACCATGTATCGTCGCCGGGCTTGCGGAAGGAATCCCGCGCGATGTGGAGAGCCTCCATGGCAAGCCGGCGCTCCATCTGCTTCTGCCACTCCTTCGCCTCCGGCACCCGATCACCGAACAGCCGGATGAATTCAAGGCCGGTCTGGACCATTTCCCGCCGGTCCCCGATGGGCCGACGTTGATAGGCCGCACTCATATTCTGGGCATGCCAGCGATATAATCCTTGGACAGCATCGATGACACCGATTGAACCCACCGCGCCTGCACGCATCCATGTGTCGGCGTCTGATGTATGCTTCAGGAGTGAATTGTAGCCGCCAATGGCACGCTGAACACTCGTGCGCATGACAGCGGTCGGCGTGGGCACTGCGTTGCCGTGCTCAAATATCCGGCGGATGAAGTCTTTCCCCGGAATGATCCGGGTCTCTGCGTTGAGTGGATCATCTGGAGCAAGTGGGGCGCCATCATCCCACATCATAAGCGCCATTCCGTAGCACATAGACATTTCGGGATGCGCATCCAGTAACTGGCATGCTCTGCTAAGTGCGCCTGGCGTCAGCTGGTCGTCTGCCGACAAAAGCACCACATAGTCCGAATTCGCCCATTCCATTACGCCGCGATTGGCGGTGCCGATCAGTCCGAGATTATTCTCGTTTCGGACATAAGTGATCCGCGGGTCGCTTGCGGCCAGATGTGAAGCAACTTCCGGCGTGTTGTCTGGAGAGCAATCATCTATGATTAGAACACGCACACTTACATCGCGCTGTGACACAATCGTTTCTATGCAGGCATTGAGATAATGGGCGTAGTTGTAACAAGGGACGACAATATCAACACTAGTCATTTGATGCCCTTGTCAGCCGTTGATGTAATTCAGACACCACTGGTGTATCATATCAAGTATTTGGCGCACCCTGCAGAGTTGCCGGAATCGAGTCCGGTCAGCTGCGCGTAGCAGCCTTCAGCGCAGTCGTCACGGTATCGATCTCCGCTTCGGTCATCTGGACGTACATCGGCAGAATGATGCGGCGGTCCTGCGAGGCTTCGGACTTCGGCAGCGGCGCGTGCAGCGGGGCGTTTGAATAGACATCCTCACGATGGGCGCACATGATGCCCCGCCGGGTGGATATCCCCCTGTCCAGCATCGTCTGCATCACATGACGCTGATCAGCATGCTCTGGCAGACGGACACTGAAGCTCTGCCAGTTGGACCGGGCCCAACCGGGCTCAGCCGGCAGGCCGAGCCACTGGGCGTCGGCAAGACGCTCCCGGTACTGATCGGCAATCTCACGGCGGCGCGCAACCACACCTGGAAGACGCTTCAGCTGTTCGCGGCCGACAGCCGCCTGGATGTCGGTCATCCGGTAGTTGTAGCCTAGGACGGGGTGCGTCTCGAAGATCACCTGGTTGGACTTGTGACGTACTGTGTCCGGAATGCTCATGCCATGCTGGCGCAGCAGCCGGAACTTCGCATCCCAGTCCGCGTGCGGCGTTGTGATCATGCCGCCGTCGCCGGTGGAGACGATCTTGCGGGGATGGAAGGAAAAGACCGCGGCGTCGCCCCAAACCCGGCCCACTTTCTGCCATTCGCCCTCCCAGAAGAGTTCGGCGCCGATCGCGCAGGCGGCGTCCTCGATCACCTTCAGCCCATGCTTGCGGGCGATCGGCACGATGCGCGCCATATCCGCCGGCATGCCGATCTGATGGACAACAAGGATGGCTTTTGTTTTCGGAGTAATCGCCGCTTCGATCAGGGCCGGATCCATGTTCATTGTGTCGGCATCGACATCGACGAAGACGGGGCGCGCGCCGCAGTAAAGGATCGAATTCGCCGTCGCGATGTAGGAATGGCTGACCGTGATGACCTCGTCGCCCGGTCCTATGCCGGCGACGAGCAGCGCGAGGTGCAGGCCCGTGGTGCAGTTGGAAACGGCGGTCGCGTGCGCCGCGCCTGTATAGGCAGCGAAGTCGTTTTCGAAGGCAGCGACTTCCGGTCCCTGGGTCACCCAGCCGGACAGGATGACGCGGGCAGCGGCGTTTGCCTCCGCTTCGTCCATCAAAGGCTTGATGATGGGGATCATTCGAACATGTCCTTGTTGGCGCGCCACCAGGTGACGAGGCGCCGCAGACCCTCTTCGAGGTCGACCTGAGCTTCAAAGCCCAGCATGTCGCGCGCTTTGCTCGTATCGGCAAGACGCCGGGCGACCGGGTTCACCTTCCGCTCCGGGCCGTATTCCGGCACCATGCCGGCTGGCGCATCCATGACTTTCATCAGTGCTGCGGCCAGTTCATTCAGGTTTGTTTCGACGCCGGACGCGATATTGAACACTTCATCCGAAGCATCGGACTTCAGTGCCAGGACGTTCGCGCGGGCGAGGTCCTCGATATAGATGAAGTCCATCGAAGTGGTCCCATCGCCGAGGATCAGCGGCGGCGTGCCTTCCTCGATCCGCTGCATCCACCGCACGAGAACCTCCGTATACTTGCCATGGATGTCCATTCGCGGGCCATAGACATTGAAATAGCGAGTCGCGACATAGTCGAGCCCGTGCATGTCGTTGAAGGAGCGCAGCAGGCCCTCCAGCATCACTTTCGACGCGCCATACCAGGTGCGGTTGTTATAGGGGTGATGATCTTCCCTCGTCGGGAATGTATCGGCAAGGCCGTAGACCGAGGCGGAGGAAGCCGCGAGCACTTTCTTGACGCCCGCTTTCTGCGCTGCCTCCACCACATTGTAGGTGCCGTCGCACATCACTTCCATCGCCTCGCGCGGCTCGGCCGCGCAGGCTGTGATGCGGATCGCCGCCATGTGAATGACAGCGTCCATGCCTTCTGTGACCTCCATGACTGCCTTCGCGTCGCGGATGTCGCCGCGAACGAGTTCCACGCGCGGGTCCTTCAGGATGCTTTCGACATTGCGCATCGAGCCGCGCACGAGGTTGTCGAATATGACGATCCTGCCGGGGTTCTCCGCCGCGAGCAGTTGGTCAATGGTCGTCGAGCCGATCAGGCCGCAGCCGCCGGTCACCAGGATTTTTGCGCCTTCGAGTTTCATGTATATGTTCTGCCTGAATTGTCTGTAGAGCGGCCGGGCGGCGGGAGCTGTATCCCGCCGCATGTCTGATCAGCTGTGAACCAGGGATTTCTGAAGCGTCGTTACCGCCTCGGCCACCGCGGCCTGCATGTCGCCGGTCAGTTCCGGATACATCGGCAGGGATAGTACTTCCCTTGCCGCCTTTTCGGAGTGCGGGAACTGGCCCTGCTTGTATCCAAGGTCTTCATAGGCGGGCAGCAGGTGCACCGGGTACGGATAGTGGATGCCAGTCTGGATGCCTTTCTTCGTCAACTCCTCCTGCCAGCGCGCGCGTTCTGGCGTGCGGATGACGTAGAGGTGATAGACGTGACGGCGGTTCTCCATCTGTTTCGGCGTCTCGACGCCCGTGCCGGCGAACATGTCGTCATACCGTTTGGCGGCGGCGCGGCGCATCTCCGTCCACTGCTCGATATACTTCATCTTCACCTTGAGCACGGCGCCCTGCATGCCTTCCAGGCGCATGTTGTAGCCTTTGAGGACATGCTCGTATTTGCGCTCGGCGCCCCAGTCGCGCAGCATCTTCACGCGGCGGGCATATTCGTCATTGGCAGTCACCACCGCGCCGCCTTCGCCGGCCGCGCCAAGGTTCTTGCCGGGATAGAAGGAGAAACCCGCAAGGTGGCCGATCGAGCCGGCCCGGCGGCCGTTATATTCCGCGCCGTGCGCCTGGGCCGCGTCTTCGAGCACGACAAGGCCATGCTTCTCGGCGATCTTCATGATCGGGTCCATGTCGGCCATCTGGCCGTACAGGTGAACCGGAATGATGGCCTTCGTGCGCGGCGTGATCGCCGCCTCGAGCGCAACCGGATCCATCGTGTAGGTCACCGGATCGATATCGCACAGGACGATTTTCGCGCCCGTGTAGTAGATGGCAGCGGCAGAAGCGACGAAGGTGTGCGGTATGGTGATCACTTCATCGCCGGGCCCGATGCCGGCGGCGAGCAGGGCAAGGTGCAGCGCGCTGGTGCCGTTGTTCACCCCCATTGCATGGGTGTTGTGGCAATAGGCGGCAAACAGTTTCTCGAAATCAGCCACTTCCGGCCCAAGCGTGAAGGCGCAGGTTTCCAGCGTCTTCAGGACGGCGGCATCAACCTCTTCCTTGATGGAGTGGTACTGGGCCTTGAGGTCAACAAAAGGGATCATTTCGGGTTTCCTTGGCGAGGCAGGTGTACGGTTTCGCCGCGGCCACGCATGGAGCTGGTCGCAGCTTCGATGACTTCAACAACCCGCATGCCCAGCCGGCCGTCCGTGATCGGGGTTTTGCCGGTGAGGATGCAGTCAACAAAATGTTCGCCCTCGATGCGCAGGGCCTCGGATCCGTCGAGCTTGGGTGCCCACATATCGCCGGTACGATAACCGACGCGCATTTCGTGGATCTTCTTCGGGTCGTCCGTGAAGCTCACGCCCTTGTCATAGATCTTCAGCTTCTCCGACGGCTCCAGATCGTCATAGGTGATCATCTTGTTCGAGCCCCCGATCAGGATCTGACGCACTTTCACCGGCGCCAGCCAGGAGACATTCGCATGCGCGATCAGGCCCGACTCGTAGAACAGCGTGATGTAGGCGAGGTTTTCCGGCGTGCCGGGGAAGTGGTTGATACCCGAAGCCGACACCGCAACCGGATGCTCGTTGAACAGATAGTCGAGGATCGAGAAGTCATGCACGCCGAGGTCCGAGATGACGTTCACATCGCGCTGGAACAGGCCGAGATTGACCCGGATCGAGTCGAAATAGAGCACCTTGCCGAGTTCGCCGGAGTCGATCAGTTCTTTGATCTTCCGCACGGCGCCGGTGTAGATGAAGGTATGGTCCACATGCAGGACGAGGCCGCGTTTTTCGGCTTCTTCCACCAGCGAGCGGGCCTGCAGCGAGGTCTCCGCCATCGGCTTTTCAAGCCAGACATGCTTGCCGGCCTTCAGCGCCGCCATGGCGAGCGAGAAGTGGGTGTTCACCGGGGTTGCGATGGCCACAGCGTCCACTTCCGGATCGCGCAGCATTTCCTGGAAGTCGGTGGTCGTCTTGGCCGCCGGATAGCGCTTGTTCACAAGTTCCAGCGTCGCCGGGTTGAGGTCGACAACCGTATGCACTTTCGCTGTGTTAAGTTCGGAAAAATTGCGAACGAGGTTTGGGCCCCAATAACCATAGCCCACGACAGCAATGTTGATGATCTTGGTCTTGGCGGGGGCAGGGGCGGTCATTTTCGGGCCTTTGGCTGTTTTTGCGCGTGAAGTGGCGGTTTCGGCGGCGGCGCGTCTGCCCGGGGCCCTCTTCGCATTCTTCTGTGTCTTATTTTCCGGTTGCATCGCCAATCACTTTCGCTGGTACACCGGCCACGATGGCGTAGTCCGGAACATTCTTGGTCACGACAGAGCCTGCGGCGATGAGGGCGCCTTCGCCGATGGTTATGCCGCACATGATGGTCGCGTTCGACCCTATGGAGGCGCGGCGTTTCACCCGCGTCGTCTCAAGCGTCCAGTCTGCTTCCGTCTGCGCCGATCCGTCCGGATTCGTGGCGCGCGGGAAGCGGTCATTCGTAAACATGACCCCATGGCCGACAAAGACTTCATCCTCGATGGTCACGCCTTCGCAGATGAAAGTGTGGGAAGATATCTTGCAGCGCTCGCCAATTTCGGCGCCCTTCTGAATCTCGACAAAGGCACCGATACGCGATCCGTCCCCGACCGTGCACCCGTAGAGATTGACCAGCCCGGGATGGTGAATCGTCACCTTTCCCCTGAGCTGAACACTGTCCGAAATTGGCATTTACTTTAACTCCACCAGCGCAACGGTATCTGCTTGAGCAACCGCCATGCCATCCCGCATTAACCCCTAATTCTGAATTTTCGCCTCGTTCGGGAATCCAATTTGATCAAGTCTGGAGCCGAGGAAAGGCCCATTGTGTCCTTGCCGGCGGGCAAGCCTGCCGGATCCGTCCGGTCTGGTGCCAGCCTGGCACACAAGCCCCGGCTTTCCGAGGGCGGCGCAAAGGACAACTGGTTAAACCGGTCGACAACGGCCCGGCGTACCATATCTACGCACAATCTGCGGCGGACAGGGAAGATTGCATGGACAGGACGGACATATACAGCCAGCTGAAACAGGAGATCGACAGCGTTGTGGCGGGGGAGACCTCGGATACGGCGCGTTACGCTTCCGCCGCCTGCCTGCTCGCCCTGGCTTTCCGGCCCCGTTTCTTCTGGACCGGCTTTTATGTCGTCGATCCCCTGAAACCGGACGAGCTGGTTGTCGGCCCCTATCAGGGCACGCTGGGGTGCCTGCGCATTCCCTTTGGCAAAGGTGTCTGCGGGCATGTCGCGGCCACCCGGACGGCGATCGTTGTGCCGGATGTGCACGCATTTCCCGGCCACATCGCCTGTGACGCTGCCTCGAATTCGGAGATCGTCGTGCCGGTCTTCCGGGCGGATGGCAGCCTTGCTGCGGTTCTGGACGTCGATTCAACCGATCATGACGCCTTTGATGAGACAGACCTCGCTGGCCTGACCGCGATCTGCGCCAGCTTACTCACCGTCTGACGGGGCGGGCTCCGCGGGTTCAGGCACCGGGGTTTCGGCCGGCGGGTTCAGCGGCCGCAGGATCGGCTCCGGAAGGACTTCCCGCTCCCGCACAGGCTCCCGCTCTGGCCGGGTCTGAACCGGCACGGGTTCGGCGACCGGGCTGACGAGCGCGGTCGCAGGCTCAGGGCGTGCGGCCGCCGGCACCGCGTCCGGCGCCGCGGCCGGAGGGAGCGTTGGCGGGGTATCCGGCGTCACCGGCTCCGGCAGGTCCGGCTCCTTGGGCGGCCCCGCCATCAGCGCGATCCGGGCGAGCAGCGTTTCCTCCAGAATATCCAGCTTGCGCGCCCTCAGACCCTCGATCACCCGGATCGAATGGTTGAGGTCCAGCCATACATCCCGCTCCGGGGCATAAGCCGGCCATTCGCGGACACCGGGGCCATTTGGATCGCCCGTGCGCGCAAAATTCGTCCAATAGGTCATCATCGCCTCGGTCAGGACGAGATCGGCATCGGTCGTTTTCAGCCCCCGGGGATGGCTGTTGAAGACAAAGGGAATCTCGGCGGCGTGAAAGGCGCCGATGGTCTGATTGGCAGAGGGCGGCACGCGGGTGAAATGATAGAGGAAGGTCGGCGACCCTGCTTCCGCATTGCGCCGTCCGACGAAACGCATGTGTACGCCGAACATGTCGTCGCCGAGCATGTCGGTCGCGCCCCTGTCCCAGCTCTCCAGCGTGTTCATGCCATAGAGGGCCTGCAGCGCCTTGGCGGGGTTCTGTCCGAACACTGAAGCAAGCGCATCTTCCCTTTCTTCCAGCGTGCCCATGATGCCGGGACGCAGAACAGTTGGGGAATAGAGAATATCGTAGAACAGCGTGCCTTCATCGGCATTGAAACCGGCGATCATCGGCACGCGCGGCGTATCGCCGTCCCGGAAGGCCGCGCCGATCGGCCGGGGCAGGACGCGGCCGTCCACCACCGGCAGGAAATAGGGCGTAAGGTCGCCGCGGGCATCGGCGCGGTTCACGATCGCGGCGGCGGGCAGGGCGCGCAGATCGCTGGCTTTGGCCGCCGGCGGCGCAAGCGATGACAGGAATTCCACGCCGGCCTCTTCGGCGCTGCGGACTCCCGGTATCATCGACCGCTTGAGGTGCAGGGCGTTATAGGTGCTCGCCCCGCTCTGAAGAATTGCCTTGTGATACAGCCCGTCGGCCAACGGCGTCGCCATCAGTTCGGTGACCGACTGCGCGCCGGCGCTTTCGCCGAACACCGTCACATTGTTCGGATCGCCGCCGAAGACGGCTATATTGCTGCGAACCCAGCGCAGCGCGGCGACCTGATCCATCAGGCCATAATTGCCGGATGTGCCGGCTTCTTCGGTCAGGGCAGGGTGGGCCAGATAGCCGAACGGGCCGAGGCGGTAATTGATCGTGACCAGCACCACGCCTTTTTCAACCAGCCCGTTGGCCTGATAGAAGGGCTGCGAGCCCGCTCCGAACTGGTGCGAACCGCCATGAATCCAGACCATGACCGGATGCAGGTCGCGTCCCCCGAGATTGGAGGTACGGATGTTCAGGAACAGGCAGTCCTCTGCCTCCTGCGGCGCACGCTGCAGCGATGTCACGATCCGCGCCGCTGCGCGCTCGAACCAGGACAGCCCGACCCCTTCGAGGATCGTGTCCATGAACGCCGCTGCCCGCCCGCGGCTTTGCATGCACTCCGGGCCGAACTGGCGGGTATCCCGCGAGATGGCGCCCCATTGCGGCGGATCAGACGGCGCGCTCCAGCGCCGGGCCGAAGCGTAGGGAATCCCATTGAAAACAGTGATGTCCGGATTTTCCCGGTCAATCCCGCCGATCACGACACCCTGATGGATGCGGACAGGTTCGGACATTTCCATGGGCTTTGGCGGCTGGCGAAGAGTAAACCAGCCCCAGCCAGCGGCCGCCAGCAGGATGAAGAACAAAACTATACTCAAACGGCGCATTGCCGATCCCTCATGGACGTCTCTTTGCCTGCCTGCGGCAGTCTGCAACCTAACCCCTAACGGGCCGGTAATGCCAGTGAATCGAGGGCTTTTACGGTGACAGCGGTAAACTCCGCAACCGGCTCAATCCCGCAGGCGAGGCGGATGAAGCCGTCTGGCACATTGTCTCCCCAGCGCACCCGGCATTCGGCGCTGGCATGGACCCCGCCGAAACTGGTGGCTGCCGCCAGCAGGGGGTGGATCTCGATGAACCGCTCCGCCATGGCCCGGTCCGGCAGGCAAAAGGACACGATCGGGCCAAATCCGGTCATCTGGAGGCACGCAACAGCATAGGATGGGTCAGTTGGCAGCCCCGGATAGCGCACCCCGCTCACGCCCGGATAGGCTGACAGGGCGTGGGCGAGCGCCAGCGCATTGGCATTCGCCCGCGCCACCCGCAGCTCCAGTGTCGCCAGCCCCCGGTGCAAGAGCCATGCGTCAAACGGGCTGCAGATGGCCCCGGCGAGGCGCCGCCAGGTGCGGACGGGTTCCATCAGCGCAGGATCCCGGCTCGCGACATGGCCGGCAAGGATGTCGGAATGGCCGGCCATCGCCTTGGTGTCGGCTATGATGGTGAAATCCGCCCCCAGCTCCAGCGGCGACTGGCAGAGCGGTGTTGCCGTCGTATTGTCGACCGCCAGCAGGGCGCCGGCGGCTTTCGCGCGGCCAGCCAGGCGGGCGATGTCGCAGACTTCCAGCCCGGGATTCGACGGCGTCTCGGCCAGGACCAGCTTTACCCCGGTCAGGTCCGCCTCGGCCATCTGGGCTGTCGGACAGGTCTCGACCCGGACCCCCATCGGCGCAAACTGCGTCTCCAGCAGCGCGCGGGTGTTGTAGTAGCCGTCGGCATGCACCAGCACCCGGTCTCCCGGTTTCAGATGCGCATAGGCGAGGGCCGCGATCGCCGCCATGCCGGACGGGAACAGCAGGGCTTCGGCGCCTTCCAGAAGGCCGATCTCTGCCTCGACTTCCTCGACCGTCGGATTCCCGTAGCGGCCATAGACATGGCTCGCCTGCGGGTCGCCCGGCAGGTGGAAGGTCGTCGAGGCGACGATCGGCAGGGCGACCGGATCGCCCTTCCGGAGGTTCTCGCTGCGCCGGTGAAGCAGGCGCGCGATGGGGGAGAGAGTGTCAGCCAAGTATGCGTGCTCCGAAGCCGATGAGGCGCGCGAGGGTGTCGCGTGTCCCCGAATCCAGCCGCTGCCATTCCGCGCGCAGACCGGCAAGACACTTCACCTGATATTTGAACACACCCTGCTCATACGCGCCGCCTTCGAGTGTCAGCGAAAACGTCTCTGCGCCGGTCCCGATCGCCGCCTCGTTCGCCTGAAGGAAAGGCAGGTAGGTATCGCCGGCGTGGGCCAGCAGTTTCCCGATGGCTGGTGAACCAAGGGCCGCCCCGGCGCCCGCCCACTCTCCCTCAATCCCGCCGGCATCATCGGCATGGTCGAGCCAGCGATAGAGATAGGGCGCCTCCGCCCGCAGCCACGCCATCGGGGTCGGGTCATAGCTCATCACTTTGAGTTGGCCGTAGAAGGCGAGGTCTGCCAGCGAAATGCGGCTTCCGAACAGGAAACGCGCCGGCCCCAGTGCCATCTCTTCCAGCGCCGAACAGCTGCGCTTCCAACTCGCCTCGATGATCGGGGCGGTTTCCGGTGTGCAGCCGACCAGCGCCATGCGCGAAATCTGCCGGGTGCGGATGACCGACGCCGCCTTCTCGACCGCCTCCTGTCCGGCGTCCGGCATCGAGTCGAACATCAGCCAGTTGGCGCACCATTCCTGATCGTCCGCATAGGTCCAGCGATAGTGAAACATCGCTTTCATGAACCATTCGTCGGCCATGTCTTCCAGCAGCAGGCAGATAAAGCGCAAAGCCGGATTGTCAGGCACGAGCGCGCGGCCTTCGCCTTCGATGGACAACAGGAAAGGCGTTGAATCATTGGTCCAGCTGCCGTCCGGCCGGCGGATCACCGGGATGACCTGCGCTTTCACATTCGGCATGACGCGGGCGCGGTCTTCCCCGGTCATTCCGGTCCATGTGTGGGGCAGGCGCTTGGCCCGCATCGCGGCGCGCACCTTCAATGAATAGGGCGAGCCCAGCGCGCCGTAGACTTCATATCCGCTCACGCTTTCCTCCCGTTCAGCCATGCCGGCCGCGTCACGATCAGGTCCTGGCAGAGCAGGCCCGCCTCGCGGTGGCGTGACATCGTGCGGTAATCGGTATGGTTCAGCGTGGCGATGAAGGCCTGCCGGTTCGGGAAGTGGTTGACCAGCACAGCGTCCCAGTCGCCCCCGCCGATGAAATAGCGCTCTGTATCGCCGAGCAGCAGCGTTGTTCCGCCCACTTCGGCGGCGGCTGCGGTGAAGGCTTCCGAATACCGGAAATAAGCGTCCCGGCCGCTGACATCCTCGCCATATTCCGGGTCTTCGGGCTGATAGGCTGCCTTCAACCGGAACTTCAGCAAATTCACCTGTGCGACCGGCCCGTCATGCGGATCGTCGCGGAAGGCACGGAACTGGTCGGCGGTCGGCTGAAAGGCGGGCATGGCTCAGTCCCTCGGGCGCAGATCGGGATGTTTCAGGAAGAACCGTTCGGCATAGAACAGGGCGGCGGCATGCAGCGCATGCTGGTGCTGAAGCTGGCCATAGTCAAGGAAATCCGCATACGGCATTTCCAGCGTTTCAATCTCTTCGTTCGGGTCAAGGCTCTGGCTCTCGTCCCTCGTGCAGCCAAGCGCCAGGAAATAATGAAGCCGGTTGTTCTGAGTGGCCGGGTTGGGATGGCAGGTGCCGATGGGATATATCTCGCGCGGCACATATCCGGTCTCTTCGCGCAACTCCCGCGCGCCAACGGCGGCCCAGTCGCTCTCCCCCGGATCGGAGACGCCGCCCGGCAGGCCCGTCAGGATGATCTGCGAGGCGTGGCGGTATTCCCGCACGAGCACGACATTGCCCTCATCCGTCACCGGAACAACCGTCACCCAGTCGGTCAGTTCAATGACATGATAGGCGTTGACGATATGTCCATCCGCCCGCTCGCACCGGTCCGTGCGCAGGCCCATGAACTGGTCCCGCATCACCTGCTTTGAAGAAAGGATGGTCCAGGGTTTCACTCGCCGGCTCCCAGATGCCGCGCCAGAAACGCCATCCGCGTGCGCATCAGATGAGCCTGCAGGGCTTCGCCTTCAATTCCGTGACGCTGGCCGGGATAGGTCATCAGATCGAACAGTTGCCCGCGCTGTTGCAGCGCCGCCATGAGGCGGGTCGTGTTGTCGAAGGTTACATTGTCGTCCGCCATGCCATGCACGAGCAGAAGCGGACCTTTCAACCCGTCGATATGGGCGAAGACGGAAGAGGCGTGATAGCCGTCCGGATTGTCCTCGGGCGTGCGCATGTAACGCTCCGTGTAGAATGTGTCATACAGCGACCAGTCGGTGACCGGGGCTATGGCCGTCGCCGCAGCGAATGTGCCCTCCGGCGCCTGGCCCAGCACCATCAGCGTCATGTAACCGCCATAACTCCAGCCCTGTATGGCGATCCGGTCCGGATCGACAAAAGGCTGCGCCTTCAGCCAGTCCACACCCCTCATCTGATCGCGCACTTCCGGCCCGCCGGTCTGACGGAAGATCACATCTTCAAACCGTTTGCCCCTGTTCCATGTGCCGCGATTGTCGAGCCGGAAGACGATATAGCCCTGGTGCGTGTAGAACTGGTCGGTCAGCGGGCGCCAGTCATTGATCACGCGCTGCACATGCGGCCCGCCATAGACCTCGATGATGACGGGGTATTTCTTCGATGGATCGAAACCGGGCGGCTTCTGGATCGAATAGTAGAGCGCCTGATTGTCCTCCGCCGGCAATATGCCGAATTCGGGCACGGTATGGGTGGCCAGATAAGGTGTATACGGATGGTGGGCGTCCAGCGCATTCTCCGCGATCCACGCGATCAGCGTGCCGTCGGCTCTGTAGAGCCCGGTCTGCGGCGGTTGGGAGGGGGAGGAGAAGGTGCCGACATAGCTCTTCGCGTCCGCGCTCATGGCGATCGACCAGCTGCCGCCTTCCGGTGTGATCCGGCGTACTTCGGGGCATTGCTCTGTCAGCAGCTTGCGGCCCGGATGGACATCGATACAGGCCGAGTCCGGCAGGCGCTGCGCGCCTCTTTCGGCGATCTCCTGATCCGTCCAGCCAAGCGGCACGGCATAGAGATGTTTCTCCAGCGGGGTGTCCATGAAGCCGGTGAAATAGATCGTGCGGCTGGCCGCGTCATATCCAACCAGTTCGCCCACCACCCAGTTGCCGAAGGTGATCTGCCGCATCTGTCCGTCCGAGGCGCCGCGCCAGTAGATATGGCGATAGCCGCTGATCTCGTGTGTCGTCAGTATGCCGCCATCGGGCAGGGCGAGGAAATCATTGGACAGGTTCACCCAGTTCCTCTGCTCCTCCGTAAACGGAGACCAGATTCGCCAGGGCAGGCCATCGGTGCGGTTGAAGCGGATTTCCGTCTGGTCCCGGTTCACCGTCTGGAACCAGAGGCTGCCATGCGCCCAGTTCACGCGGGCGAGGTAATTGTCCGGGCCGACAGACACGATCCGGTCCGTGCGCCCGCTCACAAGGTCGGCGACATGCAGTGCCACTTTCGCATTCGGCCGCCCCGCGCGCGGATAGCGCTGGTTGATGACGGTCACCTGGTCGGCGGCAATGTCGAAGCGCGGGACGATATCGACCCCGCTTTCATCGACCTCGGTAAAGACGATATAGCGCTCGTCCGGGCTCCACCAATAGCCGGTATAGCGGTCCATCTCTTCCTGGGCGACGAACTCGGCCACACCATAGCTCACCGCTTCGGCCGGCCGCGCTTCAGGTGAAATCCGGCGCTCTGCACCGGTCGCCAGATTGACCGAGTAAAGCGCGCCGTCCCGGATGAAGCTGACATGATTGCCCAGCGGGGAGACCTTGGCGTCATAATCGAAAGCATCCGACTCGGTCAGCCGCCGTGTTTCCGCGCCGGCAGCGGTCAGCGTCACAAGGAAGATGTCGCCGCCGGCCGGCACCAGGATCGTGTCGGCCGTACCCCAGGCATAATTGGCAATACCGCGCACACCGGCAATCCGCTGGCGCTCGCGCAGGGCCTTTTCTTCCTCTGAAAGCTCGGTGTCGGCCGGGTCCACGGCGGATGAATCCACCAGCATCGACTGCGCCCCGGTCGCCACATCGAACTGCCACAGGTCAAAGCGCGAAAGGTCGTCGGCGCGCGGTTTGAGAAAGGTCACGCGCTTGCCGTCGGGTGAAAAGCGCACGGCGCGGGGCGGCGCGCCGGAGAGGGACGGCGAGGCATACAGGCGTTCCGGCGTCAGCCGGAGGGATTGGGTCATGGCAGCGGTCTCGGGGGCGTTGGTGCCAGGCCAGGCGGCCTGAGTGGTGCAAGCGAAAAGGGCGAGGGCCGCGAACAGCGCGGCGGGGAGAATCCGGTAGATCATGGCCAGTCACACTAGCGGGAAATTCCGGCCTGTCATCCGCCGGGCGGGGTGCCCATGACATAGGCCTGCGCGCTCAGCACGGTGATGGCGGCGACGAGGAAATCGGCAACCATTATGATCGCGCTCGTAAGGCCCGCACGCCAGATGCGGCCGCTGGCCGGCACGCGTGGGGCGAGCCCCCGGAAGATGATCAGGAAGTAGACCCCGAAGCTGACCACGCTCAGGAAAGGTGAAATCGCGCCCAGCTGCTCATTGGGCAGGCGCGCCTGTACGAGCGTCATGACGAGGCCGATAATCACCGCCGGAACCAGCGTCGAGAAATACAGCCGGCTGCGGACCGGCAGCGGCGTCTGCGGTCCCCACGTGCCGGCGATCAGGCTCAGCGGAATATGCACGCCGAAATAGGCAATCGGAAAGGCGACGCTGAAGGCGAGCAGCACGTCACGCGTGGCCGTCTCGGCATCGCGCCCCTGCCAGTCGTCCGGGAAGGTCTCGGCGACTTCGCGCATGGCCTGCCACAAAGCCGAACCCTCGCTCATCCAGATGAACTGCAGGAACATCGTGAAGGCGATGATCATGAAGGAGAGACGGATCGCCGGGGTGTAGCGGCCGTGCCAGTCGGCATCGCGCGCTGCTTCGAATATCCGCGCCGGATTGAAGACCGAGACCCACATCGTGCGGAAACCGCGCACATTCAGGCCGAATACATCGTCTGCCAGTGCGTCCCAGCCGGCAAATCGGGACATGTCGTCCTCGCGATAGTCCGGCCGCTTCCGGTCCTGCCCCATTCCGGCCCCCCTTACACGGAAAAGCCCAGCATAGATTCTTCTTCCATTCCGGGCCAGCGCCATGCTTTGCTGACAGTCGAGACGGGACGAATCCCGCCACGACGAGGGAGGACTGCCATGCTGCGGATCATGATCATGATCGCCGGCGCGTTGCTGGTGGTCGCGGGCGCGGCCTTCTGGTGGCTGTTCCTGTCCGGTTCAAAGGCACCTGCCAGCGCGCCGGGTGTCATGGATGTCGCCGGTTGGCGCGCTTTGATCGCACAAGATGCGGGGCAGGGGCCGGAGCGGATCGGATGGCTTGAGGTCGCGCATGACAACTTTCCGGCCTTTGTTGTCCAGGCTGGCCGCTTCGACGGGCCGGTAGAAATGTCCTTCAACTCGGTCGAGCTTGCCTGGCCATACCAGACGATTCTTATCGACACTGCTGTCGATGCCGAAATCATGGCGGGCATGGCGCAGACAAAGAACGCCCAGTTCGATGCCGCCGCCTATGAGGCGATGCTCGACGCGATGAGCCGGGCGGGCCAGATCATCATCACCCATGAACATATCGACCATGTGATCGGCATCGCCCGCCATCCTGATCCTGCCGGCATCGCCCCGCGCCTCTCCGTGACCGGAACCCAGCGCGATGCCCTGAGCCCGTATGCCATTGGCGGCGCACTGCCAGACGAGATCCGTTTTGCCCAGACGCTGGACCTCTCCGCGCCGACACGCATCGCGCCGGGGGTTGTGATCGCGCCCATGTCCGGCCATTCGCCGGGTTCGCAGGTCATTTTCGTCCAGCGCGCCGACGGGGCGGAATACCTCTTCATCGGTGACATTGCCTGGACCATGCGCAATATCGAGGAGCTGACCACACGGCCCGTGGCGCTCAACTACATGATCTTCGACCCGCCCGAAGTGCGCGACAATGTCCGCGCCCAGCTGCGTGCCCTGCATGACCTCATGGCAACCGACCCCGCCCTGACCATCGTGCCTGCCCATGACCGGCCCTATCTGCTCGGGCTGGTCGCAGATGGCCGTCTGGTGGCGGGATTCGCGCCGAAACTCTGACCTGCCAGACGCTGCGGACGGCTTGACCCCCGGCGCGGGCCTTGCCACATCGCGCCCAGCAAACCTTTTTCCCAGCTCTTGAAGGAACCCCCCGCTCATGGCCGGTCCCCAATACGTCTATCACATGCAGGGCCTCACCAAGGTCTATCCCGGCGGCAAGAAGGTGTTCGAGAACATCCACCTGTCCTTCCTGCCGGATGCCAAGATCGGTGTGGTTGGCGTCAACGGCTCGGGTAAATCGACCCTGCTTCGCATCATGGCGGGCCAGGATAAGGAATTCAACGGCGAGGCCTGGGCCGCCGAAGGCGTCAAGGTCGGCTACCTCCCGCAGGAGCCGCGCCTCGACCCGGCGATGAATGTCTTCGACAACATTGCCTCGCAATGCCCTGAAAAGCAGATGGTCGACAAGTTCAACGAGATCTCGATGAAGCTCGGCGAGGACTATTCCGACGAGTTGATGGAGGAGATGACGAAGCTGCAGGAGCAGATCGACGCCGCCGATGCCTGGGACATCGATTCCAAGATCGAAATGGCGATGAACGCCCTGCGCTGCCCGGAAAACGACGCCGATGTAACCACCCTCTCTGGCGGCGAGATCCGGCGCGTTGCGATCTGCCAGCTGCTGCTGTCGAAGCCCGACATGATCCTGATGGACGAACCGACCAACCATCTCGACGCCGAAACCGTCGCCTGGCTGCAGAACTATCTGATCAACTTCCCCGGCTGCGTCATCCTCGTGACCCACGACCGCTACTTCCTCGACGATATCACCAGCTGGATTCTCGAACTCGACCGCGGCCGCGGCGTGCCCTTCCAGGGCAACTATTCCGGCTGGGTCGAGCAGAAGGCCAAGCGCATGGAGCAGGAGGCCCGCGAGGACACCGGCCGCAAGCGCACGCTGGCGAAGGAACTCGAATGGGTCCGCTCCGGCCAGAAGGCGCGTCAGGCGAAATCCAAGGCGCGCATCAATGCCTATGAGGAAATGGCCGCCAAGGCCGAGCGCGAGCAGGTGATGACCGCGCAGATCCGCATTCCCCCCGGCCCGCGCCTCGGCGGTGTGGTGCTGGAAGCGGAGGGGCTGCGCAAGGCGTTTGGCAACAACCTCCTGATCGAAGACCTGTCCTTCAAGCTGCCCCCCGGCGGCATCGTCGGTGTCATCGGCCCGAACGGCGCCGGTAAATCCACCCTGTTCAAGATGATCCTCGGCCAGGAACAACCGGACGCCGGTACGCTGCGTGTCGGTGAGACGGTGAAGATCGGTTATGTCGACCAGAGCCGCGACAAGCTCGACCCCAACAAGAATGTCTGGGAAGAAATTTCCGGCGGCACGGATGTGATCGACCTTGGCGGCGTCACGGTCATGTCGCGCGCCTATGTCGGCGCCTTCAACTTCAAGGGCACCGACCAGCAGAAGAAAGTCGGCATCCTCTCCGGCGGTGAGCGCAACCGCGTCCACCTCGCCAAGATGCTGCGCGGCAGCCACAACCTGCTGCTGCTTGACGAGCCGACCAACGACCTCGACGTGGAAACCCTGCAGGCCCTCGAAGAAGGCCTCGACAACTTCCCCGGTTGCGTCGTGGTCATCTCGCACGATCGCTGGTTCCTCGACCGCATGGCCACCCACATCCTCGCCTTCGAGGGCGACTCCCATGTCGAATGGTTCGAGGGCGATTTCTCCTCCTACCTCGAAGACAAGAAACGCCGCCTCGGCGAAGACGCGGTCAACCCCAAGCGCCTGAAGTTCAAGAAGTTCTCGCGCTGAGCTTGCCGGCCCTCACAGGGACGTGGTCATCCCGGTTGCCCGCAGGCGCTGGATCCCGGACAAATCCTTGCGGATTTTCCGGCATGACGGGGGCGGGAGCACCGCCTTATCCCCCACCTTGCCGGAACCTACCCCCAGCAGCCATTACAGATTCCGGGAAAGTTCAGGAATCTTATCCTACACCTCTCCGGCGGTGGCAATATGCTCCTGTCGTCCGTGCAGGGTATGCACTGGCGGGCGGGGGCGAAAGTCCCGGCAGCGGAGACAGGCAAGTCGCGAATGCCTTGTCTCAACACCAACCCTTATGCTTGCGGCCTGTTCTGTCTCCGCTCGCTACATCCCCTAAAACCGGAAGGGCTCCGCCCTGTCCGGC
>JBKBLD010000022.1:0-48708 GCA_046296675.1 Hyphomonas sp. | reverse complement strand
TACGGCGCGCTCACGCACCTCAGGCGAATACCGCCCCTGTCTTCTCTGCTCTGTCATGGCTCCAATCTCTCAAGAAAAGGAGCCTCCGGTAAACCCGGGGAGGTTCATGTCTGCCTGACTGTAGCTGATAAAGACCTTGTACTTAAACCGCGCCCAAGGATTAGCCCCCAACTGCCCCATAGTCTCGCCCCCCTCTGGAACAACCGAGAAGCTACCTCAATGGCAATTCAATGCGAAGATGAAAATTGAACCGGGCGCCCAGGTCTCCCTAGGCGCCCGCAGTTAGGTCATTTCAGCAATCAGTGCGTGCGCACAGCGTCGGAGTCGCCGGTCTGGACTGGGCCGCCGAGGCTCGCCTGCAGTTTCGCCTCATCCTCTTCCGACCATTCGATCGGCGAGAGAGGGCGCGTCAACGCGAGCTTCAGAACTTCCTGAATGTCCGAGACCGGAATGATCTTCAGGCCGGTTTTGACATTGTCGGGAATCTCGTCGAGGTCCTTCTCGTTCTCCTTCGGGATCAGCACCGTCTTGATGCCGCCGCGAAGGGCTGCGAGCAGTTTCTCCTTGAGGCCGCCAATCGGCAGGACGCGGCCGCGAAGGCTCACCTCACCGGTCATCGCGACCTCACGATTGACCGGCGTACCGGTCAGCAGCGAGACAATGGCCGTGGTCATGGCGATCCCGGCTGACGGGCCGTCCTTCGGCGTGGCACCATCCGGAACGTGGACGTGGATGTCGGTCGTGTTGAACACGGTCGGTTTGATGCCGACTTCAACCGAGCGGGCCCGCACGAGCGAACTGGCCGCCTGGATCGATTCCTTCATCACATCGCGTAGGTTGCCCGTCACCTTCATCGCGCCCCGGCCCGGCATCTTGACCGCTTCGATGGTCAGAAGGTCGCCGCCGACCTCGGTCCAGGCAAGGCCGGTCACGGCGCCGATCTGGTCCGTCTCGTCTGCAAGGCCGTAGCGATACTTCCGGACGCCGGCATAGTCGGCGAGATTGTCCGAGCTGATGGTCAGGCTTTCCAGTTCCTTGGTCGCCAGTTCGCGCACAGCCTTGCGGGCCAGCCGGGCGACTTCGCGCTTCAGGCTGCGCACGCCGGCTTCGCGGCTGTAATAGCGCACGAGGTCGCGGATGGCATCGTCGGTGACAATCCATTCGCCTTCCTTGAGGCCATGATCCTCGCGCACCTGCGGGATCAGGTGGCGCTTGGTGATCTCCAGCTTCTCGTCTTCCGTGTAGCCGGCGATGCGGATGATCTCCATCCGGTCGAGCAGCGGCTGGGGCATGTTGAGCGAGTTCGCCGTCGTCACGAACATCACATCCGACAGGTCATAATCGACCTCGAGATAATGATCGTTGAAGGTCGAGTTCTGCTCCGGATCAAGCACCTCAAGCAGGGCCGAGGCCGGATCGCCGCGATGGTCCATGCCCATCTTGTCGATCTCGTCGAGCAGGAACAGCGGGTTGCCGCTCTTGGTCTTCTTCAGGCTCTGGATGATCCGGCCCGGCATCGAGCCGATATAGGTCCGGCGGTGGCCGCGGATCTCGCTTTCGTCGCGCACGCCGCCCAGCGACACGCGCACGAAATCGCGTCCCGTGGCTTCGGCAATCGAGCGGCCGAGCGAGGTCTTGCCCACACCCGGAGGGCCGACGAGGCAGAGGATCGGGCCCTTCAGGCGGCCGGTGCGCTTCTGCACGGCCAGATATTCGAGAATCCGCTCCTTGACCTTGTCGAGGCCGTAATGGTCGTCGTCGAGCTGCTTCTCGGCGCGCACGAGATCGGTCTCGATGTCCTTGCGCTTGCCCCAGGGCAGCGACAGCAGCCAGTCGAGATAGTTGCGCACCACTGTCGATTCTGCCGACATCGGCGACATCTGGCGCAGCTTCTTCAGCTCGGCTTCCGCCTTGGTGCGCGCTTCCTGGCTGAGCGGGGTGTCCGCGATCTTCTGTTCGAGTTCGGCCAGCTCATCGCGCTCTCCGCCCTCGCCCTGTTCACCCAGCTCGCGCTGGATCGCCTTCATCTGCTCGTTCAGGTAATATTCGCGCTGCGTCTTTTCCATCTGACGCTTGACGCGGTTTTTGATCTTCCGCTCCATCTGGAGCATGCCCATCTCGCCTTCCATGAGGGCGAAGACTTTTTCCAGCCGGTCCTTGATCTCCGGCATCTCGAGCAATTCCTGCTTGTCGGAGAGCTTGACCGACAGGTTGGACGCGACCTGATCAGCGAGGCGGCCGGGATCGGTCAACTGGCCAATCGTGGTCACCGCTTCCGGCGGGATCTTGCGGTTGAGCTTTACATAATTCTCGAACTGTTCCTGCACGGCGCGCATCAGCGCCTCGACATCGGCGCCGGGCGCGTCAGCCTCCGGGATCGTCTCGACTTCGGCTTCGAAATACTCGACCCGGTCGTGCAGCTGGATCAGGCGCGCGCGCGAGCGGCCCTCGACCAGAACCTTCACCGTCCCGTCCGGCAGTTTCAGAAGCTGGAGGATCGTCGCCAGCGTGCCGACTTCGTGCAGATCGCTGGTCACGGGATTGTCGATCGCAGCATCTTTCTGCGCGACCAGCATGATCTCGTTCTCGGATTCCTCGATCATCTCGAGGGCGCGAACGGACTTGTCGCGGCCCACAAAGAGCGGGGCGACCATGTCGGGGAAGACAACGATGTCCCGAAGCGGCAACACCGGCACTGTTCTGGTCTTTGGCATCTGGAAGTGCCTCCTTTGATTCGGGCCCCGCTGAGCGGCGACCTTCATATACCCTGACATGCCGATTTGGGCACTATTCGGGCGACCCACGGGATGTGGAAACCCACCTTGACCCCTTCAAGCTGAACGCTGCTCAACAATCTTGTGAATTCAGCTCTCCATCTTGCCCGCGGGCCCGAACCCGGCTTGATGGGATTTCCCCTGCAGAAGGCCGAGGGTTAAAACGCTGTTAACGCTTTGCGAACGCTTCGCCCCCTATCTGTCAGGCCCAGTATCGCCGGAAAATCCGGTATCTTTCAGTGACGGAGACGCCATTCCATGTCCTCAGCGCGGCAGTTGAAGCAAGATGACCTGCTGGCCGGCACATCGGGCTATTCCGCCAAGGATATCGAGGTTCTGGAAGGCCTTGAGCCAGTCCGAAAACGCCCCGGCATGTATATCGGCGGCACCGATGAGCGCGCCTGGCACCACCTCTTCGCCGAAGTGCTCGACAATGCCATGGACGAGGCCGTCGCCGGCTATGCCAATCGTATCGATATCAAGCTCGACGCCGACGGCTTCCTGACCGTGACCGATAATGGCCGGGGCATTCCGATCGACCCGCACCCGAAATTCCCCAAGAAATCAGCGCTGGAAGTCATCATGACGACGCTGCATTCGGGCGGCAAATTCTCCGACAAGGCCTATTCCACCGCCGGCGGCCTGCACGGCGTCGGCATTTCGGTCGTCAACGCCCTCTCTGAGCTGGTCGAAGTCGAAGTCGCCCGCGACCGGACGCTCTACCGGCAGGACTTCTCGCGCGGCCAGCCGCTCGGCAAGCTGCAGAAGGTCGGCGCGGCGCCGAACCGGCGGGGCACTTCGGTGAAGTTCAAGCCCGATCCCCAGATCTTCGGCGACAAGCTGCGCTGGCGCCCGGCGCGGGTGTTCCAGATGGCGCGGTCCAAGGCCTATCTTTTCCGCGGCGTCGAAGTGCGTTGGTCGTGTGATCCGGAGCTGCTGCCGGAGGATTCCAAGATCCCCGCCGAGGCGGTGCTGTCCTATCCCAACGGGCTTGCCGATCAGTTGAGCGAAGTTTTCGGCGACAAGGGCACGATCACCGAGACGCCCTTTACCGGTCTCGTTGACATGGGCGCGGACGGCAAGGTCGAATGGGCGATTGCCTGGACACAGGCCGGTTTCGGCGAGGCCGACGGCTTTGCCCGCTCCTATTGCAACACCATCCCGACGCCGGAAGGCGGCACGCATGAGGCCGGCTTCCGCTCTGCGATCACCAAGGGCATCCGCAATTTCGGCGAGCTGACCGGCAACAAGAAAGCCGCCGAAGTGACCGCCGAGGATGTGATGGGCCATGCCGGCCTCCTGCTCTCGGTGTTCATCCGGGGGCCTGAATTCGTCGGCCAGACGAAGGACAAGCTTTCTTCGACGCATGCTTTCCGCCTCGTGGAAAACGCGGTTCGCGATCACTTCGATCACTGGCTTGCGGGCTCGCCGAAAGAGGCAAACAAGCTACTCAGCTGGGCCATCGACCGGGCCGATGAGCGCGCGAAGCGCCGCAAGGCCAAGGAAATCTCCCGCAAGTCGGCCACCAAGAAGCTGCGCCTTCCCGGCAAGCTGGCTGACTGCTCTGCCAAGGGCCCGGAAGGCACCGAGCTGTTCCTCGTCGAGGGCGACTCGGCCGGTGGCAGCGCCAAACAGGCGCGCGACCGCGAGACACAGGCGATCCTGCCCCTGCGCGGCAAGATCCTGAACGTCGAGAGCGCCTCGGACGACAAGCTGATGGGTAATCAGGAACTGGCTGACCTCTCCCTCGCGCTCGGCACAGACCTTGGCCGCAAGTTCAATATCGATGACCTGCGCTATGAGCGCATCATCATCATGACCGACGCCGATGTCGACGGCGCGCACATTGCTTCGCTTTTGATCACTTTCTTCTACCGCCTGACACCCGGCCTGATCGAGGCGGGCCGGCTGTTCCTCGCCCTGCCGCCGCTCTACAAGCTGTCGAACAAGGGCAATATCCACTACGCCATGGACGACGCCGACCGTGCCAGGATCATGAAGGAACATTTCAAGGGCAACCAGAAGGTTGACATGACCCGCTTCAAGGGCCTCGGCGAGATGAACCCGGCCCAGCTGAAAGAGACGACCATGAACCCGGCGAGCCGGACACTGGCACGCGTGACACTCCCGGCAACCACGGACGAACTGACAGAAATGCGCCCCGCCGACCTCATCAACACGCTGATGGGCAAGAAGGCAGAGCTACGCTTCCGCTTCATCCAGGAAAACGCGGCCTTCGTCGAAGAACTGGATATTTAAGGGCCTGCGAGCGCGGGGCGCTCTCAGCCCTTCCGGACAATCGCAGTATTGGCACGGGTGGTTTCGACGACGATCGTGTCACCGGCGAGAATGGCGCCCTCGCCTTCCGCCGCTTCAGCGCCCCATACGGTGTCACCGATCCGTACCTGGCCGGAGCCGCCGGCAAAGTCCTTCGTGGCTGCGCCGCGCTGGCCGACAAGGCCAGCCATCCGCCGGTTCAGCGTCGGATGTTCTGTGCCCTGCCGCCGCGCCGAGGCAAAGAATATCCGTCCCCCGACAAATAGCACCGCCGAAGCCGCCGCAAACACGACCAGCTGACCCTGCCAGCCAGCCATGTCCTCCGGCGCGAAGCCGGCGAACAGCGCCGTCAGGACGGCCGCGATCGAGATCATCAGCAGATCGAACGTGCCGGTGATCATCTCCAGCCCGAACAGCAGGAGCGCAAGGGCGAGCCAGTGCCACCAGGTAAGGCCCGAAAGCAGGATATCCATTTGGGTCGTCCTTCTTCAGTGAGCGGATATCATATCAGCTGTCGCGGCGCGTCGGCGGCACGGCGCCGCCTTGCGGACGCGGCGCAGCGCTGGCCTTCGCGGCATCCGTCAGCGCGCGGACGCCTTCGATCGTTCCAAGCACGGAGGAGAATTCCGCCGGAATGATGACGGTGCGCTGCTGCGGTGAGCTCGCCAGCTTTTCGAACGCGGCAACATAGGCCTGGCCCAGGAAGTAGTTGATGGCGTTGACATCGCCGCGCGCAATCGCCTCGGAGACCATCGCGGTCGCCTTGGCCTCAGCCTCTGCTTCGCGCTCGCGCGCCTCGGCGTCGCGGAAGGCGGCTTCCTTGCGGCCTTCGGCTTCCAGGATCGCGGCCTGCTTCATGCCCTCGGCGCGCAGGATGGCCGATTGTTTCTCACCCTCGGCGGTAAGAACCTCGGCGCGGCGGAAACGCTCGGCCTTCATCTGCCGGGCCATCGCCTCGGTGATCTCCTTCGGCGGGGTCAGATCCTTAATCTCGATCCGCGTGACCTTCACGCCCCAGGGATTGGTCGCCGAGTCGATGGTATGGAGCAGGCGGGTATTGATCTCGTCGCGATTGGAGAGGACTTCATCCAGGTCCATCGAGCCAACCACGGTCCGGATATTGGTCATCGACAGGTTGGCGATGGCAAACTTGAGATTATTCACCTCATAGGCTGCAGACATTGCGTCAATCACCTGGATGAAGACGATGGCGTCGCAAGACACCATCGCATTATCCTTTGTGATGACTTCCTGCTGGGGCACGTCCAGCACGGTTTCCATCATGTTGATCTTGTGCCCCACCCGCTCGATGAACGGCGTGATGACCGACATGCCGGGGGTGAGCGTGCGGGTGTAGCGGCCGAACCTCTCGACCGTCCAGTTATTGCCCTGGGGCACGAACTTGAAGGCCGAGATAACGAGAATGAGCGCCGCCGCAGCCAGCAGAACGAGCACAGAAAGAATGATGTCCATGGGTCCCTCTCCACAGTGAATACAGAAGATTTGGGGAGAGGTTTTCCGTTTTTCAATAAATCCGGTATGAAAACGGCCTGCCACGTCCCCGCAGCAGGCCGATAATCCGCTTATTCGCTTAAGGCCCGTTAACGGGCCGGCCGGCGCCTCAGAGCTGGCCGAGGAGATAATCGGCGCTGGAGACCTTGAATTCGCCGCCCTGCTCGACGTTCAGTTCGGCGACGACACCGTCCTTGACCAGCATCGAATAGCGCTGCGAGCGCTTGCCCATGCCGAAACCGGACGCGTCGAGTTCGAGGCCGAGGGCCTTTGCGAAGGCGCCATTGCCGTCGGCCAGCATCCGGACGGTCCCGTCCGTATTGGACGACTTGCCCCAGGCGCCCATGACGAAAACATCATTGACCGAGGTACAGACGATTTCGTCGACGCCCTTCGACTTGAAATCGCCGGCCTTGTCGACATAGCCCGGCAGATGGCGGGCCGAACAGGTGGGCGTATAGGCGCCCGGCACGGCGAAGAGCGCGACCGTCCTGCCGCCGAAGACTTCGGCCGAGCTGACAGGTTTCGGGCCATCGCCCGTCATTTCCATGAAGGTGGCTTCCGGCAGCTTGTCGCCGACTTTGATGGTCATGGGTGTTTCTCCTTGTCTGGCTTCAGGAGATAGGCCGGTCCGGGTGCGCCTGCAATGCCCGGCGGAGCCAACAAATGCTTGCAAAACCCCTCAGCCTGTCCCAGCGTGCCGTCCCGGAGCACAACATGCAGATTGAAACGGACCTTACCGGCAAGCTGCTGATTGCCATGCCCGGCATCGGCGACACGCGGTTCGAGCGCACGGTGATCCTCATCTGCGCACACACGCCGGAATTTGCCATGGGCCTGGTGCTGAACCGGCCGATGGAAGGCATCGACCTGCAGGAGATCATCGACCAGATGGATATCCCGCAGGAAGCAGAGCTCGACGGCGTCACCATTCTCGAAGGCGGGCCGGTCGCTGCCGAACGCGGGTTTGTGCTGCATACGGATGATGTTATCTGCGATGGCGCGACCATGGAAGTCGATGACGAGCTGTGCATGACGGCAACGCGGGAAATCCTCGCCGCCATCGCCTCAGCCGCGCCGCCGCGGAAATTCGTGATGGCGCTCGGCTATGCCGGCTGGGGAGAGGGACAACTTGAGGCGGAACTGGCGCAGAATGCGTGGCTGGTCGGCGCGCCGGACGCTGACCTCGTCTTCGGCGATGCCTATGAGCATAAATGGCGCCATGCGCTGACGCGGATGGGCGTGGACCTCTCGCGGCTGCAGTCCGATGCCGGGAATGCGTGAGGCGTGAACGACAGGCGGGCGGGAGATCTTACCCCCGCTCCGGACGGGCCCCGACAGCCTACCCCTTCAGGAAAGCCAGCGCGCTCGCCCCGTCCATCGGGCGGGCGAATGCGAACCCCTGGGCGTGATCGAAGCCGAGCGCGCGCAGGCGGCTCGCATCCTCGCGGCGCTCGATCCCCTCAGCTGTCGATGACATGCCGAGCCGGCTGGCCAGCAGGGTGATGGTCGACAGGATCGTGTCATTGCGCGTCTGGCCGAGGCGCGAGGTCAGGCCATGATCGATCTTTAGACTGTCAAACGGCAGGTCCGCCAGCCAGGCGAAGGAGGAATGCCCCGTGCCAAAATCGTCGAGCACAAGCCCTGCCCCAACAGCCTTCAGCGCCATCGCCGCAGAGAGCGCATGGTTCTCGTCGCGCAGCGCAGCCTGTTCGGTCAGCTCCACCCGGATTGCGCGTTCGGGCAGGTCATGGCCGTTCATCAGCGCCTCGATCAGCGCGGGCAGCGTGCTCTTGGTCAGCTCCCGCGCGGTGAGGTTCACATGCATGAACAGATCGTCGCGCCGCGTTCCTTCGCGCAGGTTTGCCAGCGTCTCGGCCGAGCGGATCAGCATGTTGGACGCCAGCGCCTGGTCTTCATACCGGCTCGGCGGGGCATTGACCTCGATCCCGTCCCAGCGGGCAAGCGCCTCGAAACCCACGACACCGCCGTCGCGCAGCGAGATGATTGGCTGGTAGACGGGGGCAAGGTCCGGGCCGGGGCGCATGTCGGCCGGATCGATCTCCGGGAAGCTCTCGCCGGAGAGAAGCATCCCGCGCGCTTCATCATCGGTGACATAGGCGCCGACGAAATGGATGTCGCGCCCGTTCGACAGGCGCAGGCCGCAGCGCACCGGCCCGCCTTCCGCCACGGACAATGCCTTGCCGAGCCGGCCCCGGCTGAGGCCCTCGACCATCTTCTCCAGCGCATCCAGCGACCAGTCGCCGGCAAGATCGGAAAGCAGCGTGCCGCTCTCGGTCTCAATCACGAGACGCCCGGTATTGCCAAACCAGTGCCAGCTGCCCTGCGGATCCTTTGACGGTGATCTTGCCATGCGCCTCGTTACCTAGCGGCGAAACTCCGGCCTGACGAGACCGAAAAGGATGTGGTCGCGACGCTGTCCGGCAATCTCCAAATAGGCCGCCGCCCGCCCCTCTTCAGCAAATCCCGTGCCTTCCAGAACGCGGCGCGATTTCTCGTTCTCGGGCACGATGCCCGCCTCGATCCGGGCGAGGCCGAGACTTGCAAAGGCCCAGGCGCAGAGCGCGCCGACCGCCTCCTGCATATGGCCCTTTCCGGCATGCGCTTCGCCCATCCAGTAACCAAGACTGGCGCTGCTGGCCGGCCATGGCCGCACCTGTGTCAGCGAAGCGCCGCCCAAGAGGACATTGTCCTCATGCCGGCGGATCAGGAAGACATAGCCGGTGCCCTGCTTCCAGGCCTTGGTCCAGACACGGACTCGCCGGTTCCAGTCGCGGCGCGACAGCGCATCCTGCGGCCAGCGCGGCTCCCAGGGTTCCAGGTAATTCCGGCTGGCAGCGCGCAGCGCGGCCCAGTCATCATAGTCAGACCGGCGCGCCGCCATCAGCGCGAGCCGCTCGGCCGGTATCACCGTATCGAGCGGCACGAACAGCATGACGGCTCAGCCCGCGAATTCGGCGATGCGCGCGCGCACCGCGGCCGGATCGGCGGGAAGCCGCTCGAACACCTCACCACGGGCGATAAGCCCGGCGCAGCGGCTCGGCAGTGGCGCGTCCTCCCCGGTCGCCTCCTTGACGGTCTCGGGGAATTTCGCGGCAGACGCGGTGGCCAGCACGATCGTCGCAGCGGCGCCGGACGGCTTCAGGCGGCGCGCCTCGAGCGTACCGACTGCCGTATGGGGACAGATCAGCCAGCCGGTCTCCTGCCGGAACCGCTCCATTTCGGCGAGCGTATCGCCATTGCTGACCGATCCGGCGGAAAGCCCGGTGCAGGACAGGCGCCCTCTGGCCTCTTCCGGCAGATCGGCTTCGCCCGCCTGGGCATAGGTGTCGTAGGTGCGCCGCACGGCGTCTGCGTCACGGCCCGTCACCTCGAACAGCAGGCGCTCGAAATTCGAGGGCACCGAAATATCCATGGCGGGGCTGGGCGTCGCAACAGCCGCCTGACGGGTCATCTTCCCTTCATTGAACAGGCGGGCGAGGGTATCATTCTCATTGACGGCGCAGCGGATTTCGAGCCCGCCCGGCAGCAGGCCGCAGCGCGCCGCGACATAGCCTGCCAGCGCGTCGCCCATATTGCCGCTGGGCACGACAAAGCGCAGCGGGCGGTGGCCGAGCTGGGCGCTGGCGGTTGCGTAATAGACCGCCTGCGCCGCGATGCGCGCCCAGTTGATCGAGTTGACGCCGGAGAGGCCGACGCTGGCGGCGAAGGCCTTGTCCGCAAACATCCCCTTCACCATCGCCTGGCAGTCGTCGAAATCGCCATCGACAGCGATGTTGAGGACATTCTCCGCGCCGGTTGTGGTCATGAACAGGCGCTGCACAGGCGAGACGCGCTCATGCGGATGCAGGATCACGAGGCGGACATTTTCCGACCCGGCAAAGGCGCCCGCAGCTGCGCCGCCGGTATCCCCGGATGTCGCACAGGTGACAGTCATCCGCTTGCCCGACAGCCCGAGGAGATAGTCATAGCTCTGGCCGATGATCTGCATCGCCACATCCTTGAAGGCGAGGGTCGGCCCGTGATGCAGCTCCATCAGCCAGAGGCCGGGCCCGGCCTGCGTCAGCGGCGCCACCGAGCGGTGCGCGAAACGGCCATAGGCCCTTTCACAGAGGCGGCGCATGACATCGGCGGGAATCGCGTCGCCGGCAAAGGCCGAAAGGATACGCGCGGCGGTCTCTGCATAGGGCTCGCCGGGCGCGGCCGGGGCAATCTGCGGCCAGCTTTCGGGCACATAGAGGCCGCCATCCGCCGCAAGGCCCGCAAGGCAGGCGCCTGCGAAATCGACCGGCTCTGCCTGCCCCCTCGTCGAGATATACTTCACTTAGCCCTTCTCCCGCCTTAAGCGCAGCCGCCCGCGCTGGTGATGGAAGGCCAGATACACACCGATCAGCGCCATGGCGAGGCCCCACCAGGTGATTGCGTAGCCAAAATGCCGCTCGGGCGGCAGGCGCGCGCTGTCGCCCGGCTGCAGCATCGGGTTGGGTACTGTGGCCCCGGTGCTGGCCAGTGTCAGCGTCTCGGGCTCGAACACACGCGGGATGATGCGCGCGCCGAGCGCCGGATCGAGCACTTCGGCGATCACCTGCGGGTCCAGCGTGTAATAGATGCCGAATTGCGGCTGGTCTTCAGCCGTGAAGGCATTACGCCGCGCCGGCGGATGCCACAGCCCGCGCAGGGTGAGCGTTTCGGCCGGCTCGGGAGACACAAAGTCCGGCGGCTCGATCTCGTGATACAGGGCGCGCGGCAGGATCACCACGCCCTCGCCGGTGTCGAAGGCAACCACGCTGCGCCAGCCGGAGCGGCCATCAGCATAGGCATAGACGACCTGCTCAGTGCCGGGGATGGCGGTGCCGGTGATCTCAGCCCAGGCGGGCTCTGTATCCTTCGCCGCCATCTTCTCTTCATAGCGGCCCCACTGCCAGTTGCCGAACATGATGAGGATGGCGACAGCGATCGCGCTCAGCACGGTCATGACAGGGTAAGGGCGGAACTTCATGGGACAGGCCGGGACAATTCAGGACAAATCGGGACACCGGAAACACAAGGCCCGCCAGTGGATGACACCGGCGGGCCTGTTTCAGGTCATCTGAGGACGCCGGGCCTAGTGGCCGCCGCCATGGACCAGCCAGGGCGCGACATAGACGAAGGCGAACAGGAAGAGCCACACCACATCGACGAAGTGCCAGTACCAGGCCGCAAACTCGAAACCGAGATGCTTCTTCGGGGTGAGGTTGCCGGCATACATGCGGATCAGGCAGACGATCAGGAAGATCGTGCCGATGACGACGTGGGCGCCATGGAAGCCGGTGGCCATGAAGAAGGCCGAGCCATAGAGCGTGCCGTCATAGGTGAAGCCGGCATGGCTGTATTCGAGGATCTGCAGGCCGGTAAAGGCGAGGCCGAGGACGATGGTGATGAATAGGCCGAGCTTGGCACCTTTCATGTCGCCATGGGCGAGGGCGTGGTGGGCCCAGGTGACCGTGGTGCCCGACAGGAGCAGGACCAGCGTGTTCATCAGCGGCAGATGGAAGGGGTCGAACACCGTCACATCGGCCGGCGGGAATTGGGCGAAACGCTCCAGCCCGTCCTGGAACAGGGCGTTGGTCGAATCCCAGGTGGCGCCGACGCGGGCGTCCCAGAAGATCGCGAACTCGAAGAAGGACCAGAACCAGGCGACGAAGAACATCACTTCCGAGGCGATGAACAGGATCATGCCATAGCGCAGGCCGATCTCGACCACCGGGGTATGATCGCCCGTGCGGCCTTCCTTGATGACCTGGCCCCACCAGCCGACCATCACCCAGATGACCATGGCGAAGCCGATGCCCATCAGCCAGACGCTGCCTTCGGGGATACCGAAGAGGCCCTTCATATAGGTGACGGCGCCAATCGCCAGAACGGTGACCGCCAGCGAGCCGATCAGCGGCCAGGGCGAGGGATTCACCAGATGATAATCGTGTTTGACTTCGCCGCCGGCCATTTTTCTCAATCCCCTCCGGAATCGCACATGAGACTTTGGCGCTGTTTATCGCCTGCACGCGCCATTTCGCAACTGTTTCAGCCGGGCGATGCCGGATTTGCCGCACCCCCGCCAGAGACCTCGGTGCGGGGCCCCTTATAGCTGCCACTGTCGAAGAATGTGTAGCTGAGCGTGATGGTTTCGAGATTTCTGGCGACCCGGTCCTCGATCACGTCCGGCGAGATGAAATAGACCACCGGCAGCTTGCGCGATTCGCCGGGCCCGATGACCCGTTCGGAAAAGCAGAAACATTCCAGCTTGTTGAAGTAGGGCCCGGCCATATGGGGGGTCACGTTATAGCTGGCGATGACGCGGATTTCGCGGCTGGTGGGGTTGGAGACCTCATAGAAGGCAAGGCCGTGCTGGCCGATCTGGACCGTCTGCGGGCCCTGCAGCGGGCGGAAGATCAGCGGCGTATCGGCGACATTGGCGTCGAAACGGACCTCGACAGTCTGCTCCAGGATCTGTTGCGGGCCGGCGGTGGCCACCCGCGTCGTGCCGCCATAGCCGGTCACTTCGCAAAAAGCCGAATAGAGCGGCTCTGCGGCGAGGGCGAGGGTGAGCATCCCGGCGGCCACGCCCCCCGCGATAAGTCCGATCTTCGTATTCGAAAGGGCCATTACATGCGCTCCGAAATGCCGGTGCCGGTCGCCAGCCGGATTATGGTGGTCACCATGACCAGGACGACGAAGCCGGCAAGCGCAAAGCCGAGCCAGACAGTGCGCCGCTTGCGGGCGGCGAGCTCTTCGGGGGTCATTCTCCGGACATCCGGATTCAGCGTGGGATCGTTCATCATGAGACTCCGATGACCGGGAAATAGAGGCCTGCCCCATGCTCGGCGAGGACGGCGCCGAAGAGGGCGAAGAGGTACAGGATCGAATAGGCAAACGTGTTGCGGGCGAGCTTCATGTCGCTGCCCGGGGCGCCCTCATCCCCGGCCTTCGAGCGGAAAAGCCGGACGGAAAAGGCGATGAAGGCGAGGCCGAGGAGGCCGGCCGTGACGCCATAGACCCAGCCGCCCAGCCCGGTGGCCAGCGGCAGCAGGGTCACCGCCACCAGCACCAGCGTGTAGAGGAGGATCTGCAGCCGGGTCGCCTTGGCGCCGTGCGTTACCGGGAGCATCGGCACGGAGACCTTGGCGTATTCCTTGTGGGCGAGCAGCGACAGCGCCCAGAAATGCGGGGGCGTCCAGAAGAAGATGATGGCAAAGAGGATCCAGGCGTCGAGCGGGGTGTTGCCGGTGACAGCGGCCCAGCCGATGACCGGCGGGAAGGCCCCTGCTGCGCCGCCGATGACGATATTCTGCGCCGTGCGGCGCTTCAGGACCATCGTGTAGAACCAGCCATAATAGGCAATCGACAGGGCCAGCAGACCGGCGGCGAGCCAGTTGGACGCCAGCCACATCAGCATGACCGAGACGCCCGACATGATCAGGCCCATGGCGAGGGCTTCTTCCTTCGGCACGGCGCCGGAGGGGATGGGCCGCGTCGCGGTGCGGCTCATCACGGCGTCGATATCGGCGTCATACCACATATTGATGGCGCCCGCGGCGCCCGAGCCGAGCGCGACGGCCAGCACAGCAATCGCCGCCATGACCGGGTGCATGGCGATGCCGGTCACGCCGGTAGCGGCGGCGAGGCCGGCGACGGCTGTGAATACCACCAGCATCATGATGCGGGGCTTCATCAGGTTCACATAGTCCACCGCCGTGGCGGGGCGCTTGACGGAGGTAGCGTGCGTGTCGGTCATGGGGGGCTTATAGCGGCTTGGCTCTCCGGTTGCGCCTCAATATTGCTTTCCCGATGCATATGGCAAAAACGGCAAGGGAAATCAGCGTGACAGAATACCCGACCGTGGAAAGCGTGTGCAGGCGGGCAAAGTCTCCCGCAGCATGACTGAAATCCGGGGGCGACATCAACGGGACCACGAATTGGGGTGCGAATAGCATCGCTGAACCGATAGTCCAGAGTATCAGGTGCGACCAGGCAAGCCCAGTGCTGTAACCAAGGCCAAAGCGGGGGCCTATCCAGTAAATTGCGGCAAACAGCGCCGACGCCGCAGGATATGAAAGGGCAACCTGCCAGGGCGCCACGATATAGTAGATGTTGTGGAGAGAGCCGTCGATCTGCCGAACATGTTGAAGGCCAGCCAGGAAAAGTGCCGGCGCGACAGTCAGGAACAGGCTGACAATCAGAAATCCCAACGGAACCAGCCGGGCTGAGTACATTACAGGCTCCTTCAATGCAGGCGGCCCTCCGCAATCTCTTGCGAAGGGCCGCCGGAATTCAAGCCTTCAACAGGCCGGACGATTAATGACCGCCCTTCGTCGTGACCACCGGCAGTTCGTTATACTGGTGGAAAGGCGGCGGTGAGGGCAGCGTCCATTCCAGTGTCGTCGCGCCTTCGCCCCAGGGGTTGCCATTGCCATGGGCATCGACGGTGGCCTTGCGGCGCTGGATGAAGGCAACGGCCAGCGAGATGAAGAAGATCAGCGTCGCGACCAGCGTGATGGCATAGCCGACCGAGGACACGTAATGCCAGGTCGAGAAGCCGTCCGCATAGTCGATATAGCGGCGCGGCATGCCTTGCAGGCCGAGGAAGTGCTGCGGGAAGAACAGGACGTTCGAGCCGATGAACATCAGCCAGAAATGCAGGCCGCCGAGCACGCTGTTATACTTGATGCCGAACATCTTCTCGAACCAGTAATACCAGCCCGCGAAGAGGCCGAACACCGCGCCGAGCGACAGAACGTAGTGGAAGTGGGCGACCACATAATAGGTGTCGTGCAGGGTATGGTCGACGCCGGCATTGGCCAGCACCACGCCCGTCACACCGCCCACGGTGAACAGGAAGATGAAACCGATGGCCCAGAGCATCGGGAGCTTGAAGTCGATCGAGCCGCCCCACATCGTGGCGATCCAGGAGAAGATCTTGATGCCGGTGGGGACCGCGATGACCATGGTGGCCGCCACGAAGTAGGCTTTCAGGTCGACATTCATGCCGACCGTGTACATATGGTGGGCCCACACGACGAAGCCGATGACGCCGATGGAGACCATGGCATAGGCCATGCCGAGATAGCCGAAGATCGGCTTTTTCGAGAAGGTCGAGACGATGTGGCTGATGATGCCGAAGGCCGGCAGGATCATGATGTAGACTTCGGGGTGGCCGAAGAACCAGAACAGGTGCTGGAACATCACCGGGTCGCCGCCGCCAGCCGGCACGAAGAATTGCGAGCCGAAGTTACGGTCGGTCAGCAGCATGGTCAGCGCGCCGGCGAGCACCGGCAGGGCCAGCAGGAGCAGCACGGCGGTGACCAGCATCGACCAGGCAAACAGCGGCATCTTGTGGATCGTCATGCCGGGCGCGCGCATGTTGAGGATGGTGACGATGAAGTTGATGGCGCCGAGGATGGAGGCGATACCGGCAGTGTGCAGCGACAGGATCAGGAGGTCCATCGCCGGGCCGGGGTGGCCGGTGGCGCCCGAGAGCGGCGGATAGAGCGTCCAGCCGCCGCCGAAGCCGGGGCCGGCCGAGTTGCCGGGCACGACCATCGAGAGGCAGGCCAGGATGAAGGCCGCAACCGTCAGCCAGAAGGAGATGTTGTTCATCCGCGGGAAGGCCATGTCCGGCGCACCGATCATCAGCGGCACGAACCAGTTGCCGAAACCGCCGATCAGGGCCGGCATGACCATGAAGAAGATCATGATCAGGCCGTGATAGGTGATCACGACATTGTAGAAATGTTTGGCTGCGGTGACGGCAGCGTCGCCCTCAAGGCCGAAGAAGGTGGTCTGGATCCACAGCATCGGGCCGATGCCGGGCTCTGCGAGCTCCCAGCGGATCAGGCCGGACAGCGAATAGCCGACGATCCCCGCGACCAGCGCGAAGATCAGGTACAGCGTACCGATATCCTTGTGGTTCGTTGAGAAGAACCAGCGGGTAAAAAAGCCGGGCTTGTGATCGTGGGCGTCGTGGCCGTGATCGAGGGCGACTTCATCCATAGGCATGGGAAAGGCTCTTTCTCTCGGAAGCTCAGTTGGAAGCGAATTGGGTTTCGGCGCCGGCGGCGGCAAAGCGGCGAACCGACGCGGCGGCCGCATCGACGTCTCCTGCCTGCATCAGCTCGGCCCAGCGGTCAAACTCGGCCTGCGGCACGACATGCAGCTCGATCGGCATATAGGCGTGGTCGATGCCGCAGAGTTCCGAACACTGGCCGTAGAAAACACCCGGCTCCGGCACCAGGAACCAGCCCTCGTTGAGACGGCCGGGAACGGCATCGACCTTGATGGCGAAAGCCGGGATGGCCCAGGAATGGATCACGTCGGCAGCGGCGGTGTAGAAACGGATATAGCGCCCGGCGGGGACAACCATCGGATAGTCCACCGACAGGAGGCGCAGGCCATCGGTCGGGTCACTGGCGCGCCCCTTGTGGAGGCCGTTCGAGACGAACTCGACCGGGAAACCATCGGCATCAACCAGGTCGGGATAGGTATAGGTCCAGTTCCACTGGTTGCCCTGGATCTTGACGTTGACGAAGCCCTGCTCGGCCGCATCCGGGAAATGGTTGCGGGTGAAGGCCTGATGCTCGGCCGACTTGCCTTCGGCCAGCAGCTGTTTGGAGGTCGCCGCGATCTGGCCGAGATTGGGCGTCGTGTCCTGATAGTAGAGGTTCGGGAAGGAGAGGCTGGCGATGCCGACCAGAATCAGCGCCGGCACCACCGTCCAGACCACTTCCACCGTGGTATTGTGGCTGAACTTGCGTGGCTGCTTGTTGGCGCCCTTGTTGTAGCGGATCATCACCCAGACCAGCAGGGCGAGCACCAGGAGGGTGATCGCCGTGATGATCCAGAGCAGCACCGTGTGGAAGTCATGGACGCGTTCGGCGATTCGCGTCGCCGCCGGCTGCATGCCGAGGGCGCCGTCGACAGGTTCGCCCGCAAATGCAGGGGCGGCCAGCAGGGCAGCAGATAGGGCGGCAAGGATGTGTCGCACGGATTTAAACCCCAGTTCGGTTCATTTTGGCCTCTAACTATACCAGCCGCGCTGGGAACCCCAGCATTTTCCTCGCTCAAAATTGTCGCAGCGCATCGCCGGAAGGGGCCGGAAGTGCTATACTCCCTTAACAACAGAAATCGGGAGGTTTTCATGGTCCGTTCGGTTGTACTTGCGGCCCTTCTGCTCGCCGCCAGCCTGCCTCTGAGCACCCCGGCGAACGCCCAGGTGACCGTCATCGGCGGCGGGATGGCGCGGGATTGTTATGAAGCGGCCAAATTCGGTCTTGGCCGGCCGGCCGATGCCGAGGCAATCTGTACCCTCGCGCTGGAGCAGGAAGCGCTGAACATCTCCAACCGCGCCGCCACATTCACCAATCGCGGCGTCTTGAGGATGCGTCAGGGCAAGCTGGAAACCGCCCTGTCCGACTATGCCGCCGCCAAGCGGATATCCCCGAATACCGGGGCGACATGGCTCAATGAAGGCGCCGCCTACATCCTGCAGCAGGACTATAATTCCGCCCTTGTCTCGCTGGAACGGGCCATCGAACTCGATACGGTGGAACTCTATGCCGCCTACTACAACCGGGCCATCGCCCGGGAGCAGACCGGCGATATCGAGGGCGCCTATTATGACTTCGTGAAGTCGAAGGAGCTCAACCCCGATTTCGCCCAGACAGAAAAACAGCTCGCCCGGTTCCAGGTGACAACGAACTGATCTGGCAGCTGGCCGGGCAACCGACTTCCTGCGGCTTTTTTTGGCCGGGCAGGAAACTTCCGGCGGTTTCCGGCGTTTGAAACCCTGCAATCGATGCAGGAGACAGCGATGCGGGTGTTGGTGATAAGTCTCATTCTGATAGCTGCCGTTCTGACGGCGGGATATCTCGGCTATGCTGAACAGATAGCAAGCGGTTTTGCGGTTCTGACTGTGACCTTCGGGGCGCTCGCAATCCTCGGCAGCCTCATGGGCGGCGTGCGTGTTTCGGGCCGGCGCCGGCCTTCGCTGCGCCTTGTGCCGAAAGTCCGGCGATCGGCGGCCTGAGCCTGAGCGGATGAAGGAAGCGGCTTGCGGCTTTCCCCCCGCGGCCACATGTTGACAGGATGACCCAGACAGCCCTGCCCTTCGACCTGCAAGCCGCTTCCGAAATCCTTTCCGCCGCCGCACGGGGCGCCGATGATGGCGACCTGTATGTCGAGCGCTCGCGATCAGAAAGTTTTGTGTTCGATGACGGGCGGCTGAAATCGGCCGCCTATGACACTGATCAGGGCTTTGGCCTGCGGGTCGTCGCGGGTGAGGCGCAGGGCTCCGGCTATGCCTCGCAGCTGACGCTGGACGCCATCCGCCGCGCTGCCGAGACCGCCGCACAGGCCAAGCGCGGCCATTCGGGCAAGCTGGCCGCCGGGCCGCAGCCGGTCAATCGCCGCCTCTATCCGCCCATCGATCCGACACTTGCCCCTGCCTTCACCGACAAGACGAACCTTCTGGCGGAGATAGACGCCTTCGCGCGCGCGGCCGATTCCCGCGTCGTGCAGGTCTCGGTCTCGCTGGCTGGCAGCCATAAGGAGATCGACATCCTGCGCCCGGACGGCGCGCATTTTCACGACATCCGCCCGCTGGTGCGCCTCAATGTGTCGGTGACGCTCGAGCAGAATGGCCGGCGGGAATCAGCGGCAGCCGGCGCCGGTGGGCGCGCGGCCTATGACGAATGGATCGCGCCGGATCGCTGGCAGGCGATGGTCCGCCGGGCGATTGCGAAAGCCTCGGTAAACCTCGACTCGATCCCCGCCCCGGCCGGCGAGATGGAGGTCGTGCTCGGACCGGGTTGGCCGGCCGTTCTGCTGCACGAGGCGGTGGGTCATGGCCTTGAGGGCGACTTCAACCGCAAGGGCACGAGCGTCTATTCCGGACGGATCGGCGAGCAGGTGGCGGCGCGCGGTGTCACCGTGATCGATGACGGCGCGATCGAGGCGCGGCGCGGATCGCTCTCCTTCGACGATGAAGGCACGCCGACCCAGCGCACCGTGCTAATCGAGGACGGCATCCTCAAAGGCTATATGCAGGACCGGATGAATGCCCGGCTGATGGGCATGGCGCCGACCGGGAACGGCCGGCGCGAAAGCTATGAAGCCTCCACCATGCCGCGCATGACGAACACCGTGATGCTGGGCGGCGACCGTGACCCGGCAGAGATTGTCGCCTCGATTCGGCGCGGCCTGTGGGCGGTGGATTTCGGCGGCGGGCAGGTGGACATCACCTCCGGCAACTTCGTCTTTCAGTGTACGGAGGCTTACCTTGTCGAGAATGGCAAGGTGGTGGCACCGGTCAAGAATGCGACGCTGATCGGGCATGGGCCGACGGTTCTCTCGGATGTGACCATGATCGGCAATGACTTCGCCATGGATGACGGCGTGGGCGTCTGCGGCAAGGCGGGCCAGTCGGTGCCGGTCGGCGTCGGCCAGCCGACCCTGAAAGTCGGCGCGCTGACGGTGGGCGGGGCAGGATGAACATTCAGTCGATCCTCGCCGCCATGTTTTCCCTGAAGAGCGCGGATCAGACGGCCCCGCCGGTGAAACGCCTGAGCGCGCGCGAAGCGTTTGAAAAACTGCGCACGGGCGAACTGGTACTGATCGATGTGCGCACGCCCGAGGAGTGGCGCCGCACCGGCGTGCCCGAAGGGGCAAAGCGCGCAACCCTTCAGGACAAGGACTTTCTCAAGCAGGTGATGCTGCACGCCGGCAGTTTCGAAGCGCCGATTGCCTTCATCTGCAAGTCTGGCCAGCGCTCCGGCCAGGCCGCTGCGCAGGCCCGCGCGGTCGGCTTTACGGATGTCTATAACGTGACCGGCGGCGTGGAAGGCCCGGATGGCTGGCTGGCGCAGCGCCTGCCGGTCTCGGCCGGCTGACATGCCGGGATGCTGAAACCGCTCCTGATCCTGGTCGGCTGTTTCTTCACCGCCCTCGCCCTGATCGGCGCCCTGCTGCCCGGTATTCCGACAACGGTGTTTCTCATCATCGCGCTCTGGGCCTTTGCCCGGTCTTCGGAGCGGATGACACGGCGGATCGAGCGGATCCCGGTGCTGCAGACGGCACTGAAGGAAGCCCGGCGCTTCGAGGAGCGGCGCGCCATCCGCCCAGCCGTCAAGGCCACCGCCCTCGCCTTCGCCTGGGCCTCGGCCGCGATCACCGCCGGGATGGCCCAGTCATTGACGCAGCCGGTTGTCGTCGGCGTCGCCCTCGCTGCGGTCGCGGCAACCGTTGCGATGATCTGGATACCGACGGACCGGACGGTGAAAGGCGATGCGGCCGAGCTGTGAGGGCCGGACTCCTGCACTCTCAGAAGATGTTGGGATCGACGCAGCTGATCGGATCAATCTCATTGAGGTCGGGCAAGGGTGTGTCCTCAAGTTGATATTCGAGCGGATAAACCACATTGGCTCGCGCGACGATGCGGCCATCCCTCCTTGCCGGTTTGAACCGCACGGCATTCATCGCTGCCACCGAGCTTGAGCAGAAGGCGGTGTGAGTGCAGTACGCCCGCACATTCCCGGTCCGGCCCAGCGTATCGACATCGAATATCACGGCGCAAATGCCGGAAATGCCAAGTTCGGCCGCCTGAGGCGGAAACACAGGCTGGGGCGGGCGGACCGGTTCGGCATCAACATCCGGCAGCGTCTGCCGCTCGGCCAGGCCAGGCGGAGCAGCCAGAGCCAGCACCAGACACGCCGCAACCAGAAACCTCATGACCACGCCCTTCCCGCAATCAATGCGGGAACACTAGGCGTATCGGAACAGCCGCTCAAGCGGTTTCAGCGCACCCACGCCCCCGGCGCATTCGTGCGATAACCGAGGGCCAGATAGGCCGCATCGATCAGGCTCTGACCGCGCTCGTTCAGCAGGAGGCCGCCGCCCATCTGGTTCATGGTATAGCTGAACGCCATGCGCGCTTCGGGGTCCGCAAATCCGATGGAGCCGCCGGCGCCGACATGGCCGAAGGCCTTCTCGCCCATGATGGCGCTGGTGCCGGGGCCAAGGCCGAGGCGGCGATTGTCCATCGATTTCATATAGCCGGAGGCAAAGCGGGTCGGGATCAGGAGCGTCGCGTCGCGCTGGGTGGCCGTGGACACCATCGTCATCGCAGCCAGCCGGTCGGTCGAGACGAGTTTTCCGCTGTTCGTCGCAAGCTCCGTATACCATGCAACCTGACCGCGCGCATTGGAGACCCCGCCGCCGCCGCCGACTTCAGCGGCCTGGTTCTGGCGGTTGTTCCAGTCCCAGCCCCCGGTGTTCATGAAGGATTTGTGCTGGATCGAGTCCGGCTCGGTCATCAGCTTTATGGTGAACTCCGTAGGCCGATCATCCGGTTTGGGCTCATACATCCGGATGGGGGCGATGTGGACTTTTTCGCTTTCCGGCAGGCCGATCCAGAACCGCGCGCCGGTCTTCTCCGCCACTTCCTCACGGAAGAAAGTGCCAAGCGATTTGCCGGACACGCGCCGGACAAGCTCGCCCACCGTCCAGCCAAAATTGACCATATGATAGCCATTGCGCGTGCCGGGCTCCCAGAAGGCTTCCTCATCTTCCATACGCTTTGTCATATAGGCCCAGTCCCCGAAGCCGCCGGGTCTGACCGGATCGCGCAGGGTCGGCAGCGCGCTTTCATGGTTCAGCATCATCTGGACGGTGGTCTTCTCTTTGCCGGCTTTGGCAAACTCCGGCCAGTATTCGGCCACCGGCGCAGCTGGATTGAGCTGGCCGCGGTCGATCAGGATATGCGCGCAGGTGGCCACCGCCGCCTTGGTGCAGGAGAAGACGATGGAGATCGTGTCCTCCTGCCAGGGATCATTCGTCTCGGGGTTTGCCATGCCGCCCCAGAGATCGACCGCGACCTCGCCATCCACCGACAGGCAGACCGAGGCGCCGACCTCGCCGCGCGACGCGAAATTCTGCTCGAACGCTTCGCGTACCTTGGCAAATTTCGGATCACATTTTCCCTGAACGCTGGCTGCCATCTGAGTTCCTCCCGGGGTTCTTTTGCGGCGACGTTAGCGGGTTTGGGGACATTGGGGAGGGGTTACGGCGGGGAAAGCGAAAGGGCCGCCCCAGCAGGACGGCCCTTCGTCAATTCTTGTCCGGAGAAGTTCAGTTCGCGGCTTCTTCGGCCTCGTCCTTGGCTTTCTTTTTCTTCGCCGGCTCGGCGATGTATTTGAAGGTGAGGGCGTCGCCCTTCTTGTCGAGGTCGATCTTCACGACACCGCCCTTCTGCAGCTGGCCAAAGAGAAGTTCCTCCGCCATCGGCTTCTTGACGAATTCCTGGATCGTGCGCGACAGCGGGCGGGCGCCCATGTCGGCGTCGAAGCCGCGCTTGGCCAGCCATTCGCGCGCCGGCTTGGAAACTTCGATGGAGACGTTGCGGTCTTCCAGCTGCACTTCGAGTTGCAGGATGAACTTCTCCACCACGCGGTCGATGATCTCCGGCGTCAGGCCGCCGAAAGTGACGATGGCATCGAGACGGTTGCGGAATTCCGGCGTGAACAGACGTTTCAGCGCCTCGTCCTGCTCTTCGTCCTTCTTGCCACGGCCGAAACCGATCGAATGTTTCGCAGCATCGGAGGCCCCCGCATTGGTCGTCATGATGACGATGACATTGCGGAAGTCGACCTTGCGGCCGTTGGCATCCGTCAGCGCGCCATTGTCCATCACCTGCAGCAGGATGTTGAACAGGTCCGGATGGGCCTTCTCGATCTCATCGAGCAGCAGGACGCAGTGCGGATGCTGGTCAACGCCGTCCGTCAGAAGGCCGCCCTCATCATAGCCGACATAGCCGGGCGGGGCACCGATCAGACGGCTGACGGTGTGGCGCTCCATATATTCCGACATGTCGAAACGCAGCATCTCGACACCCATGATCGAGGCGAGCTGTTTGGCGACTTCGGTCTTGCCGACACCGGTCGGGCCGGTGAACAGGTAGGAACCGATCGGCTTGTTCGGCTCACGCAGGCCGGCGCGGGCGAGCTTGATCGAGGCGGCAAGCGCTTCGATGGCTTCGTCCTGGCCGAAAACCACGCGCTTGAGATCGCTTTCCAGCGATTTGAGCGCGGCGGCATCGTCCGAGGTGACCTGTTTGGGCGGAATCCGCGCGATCTTGGCAACCACCGCTTCGATGTCGCGGATGCCGACAGTCTTCTTGCGCTTCGATGCCGGCAGCAGCCATTGCGCGGCGCCGGCCTCATCGATCACATCGATGGCCTTATCCGGCAGCTTGCGGTCGGTGATGTAGCGGTCTGACAGTTCCACCGCCGCCTTGATGGCGTCGTTGGTGTATTTGAGGCCGTGAAAATCCTCGAACTTGGATTTGAGGCCCGTCAGGATCTTGATCGTGTCCGGCACGGTCGGCTCGACCACATCGATCTTGCGGAAACGGCGCGACAGCGCGCGGTCCTTCTCGAAATGCTGCTTGTATTCCTTGAAGGTGGTCGAGCCCATGCAGCGCAGGCCGCCGGACTGGAGCGCAGGCTTCAGCAGGTTGGAGGCATCCATCGCGCCGCCGGAGGTGGCGCCTGCGCCGATGATGGTATGGATCTCGTCAATAAACAGGATGGCTTTCTCCTGCTGCTCGAGTTCCTTCATGACCGATTTGAGGCGTTCCTCGAAATCTCCGCGATAGCGCGTGCCGGCGAGCAGGGCGCCCATGTCGAGCGACCAGATGATCGCGTCATCAAGGATTTCCGGCGCTTCGCCGTCGACGATACGCTTCGCCAGGCCCTCGGCGATGGCCGTCTTGCCGACGCCGGGGTCGCCGACGAGGATCGGGTTGTTCTTGTTGCGGCGGCAGAGCACCTCGATGCAGCGGTTCACTTCCATATCGCGCCCGATCAGCGGGTCGATCTTGCCGGCACGCGCCTTGGCATTGAGGTTCACACAATAGGTGTCGAGCGCTTCATGGCCCTGTTTCACCGGCTCATCCTCAGAGGATTCGGCGCCGCGCGGCGTGGTCGGGCGCGACATGCCGGGCTGTTTGGCAACGCCGTGGGAGATGTAATTGACCGCGTCATAGCGGGTCATATCCTGCTCCTGCAGGAAATAGGCGGCATGGCTCTCGCGTTCGGAGAAGATCGAGACCAGCACATTCGCGCCGGTCACTTCCTCGCGCCCCGAACTTTCGACATGCAGGATGGCGCGCTGCACGACCCGCTGGAAGGCGGCCGTCGGCTGCACCCTGCCCTCGCTGTCATCCACGATCAGGCTGGAAAGCTCCTCATCGATATAGCGGGCGAGATCGCCGCGCAGGGCCTCGATATCGACCTTGCACGCCCCCATGACTTCGCGGGCATGCTCATCTTCGGTGAGCGCCAGCAGGAGGTGCTCGAGTGTGGCGTACTCATGATCGCGTTCGGACGCGAGCGAGAGCGCCTTTTCGAGAGCCGTTTCGAGGGAGGGGGACAAACGTGGCAAGGGAGGGAGCCTTCCGGGGGGTGTGAGTGTGAACGGGGCCTTGGTTTACATATAGGTATCTATTCTTCTTTCTCCATGACGCACTGGAGAGGATGTTCATGCCGCCGCGCGAGGTCGAGCACCTGGGCCACCTTGGTCTCGGCAACCTCATAAGTATAGACCCCGCACAGCCCTACACCCTTCTGGTGGACGTGAAGCATGATGCGCGTTGCCTGCTCGCGCGAGCGGTTGAAGAAACGCTCGAGGATGAACACGACGAATTCCATCGGCGTGTAGTCATCATTCAGCAGAAGCACGCGGTAGAGCGACGGCTTCTTGGTCTTGATCCGGGTTTCGGTGGCCAGGTCAAAGCCTGTGCCATCGCCGTCCCCCGTCTGGCCGCCCCCGGGGGCGCCGGAGTTCGACGATCCACTCATCCGGACCGGATCGGATTCGCTGTTCATGCGGACCAAGATATACGTTCCTGTGCGAGATTGAAGATGAATTTACCGTCTAATTCCAGCTCTGCCCCGTTTCGTAGCAGCGCAGTCACAGGCGCGGGCGCTTTTGCGGCGATGTTTTCGGGGACAGGACAGGCACGATCAGGCGTCATGGCGAAGACGGGCGGCAAAGGCGCAGTTGATCCGGCTGCCGGGGCGCAGCGACAGGCGTTCGGCCACCAGTGATTCGGCAAGGCCTGTCAGCCGGCCGCGGATGGCCGCCTCTGTCAGTGTCCAGTCGAGGACATCGCGCTGGGCGTGGCTGCCCCCGAAAGCGCCATAGATCTGGCGCACAGGAAACAGGCGTTCGGCTGTTTCCTGATAGTCGCCCCGGTCGAAAGCGACGAGGGCTTCGATCACCGGCTGACCGATCGCGGTCATCCAGCCATGCACCTCATTCGCCTCGGCGCCTTCTGCCGCAACGATCAGGTCGAGGGCATCATTGCGCCGGCCTGCGCCGATGAAGGCCATCGCGGCATGCATGTCGTTGAAGGGATAGCAGCGCCCGTCCGCCAGCTCTGCCCAGGCATCGGCCAGGTCGTCCCAGCGCTCGCCGGTATCCACCCCCAGCACATGCAGCCGCCAGAGCAGGGCGGCGGCATCGGCAAGGTTCATCGCGACATTGCTGTCCCGCGCGCCGATCTCGTCATCATATAGCTGCAGCGCGGCATCGAATTCTCCGAGCTCGAGATGGCACAGCGCCAGATGCCACCAGTTGTGGACCTTCAGGAAGTTGTCCGGCTGCGCCCAGTGTTCCCGGCGGCGCAGGATGAAATCGCGCCCTTCCTCGGCCCGGCCCTGCATTTCCATGACATGCGCGACGGCATGGTGGGCCCAGCAATCGTCCGGATCAGCCATCAGCGCCTCGCGGCCGGCCGCTTCGGCCCGGTCATAGTCCCCGGCTTCTTCCAGCCCGAAAGCGAGCATTCCCAGCAGGAAAGACCGGTCGGGCAGCTGGTCCCAGGCGGGCAGCGCGCGGGCGATCCGGTCGCGCAGGTTGCGGGCATTGGCGGTGAGGAAATCGACCTGATGGCCGATCAGCAGCGCGAGATGGTCGCGCGGATGTTCGGCGGACCAGAAATCGAGGATCCGGGCGGCCTCGGTCCAGTTGCCGGAAGCGGCGGCGGCGAGGCCTTTGCGATGGGCCGCCTCGCGGGCATCGGCGGGCCCGCCGTCACGGTCCATGTCGCGCAGGATACGCCGCGCACCGGCGGTCGCGCCCGGCTCAGTCGAGGTGACATAAACCCAGGCCTTGGCGATCCTGGCCATGCCGAAGCCTGGCGCCTCGGTCAGCGCGTCATCCAGTGGCTGGACAGGGTCACCGCAGAAGCGGGCAAAACGCGCGCAGGAGAGGTCGAACAGCTCACCCGCCTTCGCATTCGCCCCCGCCAGCGGATTGCCCTGCCGGTCCCTGATCATGGCTGTCTCCCCCGACTCCGCAGAGATGGGGGAACATAGACCGGTTCGCGGGCGCGGCGAACCCGGTTTGACGCATTGATGGCCGGATGTGTCCCGAAATGGCCTGAAATGGCAGAGGCCGGACCACCAGGCCCGGCCTCCCAAATCTACGCTTCACTCTACGCCCGGGCACATCACGATGTGCCGGAGCTCGGGAATTCCTGCGTCAGCCTTACTTCGAGAGGTGCGCGGTGAACGGCTTTGCCGCCTGGCGCCATGCACCCATCCAGAGTTCGGTCTGCGCAGTCACTTCAGCAGTATATGCCGAAAACAGCGACTTCGCATAGCCCGACTGGATTTCCATGACTTCGCGCGGATCGCGGGCCGAGGCGAGGGCCTGGGTCAGTTCGACGCCCTGCTCGATCGCCTGGGTCATGAAGTTGACATTGCGGGTGCCGATCTCGCGGATCGCTTCACCGGAAACGACGGCGCTGTCCTTCAGCGCCTTGACGCTGCCTTCGGCATAGTCACCGAACTTGCCGGCAAAACCGGCGAGTTGTTCCATACCCGCTTCGATCTTCTTGGTGGCCGCTTCCGGCTGGAAAGCCTCGGCCTTGGCGCGCGCGGTCGTTGTCTTGGTCGTCTTGGCCATGGGGACATCCTTTTATGCAGGGGGCTGGGACTGTGCTTAATATAACACAGCCGCTTCGCATCCGCAATAAATTTTGTGCGCTGCAACATTAATCATTTTGCATGTGCCTTGCATGGGGAAGGATGGTTACAAAACATTCGCCGCTCATCCTGCGTTAAGGTGTGGTCAATAGAAATGGCGGAATCTAGGTTCGACCTGGACAGCCGGGGGCGTGTTAAGTTCTGGAGGGTGCCATTTATGGCAAACGCATTCTGGTACAGGGCTCTTCGCGGGCCCGCGATAGCCGCTTCGGTCTCGGTTACGGCGGTCGCATTGGCTCCGGCAGCCCATGCGGAAAAATACGCCGCCATCGTGGTTGATGCCGATACCGGCGAGGTTCTCCATGCCCGCCACCAGGATGATCCCCGCTATCCCGCCTCGCTGACGAAGGTGATGACGCTCTACCTCCTGTTCGATGCCATAGATTCGGGCGAGGTGAAGCTGACGGACAAGATGACGGTGTCGCGCAATGCCGCGGCCCAGCCGCCCTCCAACCTCCGTCTGCGCGCCGGCGACAGGATTTCGGTGGAAGACGCGATCTATGCGCTGGTCACCAAGTCGGCAAACGATGTCGCCGTCGTCGTGGCCGAACATCTCGGCGGCACGGAATCGAAGTTTGCCGCGCAGATGACCCGCAAGGGCCGCGATCTCGGCCTGACCAACACGACTTTCCGCAACGCATCCGGCCTGCCGAACACAGCCCAGCTATCGACCGCGCGCGACCTTGCGATCCTCGCCGACGCGCTGCTCGACAATCACGGCAAGTATTACCACTACTTCCAGAACCAGCGTTTCAGCTGGGGCGGCATGACGTATCGTAATCACAACGAGTTGATCAACACCGTGGCCGGCGTTGACGGCATCAAGACCGGCTATACGCGCGCCTCCGGCTTCAATCTGATGACCTCGGCCGAGCGTGACGGGCGCCGGATCATCGCCATCATGATGGGCGGCGCTTCGGCCAAGTCGCGCAACACGCATGTTGCCGAACTGGTGGAGACCGCCTTCACGGCCATCGGCCTGCCGCCGGAAGTCATCGATCCGGACCAGAGGCTGATGACCTTCGCTGCCCTGCAGCAGCCGCTCAATCCGAACGCCGCCGCCGAACCGATGCTGAACGGCAAACCGCTGAGCGCCATTCTGGCCGAGAACCACGCCGCGTCGAGCAGCCTGCCCGAGCCGGAAATCGTCGAGGGCGATGCCGGCGAGCAGATTTCCGCCAGCGAGCCCGATGTCGTCAGCAATACTCCCGCGCCGGCGGCAGACTATTCGGTTCTGGACACGCTGTCCTTCACCCTGGCTGACCTGCCGGAAGATGTGGCCGGACATGCAATCGCGGCCGAAACGACTCCGGCCGAAGTCCTGCCACCCGCGCCGGTGTTCGACGGTATTTCCGTCTCGGAATATGAGGCCCGCCAACGCGCCCGCGCCGCGGCCAGCGCCCAGGTCTCCGACTATACCCGCCGGCAGATCCGCCGCCGCTGATACAGCGGCCGCTGGCTGCAGGGCTTGAAGCGGCCCGCCAGTTCTAGGACAAGGCTGCACGCCTGCCTCTTGTGCGGAGACCCGCAGCCTTGACCACTGAAACCGATCTCGCCCTCGCCCGGAGCGTCATCCGCACCGAACGCGACGCTCTCGACAAGCTCGAAACGACCCTCGGCAAGCCGTTCGCTGACGCGGTGAACCTGATCCTGTCGACCGACCGGCACGTCATCGTGGCCGGCGTGGGAAAGTCCGGCCATATCGGCCAGAAGATCGCTGCCAGCCTCGCCTCGACCGGGACACCGTCCTTCTTCCTGCATCCGACCGAAGCCAGCCATGGCGACCTGGGCATGATCATGCCGGGTTCCGTCGTGCTGGCGATTTCCTATTCGGGGGAAAGCCGCGAACTGATCGACCTGTTGCGGTTCTGCCGGACCAATTCGATCCCGCTGATCGCCATGACGCGCGCGCCGGAGTCCACGCTTGGCCGGTATGGCACTGTCGTCCTCCAGCTGCCGGCCGTTCCGGAAGCCTGCCCGAATGGGCTCGCGCCGACCTCATCGACGACCATGGCGCTGGCCCTTGGCGACGCGCTGACCATCGTCCTGATGCAGCGGCGCGGATTCTCGACCGAGGATTTCGGCTTCCGCCATCCGGGCGGCAAGCTCGGGCGCACGCTGCAGACGGCCGGCGATTATGTCCGCGACCGCGACGACACGATGCCGCTGATTGGCCAGGATGCGACGTTCGAACATCTCGTCATGGCCGTGTCGGAGGGCCGGAAAGGCTGTGTCGGGGTGACCAGCGCGTCCGGTGAACTCATCGGCATGGTGACCGATGGCGACCTGCGCCGCGCCATGTTCGCCGGCAAGACCAATGCCTCCGTCAGTGAGGTCATGACCGCCAATCCGCGCACGATCCAACCGGATGAGCGCATGCTCGCCGTTATCAAGGAACTCAGCGAGAACCGGATATCGAATGTCTTCGTTGTCGACGAGACCGGCCGGCCGCTCGGCCTCGTCGACATGAAGGATCTGCTCGCCGAAGGCTATGTCTGAGCCCGTCAGCGGGTCAGTTCGAACATCACATTGACGCTGGCCGTGACGCCGACTTCGCCGCCCGCCATCGGGGTCGACTGCGCCATATCGCTTTCCATCGCCATCCGGGCCATCGGCATCGGCGCCGGAGAGTACTCATACCCCTCGCTGATGGTCACGATCCGGGCGATGCGCAGGCCTGCGGCGGAGGCGTAAAGCTCTGCCTTGGCGATGGCATCGCGCATTGCCTTGGTGCGCGCTTCGTTGCGCACGCTGGCATCGTCATCGATACCGAAGCTGACGCCCGACAGCGTGTTGCCGCCGGAGGAGACGAGGCTGTCCAGTGTCTGGCCAAGGCGGGACAGGTCGCGCACCCGCACTGTCACCTGGTTGGACGCGACATAGCCGGCCAGTTGCTGCTGACCACGTTTGCGGCCGCTCGCATCGGCGACCTCGATATAATCATAGCGCGGTGACAGGCTGAGCCCGGATATCTGCATGTCACGGTCCGCGATACCGGCGGCTTTCAGGGCATTGAACACTCCGTTCATGGCAGCGGCCTGCGCCGCCATGGCCTCGCTCGCCGTCTTGCGCTCCTCGGTTACACCAGCCGTGACGATCGCAAGGTCCGGCGCGCGGTTGATGCGGGCTTCGGCGGCGACGTTCAGGGTCGTTTCAGGCTGAATGGAGTTGGGATGGGCGATCTGGCCGCTGCCTGCGGGCGCGGAAAAGGCCGATGTGCCCTGTGCACAGGCGGCCGGCGCAATGGCCAGAACGAGCGCAAAGACGGACAAAGTTGCATGTTTCATGGGCTGGACCTCACTGAGTTGATGGCACGCTACGCCTGTCATCTTCCGTGAACAAGGCCGTTGCGTGGCAGGCCTGCGGCGCTTAAACGACATGCCGGTGGGGCCTGTAGCTCAGTTGGTTAGAGCGGACCGCTCATAACGGTTTGGTCGCAGGTTCAAGTCCTGCCGGGCCCACCATGGTTTCCCGAAAATTATCCTTCCTCTGGACATGCCATCCCGGTCTGCCATAATTTTGCTCTGCATTTTGTAATAAAAAATTCCCGTATCAGGGGATGGTTCTGCCCTTGCAATCCGGCGCCGGGGTGGCTCTAACACTTCTGGGTCCGAGTGCAGGATCGAGTTTGAAGGAGTACAGGACGTGACACCCAGAGGCGCCGCAAGGCGTGCCATGGCGCTTACGCTCACGTTCGACATCCTGATGGCCGGTCTGGCCATGACGCTCGCGCACATTGAAACCGTCCTGACCCTTGAAGAGAAAATCTTCGACGCCCGGGCCTGGCTGCTGGCGACGGGGGCCTTCATGCTGGCTGCCAGCGCCGCGCTGGTCCTTGGCGGCATCCACCGTCAGGTCTGGCGGCATATGGGCGCCCCGGATGCCTGGCGCCTGTTCCAGGTCATCGGTCTGACCGTCCTGTTCTACCTGCCGGTGATGGTCATTCTGAACGGCCTGCTGGTTGCGCCGGTCCCCTCGCTGCTGCTGGCCGCAGGCCTTTGGACCGCGGCGCTGTTCGGCGGACGGATGGTCGCGCGCTACCGCTCCACCCAGCGCCCGATGCAGATTTTCGCGCAGCTGCCCGAGGAAAGCCAGCCGATCCTCCTGCTCGGGGATCAGGCAAGCTGGATCGATGTCCTCCGCCGCCTCGAATCCCAGGGGTCCGGCCGCGCCGTCCGCGTGCTCGGCCTGATCGAGCTGGATGCGAGCGAGCCCGGCCGCGCTGTCCGCGGCGTGCCGATCATGGGCAGCCTGAACGAACTCGGCACGGTGATCGAAGTGCTGAAACTACGCTATGGCGAAGTTCCCTGGGTCGCCCTCACCGGTCGCGCGCGCAGCCCGGCGATCATGCTGAAAGTGCTCGACACGACGTCGGCCCATGGCGCCGAGGTGATGGCGCTCGGCCATGACGCAACCGCGCAGACACTGGAACCCGTCCGCCCGGCCGACCTGCTGGCCCGGCCGGAGCGCCGGCTGGACATGAAACCTGTCCGCGACATCCTCAAGGATGCGCGCGTCATGGTCACCGGCGGCGGCGGCTCGATCGGCTCTGAACTATCCCGCCAGGTCGCCGCAGAACGCCCGGCCGAACTCATCATCATCGACTGTTCGGAATTCAATCTCTACCAGATTGAGCTTGAGCTGCGTCAGCGCTTCCCACACATCACCCTGACCTGCCATCTCGGTGATGTGCGTGACGAGGCGCGCATGGCCGACATCCTCAGCGCAGCGCGGCCGGATATCGTGATCCATGCCGCCGCGCTGAAACATGTGCCGCTGATGGAGCGCCATGTGTGCGAGGCGCTGCTGACAAATGTTGCCGGCACGAAATCGGTTGCCCGCGCCGCCGCAGCGGCCGGCGTCAAACGGTTCGTCTTCATTTCCACCGACAAGGCCGTCGACCCCGACAATGTGATGGGTGCCTCCAAACGCCTGGCCGAACTCAGCCTGACGCGGATCATCACCGAGTCCGGCATGGCCGGCGCTATGGTCCGCTTCGGCAATGTGCTCGGCTCATCCGGCTCGGTCGTGCCGCTGTTCGAGCGCCAGATCGCCCAGGGCGGCCCGGTGACGATCACCGATCCGGAAGCGACCCGCTTCTTCATGACCATCGAGGAAGCCTCCGCCCTCGTGCTCCAGGCCGCCGCACTGCAGGACCAGTCGGCCGAGGCCGGCCTGTTCGTGCTGGACATGGGCGAGCCGATCGCGATCCGGCAATTGGCCGAGACCATGATCCGACTGAAGGGCAAGGTGCCCTATATCGACATCGCCATCCAGACGACCGGCCTGCGCGAAGGGGAGAAGCTGCACGAGGCGCTGACCTATCCGCATGAAGCGCTGAAGCCGACCACTGTGGACGGCGTCTCCCGCGTCGCCAGCGAGACGGTGCAGAACGAACTCTTTCACAAACAGTTGCAGCAGCTGCTCGAAGCGGCGCGCCGGCACGATGTGCCCGAAGCGCTCCGGCTGCTCGGCGTGCTGGTGCCGGAATACGGTACAGAGCGGGCGGAACAGCTGAACCTGAAGCTCGCCTGACCCTGTCCGCAGGGAAAAGGGCGCCCGAAGGCGCCTCAGTTCGAGATCAGAGCCGTCAGTCCACCCCCGATTCAGACATCCACCAGCGGCGTGAAGCCGCCGAAGATCATCCGGCCCATATCCGCGCCGACCGATTTGGGGCTGTACTGGTCCATCCTTGGGTCAGCCATGATCTTCTCCCAGGCTGCATCCCTGGCAGCCTTGTCCTTCCAGCCGATCCAGGAAAACACCACGGCCTCGTCAGGCTTGCGCAGCACCGCGCCATGGAAGTCATTGACCTTGCCCTCCGGCACATCATCGCCCCAGCAATCGACCACAGAGATCGCGCCGTGCTCCAGGAACAGGTCCGCCATCTTCTTCGAGGCTTCGGTGAACGCGGCTCGCTTGCCTTCCGGCACTGCCATGACCGTCCCATCGATATAGCCCGCCTTGGCGCGCACATCACCGAGCAGGGTCTCGAAACCGCCATAGATCATCCGCGAACCGTCAAACGGCATCTGCTCCATCGCGCCGTCCGGCGGGCCGCTCGCCATCATCTTCTGCCAGCCGGCATCACGCGTTGCCTTGTCCGGCCAGGTCACCCATGAGAAGAGCGCCGTTTCATCCTCCTTGCGCATCACGGCGGAATTGATCGAATTGATCTTGCCGTCCGGCACATCATCGCCCCAGCATTCAACCATCGAAGCCGCGCCGAGATCCCGGAACATCGGCCAGGCTTCTTCTGCATGCTTTCGGAAAGTTTCCTTGTTGGCGTTTGGCACAGCAAGCAGATATCCATCCACATAAGTCATAACGTTACTCCTTCTTCAGTTCGTCTGTCATGCCGGCATCCCGGCGGCGATTTCGCCGGATGTCTTCGGCAGTGATGAGGGCGTGGCAATCGACCAGTGATACCCGAACGGGTCCTTCACAACGCCGTACCGTTCGTCTTGTGCCAGGCAACCAGCGCATTGGCATGGCCGTGGCCCAGTCCGTGATCGGACTTGAGTGCCGCCACGATCTCCATATGCTTCGCGCCCTTCATGCCCTCGATCACGCCCAGCCAGTGGCTGATCGGCCGGCCATAGGTTTTCTCGATCGACGGAAAGTAAGAGGCGGGGCCTTGGACTTTTGCACCACTCATTGCACGGCCTCCCCGGCAAAGGCCGCTTCGATGGCGGCAATGTCGATCTTGCGCATCGTCAGCATCGCCTGCTGGGCGCGCATCCCGGCGGCGCGGTCGGCATCATTGATCAGCCTCGGCAGCACCTCCGGCACGATCTGCCAGGCGACGCCGAACCGGTCCTCCAGCCAGCCGCACATGCTTTCCTGCCCGCCGCCCTCAAGCAGCGCAGCCCAGAGCCGGTCTGTCTCCGCCTGGTCTTTCGTCAGCACAGAGATCGAGGCCGCCGGGGTCAGCTTGTACATGTCGCCGGCCGTCAGGATCATCATCGGTGCGCCGCCAAGGGTAAATTCCACCACCATCGGATCGGCGGCATTGCCATGTTCGAACACGGCATCGATGCGGCTGTCCGGTAGCAGCGAGACATAATACTCCGCCGCCTTCAGCCCGCCTGTCTGAAACCACAGACAGACACGGACCTTCTTCTCAAGACCTGCCATAGATACCTCCTTCTACAAATCGAACCCGGCCGGGGCCGGCGCGCTGAGATCTTCAAGCTGCGCCTCCAGCGCGCGCCGGAAGGCAGGGCGCGCCGTGCAGCGCCCGCGATAGGCAGCAAGCGCCGGAAACTGATTGAGCGCGCCGCCCCCTGCCGGCTCGCGCAGCACACTCGCCATCAGAAGATCGGCGGCGGTGAAGCGCCCGCCCACAAGATAGTCCTGCCCCTCGAGCACGGCGGAGAGCCGCCCCAGCCGCTGGGCAAGGCCCTGCCGGGCATAGGCGAGATATCCCGGCGCCCAGGGTTCGCCGCCGCAGAAAAGCTCCGTGCCCACCACATTCATGATGAAGGGCTCGACCGAGTTCATCGCCGCAAACGCCCAGCTGAGCACGCGTGCGCGGCCCGCCGTATCCGCCGGCATCAGCGCTTCGCTGCCTTCTGCGATATGCATCACGATGGCACCGGATTCGAACATATTCACCTCGCCGTCCCGATAGGCCGGCACCTGCGCGAAGGGCTGGCGGGCGAGATAGTCCGGATGCTCCTTCTGCTGATGGTCTATGACCTCTGGCCGATAGGCGAGTCCCGCCTCTTCCAGCGCCCAGCGTACGCGCACGTCACGCACAAGGCCGCGTGCAAAATCCGGCACCCAGTCATAGGCCGTCACTTCTCTCATCAGGTCCTCCATGGGCGGCGCCCTGCCCTGCGCCGGCGGCGCAGCGCTCAGAGACGGTCTCGCCCGTTATTGGTGTGCAGCCTTTTTCATTGACAGAAACGTTGATGTCAACATATTACTTTTGTCATGAACGCTGATTTGCCTCTCAACGTCACATCCGAAGTCTACAACCGCTGCCTCTGCTTCGGGGTTCACCGCGCCGCGCGCGCGCTCGCCCGGCGTTTTGACGAGGCATTTGCGCCGCTCGGCATCAGTCACGGGCAGTATTCGCTGATGATGTCGCTGAACCGGCCGGCGCCGCCGCGCCTTGGCGAAGCCGCCGCCTTCCTGGCGATGGACCGCACGACACTGACGGCAAACCTCAAGCCGCTGGAACGGATGGGCTATGTGAAGATTGTTCCGGACAAGGACGATAAGCGCTCCCGCCGCCTGATCCTGACGGCGGCCGGGCGCCGCATCCTCACCGCCGCCGTGCCGGTCTGGCGCGCCACGCATGACGAGGTCGACGCCCTCCTCGCCACCAGCCCGGTCGCGCTTCGAGGGCAGTTGATGGAGTTGGCCGGCCGGGATTGAGGGACAGGCGCGACGGCGCTCGCCCCCTCCGCCGTCATCCCGGCCAAAGCCTGCAATCGAGCCGGGGCTGGTTCCCGGTCTTCGCCTGCGGCAAAACCGGGATGACGCGGCAAGAAGTATAGCACCCACCAACACCCCCACTCGCCTGATGACATCCCCCGCGCATCCGCCTAAATGCTCACTATGAGCAATAATCTCCGCATCCTCGCCGCCCAGCTGAATCCCATCGTTGGCGACATCCAGGGCAATCTCGCCCTTGCCCGCGCCGCCCATGCCGAAGCCCGCGAAAAGGGCGCACATCTGCTGGTGCTGAGCGAGCATTTCATGCTCGGCTATCCGGCCGAGGATCTCGTGCTGAAGCCGTCGGCGGTCAACCAGGCGATGGCGGCGGTGCGCGCGCTGGCCGCCGAGACGGCCGGCGGGCCGGCCATCTTGATCGGCACGCCCTGGGCCGGGGACGGGCATCTCTACAATGCCGCCTGCTTCCTGGAGGGCGGAGGCGTCCGCGCCCGCCACGACAAGCGCGAACTGCCGAATTACGGCGTGTTCGACGAGAAGCGCCATTATACGCCGGGCGACGGCCCGCCGCTGATCGTGGATGTTGCCGGCGTGCGCATCGGCTTTGCCATCTGCGAGGATATCTGGTTCGAACGCGTGCCCCGCGCGGTGCGCGCGGCCGGCGCCGACCTGCTGATCGCGCCCAACGCCTCGCCCTGGCGCCGCTCGATCCAGGCCGAACGCGCCGCCGCCTTCGACCGCTGGGCTGACCTTGGCCTGCCCTACCTGTTCGTCAACCAGATGGGCGGACAGGATGAGCTTGTCTTCGACGGCGCTTCCTTTGCGACCAATTCGACCCATGCCGGGCGCTGCGGCCTTGTCGGCCAGTTCCAGACCGGCACGGCGCTGGTCGAGTTTGATCCGTCCACGAAACAGTTTGTGGGTCTCGGCCAATCCTGCATGCCCGACCTTGACGGCTGGCACGGCGAATACCGCGCCGCGATGCAGGGCCTCGGCGACTATGTCCGCAAGAACGGCTTTCCCGGCGTCGTCCTCGGCATGTCGGGCGGCATCGATTCGGCACTGACCGCCGCCATCGCCGCCGATGCCCTCGGCCCGGACAAGGTCTGGTGCGTGATGATGCCGTCGAAATATACCAGCGCTGAGAGCCTTGAGGATGCGCGCGCCTGCGCCGAAGCGCTCGGCTGCCGCTATGACACGATCGGCATCCATCCCGGCGTCGAGGCGCTGGACGAAATGCTCGGCGGCGCCTTCGCCGGCACCCGGCCCGACATCACCGAGGAGAATATCCAGTCCCGCCTGCGCGCCGTGACGTTGATGGCCCTGTCCAACAAGTTCGGCCAGATGGTCGTCACCACCGGCAACAAGAGCGAGATGGCCGTCGGCTATGCGACGCTGTATGGGGATATGTGCGGCGGCTACAATGCGCTGAAGGATTTCTACAAGACCGAAGTGTTCGAACTGGCGAAATGGCGCAATTCCCAGCGCCCGCGCGACGGCCTCGCGCCCGGCGGCGAAGTGATCCCGGAGCGGATCATCACCAAGCCGCCCTCGGCCGAACTGCGCGAAGACCAGAAGGATGAGGATTCCCTGCCGCCCTATCCGGTGCTGGACGATATCCTGCGCGGGCTTGTCGACCTGGATGAAGATGTCGACGACATCCTGGCGCGCGGCCATGACGCCGCCACCGTCCGGCGCATCGAACACCTCGTCTATGTCGCCGAATACAAGCGCCGCCAGGCCCCGCCGGGCGTCAAGGTCGGCGGCAAGAATTTCGGCCGCGACCGGCGTTATCCGATCACGAACAGGTTCCGGGATGATTGAGGGCCGGCCCGGCCTTCCGGGTCAGGGCTCGAGGCCAGGTATCGGGTCAAGGCCGAAGGCATCGGTTGACATCATGGCCCGCACCATCTCGACCTCGTCCGGATAGATATCGTGCGCATCGCCATAGCCGGTGATCGGCGAGGGATAGACACCGGGCTCGGCCACAACCTCGTCAAACAGGAGCCAGGCCTGGCGCCCGCCAAGGCAGGTCACGCGCACCCAGAGATGTTCTTCATTCTCGATCGCGCCGATATCCGAAATCTCGCGAAGTTCGCTCTCATTGATGTCAAACTCCCGGTCATTGAACCGCATGACCGTGAACCCCTCGCCGAGATAGCGCAGATAGATCAGCTGGTCGCCGGCCCGCAGCGACAGGACTTCGATGCCCCGGTCGCCGATGAACTCGACCTCGGTATCCTCCAGCACCGTCACCGGGAATTTTTTCGTCGCGACGAAATATTCGAGATTGTCAGACCGGGTGCGCGCATTGTTCCAGAGCTGGTAGTTGGCATATTGCGGCAGCAGGCATGTCACATCCTGCGGATCGGTCGGGTTCGGCCGGGCCCGCGCCGGAACCTTCACCTCGGCATCCAGCACCGCAAATCCGGGCGGATATTCCCCCGGCCAGCCGGCGCTGAGGAACCAGTCGCTGCCATAGCCCGACAGGGCGGCGTAATCGGTGGCAGGGCGGACGGGCGCGTCCTCTGCGGCCTCCATGGCCACGGTTCCCGGCGCTTCCGGACCGTCTGGCGCTGCCACTGTCCCTGTCTCGCTCTGTCCACAGGCGGTCACCAGCATGGCCGCCGCGAGTAGTCTGCCGAATCGCATTTGCCACTCCCAAAACCTTCGGGGAACATGGAGATGAACCATAACAATAGCAAGAATATGACCGGAGCGCTTGGCTTTTCGCCCGATTTGATGTCTCAAGCCGCTTTCCCGACTTGAAAGCCTCACCGCCATGACCCGCCCCGTCGTCCGCTTTGCCCCCTCCCCCACCGGCCGCCTGCATGTCGGCAATGTGCGCACCGCGCTGATCAACTGGCTGTTTGCCCACAGCCAGCAGGGCAAATTCATCCTGCGGATCGACGATACAGACCTGGAGCGCTCCACGAAGGAGAATGAGGACGCCCTGAAGCTGGACCTGACATGGCTCGGGCTCGTCTGGGGGGAAACCTTCAAACAGTCCGACCGGTTCGCGAGCTATGACGCCGCTGCCGACCGTCTCCGCGAAATGGGCCTGCTCTATCCCTGCTATGAGACGGCCGAGGAGCTGGATGTCAAACGCAAGATCGCCCAGTCGCGCGGGCGCCCGCCGGTCTATGACCGCGCGGCGCTGAACCTGACCGCCGAAGACAGGGCGAAATTCGAGGCAGAGGGACGCAAACCGCACTGGCGGTTCAAACTGTCCGGGGGCCGTGTCGAATGGACCGATCTCGTGCGCGGGCCGCAGAGCATCGACACCTCCAGTGTCTCGGACCCGATCCTGATCCGCGAGGACGGCTCCTATCTCTACACCCTGCCCTCGGTGGTCGATGATATCGAGGCCGGCATCACCCATGTCGTACGCGGCGAGGACCATGTGACCAATTCCGGCGCCCAGATCGAGATCTTCCTCGCCCTCGGCGGCAAGGCGCCCGAGATGGCGCATACGCCGCTGCTGATCGGCGCGGATGGCGCCGCCCTGTCGAAACGGATCGGCTCGCTCTCGATGGGGGAGCTGCGCGCGCGCGGCTATGAGCCGATGGCGATCTGCAGCCACCTCGCCAAGCTCGGCACCTCGGACAATATCGAGCCCCGGGCCAGCCTCGGCGCGCTGGCCGAAGAGTTCGCTTTCTCCAAGATCGGCCGCGCGCCGGCCCGGTTCGACGACAACGACCTTGACGCGCTGAACGCTGCGCTCGTTCACGCGATGGCGTTCGATGAGGCGAAGGACCGCCTCGCCGCGATCGATCCGCGCGCCGCGTCCGAACCCTTCTGGCTCGCTGTGCGCGAGAACTGCGTCTTCGTTCAGGACGCCGCAAGATGGGTGGATATCGTCTTCGGCGATGTGACCCCGGCAGTGGCGGAGGAAGACCGCGACTTCATCACCGGCGCCGGCGCGCATCTGCCCGAAGGCGCATTGACCGCCGATAGCTGGAGTGCCTGGACGAACGCGCTGAAAGCCGCCACCGGGCGCAAGGGCCGCGGTCTGTTCATGCCGCTGCGCAAGGCGCTCACCGGCCTGGAACACGGCCCCGACATGAGCACCCTCCTGCCCCTCATCGGCCGGGACGAGGCACTGAAACGCCTCTTGGGATAAACCGGGCTCAGATCGCCCGCAGCTTCGCTTCGACGACCTCGGCCACGGCGCGCAGGATTGGCTCCATGATCTCCGGCGTCGTTGCATTAGCGCCGTCGAACGGGGTGTGGAAATGGGCATTGGCGCCCCAGAAACCTGCGCCGGATGGATACCCGTTTTCCAGAACCAGCCGGTACTCGCCCAGCGCCTGGCTGACATCCGCCGGCATCGGTGTGCCGATCACGGGATGGCCTGCAAACGATGCCTCGATCAGCGGAACAAGATCCGGCGTCGCCATAAGTGCGCGCACAAGGTTGGGCGTATCCTTCGCCACCAGACCATCCGGGGTCATCTCATGCGCCCGCGCGCCAAAGGCCGCACCGAGATGCCACCAGAGCGCGGTCTCCGCCGGCGGCGGCGCGTGGTGTTCGTGAAAGATGTGGGCGCCGAGATCGTACCATTCATGACCGCTGGTCGCGACAAACAACCAGCGCACCGGCAGGTCCTGCCGGATGGCCCAGGCCGACAACGCCCGCGACATCGCAATGCCCGGTCCGCGCTCGCCGCCGCAGGTGAACCAGCCGCTTTGCGGCGTCGATATGACGACCCACGGCCCTTCCGCGCCAAAACGCGCAATCGTGTTGAGGCCCACGCGCGTGCCGCCGGGGCCGGTGATTGTCAGTGTCACGTCCTGACCACGATCGGCAATCTCGTCCAGCTCCGGTTTCAGCTTGTCGCCGAATTGCAGAACCGGAATGCCAGGCGTCATCCCAGCCGGCGTGTTGATCGCGACCACCTCGCCTGACGGCCCGGACATGGCCGCGACAACCCCGATGGCGCCCGCCGCCGCGGCCTGCTGATAGGCGGCGCGATAGGCTCCGGCGGGTGTGATGCCGATCGGGTCGATGGGCAAGGACACATAGGCGATCCTGCCTTTGACACCGTCCGGGGACGCAGCATTCCAGCGCGCCAGCTTTCCGGTGATACCAGCCTCTGAAGTGAAGGACAGGGGCGGCTGGGCAAAGCCGTCGAGCACGCCACTCTCTGTCGTCAGGCGCGCAATGTCCGTGTCCGCATTGGGCGCTTCCACATCTGTCTGCTCGGTCTCGTAGCCCAGACCGCGCCAATAGGTCTCGAACCAGTCCGACGTCGCAAGGTCGCCTGGGCTTCCCGTGCGGTGCGTGCCGAAGCCGACATAGGTCTCGACATCGGCCATCAGCTTCGCTCCCGCGAACGGATCACCGATCATGCCGGCGCCGGCCTTGCCGGATACCGTTGCCCGGCCGCAAGCGGTCAGCGCGAGCGCGCCCCCACCCGCAAGCAATTCGCGCCTGTTCAAACCGCTCATCTTGCGCCTCCTCACTGTCCCGGTTTCCAACTTCTGGCTCGTCACGCGCAGGCGAGTCAAACTGCCAGCGCGGCAGAACCCGCGCGGGAAGAGCGTGAAATTACCGGATTGGCTGGGAGAGAGTTGGTGCGGTCGAGAAGACTCGAACTTCCACGGGTTGCCCCACAGCGACCTCAACGCTGCGCGTCTACCAATTCCGCCACGACCGCACACTGGTATATTCGGGGCAGACGGGCCGTATAAGGCCGCCTTCCGGCTTTGTGAAGCCCTGAAAAACGCCTATATCGCACCGGCCATGCAGAAATTTTCCCCCGTCGAATGGGCCGTCTCCGAAGCCCCTGTGCCCTATGAGGCAGCCCTCGCGCTGATGGAGGCGCGCGCCCGCGCCATCCGCGAGGAAGGCGCCCCGGAACTCGTCTGGTTTCTGGAACATCCCCCCCTCTACACGGCCGGAACCTCGGCCCGGCCCGAGGATCTGAGAGACCCAGCCCGCTTCCCCGTCTTCAACGCCGGACGCGGCGGGCAATACACCTATCACGGCCCCGGCCAGCGGGTCGCCTATGTGATGCTGGATGTCGCTGCGCGCGGCCGCGATGTGCGCGCTTTCGTCGCCAGCCTCGAGGCCTGGATCATCCGGGCGCTGGCTGAGTTCAATGTCGAGGGCGGTGTGCGCGAAGGCCGGGTGGGTGTCTGGGTCGACCGGACAGAGCCCGGCGGGCCATCGCGCGAAGACAAGATCGCCGCCATCGGCGTGCGCCTGAAACGCTGGGTCAGCTTCCACGGGATCTCTCTGAATGTCGAGCCGGAGCTTGAGCATTTCACCGGCATCACACCCTGCGGCATCGAAGACCCGCGCTACGGCGTCACCAGCCTCGCCGGACTTGGCCGGATTGTCTCGATGGCAGAGGTGGACATGGCGCTGAAGGCAGCCTTTGAGGAAGTCTTCGCCAGCCAACTTGTCCGCCGGGCCGAACCGCTTCCGGTCGCCTGAGGCACTCAGCCCGCGCCGCGTTCGATTTCTTCCGGGGTCAGATCACTTCCCGTACGTTTGCGCCCCTTCCCGCCATTCGGCAGGCGCGCGACATGCAGCAGCGTCCAGAGCATCGCCCCGAAAGATGCCAGCGCCCATACCGGCAGGGCCATACCCATACCAGCGGCCATCGCCATCTGGCGTTCGCTGGGCGGCGGGCCGCCCCGGCCGCGTCCACCGCCGCCGCGCTGCTGGCCGCCCTGACGGGCCTGCGGGCGCGCCTCGCTGCCGGAAGCGCCCGGCGCTGTGGTCTCGACCTTCGGCGCATTCATCGCCCGGTATTGCGCAGCGCCGGCCTGGGTGCCGAGCGCGTAGAAGATCATGCCGAGCATCAGCGGGATGACGACGATGACGGCCCAGAAAGCCGAACGTCCAGCCTCCGTCAGCCTGCGGACATGAACGACAAAGGACGTATACTCCGTCAGCAGGGTGAACACGGCGAAGGGCAGAAGCACGACCGGCACCGTGAACAGGAGCAGATTGACCGGCGCGTTCAGTCCGGCGGTCTGCACACCCGCCATTCCGGCAAGGCCCGCGATGACCGAAGGAACGATATAGAGCAGCACCCGGCCGAGGAACATGGCCGTCCAGGCGCGGGTGAAATGCAGCTTGCTGGTCGTCCCCAGCGGATTGAGCAGGGTCTGCACCCAGTTCATCTGTGCAGGATTGTCCCGCGGGTCGCGGATCCAGGGGCGGCTCGGGTCGATGGCGCCGGAAGTATAGTCCATGGGCTCGGATCCTTGTCTTGTCAGATCAGTCGAACGTCGCCGCGCGGTTTGGCGGCGGGCCGAAACGGTTCGTGTCCGGATCGGATTTCAGGCTGTAGGCGACATAACCGGTGAGCGCCGAGGCGATCAGATAGGCGGCCAGGTTGGGCAGGGCTGACAGGCGCGCAAATTCGGCGACCTTGGCCGCCATTTCGGCCTGGTCGCCCGGCGGCTGGGCAAGCACCGCATTGATGATCTCGGTCGAGAGCGGCACGGCTTCCGGCGCGAGCACCCGCAGCAGGACGCCGCCGGCAACCGCATTCACGATCAGCCAGCCGGTGAGGAAGACCAGCCACAGCCAGGCCGTCTGGCCAGCATCATGCAGCCTTTTCCCGAAGACGCAGAGATAAGGGAAGACGAGCGTGTATTGCAGCATGTTCGCCTGCGGATGCACCACTGCGGAGGCCACGAGGACCGGCACCATCACCCCGGTCAGCAGGATGTAGGCCTGCGCAAAGGGGCGCGGCGCCATCCGGCCCTGCAGGTCGAAGAAGGTGGTGCGGAAGTCCATGCGGCGGGCTGGTCCTTTCGGAGCAGGTCAATCAGGGGAAACCTGCCGGTCCCTTATCAATAAACGATAAGGGAATGCAACAAAAAAAGGCCGGGCAGCCCTGCCCGGCCCTATTGATGGCTGGCGCGGCGCTCAGACGAACACGTCGCCGGCGGACCCGGCCGGGTCTTTCGGATCGGGCCCGTACTTGTTCGGACCGGCCGTGCCGGGGATCAGTGCGATCACGATCTGCGCAACGGCGGCGATCAGGTTCAGCAGCGGAATCAGGCCGGCAATGACAAGGCCAAGATAGATCCAGCCGGTCTGGTTGATGTCATGCAGGCGGCGAACGACCAGTGCGATGCTGGGAATGATGATCGCCAGCACATACAGGCCCAGAACGCCGATCAGGATCATCGAGACCGGGTTGAGGTCGCCCGTTTCAAGCCCGGCGCCGCCTGTCAGCCCGATCAGGAAGCCGCCGACCACGCCGACGATGAGATTGAACAACACAACCCACCAGTATTCCGAACGCCGCGAGCGGCCCTGGAAATCGGTATACCGGGCGAAGAACATTTTTATTGCATCAGGAAAGCTGACCATTGGAGAAATTCCTTATACGGAGATGTTGGAAAACACGGGATCAGGAGAAGGTCGGGCCGGCCCCGGCAGGACCAGGACCATACTGGTTGTCGCCCGGATCGGTCTTGAACAATCCCATGATGGCGCCGATCACACCGGTCACGATCAGGGTGGACAAGACGCTTGGCAGGAGCTGTACCTGCGCCGCACGCCGCGACGCCTCCATTGCCGCGCCGATGGCGGCTGCCGGATCATTGCCGGCCGCTTCGATTTCGCGCTGAACTTCGAGCTGCATGGCCGCCTGATCGATTCCGAACAGGCCCGGCAGGATGAAGCCGAGAATCATCGACACAACAAGTGCCACAACAACCATCGCAACCGTGAACCAGCCGGTCTTGCCGGCATCATGGAAGCGTTTCACATGCACCGCGATCCACGGCCAGATGAACACAATGCCCAGCATGCCCAGAAATGGCGACACGAACGCGCTGATCACAGAAAGACCCGCGCTGATCGCAAACAGAATGAGCACGGCCCGCCAGTAGGTCGGCTGATCGATGCGCCCGTTGGGGCTCAGGAATAGTTCCATGGTTATGTCCCTTCATTTGCAACCGGAAGACAAGCCGGTGCAGTATCGGCATGACGGCTGACAGAACAGGAATTCCCCCTCGCCGCCAAGGCAAGAGGCATACCAGACACAACCGGTTTATGGAACGTTAAGCTCTGGCAAAGCGCTGGCCGCGCTTCAGGCGAATTCGACCATGATCTCGTCGGCCGCGACGCTGTCACCGGCCTTCACATTGATCGCCTTCACGGTCCCGTCTGCCCCTGCACGGATGATATTCTGCATCTTCATCGCCTCGACGATACAGACTGCTTCGCCTTCCTGCACTTCCTGGCCGAGAGCAACCTCCATTGACACAACGAGGCCCGGCATCGGTGAGATGATGAGTTTGGATGTATCTGCCTTTGGCTTTTCCGGCAGGCGGGCATGCAGGTCGGCCACAAAGGGTGTGCAGACGAGTGCGCGCAGCGCCACGCCCCGGTGGCGGAAGAGATAGCCCTCCGTACGGTCGGCAAACTTCACGGCGAACGGCTTGCCATCGAGGACGCCTTCGACAAGATGCTGTCCCGGCTGCCAGCCAGTGACGAGGCTATGGGCCTTGCCGCCATTGACCGTGATCTGAGCTTCTCCGTCTCTGCCGATATCGATCGTGACCGGATGATGCTTGTCGCCCAGGATGACGACCCAGTCCTTGCGCATGGCGGCGGCGGGATCAGACATCTGCCCGGAAACCTGGGCGGCGCGGCGCGAGAAGAAGGCGTGCACATAAGCCGCCGAAGCGATCAGCATCGTCTCCTGCTGCCTGGTCGGCTCGGTGCCTTCAAAGCCGCCCGGGAACTCGTCCTTGATATAAGCCGTCGTGATGTTGCCGGAGCGGAACCGTTTCTCGTCCACGACCGCCGCAATGAAGGGGATATTGTCCTGAATGCCTTCGATCTGGAACCTGTCGAGCGCCTCGCCATGGGCGTCCAGCGCCGCGTCGCGGTCCTTGCCGTGGGTGATCAGCTTGGCGATCATCGGATCGTAATACATCGAGATCTCGTCGCCTTCGCGCACGCCGGAATCGAGGCGCACTTCCCCGCGCGCCACTTTCCCTTCCGCAGGCGGATGGAACCGCTTCAGGCGGCCAATAGACGGCAGGAAGTTGCGGTACGGATCTTCCGCGTACACACGGCTCTCCACCGCCCAGCCATTGATCTTGATGTCAGACTGCTTCAGCTTCAGCTTCTCGCCATAGGCGACGCGCAGCATCTGCTCCACCAGGTCCACGCCGGTGATCATCTCGGTCACCGGGTGCTCCACCTGCAGGCGGGTGTTCATTTCGAGGAAGTAGAATCCCTTGTCCTTGCCGGACGCCACAAACTCCACCGTCCCGGCGCTGTCATAGTTCACCGCTTTGGCTAGCGCCACGGCCTGCTCGCCCATCTTCTTGCGCGTCTCGGCATCGAGCAGCGGCGAGGGCGCTTCCTCGATGACCTTCTGGTTGCGGCGCTGGATCGAGCATTCGCGCTCGTTCAGATAGATACAGTTACCATGCTTGTCGCCCAGCACCTGGATTTCGATATGGCGCGGCTCAAGGATGAACTTCTCGATGAATATCCGGTCGTCGCCAAAGGAGGCCGTCGCTTCGGCCTTCACAGCCGGGAAGCCTTCTTCGACCTCCTTGTCATTGGCCGCGACGCGGATGCCCTTGCCTCCGCCGCCGGCAGACGCCTTGATCATCACCGGATAGCCGATCTCGCGGCTGATCTTCACGGCGTGTTTGGTGTCGATGATCAGGTCCATATGGCCCGGCACGGTCGAAACGCCGGCCTCCGCGGCGAGCTTCTTGGACGAAATCTTGTCACCCATCGCGTCGATGGCATGCGCGTTCGGGCCGATCCAGCCGATGCCCTCTTTTTCAAGGCGTTTTGCAAAGCCGGCATTCTCGGACAGGAAGCCGAAGCCCGGATGGATCGCCTCGGCGCCGGTCTGGCGTACGGCGTCGATGATCTTGTCCTGGACGAGGTAGGACTGGGCGGCCGGCGAGGCGCCGATATAAACGGTCTCGTCCGCCATCTCGACCGCCATCGAGCCCGCATCGGCATCCGAATAGACAACGACGGTCTTCACGCCGAGGCGCCGGCAGGTCTTGATGACACGGACGGCGATTTCACCGCGATTGGCAATCAGGATCTTGTTGAACATGCGTCCTCGGCCCCTCGAACTTCCTAAAACCTGTCTCCGTTAAGCCGCCCCCGGCACCTTGTCCATGCTTGCCGTACCGGCAATTTGCGGCGGCGCACACTTGCCTGAAGCCCGGCTCAGCCTAAAGCTGGGCAGGGAAAAATGACGGGAGGGTCAACTTCATGGGCCGGATGCAGAAATGGTTCCGCGGGGCGGCGCTCGCGGGCGGTGTCGTCGTGATCCTCGCGGGTGCGATCTGGTGGATGATCGGGCCTGACTGGCGCGCACTGGCGGGCAATCCGCCCTCGGGACGCGATGTGCTGTTCTGGTCGGATGCCCAGCGCAGCGCCGCATTCCGGATGATGGACCGGCTGCCGATGATCATCGACTCCCGGCCCATTCCGCGCGGCGAAACGGTCCGTCCCCTGCCCGCCGGCGCGCCGCTTGATCTCGGCGAATTCGACCTCGACGCATACCTGCTATCCCAGAACAGTGCCGCGCTGGTTATCCTCCATGACGGCGATATCCGCCTCGAACGCTATGGCGACCGGTTCACGCCAACAGGCCGCTGGACCAGTTTTTCGGTGGCCAAATCGCTGACCTCCACCCTCGTTGGCGCCGCCATCCGGGACGGGTATATCGCCGGACTTGAAGAGAAGGTGGCCGACTACATTCCCGGCCTTGCCGGCTCGCCCTATGACAATGTCACCATCGCGCAGCTCCTGACCATGACATCGGGCGCAGCGTGGAATGAGGACTATGAAGACCCCGCCTCCGACGTCGCCCGGTTTGACCGGCATGAACCCGCCCCCGGCGAGAGCGGGATTGTCTCCTATATGCGCCGTCTGGACCGGGCGCATCCGCCGGGCGAGGTCTGGGCCTATTCCACCGGCGAGACCAATCTGATCGGCGTGCTGGTCAGCAACGCGACGGGCAAGACGGTCTCCGAATACCTGTCGGAAAAAATCTGGGCGCCTTACGGCATGGAGCAGAGCGCGTCCTGGCTGCTGGGATCGGACGGGCACGAGATTTCCGGCTGCTGCATCCAGGCGGCGACCCGCGACTTTGCCCGGTTCGGCCAGTTCATCCTCGAAGGCGCCGTGACGCCTGACGGACCGGTGGTGCCTGAGGGCTGGCTGGCGCTGGCGACAACCAGACAGGCCGATATCGGCGAGGCCGGATATGGTTATGGCTTCCAGTGGTGGACCTGGGACGATGGAAGCTTCATGGCCGACGGCATTTTCGGTCAGGGCATCTTCATCGACCCCGCCCGCCGGCTGGTGATCGCCTCCAATGCCAACTGGACCAGCGCGCTGGGCCTGCGCGGCGGCGAATGGCCGGCGCGGGATGCGTTCTACCGCGAGGTCCAGGCAGCGGTCGACCGGGAGGTTGGGAGGTAAGATCCGTACCGGGAGTTTCTGCCGGGATCGTTGCGCTTGCCTCTTCCCCCTCGCTTCTTTCGTCACCCTCGATGCGCCCAGCACCTCTGCCCTCCCCTGGCTGGCAAGGGAGGCGCACGCTCTGCGATATGTTCAGCTCACGACGTATCGAGCCCCGCCCAGTCGGCCGGCCTTGCTTCCTGGTCTAGCCGGCA
>JBKBLD010000021.1:0-48915 GCA_046296675.1 Hyphomonas sp. | reverse complement strand
GCGTCTCCTTGGAGACCTTCCGGTCGACGCGGGTGGTCAGGCCGATGGTCTGGCCGAGGCGCTCGCCGAGCGATGCTGCCATCCGCTCTGCCGCCATGCGGGCGGCAACGCGGCGCGGCTCCAGCATCAGGATGCGGCCTTCGATCACGCCCGGCGCGCCGGTGAGGCCCGCCAGCGCCAGCGGTACGCGCGTCGTTTTGCCCGCCCCCGGCGGCGCGGCCAGAACGAGACGGTTTCCAGCCGCCAGCGCCCGCAGAATCTCCGGCATCACCTCATCAATGGGAAGTGTCTCGAACCTGGTCATTGCGAGGCAGATAGAGCCGCACGCGCCCCGCTGGCAAGCGGGGGCGGCATGGCTGCCGCCTTGCCGGTTGCCATCTGGAAAGGCTGCCCCTACGGTCGCGCGCTTGCAATAGCTGGGAGCATCGCATGAAGGGCTGGTTCGCAATCGATCTCTGGAAAAGAGTGCTGGCCGGCCTCGTCATCGGGACGCTGATCGGCCTCGCCTTCCGATATGGCTTCGGGCCGGAGCGCGGCAGCGAGATCGTCACCACATGGTTCAAGCCGGTGGGCGATGCGTTCATCAGCCTGATCCGCATGCTGGTCGTGCCGCTGATCTTCACGACGCTGGTTTCCGGCGTGCTGGCGATGGGCGATCCGAAACGGCTCGGCAGCCTGGGCGGGCGCGCGATGGCCATGTATATGGGCACGACCGTCTTCGCGATCTCCTTCGGCCTGTTGATGGGCACGCTGATCCAGCCAGGCGCAGGTTTCGACACGGCCATTGCTTCAGCCTCCGACATCGAGGAGACCCGCTCGCGCCTTGCCGCCAGCGCCCCGGCCGGCAGTGTCGGCGAGCAGCTGATGCGCACCCTGCTCTCGATCATTCCGGTGAACCCTGTCGACGCCCTGGCGCGCGGCGATGTGCTGCAGATCATCTTCTTCGCCATCCTCATCGGCATCGGCATCATGCTGGCGGGCGAAGCGGGCAAGCCGCTGGAGAAGCTGTTCAATTCCGGCTCTGAAGCCATGATGAAGCTGACGCTGATGGTGATGGAGACCGCCCCCTTCGGCGTGCTGGCACTGATGGCCTGGGTGATGGGAGACCGGGGCCTCAGCGTCCTGACTGTGCTGGGCAAGATGACGGCGGCGCATTACACCGCCTGCATCCTGCACATGCTGTTCACCTATGGCTTTATCGTGAAAGGCGTCCTGCGCCTGCCGCTCGTGCCATTCTTCCGGGGCGCGTTCGATGCGCAGATGGTGGCCTTCTCGACCTCATCGTCCAACGCCACGCTGCCGATGACGATCTCCTGCGCGACGAAGAATCTCGGCATCGGCAAGCCGATTGCCTCCTCCGTCCTGCCGCTCGGGGCGACGATCAATATGGACGGCACGGCGCTCTATCAGGGCCTGATCGCGCTCTTCGCCGTGCAGGCGCTGGGCATTCCAATGGAGCCGGGGATGTATTTGACCATCATCATCATGGCGACGCTCGTCTCGATCGGCACGGCCGGTGTGCCTTCGGTCAGCCTGCTTCTGGCAACCACGACGCTCAGTATTGTCGGGGCCAATCCGGAGCAGATCGTGCTGATCATCGCGGTGCTGTTCCCGTTCGACCGCATCCTCGACATGATGCGCACCGTGACGAACATCACCGGCGACCTGGCGGTGGCGACGGCGGTGGCGAAATGGGAAGGCGATTTCGACGAGGCAGAGTTCCGCGCGCCAGATCATGTGTGAGAGAGTTTCCTTTTCCTCCCCTTCTCCCTTGGGGGCTTTAAACCCTGCGCGCGCGCCCGTTCATGGCCGGGTTTTCTGTTGCGCGACGGGTCGGCACGGTATTTAAAGGGGAAGAAATTTAAACCTTTGGGGGGGCGCATGTTGCTCAAACAGTTCAGCCTGAGTGTGTTCCTCGGGCTTGCCTCTATGGCGGCCTCAGCCGCGCCTGAAGATACCGGCGCAGGCAGCGACACTTTTGAGCGCGCCCGAAAAGCGGTAGAAATGCCCATCGCCGCCATTCGCGCAGGCCCTTCCGATGTCGGAGCATATACCTGCTCTTATGACGGCCCGCTCATCCACTATAACGGCGCCACAACCCTTCAGCTCGTGAACTGCCTGCTGGCAGCGCCTGAAGAAGCTGACAGGCTGGTCGTCACATCCGCCGGCGGAAATGTCGACTGGGCGATTTTTGCGGCGAACGTGCTCAAGCGGCGAAATCTCGAAGTGGAAGTGGTTGGCCTGTGCGCTTCCTCCTGTGCCAACTATCTCGTGCCCGCCGCACGCCGTTTCCATGCCGACCGGTATGCCGCCATTCTTGTGCATGGCGCGCCCATGCCGCCAGATCGCGAGCGGCTGGTGGAGGCCTTCAAACGTGCCGGCTTTTCAGAAGATTCTCCGAGTTTCGAAAGCTTACTGCAGGACAATATGAAGCGCGATGAGCTGACATACGTCCTCCACAATAACTTCATGCGCGAATTCAATGTTGGCAGTGGCTATTATCTTCTGGAAGATGTCGCCGCAGGGCGCCGCGCGCTGGGACAGGAGAGCCCGAGCGGAATGATCCGCGTTGATCCCGCCAGCCTGAAGGCCTGCATGCCCGGTCTCGATACTGTCATCGAAGAGCCAGACGTCGAGGCGCTACGCGCCCTCCTGCCCGGTTACAATATGGGGGCCATCACCGATATCCGAGGTGAGGACGCTTCCTGTTCCGGATGATCCCTGCACCCATGAGAAAGCCCGGCCTCTTCGTGAGGCCGGGCTTTTTCTTTTCCGTCAAACTCTAACTCAATGCGCGGTCGGTTGCGGCTCCAGGGTGTCGTGGGGCGAATGGAGCGCCGCGTGAACCGGCGCCTGGGCCGGCAGCCAGCAGGTGACTTCCAGCCCGCCGCCCTCGACCGATTTCATGCCGACCGTGCCGCCATGCAGATGAATGAAATGCTTCACCAGCGCCAGGCCGAGGCCCGCGCCGCGCTGGTCGCCGGAGACGAAACTATCAAAGCTGGTTGCCCGCTTGTCTGCCTCTAGGCCAGAGCCATTGTCGCGCACGGACAGTGTCACCATCTCGCCGATCCGCTGGGCCGCGACCACGATTTCGCCACCCGGCTCGGTGAAGCGCAGGGAATTGGATACAAGGTTGAACAGGACCTGCTTGATCCGGCGCTCATCGGCGCGCACGAGGCCGAGCTTGCCGGTGATGTCGGCGCGAACGGTGACTTCGGTGTCCTCCGCCTTGGAGACGACCATCTCGATGCCCTCATGAATGAGGTCCTCAAGATTGAGTTCGGAAAGCTCAAGATCGAGCCGGCCCGCCTCAATCAGGGCGAGGTCGAGGATGTTCTCGATCAGCTTGTTGAGATGGTCAGACGCGGAAAGGATCGCGCGCACATGGTCGGTCTGGCGCTCCGTGAGCGGACCATTGCGCTGGGTTTCGAGAAGTTCGGCATATCCGAAGATCGTCGTCAGCGGGGAGCGCAGCTGGTAGCTGACATTGCGCACGAACTCAGTCTTCAGGCGGTCGGCGGCTTCGAACGCCTCAGCCCGTTCACGCAGGGCGGATTCAACCCGCCGCGTGGCGGTGACATCGGCGAAGGCAATCATCGTGTTCCCGTCCGGGAGCGGATGGGTGAGATAGGTCAAGAGCGAGCCGTCGGCGCGGCGCATCTCGCCAGTCGTCGACTGGCGCGCAGACGGGTCGGTGATATGCACCTTGATCGCGTCCCATATCTCCGCGTCGTGGAACAGCGGGACGCAGGCGCGGACGACATCGTCATAATCCGGCATATCCTTGAGACGTTCGCCGGGGATGTCCCAGACCCGCTCGAAGGCGCGGTTGTGCAGTTTGAGGCGCCCGTCAGAGCCGTACACGGCAACCGCTTCATGCAGATTGTCGAGCGTCGAGGACTGGGTCTTGATCAGCGCATTGAAGCGCGTCTGCAGGGAAAGATGGTCGGTGATATCCTTGAACAGCACAAGCAGCCCGCCCATCGGATGGCGCTGACGGGTGACCGACAGGGTGCGGCTGTCGGGAAGTGACCACTTGTCCTCCTTCACCCCGTCGATGTCGAGATAATAGGAAATCTCCTCGGCGCGCCATTCGGCATAATTCGTCCGCGCCGGGAGTTTCGACTTCTCGCGCAGCCGGTCGAGCAGCTGGCCGTGGTTCGGCCGCTCGAGCAGGAATGCCTCGTCGAGATCCCACATGTCGCGAAAGGCCTTGTTGTAGAAATTCAGCTTGCGGTCCGGCCCGAAGATGGCAACCGCATCGGCCACATGGTTCAGCGTCTCGTCGTGGGCGCGCACATGCCGGTTCAGTTCCTCACGCGAGTTTTCCTGCTCGGTCACATCGAAAGCCATCGCCCCTGCCCCGCCGGACAGCGGGAAGGTCAGCACACGCATCGCCCGGCGTTGATTGTTGACGACGATATGGCGTGTCTCGTCATGTTCGGCGCCGTCATTGATGGTCTTGCGTGCCTGTTCGTTGACGGCCTGATCCAGCATGATCTGGCGTTCCAGCACGCGGTCGAGATTGCCGCCATCGACCGCCTCGATATAGGCGGGGTTGGCCCATTGCAGCCGGCCCATGCCGGAGACCCGCCAGGCCGGGAACGGCGCCTTGCCGAGCATGTCCAGAAAGGCCGTCGGGTCGCGCGCAATCACCTGGCGCGCCTCTTCCAGCTTGCCGCGGGCCGAGCTTTCCTCAAGCCCCTTGATGGTCGTGTCATTGATCCAGACGACCGCGCGCACGCCGGCTGTGCGGCCATCGGCTTCCAGGAAGCGCCCGGACGGGCCGATGATCGTCAGCGAGAAAGGCTGGCCCATATCCCGCAATTCCCGCAGGCGAATCCGCAGCGTCGTGTCCTGACCGGCCGAGTCGCGCGCTTCAAGATCTGCCAGGCCCTCGACGATGCGGACGGCCGGGTCCGGAGAGATGGCATCATCGGTAAAGCTGAGCAGGCCAGCCAGCGCGACCGGCGAGCCGTAAAGTTCCGGCGGGCTGATTTCATCGCCTTCCAGTTCCAGCGCGTCGCCCTGCCAGACCAGGATGACGCCCGGATGGGCGCCTAACACAGATTTAAGCCCGGCATTCTCCGTCTCGCGTTCGCCGGCGACTTCACGGTATCGCCTGGCCGCGCCGCGCGCCCCGTCCGACACCCTCAGCGCCCAGAGAAGCGCCCCCAGCGCCAGCAGCGCCGTGCCCACGGCCATCAGAATTGGCACTTGTTCAGCTGTCATCAGGCTCCGGTGCCTCTATGCAGTCGCGGCCGCAGGCGCCAGCCGCCGCGACTCGCCGGGCTTTATACTGGTTAATGAATGGTGCTGCGAGCGTTAAGGCCGGGTTAATCTGCGGGGTTTCACGGTGAGGCGCGTTAAGGCCTGATGCAGTTCAGTGTTGCAAAGACGCCACACCTGCCTAGGTTAATCCCATTGCCTGCGAAGGAGCCCCGCATGCGCCGCACCCTCTCCTGTCTGGCCCTGATACTGGCGCTACCCCTTGTGGCGGCCGCCTCGGGCGAGGCTGATGGCGACGATATCGTCCGCCTGCCGGGTCAGCAGGCCGCGCGCGGCGACTATCCCGGCCCCACGGCGCCGGATTCGCCGGGCATGCCGAAGAAGGGCGAAAAGCTGGTTCCCGGCGGCATCCTGTTTGTCAGTTTCGATGCGGATGGGGACGGCATTGTCTCCCCGGAGGAGCTGCAGGCCGGGATCGCCGCAGCTTTCGCTGCCGCCGACACCAATGAAGACGGCCAACTGACCGCGTTGGAGCAGCAAGCCTGGGCGGCCAGCCTGCCGATCCGCGATGACTCGCTCGCCAATCCGGTCCGCTTCGATCCCAATCTCGACCGGATCGTCACCTTCGAGGAATTCAGCTCCGTGATCCACCAGCTTGCGGCGAGTTATCAGAATGCCGAGGGCAATGTCGTACTTTCGGGCCTGATCATGCCCGACAAGCCGGACAAGGATGACAAGCGCCTGGCCCACCGCGGCGCCCCGCGCAGCGAGACCGGCCCCGGCGGCCCGCAGCGCTGACCGGCGCCCTGCCGCTTGACTTTGCCGGCGGTTCGGGAAACCCACCTGCCCCATGACCTCCTCGTCCCTGCCCCAGCCGCGCGGCAAGCTGATCCCTGGCGCGAGCCTTGCGCCCTACACCTGGTTCCGCGTCGGCGGCCCGGCGGATGCGCTGTTCCTGCCCGCCGATGAGGACGACCTTGCAGCCTTCCTGAAGGCGCTCGACCCGGCCATCCCCATCACCGTCATCGGCGTCGGTTCAAACCTCATCGTGCGCGATGGCGGCATCGAAGGCGTCGTCATCCGCCTGATGGGCAAATACTGGGGCGAGATCGAAGCGGAGGACGCGATCACCCTGTCCGCCCGCGCCGGGGCGCTTGACCTTGCCGTGGCCAAGGCGGCGGCGGCCAATGGGATTACCGGCCTCGAATTCCTCTCTGGTATCCCCGGGTCCCTGGGCGGAGCGACGCGGACCAATGCCGGCTGCTATGGCAGCGAACTGCGCGACCGGCTCGTCGCCCTGCATGGGTACCGGCGGGACGGAACCCGCGCGGCGTATCGCGGCCCCGGCAAACCGGGCGGCCTGCCCGAGGCGCATTTCTCCTATCGCCACACCGACCTCCCGGACGATTTCATCGTCACCCGCCTGATCCTGGAAGGCACGGGCACGGATGATCCGGCAACGATCACCGCCGCCATCGCCGCCCTTCAGGCCCGGCGCGCCGAAACCCAGCCGATCAAGGAAAAAACCTCCGGCTCAACCTTCGCCAATCCCGATCCGCCCGGCACGCCGGACCAGCGTTCGGCCTGGAAGCTGATCGACGCGGCCGGCTGCCGTGGCCTCAAGGTGGGCGGCGCTCAGGTCTCGCCGATGCACTGCAACTTCCTGATCAATACCGGCGAAGCGACGGCGGCCGACCTGGAAGCCCTCGGCGAACTCGTCCGCGCCCGCGTGCTGGAAACCTCCGGAGTAAACCTCCGCTGGGAAGTGCGCCGGATCGGTCGTTTGCAGAGGGTTTAGGGGGACCCTCCGCCGGGCACACCCTTCTCCTCCCCCGTTCACGGGGGAGGTGGACGCGAAGCGGACGGAGGGGGGCGCGGCAACGCATAACCTCAATAAACAGACCCCCGCAGGATGAGTTAGCCAAAGGCGTAACCCATCATCCTCCGCACAAACCGGTGGGTATCGCTCCGCTCAACCCACCCTACGAATACACCTCAAAACGTCCCCTTCAGTTCCAACGTGAAGATCGGCCCGAATCCGCGGGCATAGTGTTCGCTGCGGATCAGCGTGCCGGACCGGTCGGGTGCATAGACATGACGCCAGAACTGATCGCGCTGATTGGTGAGGTTGCCAATCGCCGCCTTCGCGGTCATTCCGGCAAGGTCCTTGTGCTCCACATAGGCGAAGACGAAAGGCAGATTGTTGCTGCCAAGTGAGACCTCGCGCAGCTGGTGGTAAGGCTCCGCCTTGAAGCCTTCGGTGACAATGCCCCAGGCCCAATCGGTGTCCGGCACATCCTGGCGTAGCTCAGCTGTATAGTCATAGACGAGGTGCCCATTGATGGCGCGGGCCTCGCCGGTCACCGGATCATCCGCACTCGTATCATACAGGCGGCCCTTGATGGTCAGCTCCGCGCCGTTAAACCCAAGCGGGGTGAGCTTCAGCGTCGATTCCGTTTCAAACCCGATCGCGCTCGCCCCGTCGATATTGCCGGGCCCCGCCCCATTGCCGATCGGCACCTGGTCGATGGCGTCTTCCAGATCGACATACAGCCCGCGCACGGTCACGGCGCCCCAGTCCTTGAAATCCTTCTGGGCTTCGAGGCTGTAGCGCCAGGACTGGGCCGGAACGATCTCCTGATTGCCGGTCTGGCCATTGCCAAGATCGAGGTTCACCGAGGAGATGAAGTCATAGAAATTGAGCTGGCCGACACGCCGCTCGACCTTGCCGACGAGTTTCAGCGACTCAGATTGCTGCCAGGACAGCGTCGCCGTGCCTTTCGGCCGGGTGAAATGGCGCTTGTTCTCTGCATCCCCGGTCTGGGACAGTTCGGAGTATTCGGCACCAGCCGATATCTGCAGGTTGAACCTGGGTGACAGCTGGCGGCCATGGGTCAGGATCACCTCGCCGCGGCGCTCCTCGACCCTCGTGTTCGCAAGATCAAGCGGAACTTCCGTGAGCGGACCGCCCCCGATCGATTCCTGCAACCGCGTATCCGCCTCGAGGAAGTTAAACGCCCCCTCGGCTGAAATCTGCCAGTCCCGGCCCTGCCCGGTGGACAGCGCATATTCGCTGCGCAGGATGTATTCCCCCTCATCCACCGTCTGCTGGAAGTCCGAGGCAAACTGGCCGGAACCGTCCAGCCCACCCATCCGGAACCGGTCGACAAAGGGGCTGTGCTCATGCCGGGCCAGGCCGATCAGCTTCAGCCGGCCGGGGCCCAGCCCGAACTCATAATCCCCGCCGATCTCGCCGGCCCATTCATCCTCCGCACCCTGGAACAGGCGGCGCCCTTCCGGGCCGCCAATCGGATAGGTCTTGGAAACCTGCTTTGCTTCCCTCTCCCAGATGCCGATCTTGCCATTGAGATTGGCGATCTGCCCGCCCGCCGGCTTCCAGCCGAGAGACCCGGACAGCGAGACGCTTTCGGCAACACGGGTGAAATCGTCCCGGCGCTGCTCGAGCAGATTGCCCTGCCCGTCCTGGATCAGGCGCCATCCCGCGCTCGCCCCGCGCTGCGGCGCGCTGTCGGCTTCAAGGTTCCAGCTGACCGAACCCTTGCCGCCGGACAAGGTGACGGTGCCTTCATTGTAAGCCGGTGGCAGGTTCTCCCGCAGGCGCATCTTCCAGCGCCAGGTGCCGTCCATGGTGCCGGCGCCGTCCGTGGTGACGTTCACAACGCGCCCGGAAAGTCCGGGAATGTCCAATTGTGTCCCGTCCAGGACTTCAATGCGCACCACGCGGGCCGCCGCAATCCGGCCGAGGGCCGCCTCGGCACCATTCGATTTCGCCGAAACGCGCTGGCCATTGATCAGCACATTCCCGCGCGCCTGGCCGAAGCCGCGATTGCCGCTGTTGTCACTGACAACGGCAAAGCCGGGGATGCGACGCACCATGTCGAGTGCGGTTGACGGCGCATACCGGGCGAAATCCTCAGGGGTGTAAGCGGTACGCGCCGTTCCGCCTGTCGCGGTAATCGCATCAGCGGACACAGACGCCAGCGCAGGGCTGGCCAGCGTGAGGACCGCCAGGCCCCCCAGAAGCAGGGTTTTGAATGTCATGCGCGCGTCCTCCGGCAATTTGATCCGGCATGTCAGAACCGACGCTGGTCCGCTCTAATTTGCCGTTTTACGTTATAGAATTGTCGTTTATCAATATTGACTACATGTGTCGTCAAGAGGGTTTCGCAAAGCGCTACATGATATTTCCGTAATCCGCCGCAAAACTGCCTCGCCTCTGGCTGACTGCCGCCGGGAGGCCGGTCTTAAGTCGGTGTTCACCGCATCGCCGCATCACTCGGATCGCGGCAGCAGCAGGCAGGCGCGAGGAGAAACGTCCCATGAAACGGGTTGCAGTGATCTATGGCGGCTGGTCGTCTGAACGGCCGGTGTCCCTGTCCTCCGGCCAGCAGATGGCCGAGGCGGCCCGCAAGGCGGGCTATGACGTCATCGAGATCGACGCCACCCGCGAGCTTGCCCGCCAACTCGCCGAAGCCGCCCCCCACGCCGTGCTCAACGGCCTGCATGGCCCCTGGGGCGAGGATGGCTGCGTCCAGGGCCTGCTTGAGGTGATGGGCATCCCGTATTCCCATTCCGGCGTGCTCGCTTCGGCGCTGGCGATGGACAAGCTGAAATCGAAGGCCGTCTACCGCCAGGCCGGGCTCGATGTTGCCGATGACCGCCAGGTTACCCGCGCTGAGGCTGCCGCCGCCCATGCGCTGAAGCCGCCCTATGTCATCAAGCCGGTGAATGAGGGCTCCAGCTTCGGCGTGCTGATCGTGCGCGAAGGCGCCAACGGTCCGCCGCAGGAACTGACCGGCCCGAACTGGCGGTACGGCGACTATCTGATGGCCGAGGAATATATCCCCGGCCGGGAACTGACGGTCGCTGTGCTCGGCGACCGCGCCCTCGCCGTCACCGAGATCACGACCTTAAGGGACTATTACGACTTTGATGCAAAATACGCGGCTGGCGGATCAAGGCATGTGATCCCGGCAGACCTGCCTCAGAGTGTGACGAAGGCGGCGATGGACGCCGCCCTTCTCGCACACAGGGCCCTCGGCTGCCGCGGAGCAACACGTTCGGACTTCCGCTATGACGAACAGAAGGACCGGCTCGTGATCCTTGAGACCAACACCCAGCCCGGCATGACGCCGACCTCGCTCGTCCCCGAGCAGGCTGCGTATGTGGGCATGCGTTTCGAGGAACTCGTTGCCTGGATGATCGAGGACGCCTCATGCCAAAGATAGAGCGCAACCAGACCGTCCCGAGCCGCCGCCGCCAGCCCGCGACCATCATCGATGAAACGACCGGCGAGGAAGTACGCGTCTCTTCGGTGATTTTCGGCATCGTGATGCTGATCGCCATCCTGGTCGCGACCGCCGCCTGGATGGGCGGATCGATGTCGCAAATCGGATCGCGTTTCGGCGGCTTTCTGGATGACACCGCGCGCCTTGCCGGCGTTGATGTGCGCGAAGTGACCGTGATTGGCCTCGAAATGAACCCTGCGCTGGCGACCGAAGTGCGCGCCTCCGCGATGATCGAGCCCGGCGAGAACATGTTCCGCGCCGATCCCTACCTCATTCAGCGCCGTGTCGAGGCGACGAAGAAGGTGCTGAACGTCCGTGTACACCGTCTCTGGCCCGGCCATGTGGTGATCATCGCCGAAGCGGCCGAGCCCGTTGCCCTCTGGCATGACGGGAAGGAATGGAGGGTCGTCGATGGGCTTGGCCGCATCATCCCGGACGCGCGCGCCGAGGATCATGGCGGGCTTCTGCGCCTTGCCGGCGCCGGTGCGCCGCAGGCAGCCCCGCAGCTGACCCGCGCCCTCGCCGCTGCACCGGATCTTGACGGGCGCGTCGCCGTCGCCACCCGTGTCGGCGATCGGCGCTGGGACATGCGTTTCGTCAGCGGGGTGACGGTGCGCCTCCCCGAGGATGAAGGGCTTGAAGCCGCGCTTGACCGCCTCGCCAAGCTGCAGGTGCGCACGGCCCTGACCCAGCGCCCGCTCGACATGATCGACCTGCGCAGCCGCAACCGCGTGTATCTGCGTGTCGCCGAGACGGCCAAATTCGCCCTTCCCCAGACAAATGTCCGCGAGAAAACCTGATGGCAAACCTTTCCGCCAAACGTCTCGCCCGCCTGCAGGGCCAACGCGCCGGCACCGTTGCTGCCCTTGACATCGGCTGTTCGAAGACGACCTGCCTGATCGGCCGCGCCGATGGTTCCGGCCCGCGCCGGATGCAGATCCTCGGCGGTGGACGCCAGCAGACGCGCGGCTTCAATGGCGGCGCGATTACTGACATGGAAGGCCTCGAACGCACCATCCGCCTCGCCGTCGAAGACGCCGAGCGGGAAGCCGGCGAGCCGATCAGTGAGGTGATCCTGGGGGTCGGCGGCCCGGAGGTCACGTCCTGCCTCGTCGAAGCCCAGATCGAGCCCGGCGGGCGCACCGTCACGCAGCGCGACGTCCGCCGCCTGCACGCCCAGGCAATTGCCCGTGTGCCGCAGAAGACCGTCGATGTCCTTGCTGCCTGGCCAGTCGTCTACACGCTCGACCGGGCTGCGGGCCGCGTGCGTCAGCCCGTCGGCATGATCGCAAACACACTGCACGTCCGAATGGCCGTGATCACGGCGCCGAAATCGGTTGTCCGCAATCTCGTGGAATGTGTCGGCCGTGCGCATCTCGGCGTGGCGCGCCTTGTCCCCTCCTCCATCGCCTCCGGTCTCGGTACGCTGATCGAGGATGAACTGGAAAACGGCACGATCTGCATCGACATGGGCGCAGGGGTGACCGCTGTCTCGGTTTTCCTGAATGGCGCGCCGGCCTGGCTTGGCCTGGTTCCCGCCGGCGGCCAGCATGTCACCGCCGATCTGGCGCAGGGCCTTGGCACCACCTTTGCTGCCGCCGAAAGGCTGAAAAACGTCTATGGCACGGCCGATCTTGACGGCCCCGGCCTTGCCGAACGGATCGAGGCGGCGCGCCTCGGCGATGACGGCCGCCTGCATGCCAGCAAGATCGAACGTTCGGAGATTGCCCGCATCATCGCGCCGCGGATCGAGGAAATCTTTGAACTCGTGCAGAAACTGCTTGAGACGAGCGATGTAAAAAAGGTTCTCCCTCACCGTGTTGTCCTGACCGGCGGCGCCAGCCAGCTGCCCGGAGTGCGCGAGGTCGCGAGCCGCTATCTTCGCGCGCCGGTGCGTCTTGGGCGCCCTGTTCTGGCTGAATTTTTAGGCGAAACGCTGGCAACACCGGCTTTCTCCACCCCCTCCGGGCTGATACTCTATCCCGAGTTGGGGTTTGCAGATGCGGCGCGGGCTGGCGCGGTATCGTTGGAGGATGCTGCCGGGACGGGCAATTGGGTGAAGACCGCGTTACGCTGGCTCAAGGAAAATTTCTGAGCGCAATTATCTTCACTTAAGCGTTTTTTAGGCGCGGCGGGCCATCCTGCGCGCTGAACGGCCCCGGCAGACGTGAATGTGAGAGTAGGCGCAGTATGACCCAGGAACTCAGGCCCAGAATTGTTGTCTTCGGGGTTGGCGGCGCTGGCGGGAATGCCGTCAACAACATGATCGACGGCAATCTGCAGGGCGTCGAGTTCGTCGTGGCCAATACCGATGCCCAGGCGCTGACGCGCTCGCGCGCCGAAACGAAACTTCAGCTCGGCATGGAGACGACCCGCGGCCTTGGTGCCGGGGCGCGCCCGGAAATCGGCGCCCGCGCAGCCGAGGAATCGATCGAGGACATCCGCAACCTGCTTGAGGGCGCACATATGGTGTTCATCGCTGCCGGCATGGGCGGCGGCACCGGCACCGGCGCAGCCCCGATCATCGCCAGCGCCGCCCGCGAGATGGACATCCTGACCATCGCGGTCGTCACCAAGCCTTTCGGCTTTGAAGGCTCGCACCGGATGAAGCTCGCCGAGGAAGGCCTCGCGCGCATCCGCTCGGTCGTCGATACGATGATCGTCGTGCCGAACCAGAACCTCTTCCGCGTCGCCAATGACCGCACGACCTTTGCCGATGCGTTCCGCATGGCTGATGACGTGCTCTATAACGGCGTGCGCGGCATCACCGATCTGATCGTCATGCCGGGCCTGATCAATCTCGACTTCGCCGATGTCGGCGCGATCATGCGCGGCATGGGCACCGCCCTGATGGGCATGGGCGAGGCCACCGGCGAAGGCCGCGCGCTGGAAGCCGCCCGCGCCGCCATCGACAATCCCCTGCTCGACGATGTGACGATCCGCGGCGCCAAGGGCGTGCTGATCAATATCACCGGCGGCTATGACATGACCCTGTTCGAACTGGACGAGGCCGCCAACGAGATCCGCCGCGAGGCAGATCCGGAAGCCAATATCATCGTCGGCTCCGCCTTCGACACCGAACTGGAAGGCAAGATCCGGGTTTCCGTGGTTGCCGCCGGGCTCGACGAGGCGGCCCGGCGGCTGCCGGCCGCCCAGCCGCTGACCGGCAGTGTCCGCCAGCCGGTCGCAGCCCCGGTGGAAGAGGCTGAACCGCTCGCCGCCGACGACGCCATTGCCGGGGTCGAAACTGAGATGCCTGATGCGCCGGCCCTGCCGGAAGGCGAAGAGGACGATGACCGTCCGGTTGTCATCACCCGCCCTGCCGCATCCTTCCAGAGAACCGGCGAGGAAGAGACCGACGAGGCAGCTGGAACCGATTCGCCCATGCCGGCGGTTTTCTCCGGCAGCAAGGACACGCCTGTCCCCGACAAACCCGGCCGCGACACGCCCCCGGCTGGCTTTGCCAACCTGTTCGGCTGGCGCCGCCAGACACCGATGGGCGAGAATGACACCGATGCGGACACCCCGGCCGTGCCCGGCCCGATCGTGACCTCTCCGGACGACCATCCGGCCGCCTCGCCGTTTGATGATGCGGACCTTGAAATTCCGGCCTTCCTGCGCCGGTCTGCCAACAACTGAGCATGCCGCCTCTATGCCTTGCGCCCGGAGAATCTCCGGGCGTTTGCGTTTCCGCCCTCAAAGCAGCTGAAATACGCCCGGTGTGGCCTTGGGGTGACACACTCTGTTACAGTGTTTTCCTTATACTTTTCAATTGGTTGAGAAGTTTCAGGCCCTGCTTTTGTAACATCGCGCAATATCGCGTGTTTTGAGTGGCAGGCCCTGGCTTGCCAATTAGGAAGCGAAGGGCTGCGTCAGGGGCGGCCGGGTATCAGGTAGACGAGCGTCATGACAGACATGCAGCGTACTCTTGCGAAACCTGTCAGCTGCGCAGGGGTCGGTGTTCACAGCGGCGCGCGCGCCCGCCTGACGATCCGTCCTGCGCCGGCCGGTACGGGTATCGTCTTCCAGCGCACGGATGTGGCGGCCGGCACGGGCGTCATCCCGGCCAAGGCGGAGACGGTCGCCGACACAAGGCTTGGCACCACGCTGTCAAATGAACACGGCGTCTCGGTCGCTGTTGTCGAACACCTGCTCGCCGCCATCGCCGGTCTCGGTCTCGACAATCTTCTGATCGATATCGACGGACCGGAAGTGCCGATCATGGATGGCTCTTCGTCGGCTTTCTACGAACTGATGATGCTCGCCGGCCAGAAGGCGCAAGGACTGCCGCGCCGCCGCATCCGCGTGCTGGAACGTGTCGAGGTCATCGATGGCCCGAAGCGCGCCTCCCTCTCCCCTGTTGCCGGCAACGGCCTCACCCTGCGCGCCCGGATCGAGTATGACGACCCGACCATCGGCGTGCAGCAGATGGCGATGCGGCTTGAGCCGGGTAGCTTTGCACGCGATCTCGCCTTTGCCCGCACCTTCGGATTTGCCCGCGATGTCGAAATGCTTCGCACGATGGGTCTGGCCCGCGGCGGCTCGCTCGATAACGCTGTCGTCATCGACGAGAACGGCATCATGAACCCGGAAGGCCTGCGCGCCGAGGATGAGTTCATCCGTCACAAGATGCTGGACGCGGTGGGCGACCTGATGCTGGCCGGCGCGCCGATTGCCGGCGCTTATGAGGCCGTCCAGCCGGGGCACAGCATCAACAACCTGCTGGTGCGCGCGCTGCTCGCCAATCCCGCAGCCTGGTGCTGGGAAGAGGCTGCCAGCCTCGCCGAAACTGCCGAAGGCATCCGCGCGACCGCCTGACCCCTTCTCGTTTCTGCAGTTCAATCAGGGCGCCGGACCGGCTCAGGAATGGGTGTCACTGCCATTGGAGCGCGTCACATGCACGCCGGCGCCATTGCTGAGCCGCGGCGCATCATCCGCCTCACCCGGCAGGCCGGCCAGCGAACGCACCAGCGCCATCAGATGTCCCCGCACCCGCTCATCTTCGATCCGCGAGAAGTTGCGCACGAGTTCAATCACCGCGCGTGAAGAGTCGCTCGGCTCCTCGGCCGCTTCGGGACTGCCGAAGAACCAGCCGGGCTGGACCTCCAGAACTTCGGCGATCTGGGCGAGGCGCCCGGCGCTGACCCGGTTTGCCCCGGTCTCGTATTTCTGGATCTGCTGATAGGAGATGCCGAGCGCATCGGCGAGCTGATCCTGGGTGACGCCAAGCAGCACCCGGCGGCGGCGAATACGCTCACCCACGCGCCGGTCTACGGCATTGGCCATACTTGCGGTTGTCTGTGTCATCGCTGTGCCCTGCTGAAACTGTTTCTGCGCGCACGGGGACCGGCGCGCTTCAGTCCGGCTGCAAGCCGTTACCTGATCCAGCTAGAGCGCAGCGCCCTGCCGGCAAGGGGCGCAATCCCGGGAAGTTTCCTCAACCTGACAAACGGCCTTGGAAACCCGGCCTGATCCGGTCTAATCAGGGTCTGGAACCGACAAGACAGCGCAAGGCCGCCCGGATGACGAAACTGAAGACCCTTCCCCTCGTGGTTCTCGCCTGTGCTCTGACAGTGACGGCGTGCGCCTCCAATCGGCGCAATCCCGAGCTTGCCTATGTCGAGCGCCCGGTGGAACAGCTCTACAATCAGGGCACCGACCGGCTGGACCGGCGCGATTATGCGCGGGCCAAGCTGTTCTTCGAGGAAGTCGAGCGCCAGCACCCCTATTCCGAATGGGCCCGGCGCGCGATGGTCATGTCGGCCTATGCCTCCTACCGCTCGCGCGACTACACGACCTCGATCTCCGGCGCCCAGCGCTATCTGGCCCTGCATCCCGGCGGCTCCGAGGCCGAATATGCTTATTACCTCATCGCGCTCAACCATTTCGACCAGATCATTGATGTCGGCCGCGACCAGGCCACAACCGAACACGCCCGCACTGCCCTGCTCGAAGTGATCCGCCGCTTTCCGGAAAGCGAATATGCCCGCGATGCGCGGGTGAAGCTGGACATGGTCAACGACCAGCTGGCGGGCAAGGAAATGACCGTCGGGCGCTGGTATCTGCGCTCCAACCAGACACTGGCGGCCGTCAACCGCTTCCGCCGCGTGGTCACCGAATACCAGACGACCTCGCATACCGAAGAGGCGTTGCACCGGCTTGTCGAAGCCTATCTGACGCTTGGCCTGCGCGATCAGGCGCTCGTCGCGGGCGCAACGCTGGGCCACAATTATCCGAACAGTGACTGGTACCGGATGAGCTATCGCCTTCTGACCAGCGAGGGGCTGAACCCTGAATCTGTCGGCGAACCGGCACGCCGCAGCTTTCTTCAGCGCATCCTTCCCGGCGGCAACTGATCCGCAGGTATGCCGGGGCGGCTCAGCCCTCGCGGATGAATGCGAGCCATTCGGCTTCGGTCATCACTTTCAGCCCGAGCTGTTCGGCCTTGGCGAGTTTCGAGCCGGCCCCCGGCCCGGCGACCACAATATCCGTCTTTGCCGAGACCGAACCGGCAACCTTCGCGCCGAGCGCGCTGGCGCGCGCCTTTGCCTCATCGCGGGTCATCTGCTCCAGCGTGCCGGTGAAGACCACGGTCTTGCCTGTGACCGGGCTTCCCGTTGCAGGGGGCACCTCGTCTTCGATCTCGACCTCTTCGAGCAGCGCCGCCAGCATGTCGCGATTATGCGGCTCGGCCTCAAACGCCATCAGCGCCCGCGCCGCTGCCTGTCCGACACCATCGATGCCGGTCAGGTCGGCATAGGCCTCGCTGCCTGGGCCGCCTTCTGCCGCCGCGACCACCGCTCGCCAGAAGCTCTGCCAGCTGAGAAAGGCGCGCGCGAACTGCTGTGAGGTGGTCTGGCCGACATGCCGGATGCCGAGACCGTTGAGGAAACGCGCAAACGGCACTTTCCGGCGCGCATCGATGGCATTGTAAAGCTTCTTCGCCGACTGGGCGCCGAACCCTTCCCACTCATCCAGGGGCGGCAAGCCCGCGCCCGCGATATTCGCCTTCAGGCGGAAGATGTCCTGCGGCGCGCGAAGAACGCCCTTTTCAAAGAAAAGCTGGACCTGTTTTTCGCCGAGCCCGTCGATATCCAGCGCCTTGCGCGAGACGAAATGCTTCAACCGCTCGACCGCCTGTGCCGGGCAGATCAGCCCGCCGGTGCAGCGCCGGCGGACATCTTCGCGCCCGGCATCATCGATCTCGCGCACCGCCGCCGAGCCGCAGACCGGGCAGGTATCCGGCATGGACCAGGCCTTGCCCTTGCCTGCCTCGACCACGCGCAGCACCTGCGGGATGACATCGCCGGCGCGCTGGATCTCCACCCGGTCGCCCGGCTTGACGCCAAGGCGGGCGATCTCGTCTTCATTGTGCAGCGTCGCATTCGAGACGACGACGCCGCCGACATTCACCGGCTCAAGCCGCGCCACCGGCGTCAGCGAGCCCGTACGCCCGACCTGAATGTCGATGCCCGTAAGCGTTGTGACGGCTTTCTCGGCCGGAAACTTGTGGGCAATCGCCCAGCGCGGCGCACGGCTAACGAAGCCAAGCCGCTGCTGCCAGTCCAGCCTGTCGACCTTGTAGACGACCCCGTCAATATCGTAGTCGAGGACCGCGCGCTGGGTCTCGATCTGGCGATAATAGGCGATGACCTCTTCAATTGTCTCGATACGCACCATGCGCGGATTGGTGACAAACCCCCAATCGGAAAAGGCCTGCACGGCGCCCGACTGGGTTTCGGCAAAAGCTTCGCTTGCCGCCGCCCAGGCATAGGCGAAGAAGCGCAGGGGCCGGGACTTTGTGATTTCCACATCCAGCTGGCGCAGACTGCCGGCGGCAGCATTGCGCGGATTGGCGAAGGTCTTGCGCCCGGCGGCGCCTTCGCGATCGTTCAGCGCGGCAAAGGCCGCCTTTGTCATATAGACTTCGCCGCGGATCTCGATCGAAGCTGGCCAGCCCTTCCCCTTCAGCCGGGCGGGAATATCCTCCAGCGTGCGGGCGTTGACGGTGACATCCTCGCCTGTCTGGCCATCGCCGCGCGTGGCGGCGCGGGTCAGCTTTCCGTTCTCATAAGTCAGACTGAGTGACAGCCCGTCGATCTTCGGCTCTACGGTGAAGGCGAGCGCCGCATCTGCCGGCAGGGCCAGGAAACGCCGGATACGGGCGGCGAAGTCAGCCACATCTTCATCCGTGAACGCATTTTCGAGCGAGAGCATCGGCGCGCTGTGTCGGGCCTTGGCAAAGCCATCACCGGCTTCGGCGCCAACCCGCTCTGTCGGCGAATCTTCCCGCTTCAGCTGCGGGAAACGAGTCTCGATGGCAAGGTTGCGCTGGCGCAGGCCGTCATATTCGGCATCTGTCAGTTCCGGCGCATCATTCTGATAATAGGCCGCGTCCGCGTCGGCGATCAGCCCGGCGAGGCGCTCTAGCTCCGCCGCCGCTTCCGCCTCGCTCAGCGCCTCGACCGGTTTGACGCGGCTCATGCATCCTCCATCAACCTCCCTGCCGCAGCGCGCGCTTCATCGGTAATCTCGGCGCCGGACAGCATGCGGGCAATTTCCTCCCGCCGCCCGGACGCATCTAGCAAGGCAAGGCGCGTCTCGCCAGCCTCGGCCGCCTTTTCAACCAGCCAGTGGGCATCGGCCGCTGCCGCAACCTGTGGACTATGCGTCACGGCAAAAACCTGCCGGCTGCGCGCGAGATGTTCGAACCGCTCCCCGATCGCCGCCGCAACAGCCCCGCCCACCCCCTGGTCGGCCTCGTCGAAGATCAGCGTGCCAGCGCTGCCGGCTTCCGCCAGCGCGCATTTCAGCGCCAGCGAGACCCGCGCCAACTCCCCGCCTGAGGCGACCTTCCTGAGTGGCCCGAACCCCGCGCCGGGATTGGTCTCAGCCTCGAACTCGACCCGCTCGGCGCCGCTTGCGCCGGCTTCATGATCGCCCAGCGGAATCAGCGCTGCGCGGATAACGGCGCGGCCAAGCTTCAGCGGTTTCAGTTCTGCGGCAATGGCTGCTTCCAGCCGCCCGGCGGCGGCCTTGCGCGCCTCGGTCAGCCGGTGCGCGGCGCCGTGCCAGCGCGCCCGCGCTGCCGCCTCGGCCGCCTCCGCCTGTTTCAGGCCCGCATCCCCCGCTTCGGCCATGTCCAGTCGCGCCCGCAGGGCGTCCAGCCTGTCCGGCAGCAATTCCGCCTCGACGCCATATTTCCGGCCCGCCGCGCGCAGCGCGTAAAGGCGCGCCTCGACCGTATCGAGATCGCCGGCCGCCTCCGGCAGGCTCGAAAGCCTTGCAACAGCATTTTCGGCCTCCCGCACCTCGATCAGCGCCCGCTCGATTGCCTCGACGGCGGCCTTCGCAGCTTCGGGCAGGGTGCCCTCACCGCTTTCGAACCCCGGCAGCCGGCAGATGCGCTCGGCTGCACGCGCGGCCTTGCCGAGCGCCGCTTCCGCACTGCCGCTCGCCAGCGCATCTTCCGCTTCGGCCACCGCCTCGCTGATCCGTTCGGCCTGCATCAGGCGCATGCGTTCAGCGGCGAGGCGTTCCGCTTCGCCCGTTTGCGGCGCCAGGCGCTGGAGTTCTTCCACCGAAGCCTCGAGCCAGTCGCGCGCCTCTTTCGCCGCGGCCTGTCCGGCCCGCAATTCCTCCAGCGTCCCGCGCGCCGCCTCAAGTGCCTGCCAGGCGGCTGCGCAGTCAGACAGCAGCGCTTCATTGCCCGCGAACTGGTCCAGCAGGCGCCGGTGCGAGGATGGCCGCATCAGGCTGGAGGCCGCATGCTGGCCATGGATTTCCACCAGCATGTCGCCGGCCTCCGCCAGCAGCGCCGCACTCACCGGCTGGTCATTGATGAACCCCCGCGCCGGACCATTCGCCCGCACGATCCGTTTCAGGGTCAGGGGCTCGCCGGGCCCGGCGCCGACACCCTGTGCCGCCAGCAGGGCCCGCACCGGATGGTCCGGACCGGCCTCGAATTCCGCTGCGACGCTGGCCTGCTCTGCCCCGGCGCGAATGATGCCCCGATCGGCCGGCCCGCCCAGCGCCAGCGCGATGGCATCCAGAATGATCGATTTGCCCGCACCGGTTTCCCCGGTCAGGGCGGTGAATCCCTCCCCCGGCGAAAGATCGAGCCGGGAGATGAGCACGAAATCACGGATGGAAACAGACAATAGCATGGACCGGCTCATATCATGAGAACAAAAGCGGAACAACTAGAATCATGGGCTTGCACCCAGCCGCCGCTTTGCCCAATCCTGACTTGTATACCGGATGGCCCGCCAAGGGCTGGAATCGGGAGGCCGGTTTACAGGAGGCGGGGTGCAGATCCGTCGGGCGCAGATCATGACGAGCCTCAAGGGGGCGGGCCTGACGCTCATTGCCCTGGCGATCCTCTGTTTCTGGTATGTCGCTGCCGCCGGCCTGTCCGCCGCGATGCCGGCGGCCGGCAGGGTACAGGCGCCCGGCCCCGGCGAGGCGCTGACCTATCTCTGCGAGGCGCCGTTCCACACCGACATCGCCCTGCCCCTGCGCGATCCGCTGGTGAACTGGGAAAGCGAGCTTCAAGGCGCGCTACCGCTGTGGATGCCGCCGGACACCTATCTCCTCTTCGGCTGGGGAGACTCGGTCTTCTTCACGCGCGTGCTGGAACCCGGCGACCTGACCGCCAGCCGGGCCCTTGGCGCGCTGGCCGGCCTCAACCCGGCCGCGCTGCGCATCGTGCCGGTCGATGGCCCCTCGGTGGAGGAATATTGCGAGCCGATCCCCGTCGACACCGAAGGCCGCGCCGCGCTGATCGGCCATATCCGCGACACGTTCCGCTTTGATGCAGACGGCGTGCTGAAGACGATCGAAACCCCGGTGCGGGGAGAAATCCTGGTGCGCGCAACCGGCCGCTACAGCGTCTACAACACCTGCAATCAGTGGACCGCCGCCGCGCTCGGCAAAGCCGGCCTGCCCCGCGCCCTGTTCGCGCCGTTCAGCTTCAGCGTGACAAAGCCGCTGAAACATGTCCGTTCAGAAACGATCCCGCCGGATCCCTGACACCGGAGTCTGCGATGCCCCGACATCTGCTCACCCTGCCTGCCCTCGCCCGCTACAGCGACTGGAGCCTGTTGCTCCTGCGCCTCGTCACCGGCGCCTTCCTGATGTGGGGCACGCAGGACAATATCCGTTCGGCCGATCAGATGGCGGAATTCATCGCCTTCCTCCGTCATTTCGGATTCGCCTGGCCGGAGGTGATGGCGCCGCTCTCGGTCTGGGCACAGTTCCTCTGCGGGGCGCTCTTTATCCTCGGCGCGCTGACGCGCTGGGCCGGGCTGGTGATGGTGTTCAACTTCATCGTGGCGATGGTGATGGTTCACCTGAACGATGAATTCCGCGCGATGTGGCCGGCGCTCGCGCTGATCATCATCTGCCTTCACCTCGCCTTCGCGGGCGCAGGCCGCTGGTCGGTGGATGCCTGGCTGGAGCGGCGCGCGGACAGCTGAATTTGCGACATGCTTCGAGAGAGCGCCCATGACCCGGCTTCAGAGATTTCTGCTCTTGTTCATCCCACAAGGCCAACGCGCTGCCGCAGAGGCCGAATCCCGCGCATGGCACCTCACCTGCACGGCATGCGGCAACGCCCGCTCCGTCTGGGCGTTGGGCGGGATACGCTGGAAAGCATCAGGAAATCCGGTCAGCCGCCAGCCCTGCCCGGCCTGCAATCAGATCACCCAGCACCGAATGGCGAAGCGCCCCGCTGACTGACGGGTCAGATTTTGGCGCAGGCTTTCTTGAGCCAGTCCTTGACCTCGCCGCTGAGCTTGCGCCCGACGACCTTCACCACCCGGCGGTGATAGTCATTGACCCATTTGCGCTCGTCCTTCGTCAGAAGCTTCACATCGATCAGCTCGCGTGCGAGCGGCGCGAAGGTCAGGCATTCAAAGCCGTGCATCGCGATCTCGCCGCCCGGAATATCCTCCGCAGGCGTTACATATTGCAGGTTCTCGATCCGGATGCCGTATTCGCCGGCCTTGTAGAAACCAGGCTCATTGGAGACGATCATGCCGGGCATAAGCGGCACGGCGTTCCAGGGCTTGGCGATCCGGTGCGGGCCCTCATGCACGCCAAGATACACGCCCACGCCGTGGCCCGTGCCATGCTGATAGTCGAGCCCGGCCTGCCACAGCGCATGGCGCGCCAGCACATCCAGGTGCGTGCCGGTCGTGCCCGGCGGGAAGCGCACAGCCGCCAGCGCAATATGGCCTTTCAGCACGCGCGTATAATTTTTCCGCATCTCCTCTGTCGGCTCACCGATCGCCACCGTGCGGGTCACATCCGTCGTACCGTCGAGATACTGGCCGCCGGAATCGATCAGGAACAGCGATCCGCGCGCCAGCTTGCGGTCCGAAGCCGTCGAGACGCGGTAGTGCGGAAGCGCGCCGTTCGGCCCCGCCCCTGAAATTGACGGGAAGGAAAGATCGGTCATCGAGCCGAGTTCCTCGCGGAAGGCTTCAAGCGCGATGACCGCTTCAATCTCGGTCACTTCGCCGGATTGCGCCTCAGTGTCGAGCCAGTGCAGAAATTTCGTCAGGGCCACACCGTCGCGGGCATGCGCGGCGGTCGTGCCCTTGATCTCGGCGGCATTCTTGCAGGCGCGCGGGATCGCAACCGGGTCCCGCTGGCGCAGGATTTTTGCGCCGGCCGCTTTCAGCTCATCGAAGAACCAGGCGGACGCCACATCCGGATCAAGGCTCACCGTCTTGCCGGAAAGGCTGTTCAACCCCTCTTCCAGCTTGCTCAGGGGACGGAGCGTCACCCGGTTGCCGAGATGGCGGCGCAACGCGCCGTCTGTCTTCGTCTCGTCGATGAAGAGTTCGGCTGACCCGTCGGCATGCAGGATCGCGCGCCCCAGCGGCAGCGGCGTGCAGCTGACATCCCCGCCGCGGATATTGAACGCCCAGGCCAGCGAAGCCGGCGAGGTCAGCACCGCCGCGTCCGCCCCGTCCCGGGCAAGCTGCGTGCCAACCGCTTCCAGCTTGTCGGTATGCGCCACGCCCGCATGTTTGACAGCCTGCGGAACAACTTTCGCCATCGGCTGGGGCGGACGATCCGTCCACGCCGCATCGATCGGGTTCTCGGCCACCGCCACCAGCTCGGCCCCGGCCTTGGCCGCGGCGGCGGCCAGCGCGGCCACATCATTCGGGCTCATCAGGCGCGGATCATACCCCACCTTCTTGCCCGCAAGGCGCTGCTGCGCCAGCCAGCCAAATGCGCCGGGGTCAGGAATGCCCACCACCTCGAACAGGGCCGGATCGGTCTGGTCCGCCGCCTGCAGTGTGTAACGCCCGTCAGCGAACAGCACCGCCATGTCCGTGAACACGAAGGCCGAGCCGAACGAGCCGGTAAAACCGCTCGCCCAGGCGAGGCGCTCATTCGCGTCCGGCAGGTATTCATTCTGGTACTCATCGTCATGCGGCACATACAGGCCATCAAGGCCCTGGGCGGCCAGTTCACGGCGAAGAAGCGGAAGATGGGCCCGGCCGTCCTGCGGCCCGCCCTTGATGTCGAATGTCTGTCTCATGCGATCTTCATAACGCCATCTGCGGGCTCCGGGAAGCAATCGAGCTATGCATATTTTCATGCCGATTTCGCCCCCGCTATACTTTTTTGTCGGAGTTTCGCCCTATATAGGCCGAACACGAACATTGCTGCGCCGCAGCAAAATCAAGGTTAACAAGGTAATAACAATGAAAACCGAAATCAGCCTCGCGCCCGCCGCCGATATGGTGATCGAGAACGTCCTGCGCCCGGCGATGGTCAATGAACTGAGCCGTCCGGTGCAGGCAGCGCGCCGTATCGACGCGGCTCCGGCCAGTGAGCGTCTCAATATCCTCGCCCGCCGCCAGCAACGCTGGGACCGCCGCGCCGCCCGCGCCTGATCCCTTCTCCCGGACTGCCTTTCCGAACCCTCCCTCCTCGGAAGGCATCCGATCGCCCGGAGGCGTTTCCTCCTCCCATCCCTCCGGCGCGGTCCCCTCGTCAGGCCCATCCCCTTCTCGGGATGGGCCGGAGGGTAAGGGGAGGCTCACCCCGCCTTCCGGAACACCAGGCTCGACCAGCCATCGTGCTTGATGCGGTTCTGGAACAGCATGCCCTGCCCTTCGAAGGCAGCCGTCACAGCTCCGGCCTGATGGTGCAGGAGGCCGCGATAGCAAGCTCACACTAATGCTATTGCGCGCAGGTTTCCGAGAGGGGTTGAAGTGGAAACCCCTCAAACTGATAGACCTCCGCTTGCGTCACATCCACAGGCGCCTTGGTGTTGGGCGGCACAACGTAGATTCGCCTGTCCGGCTCGAACTGGACGCGAATGGTGGTGTGTTCGCGCGGACTCAGGTGCGACCCGTTGCGGCTAGACCACAAATCACCCGACGGGTTGCGCAAATTATACTCCCAGACGCAGTTATCCGACGAAATTTCGATCTCCCATCCTTCCGGGCTGCCAGCCGCGTCTGATCGGAGGGGTCGCTCGTTTCCTGCCTTGATTCGACTGGAAACAATTCGTGACCCGCCGACTTCCCGGATCGTGACATCGATATCTGCGGGCGTATTGTTCAATACGAGCACAGAGTTTGAATACGCGCACGCGCCGACGATCAGAAGAAGTCCGGACGACACTATCGCGCTGACTGTTTTCATCGTCTTCCTCTCCAATGAAATGGCGCGGCTCGTTCGCTCCGCCAGTCATTGCGGAATACACCTTATTCCCGTTTGCGGAAAACAAGTGTCGACCAGCCGTCGCGTTTGATGCGCTTCTGGAAGAGCATCCCGTGCCCCTCGAACGCCGCGCGGACAGGGGCTGCCTGATGGTGAAGAAGCCCTGACAGGATGATGACCGCACCCGGCGCCGACAACCGCTCTATTTCCGGCGCAAGGCCGATCAGCGGTTTCATCAGGATATTGGCGAAGATCGTGTCATAGGGCCCGGTCCGGCGGATCGCCGGATCGTTCGCCCCGCGCACATGCAGACCGAAGAAGCGGCTGACATGGTTTTTCTTCGCATTCTCCCGCGCGACGAACACCGAGTCCCGGTCGATGTCGGTTCCGAAGGCGATCTGCGCCCCGGTCTTCAGCGCGGCGATCGCCAGCACGCCGGAACCCGTGCCGAGGTCAAGCACCCGGCCCGGCCGGCGGTAGCGGTTCGCCTCAGCCAGCGCCAACAGGCAGCCGAGCGTCGTGCCGTGATGGCCGGTGCCGAAAGCGGGGCCGGCCTCGATCAGAACGGAGGTCTTGCCGGGCGAGGATTTCGCCAGCGCGTGACTGCCCGCCACCACGAAGGGCCCGGCATTGACCGGCGGCAGGCCTTCCAGAGACATCACCACCCAGTCGCGTTCGACGATTTCCTCGATCCGGGGGGAAAGTTCCGGCGCGGCCGCTTCAATGATGGCGACGCAGTCTTCAGCCTCTTCCAGCGTCTCGGCAAAGGCGTCGAGGCGCCAGGCGCCGCGCGCATCTTCCTTGGCATCGACTGCGCCTGCAGGCGAAGGGTCCGCCCAGGCAAGCGCGTCCCATGCTGCTTCCACCGGCCCGCGCGGGCCCTTTGCCGTGATCTGGTACATGGGCGTGCCCGTTAGCCCGCAAACGCGGCCCACGCAATCCACGCCGATGAGACCGCGCCGGCAAGGCCCAGCCCGCGCGCGGTCCATCTGAGCCAGTCCTGCTGGAACCCGCCGGCAAAGCGGATCAGCGCGGCTCCCGACAGCGCATAGATCAAGAGGAACAGATAGACGGAGAAATCCGCGATCAGGCTGAACTGCGCGATCAGGTCCGGCGTCACGGTCAAGAAAGCGACCAGGCTCATCAGCGCGCCAGTGAAGATCAGGTCCCGCACGGGCGGTGCGCCCTCCCCGGTGCTGGAGACGAATTTCGGCAGGAAGCCCCGCCGCGCGCCAGCCTGCGCCGTCTCTCCCACCACAAGGATCCATCCCGCCGTGCAGCCCATCGTGCGGGCAAAAGCGGCCGCGGCCACGGCCACGCCAGCCCATGTACCGACGACGCCGCCGATCACATCGGCAAACGGCGCCGAGGAGGCCGCCAGCACGCCCGCCGGCACCAGGCCGAACAGCGCAGCCGTGGCAAGGGCGTAAACGGTCCCCGCAATCGCCACGCCCCCGGCGGCCGCAATCGCGATATTGCGTTTCGGATGGCGCACCGAGCGGGCGATCGCATTGGCGCTTTCAAGGCCAAGAAAGGCCCAGAAGATCGTCAGCAGCGTCGGCGGCAGGGCTTCGGCAAGCGGTCGGGCCGTGACATTCCATGAGGCGGCAAAGACATCCGGACTGAAGCCCGCAAAGCCGATGACAATCGCTGCCAGGATCGGCGCGAGCCCGATCGCCAGCGTGGCCGATGACATCCGCCCGACAAAGCGCGGCCCCGCCAGCGCGCAGCCGACCAGCAGCCAGATCACCCCGATCAGCACAACAAGCCGCGTCCCGGCGCCCAGATCGAGCCCGAAGATCGCTGCGCCATAGCCGACCGCCACCAGCGCGATCGCGACATTGCCGACAAAGCCCGCCACCCAATAGGCCGCCCAGCCGACGAAGCCGAGCGCAGGATGAAAGGCCGTGCCCGGATAATCCGTCAGCGTCTCGCTGCCATCGCGCAGCGTGCCGAGACAGGCATAGACCAGCGCCAGAATGATCGCGATGAGCGCCGACATGCCCCAGGCGATCAAGCTCGCCGATCCCGTTGCTGCCAGAACGGCCGGCAACAGGAACACGCCGGAGCCGATCATGTTGCCGGCGACGATCGCCGTTGCGAGGACGGGGCCGATCTGGCGCGCCGGCGCGCTCAAGCAGGATAGCCCGCATCGCGGCGAAGGCGCGCCTGGAACCAGGCCAGAGCGCCTTCATGGCGCGGCGACAGTGGCCCCGCCCGATAGGCGCCGCTGGTGATATTCCGGTGCACGATCTCGCACATTTCAAGGTCTTCCGCCGTCACCAAATCTGAGAGCTTCAGCATCCCCGCCAGCTCTCCCTCGCGCGCCGGATCGAAGAAATACAGATAGTCGAGCCGCGTCTCGCCCGCGCTCACCGGCGTCATCCGCTCCATCATCAGCCCATGCTCATAGATGTTGATGCCCAGCCAGGGCCAGGCCCAGGCCCAATAGCCGGTATAGACATTGTCGGCCTTGCGCGCCGGCGCACGGTGAACGGCGATGTCGCCCTGCATCTCCACCGTATAACGCGCAGAGTCGATTTCGGCATCGAGGCCCGGATGGATCAGCGGCACATGATAGCCTTCCAGGTAATTCTCGACATAGACCTTCCAGTCGCACCGGATCATGTGCGAGCGGCGAAGCGCGAAAGGCTGGGTGGCTTCATCCGCCCACGATGCTGCCACCGGCGCCATCATATCGCCGATGGGCGGCGCGGCATCGCTGAGCGTGACGAAGAGAAAACCCCGCCATGTCTCGAGCCGCACTGGCGACAGACCATGCTCACGCGGATCAAATCCGGGCGCCGCGCCGAAATCGCGCGCCGATTGCAGCCGCCCCTCGAGGGTGAAACGCCAGCCATGATAGCGGCAGGTGATCGCCTCGCCGCAATGGCCCAGCGCCTCGCTCGCCAGCGGCCCGGCCCGGTGGGGGCAGACATTGTGGAAGGCCCGGACCCGGCCGTCCTTTCCCCGCACCGCGAGGATCGACCAGCCAGCAAAATCATCCGTGAGGAAATCACCCTCCCCCGCCAGCATATTCTCATGCCCGATCAGACGCCAGGCGCGCGCAAACACGCTCTCCCGCTCGCGGCGGAAAATGTCGGCGTCGCCATACAGCGCCGGATCGAGCGCGCGGGCGCCTCTGTCTGCCGGGCCGTCTGCCATCTCAGGGCCTCCCTTCCCAATGACCGGTTGAGCCCACACTGGCATGCCGCCCGGCCGGCGTCACGCCTCAAGAAGATTTAATACAACCCTTCTGCCCGGGCTGCGTTGGTGAAGTATCCCCAACTCAGTAAAGGAGTTCTCCCATGCCTACACCTTCAGGTCACACCACAGCCATTCCGGCCAGCCGCACCATCGGCACTTCCGTCTACAACACCGCCGGCGACAAGATCGGCAAGGTCGAGGATGTCATGCTCGACAAGATGGACAATTCCATCCTCTACGCCGTTGTCGGTTTCGGCGGCTTCCTCGGCATGGGTGAGAAGTATCACCCGATCCCCTGGTCGACCCTCGACTATAACAAGGACAAGGACGGCTATGTCGTCCCGTTCAGCAAGGAGCAGCTGGAGAAGGCCCCGGCCGATTCCATTGACGAGCTGACCCGCAATGACGGCCATGCAGCCCGCGATGCGGCCTATTCCTATTACAAGGTCCAGCCTTACTGGATGTGATCCCGGCTTCATCGATTGACAGGGGCGGGCACAGTCGTGTCCGCCTCTTCTATTTTTGCGCTTCGGAGAAATTTGTCGTTTTTCGATAAAAAACACTGGAAACTGCCCCCGCCCTTATTATATGATAATCGATAAGAGCAGAGGAGGCCCCCAAGATGAGCTTCACCACCGAAGACATGATCCTGATCGAGCAGCGCGCGGCCAATGAGAAGAAGAGCGCGGGCGCGGCCTATCTCCTGTGGTTCTTCCTCGGCTGGCTGTCGGCGCACCGGTTCTATCTCGGCAAGCCGCTGACCGCGATCCTGCAAATCTTCAGCTATTTCATCCTGATCGGCTTTGTCTGGTGGCTGCTCGACCTCTTCCTCATCCCCTCGATCATCGAGGACAAGATGGACGAGGCCCGCTCGGACGCCGCCTGGGCCATCCGCCGGCGCCGCTATGCCTGATCCCCGCGGCTGACCTCCTCCCACCAGCCGCCCCGGGCCCCGGCCGCAAACTGCGCCGGGGCCTGTCTGTTTCCGGGCGCATCTTGGCCAGTTCGCCGGCGGATTGGTCACGACACGGAATGCCTGCCTCTGGCTGATGCGCTGCCAGTCCTAAGCCGGTCCATAGATTTTGGCGAAGCGCTCCCACAGCGCCGCGCGCGTTGTCCCGAATGCCTCGACCACCAGCGCATCTTCCGCCGCCACGGCATCGGGCGCGGCCTCCTCGATGAAGATATGCGAGGTCGCCACCGCCCAGCCGGGATCGTCCAGCGTACCCGCGCAGAGGATGATAAGGTCCGGCGCAGCATCGGGCGCATGCCACATCCGTGTACCGCAGGCCCGGCAGCGCAGGATCGAGATCTCATGGCCGCTGCCGCCCGTCCGCCGGAAAAGATCAAGCTGTCCCGAGCAGACATCGAAAGCCGGCCGCGCGACATGCAGGTAAAGCCCGAACGGCGCCCCGGCGAGGCGCTTGCAGTCTCCGCAATGGCAGGCATTGACCGCTAGCGGACGCGTCATGACCCGGTAGCGCACCGCCCCGCAATGACAGCCGCCCTCAAGCGGCAAATCCGGCAGCGGCGGGCGGGTGATGGGGATGTGTTTCATGCCCGCCACCCTGCCTGCCCCTCCGTACCCGCACAAGCCTCAGTCACGCATGCCAGATTTGCGCAAACCCGTTCTGACGATTGACGCGCGCCGCCGCCTGCCCGACAGTCGCGGCCATGACCCGCACCCTTCTTGCCGCCGCCCTCCTCGTCGCCGCCTGCGCCGCAAGCCCGGCTGGCCTCACTGAGCCCGCCCCGCCGCCGTCCGCCCCCGTCTGGCGCGCCGTCGATCCGGAAAACCTTGTCGCGCTCGAGCTTGCGACCGGCACCGCCTATATCGAGCTTTTCCCCGCGGCCGCGCCCGCCCATGCCGCGCAGTTCAAACGGCTGGTGCGCGAGGGCTTCTATGATGGCGAAGCCTTCTACCGCGTCATCGAAGGCCATGTCGCACAGGCCGGGCGGGAGTTCGACGCCCTCCTGAAAGACGTGCCCACCCTGCCCTTCGAGGCTGAGCGCACTGTCAGTGCCGAAGGCTTCACCCCGCACGGCAACGGCGACCTGTTCACGCCCGAACCCGGTCACCGGATGGGCTTTGCGGTGGGGCGCGAGGGCGGGCAGGAATGGCTGCTCAACTGCCCCGGCGCGCTCGGTATGGCGCGCGACACCGCGCCGGACACCGGCTCGGCGGAATTCTTCATCCCGCTCCAGCCACGCCGCTATCTTGACCGCAACTATGTGATCTTCGGCCGCGTCATCGCGGGCATGGACCATATCCACCGCCTGCCCCGCGTCGATCCGTTTACGGAAGAAGAAACCGAAGCACTGTTCGGCGAGGATGCGCCCCTCGCCCACCAGATGCGCCAGTGGCGCCGCTCCCAGCTCGGCCAGAACGTCATCGCCTCGGCCCGGATCGCCGCCGATCTGCCGGCAGACGACCGCCCGGCCTTTGAGGTGATGGACACCGCCTCGGCCGAATGGGAGGCGCTGAAAACCTCGAAACGCGACTATTCCGCCATCCCCGCCTTCATCGCCCCGCCCGTCAACATGCTCGACATCTGCACCCTCCCCGTCCCGGCGCGGCGGGTGGGGGACTAAGGCAGGCGGGTCCTTCTCCGCCGGGCACGAGGAAGATGCCCGCAAAGCGGGCGGAGGGGGTAGCGGTGACCCGCCCACCCAACCTTACGCAATTATAATCCGGCCCAAATCCAACAGGATTCAGGGGCTTAGCCGCTGCGCCGCGCCGCTGCCGGAGAATCCGCCGGGAGCCCGCCTTGCCAGCTTCCCGGCGCCATTGTTTCGTTTTTTCAGGTGACCGGGCAACGCCAGCCCGGGCAGGCGGAATACGTCTGGGGAAAGGGCGGCGAACGGGGCTATGAAGAGGCAGGGCTGTGGGTATGGCGTTCGAGGGCAAGTCCGGGGGGCCGGAGAAGACCGGTGAGCTTGAAACCAAGGCGGCCACTGGCCGGCGCTGTTTCGTCATCCTGCCCTGGCCGACAGGCGAGGAGGCGGGCGCCCGGATCGATTTTGATGCCGTCTATGAAGACCTGATCCGGCCCGTGATCGAAGACCTCAACCTGGAAATCCTCCGCGCCGACCGGGTGAGCCGCTCCGGCCTCATCCACAAGGAGATGATCGAGAACCTGCTGGAGGCCGATGTCGTCATCGCCGATGTCACCCTCGGCACGCCGGATGTGTTCTTCGAACTGGGCATCCGCCAGACCGCACGGCGCGCCGGCACGGTGATCCTGCGCCATGCCGGCAGCGCCGCGCCCTTCTCCATCTCCGGCATGCGCGCGCTGGAATATGAACTTGAGGCGCGCGGGCCCATCCCGCGCCAGCAGGTGATCGAGGACAGCCGGGCGCTCCTGCGCACGCATGTCAGGAACAGCCTGGACAATCCGAGTACGGACAGCCTCGTCCACACGTTGATGCCGGGACTGGATGTCTCTCTGCCCGGCCGGGTGATTCCGGAGCGGCGCTACCTCTCCTACCGGGTCGGCCCGCAGGGGCCGAAACCCTCCAAGCTGATCGAACTGGTCACCGGCGACATCGCTGATATCGACGACGTCGATGTCTGGGTGAACCCGGAGAATACCCGCATGGAGTTCGGCCGCTTCCATGAGTCGTCGGTCTCTGCCGCCATCCGCTATCTCGGCTCGAAGCGCGACCGGCACGGATTCGTGCGCGATGACCAGATCGCCCGCCTGCTGGCCCGCCGCGCTGGCTGGCACCAGCAGCGCACCGGGGTCGAGCCCGCGACCGCGCTTGTGACGCCGCCCGGCATGCTCCGGAAGACCAACAAGGTCCGCCGCCTGATCCATGTCGCCGCCTATCAGGGCGAGCCGGGGCGCGGCTACCGGCTGATCGGGGCCTATCGCAAATGCGTCGCCAATGCGCTCGCCGCCATCGACACCGAGAATCGCCGCTTCGGCGCCGCCCTGAGCCCCAAGAATGCGCTGAAATCGGTGCTCATCCCCCTGTTCGGCACCAAAAGCGCCGGCGACAGCCCGCATGAACGCGCCCAGGGCCTGATCCAGACCGCCTATCAATACCTGCTGAACTGGCCGGACTCGAAGATCGAACGTGCCGTCTTCCTGTGCCATACCCAGAGCGACCTGGAACTCGCCCAGGCAGCCCTCTACCGGCTGGGCCTGCGCTCCGTTTCGGCGCCGAGAACGGGCCGTTCCTGATCAGGCCGGTCCTTTTTTTGTGGGATTCCGGGCCTGCGACAGACTGCACATCTTGCGGCATTTACCTATTTAAAACACTATATGTGGTGTCTTGAATGTCCCCGAGGCCGGATACGCCGGTCGCTGCAACCCCTTCCGAACGGAGCCTGAGCCATGGCAACTGCAAGCAAAGATCGTCCCGGCCTGCTGACGCCGAGCCAGGCCTACAAGCCGTTCCGTTATCCCTGGGCGTATGATTTCTGGAAGAAGCAGCAGCAGGTCCACTGGATGCCAGAGGAAGTGCCCCTCGGCGAGGATTGCAAGGACTGGGCGGTCAAGCTCTCGGACGCCGAGCGCAACCTTCTGACCCAGATCTTCCGCTTCTTCACCCAGTCGGATGTCGAAGTCGGCGCCAATTACATGGAACACTACATGCCGCTGTTTAAGCCGGTGGAAGTGTCCATGATGCTGTCATCCTTCTCCAATATGGAGACGATCCACATCGCGGCCTATGCCCTGCTGCTGGAAACGATCGGCATGCCGGATTCGGAATTCTCCGCCTTCATGGAATACAAGGAGATGGCGGCCAAGCACGACTATCTCGGCCAGTTCGGCACCGAGACCAATGAAGACATCGCCGTCTCCATGGCCGTGTTCGGCGCCTTCACCGAGGGCCTGCAGCTGTTTGCCAGCTTCGCCATGCTGATGAACTTCCCGCGCTTCAACAAGATGAAGGGCATGGGCCAGATCGTCACCTGGTCGATCCGCGACGAGAGCCTCCACTGCGAAGGCATGATCAAGCTGTTCCACACCTTCTGCGCCGAGACCGGCGTGATGAACGATGCCCTGCGCGAGCGTATCCGCGAGTGCTGCCGCACGGTGGTGGCGCTGGAAGACAAGTTCATCGAGCTTGCCTTCGAGATGGGCCCGGTCGAAGGCATGACGGCCGACGACATCAAGTCGTACATCCGCTACATCGCCGACTGGCGCCTCAGCCAGCTGAAGCTCGAGCCGATCTTCGGTATCGACAAGCACCCGCTGCCCTGGCTCTCGGAAATCCTCAACGGGGTCGAGCACGCCAACTTCTTCGAGCAGCGCGCCACGGAATATTCCAAAGGCGCCACCAAGGGCGACTGGCACGGCGATGACGGCGTCTGGGGCCGCTTCGACCAGCGCCGCAAGGCCGCCGACAGCGTTCCGGCGGAGTGATTGTCGCTTCGCGGTGAAATTCTCGGCTGGGTGATCGGACACCTCGACAGCATTGATGCCGCTGACCCGGTGGCGCGCCACGCTCTGTTCGGCACATTGCGTGCTCAGGTCGCCCGCGAGGGTGCATTCGGAGCCACGCCCGAAGCTGCGCTGGCGCATCTGGAAAGTGCCATCGTTCGGCAGGAAGCATACTGGCTTCGGGAAACCGGCCAGAGCCTTGAACTCGCACCACCTGAAGCCAGCTCGCGAACAGACACGCCTGCGCAGGAGGAACGGCCGAGAACGATCTGGCGATGGCCGGCCGGCCTGAAGATTTCGCACGAGCCGCCAGGCCCGCCTCCGGGAGAAGCCATCGGCCCCTTTTCAGATCATGAGTACTCTGAATTCACCCTCATGACCCCGTCCGGCCCGGAGGCATTCCGCCTCAATTGGACGTTCGATCCCGCCTGCCAGCTGGCGGCGGAATGTGAGCGCGTCGGGTTTCAATTCAGGACCCGCGCTTCAAACCTTGGTTATGCAATCGGGCATCTTGAGGCTGTGCTGCAGATGGGCGGTCTTTCGTTGCCGGAGGAACTCCGGGAACTGGCTCTCAGGAACATCTGATCTGCCATTTGCGCCCGCGCCCCTGCCCCGCTAATGATGGCGATCCATGAGCGCTGACGATTCCTCCACAGGCGATGACGCCACTGGCGCCCTTTTCGGAGGCGGGGACGCACCTGCGCCCGGCAAGACCTATGAGGTGCTGGCGCGAAAGTATCGCCCCCGCCGTTTCGAGGACCTGATCGGCCAGGAAGCGATGGTGCGCACGCTGTCCAACGCTTTCGAGACAGGCCGCATCGCCCATGGCTTCATGCTGACCGGCGTGCGCGGGGTGGGAAAAACGACGACCGCGCGCCTCTTGGCCCGGGCCCTCAATTATGAGCCCAAGGCGGACCCCAAGGGGAAGAAGGGAAAAACTGCCGGCCCGTCGATCCATCTCGATCCGGCCGGCGAGCATTGCGACGCGATCATGGCGAGCCGGCACCCGGATGTGCTGGAACTCGATGCCGCCTCCCGCACCGGTGTGGCCGATATGCGCGACCTGCTCGACTCGGCCCGGTATGGCCCGGTTTCGGCGCGCTACAAGGTCTATATCATCGACGAAGTTCACATGCTGTCGAATGCCAGCTTCAACGCGCTCCTGAAGACGCTGGAAGAGCCGCCGCCGCATCTCAAGTTCATCTTCGCGACAACCGAGATCCGGAAAGTGCCTGTGACGGTGCTCTCGCGCTGCCAGCGGTTTGACCTCAAACGGCTCGACACGGCCGAACTCTCGCGCCATCTCGGCAATGTGGCCCGGCAGGAAGGCGCGAATGTCTCCGAGGAAGCCCTCGCCCTGATCGCACGGGCGGCTGAAGGCTCTGTGCGTGACGGGCTGTCGCTGCTTGATCAGGCCATCGTTCAGACGACGGATGGTGATGCGGTGAGCGGGGCCGCCGTCCGCGCCATGCTCGGCCTCGGCGACCGGGCCCGCCTGCTCGACGCCTTCGAGAAAGCCGTCGCGGGCGATGCGAAAGGCGCACTCTCCGAAGCGCGCGACCAGGTGGCCGGCGGGGCAGACCCGGCGGTGGTTCTGAAAGACCTGCTGGATGTCGCCTCCGATATCTGCGTGGCACAGGCGACGGGCGATGACTGGTCGCCTGCCGGCCCCGCCGACTGGGCGAACCGCACGAAAGCCCTCGCCCAGCGCCTGACGCCCGCGCAGGCGGCCCGCAACTGGCAGCTTCTCCTTTCCGGATACAGTGACCTGCAGATCGCGCCTGACCCGGCAACGGCGCTCAATATGGTGGTCATCCGCCTTGCGGCGGCCTCCACTCTTCCGTCTCCGGAAGAAGCCGCCCGCATGATCGCCGAGGGAGCGCGCCCGCCGGGAAAGGCGCCTGACCCCCGCAAGGCCCCGCCCCAGTCGCCCGGTGGGATCACAAGCTTTGCCGGGATGCTCGCCGCAATGGACGCAACCCGCGAAGTCGCCCTGCAGGTGGATGTTGAACGCTTCGTCCGGCCCTCACATTTTGAGCCTGGGCGGCTCGCCTGCGCGCTCGCCCCCGGCGCGCCGCCGGGCCTGCTCGGCCGGCTGAAAACCTTTCTCGAAGACCATTCCGATCTCGACTGGACGGTAGAGGAAAGCGAGGCGGACACCGAATCGGTGCGCGAGCGCGAGCGCCGCGAAAAAGCCGAACGCATCGAGGCGGCAAAGGCGCATCCGATGGTCGCCGCTGCGCTCGCAGCCCTGCCCGGCGCGGTGATCCTTGATGTGACAGATGCGCCCTCACCGCTTGAAAGCGAAGCTGGCGGTGCCAATGTCGCCAGCAATGTAATTGACCTGAAGACGCGCCGCCCGGCCTGAACGGAGAAGACGCCATGAAAGACCTCGCCCAGATCATGCAGCAGGCCCAGGCCATGCAGGCCAAGATGGCCGAGGTGCAGCAGAAGATCGAGGCCACCGAAGCTGACGGCGTCGCCGGGGCGGGCCTTGTGCGGGTGCGCCTCAAGGGCAAGGGCGAACTGGTCTCCGTCAGCATCGACAGAAGCCTGATGGGAGATGATCCCGAGATTGTCGAAGACCTCATCAAGGCCGCCCATGGCGATGCCCGCCGGCGGCTGGATCAGGCCATGGACGAAGCGATGAAGTCGGCGACGGCCGGCTTCGGCGGGCTGCTGCCGGGATTCAAGCTGCCGTTCTGACACGCGGCGCGTGACTTGCCGCCCGGCCAGCCTATAACATCAAGTGATGACCGGGGGCCCTTTCACACCTGAATTGCGCATGCCCGAGACACGCGGGCTCTGCACCGATTGCGGCGTCTCACGCATGGCCGATGCCAAGGCCTGCGGACGGGCCTGTCAGTTCATCAAGCCGGATTATTCCGGCCTCGAGACACATCTCCATGGGCGTCCCCGCGATGATCAGCAGCCGGATGAAACCGCGTTCGGAGTGTTCCGGCGCATGCTGCGGGCGCGGCTTTCGCCGGCCAAGGATGGGGCGCAATGGACCGGCATTGCAAGCCGGATCGGCGAGCGCCTTCTGGAAACCGGCTTGGTTGATGCCGTGCTGACGGTCGCCCCGGACCCGTCGGACCGGTGGAAACCGAAACCGGTGATCGTGACGCGCGCGGAGGATATGGCGGGCTGCCGCGGCATGCGGATGGGTTATGCGCCGCTGATTGCGCTGATGGAGGACGTCGCCGCCCGCGGGCTGAAGCGGATCGCCCTGATTGGTATTCCCTGCCAGGTCTATGCCCTGCGAGCGCTTGAAGCGGAGTTCGGTCTCGACAAACTCTATGTGGTCGGAACGCCCTGCTCGGACAACACGACAACGGAAAATTTCCATACCTTCCTGGCGCTGCTGGATGAGGCGCCTGAAACAATCTCGTATCTGGAATTCCGCGCCGATTTCCGGGTCGAGTTGCGCTTTGATGACGGCCGCCGGAAGCTGATCCCCTTCCTCTCCCTGCCGATCTCGAAGCTGCCGGGTGATTTCTTTCCTCTCACCTGCCGGACCTGTGTGGATTATACCAACGCTCTCTCCGATCTGACGGTCGGCTATATGGCGGGCGATGGCGATCAATGGCTGATCGTGCGCAATGAGCGGGGCGAGGAATTGGTGAGCATGCTGGGCGGGGAACTTGTTTCCGCGCCGCCGGGCAGTTCAGGCAAGCGCGCGCCGCATGTGGCCGCCTTCATTGCAAATGTGCAGCGGGCCGCAGGCGGCCTGCCGCTCCGCTCCATGCCGGGCTGGGTGCGACCGCTTGTTTCGTTTCTGCAACCGCGCATTGGCCCCAGGGGGCTGGAGTTTGCGCGCACGCGGCTGGAGATGAAAGCCGCCGAAACCGTGATCCATCTGCGCCGCGAAGAGCCCGGCAAGGTGAAGAACATGGTGCCGGATCATGTCTGGCAGCTGCTCGAACCCTATGGGATCACCCCCGCCCCGGGCGAGCGGAAGGAGGCAGGATGACAGACCCCGCAGACTCAGGCACAAGCCGTGACCATGTCCCAACGCTCTGCCGGCCCCGAACTCCTGCGCCTCATAGACCTGATCGCCAAGCTGCCTGGTCTCGGACCGCGTTCGGCGCGGCGGGTGGCGCTGCATCTGCTGAAACGCAATGACACGCTGCTGAAGCCGCTGGCCGAGGCGATGGCGGAGGCGGGCGCAAAGATCCGAAAATGCAGTGTCTGCGGGAATTATGACACAGTGGAGCCCTGCGCCGTCTGCCAGATGCCGGGGCGCGATGACGGGCTGATCTGTGTGGTGGAGGATGTGCCGGATCTCTGGGCGCTGGAACGCGGCGGCGCCTTTCGCGGGCGCTATCATGTGCTGGGCGGCGTGCTGTCGGCGATCGACGGGATCGGACCGGACGACCTTGGCATTGCAAGCCTCGTCAGGCGGATAGAGGCCGGCGGTGTGCGCGAAGTGATCCTGGCGCTCAATGCCACCGTCGATGGTCAGACCACGGCGCATTATGTCGCCGACCTGCTGGCGGGCAAGGGTGTGGACGTCACGCGCCTTGCCCACGGCGTGCCGGTCGGCGGCGAGCTTGACCATCTCGACGATGGCACGCTTGCCGCCGCCCTGCGCGCGCGAAGGGGCGTCTGAGATTTACTTGGTCCGAAAGACGCGGCGTGCGGCGGTTCAGCTGCTGTCGAGGCCGCGGGCGAGCGAGTCTGCCAGATCGTCAATGTCGGCCAGCAGGCGGTGCTGGGTGAGGACCGGTGCCTGTTCGGGCCGCATGCCCGTCACCCGGGAGAGAATGCTGCGCGCACCGGCGCCGATGAGCCGGCGCATGCGCTGGATGTGGGGATGCACATCGCGGAAGACCGCCTCAAGCGCGACCAGCCGGCGGGCAATGCGCCCGGCCGGCAACAGATCTGTCTCCAACGCGGGGCCGCCGCTCGTCAGTTTGCTGACGGATGGGGCGGTTCGCGCGCGATTCCTGCCAGGCGCCGGTACAGCTTCCGTCAGGCGGAACATCGGCGCGCGGGGCGCGGCCTCTGTGCTTGCAGCTGCCGCCGCGCGCCGGAGCGTTGCCGGGCGCGGCCGGGGCGGCGGCGCGGGAAGCGGACCCTGCATCGCAGCCATCGCGAAAATCGCGCGGCGCGTCAGCCCTTCGATCACCGCCAGCTCCCTGAGGGCCCGGCGGTGTTCGGCGCGCGGCAGGACGCCGAGCCGGCCGGTAAGACCAAGGCCGAGGCGGCGGATCAGCGCGAGACCGAAAAACTCCGCCACGATCTGGGCGAAGCGGACCAGGCTGATGAGCGGCGGGCTGAACACGAGCGTCATGCAGCCAATGTGGGATGCCGGGCACCCCGGCGGATACGATTTTTCTGATGACGCCACATTCGCCCGCAAACAGGGCGGCAGGCGCCTTCGCCCGGCATGGACAGGCCGCGCCCTGTCCCCCGAAATTTCCGGGCGCCGCGCCGGCTGGGCCGGCGGGAGCGCTTCCTGTTCTGAGGCCGGCGCGCCGGCGCTAGCTTTCCAGATCCGGATACCGGTTCAGAAGTTCGGTGCGCATTCGGGCGAGGAAATCGGCATCACTGGCAGGATAGGCGCCGCGCGTATCGGGATCAGAGCGGCCATAGTCGGCGGCATAGGCCAGTGCGCGGCGCGCATTTTCGCGAGCCTCGGCGGGGTTGCCAGCGAGCATTCCGTAAACGGCGCGGTTGTGGAAAGAAGCGAGCGCAAAGCTGAGATAACCGGACCGATCCGGACAGGCCTCGCGCAGGCGGAGGAGCCGGCCGGAGATGCGGTTGACCGTTTCCGGATGATTGAGCTGCGTGCCGCTACGCTCACTGACGGCGCGCGCTTCGTATTCCATGCTGCGGCTGTAATTGTGCTGATAGGGGCAGGCCTGAAGCGCGGTGTCGTCATAGATGGCGTGAACCTTGGGCCCGGCCGGGTTGTCGAGAAGGTCCATCAGGCCGGGAAAGACAGTCTTCTCCAGCATCCGCCAGGTATCGCCAAAGGGGTAGACCTTCTTTGCCGTACCATCCGGGAGGGTGATCTCAGTGCCCGTCCCATTGCCGAAGACATGGTCCTGCTGGATGGCAGCGTCATAGGCATGGGCGAAGAGGGCAAGTTTGAGATCTGGCTCCTGAAAGCTCTGCCCGAGCATGCCGAAGAGCTGCGCGGCGAGGCCCTGCACGTCCGGATCTTCGGGGCAGAGCTGGTGAGCCAGCAGGGCGTTCTCGTAGATATCCTTCGAACTGCTCATCTGGCCCGCAAGGGCGGCGAACTGGATATTGATCAGGATCTGGGCCGCCTCAGCCGGACATTCGGCGACTGTGTCTGCCCGGGCGCCCAGGCCAAACGCCAGGACTGCAGCTGCAAGAAGGCTTGCCCGAACCTGCATGAACTGTGTCTCCCGGAAACTGGCCGCCAGATTATACGGGCTCAGGAGCCGGTAAATCCCCCGATTTTGGGGGGGCGTTTCAACACCTGTTCAAAGATTGGGCAGGTTTGCCCTGCCCTGAGGCATGACCGGGCCGCATGGCACCTATTCGCGCACGGGGGGAATACTTGTCATTGCGCTGTCGCACGCGGCGGGTAGTTATTGCAGTGCAGCATGACCTGGGCCGCTCCGGAAAGGCCACGGCACCCCAACCAAGCCAAGGGGACCGTTTCCGGTGCAGGACAAGTATCCCAGACTGTCTGCGGGAGGAGTTTCCGGCCGGTCTCCGGCGCTAACTCTGAAGGACAGATCCAATGTTCAAACCCACCTCGATGATCCTGGCTGCGGCCATGGTGCTGACACCGTTTGCGGCCGCCCAGAGCGGCAAGGAAGTCACCCTGCGGATGGATTATGACCCTGCCCTGCTCGCCAGCGATGACGGCGCAGACAGCCTCGTCAAAAGCCTCAAGCGGGAAGCCCGCAAGCTGTGCTCGCAGCGTATTCCGGCCACGGGCGGCACCTATCTTGATCAGGACTGCGTTTCCAACCTGATGACCGCAGCCATCCAGCAGATCCACAACGACCAGACCGCTGCCGGTACGCAGATCGCGCCGGGCTTTGAGAAGCTGGTCACTGTTGAATACGCACTCGCCAACTGAGCCAGTGAACATCCGGAACAGCGCCTGACCAATGTTTCCTCCCGGTCTTTGGCGCTGGAGGGGCCATCCGAGGCCAAGGATGGCCCCTCACTCCGCTATTGCCGCCTACCCTGAATTGCGCGCCGTCCTCAATTTCCGCTTGACGGAAATCTAAGTTTCCGTAGCGTAAACTTGGCGGCGAGGGGCCGCTTTGAACCGGAAGGCGGGCCGCGACAGGCCGCCTCCGGCTGGCAGGAGGAAACCGGCATGCTGAGACTCAATACAGGACCATCGCGCCTTGCGCTCGCCGCTGTGCTGGCCGCACCGCTGGTCTATGGCCTGTTCCTGATCGCGAACAGCCTGATCACGGTCGATCATGTCGAGCTGGAGGAGAAGGAGATCCGTGTCCTGGTGGCGGTGACGCCGCAGAAGTCCGATCCGACGGGCCCCCGTCCGACGATCAGGGTGCCGAAGATCGAGGCGGCGCAGAAACCGCCGCCGCCCCCGGCGCCCGGCCGGCCATCGCTGGACATACCGCCGCTGGGCGGCCTCTGGACCGGCGCGGCGCCGGACACATTTGCCGCCGGGAGAATCAATCTGCAGCCGGTCTCGGCCCATCCCTTCGATGGCCGCAACCTGACGCCGGTGCGCGCGCCGGCGCCGTCCATTCCCGCTGCGGCAATCCACCGGGGCCTGTCAGGCAGCTGCGAGGTGCGTTTCGATGTGGACGCCGCCGGGCGGCCACAGAACGTCTCGGCGCAGTGCACGGACAATATCTTCAAGGCCGAAGCGGAACGCGCCGTGCGGCGGGCGGAATTCCTCCCCGCCATCCGCAATGGCCAGCCCGTCGAACAGAGGAACGCGATCTACCCCATCGAATTCACGGTGCGGTAGCAGCGCCTCCCGGCGGCGGGCCGCCGGGGCGGGCATTGCCCCTGCCCCGGCACCCGGTGGCCGGTGTTGACCCGGCCCGCCAAGCCCAACAATATCCCCTGCGGAGCGGCATGCGGGGTTGATCCATGCGATTTGTAAGGCAGCTGGCCTGCCTGCTGGTACCGGCGCTGATTGTGTTGGCCGGCGCTGTGCAGGCAGAGGGCGCTGCACCTCGCCCGGCCGAACTGGCGCAGTGCGAAGCGGGAGACGGCGCAGCCTGTCTCATCGCGGGACAGGCGGTCTATCTCGGGATGAGCGGGCCGGCAGACGCAGGCGCGGCCATCGAACTCTTCCGGCTGGGATGTGCGCTGGGCTCGGGCGAGGCATGTCTGCGGCTCGGCCATGAACTCGAATTTCCCGACACCGGCGCGCCGGATCTGGGCGGCGCCGAGGCGGCGTATGCCGAAGCCTGCGTCCTGGGCATCGCGCCGGCTTGCGGCGAAGCGGGCGCAGGCGCCGATGAGGCCGAGCCCGGCGCGCCGGAGCCGATGCTGCCGCCGCCCCCGCCCGAGGCCGGCGATGCAGAGGAGTCTGAACGGCGTGACGCCCCGATCCTGGTCGCGGTGCCTGCACCGGACAGCGACGCACAGGAAGACGAACTGCCCGCATCCCCGTTTGCAAGCGAGGCGCTGCCCGACCTTTTCTTCGAGGAACCAGAAACCGATCCGGACACGGAGGATATCACCGAGCCGGATGAACTGACCGTGCTGCGCTCTGAACACGCGGCCGATTGCGCATCCGGACAACTGGCGGCGTGCGAGCTTTATGCGGGCATGGTGCAGACCGGCGATGGCGGCGAGGCCGATCCTGTCCGGGCACGGCGTATCTATTCGGTGATCTGTACGCAGGGCTCGATCCTCGGCTGCTATGAACTGGCCTGGCTTTTCTATGATGAGGGCGGAGACCTTGCGCCGGGCCGAGCGCGCTTCCTGTTCAGCGAGTCCTGTATTGCCGGCCTTCTGGAAGCCTGCCTGCAGGCGGGCGACATGCGCCGCAGCGGCGAAGGCGGGCGGCGGGATGAGGCCGGCGCGGCGCTGTTCTACGCCATCGCCTGCGAGGACGGGCTGGAGGACGCCTGCGGGCTTGCCGAGGCGCTCTTGCTCACGGAGCCCGGCGACGCACCGGACAATGAAGAAACGCCCGATACGGACACTGGCCTTGAACGCGCCGACGATGAAACCGAAACGGGATAACGGTCTGGAGGCTTATTCGCTGGTGGGCGTCTGGTCTTTCTGGCGCGTCTTGCCGACGCCGATGACCATGCCGAGACCGATGAGCGTCACGGCGCCCACGCCGATCCAGATCGGGGTCGCACCTAGAAGATACGCGCCATAGGCCAGACCCGCGACAAAAAGCAGAAAGCCGATCAGATAGATCACAAATGAAGACATGCTGAACTCCACAATCCTAGTGTGAGAGGCTCAACGTGCTCGCGCGGCAAAGGTTCCGGACCCGCCCGGACGCGGTATTGTCACAAACCCGCGATTTGCCTGTCAGGCATCAGCGCTTTGCTTGGAACGGCGCTTGCGCTCGTTCGGATCGAGGAAGATTTTCCGGAGGCGGATATTCTTCGGCGTAACCTCGACCAGTTCGTCATCCGAGATGTAGGCGAGCGACTTCTCCAGCGTCATCATCAACGGCGGGGTGAGGCGGACAGCCTCGTCCGAACCCGAGGCGCGCATGTTGGTGAGTTTCTTGCCCTTGAGGACGTTTACTTCCAGATCATTGTCGCGGTTATGTTCGCCGACGATCATGCCGCCATACACCTTGTCACCCGGATGGATCATCATCGGCCCGCGGTCTTCCAGGTTCCAGAGCGCGAAGGCAACCGCCTCGCCCTGCTCCATGGCGATCAGAACGCCCGTATGGCGGCCCGTGATCTTGCCCTTGTGCGGGGCGTATTCGTGGAAGATGCGGTTCATGATGGCGGTGCCGCGAGTGTCAGACAGAAGTTCGCCCTGATAGCCGATCAGGCCGCGCGTCGGCGCGTGGAACACAAGGCGTGTGCGCCCGACGCCCGAGGGGCGCATGTCGAGCATCTCGGCTTTGCGCTCGGAGAGCTTCTGAACCACGATGCCGGAATGATCGTCATCGACATCGATGGTGACTTCCTCGATCGGCTCCAGCTTCTCGCCATTCGGGCCGTCCTGCAGGAGCACTTGCGGCCGGGAGACGCCAAGCTCGAAGCCTTCACGGCGCATCGTCTCGATAAGGACGGAAAGCTGAAGCTCGCCCCGGCCGGAAACCGTAAAGGCTTCGGCATCGGTGGCGCGCTCGACTTTGAGGGCGACGTTTCCTTCGGCCTCTTTCACCAAGCGATCCCAGATCATCCGGGAGGTGACTTTCGTGCCTTCGGTGCCGGCGAGCGGCGAATCGTTGACGCGGAAGGTCATCGAGATGGTCGGCGGATCGATCGGCTGGGCGGCGAGCGGCTCGGTCACCGAGGGGTCGCAGAAGGTGTCGGCGACGTTCGCCTTGGTCATGCCGGCAAGGGAGACGATGTCGCCCGCCGAGGCCTCATCCACCGGCACGCGCTCAAGGCCGCGGAAGGCGAGGACTTTGGAGATGCGGCCCTGCTCGACGAGACCGCCTTCGCGGTTCAGCACCTTGATCGACTGGTTGGGCTTGATGGAGCCGGAGAGGATGCGGCCCGTCAGGATACGGCCGAGGAAAGGGTCTGCCGAGATGGTGGTGGCGAGGAAGCGGAACGGGCCATCGGCGACTTTCGGGATCGGCACATGGTCGATCACCAGCTGGAACAGCTCGTCCATATTCGCAGTCGGGGTTTCATACTGTTTCGACATCCAGCCCATCTTGCCCGAGCCGTAGAGGACGGGGAAATCGAGCTGCTCGTCGGTGGCGTCGAGGTTTGCGAAGAGGTCGAACACTTCGTTCAGCACTTCGTCCACGCGGCGCTCTGCCTTGTCGACCTTGTTGACGGCCACGATCGGGCGGAGGCCGACTTTCAGGGCTTTGGAGACCACGAACTTGGTCTGCGGCATCGGGCCTTCGGCCGAATCGACGAGCACGATCACGCCGTCCACCATGTCGAGGATACGCTCCACCTCGCCGCCGAAATCGGCGTGGCCGGGGGTGTCGACGATGTTGATGCGGTAGCCATTCCACTCTACCGACGTGGTCTTGGCGAGGATGGTGATGCCGCGCTCTTTCTCGAGATCGTTGGAGTCCATCATCCGCTCGGCCGTCTTTTCATTGGCGCGGAAGGTGCCCGACTGTTTCAGGAGTTCGTCGACGAGCGTTGTCTTGCCGTGGTCAACGTGGGCAATGATGGCAATGTTGCGCATCTTTTCGAGCGGCGTGGTCATAGGGTCAGGCTTTCCGGGCGGGCGGCTTTCGGGAGGAAAACGGGCGCTGTCTGGTGGATTTGGCGCCCGCCTAGCAGAGACAGCGGGCTTTGACCATGCCGGAGCGGCAGGTTTCAGCCGGGCCCCGGAGGCCTTGACGGGCCCGGCCCGGACCGGCAGCACGGTGGCCATGCATCCGCCATTTGCGACCGCCCCCGCCCTTGCCGGATTTTCCGGGCTTTCCCATGGTTTCTTCGGCCGCCGCGGCGGGGTCTCGGGGGGGCTCTATGACAGCCTGAATTCCGGAGAAGGCTCCGCTGACGCACCCCGCAATGTCGCCGAGAACCGCGCGCGGATCGGGGCGGCGCTGGGCGCGAAATGGCTGCTCTCCTGCTATCAGGTGCATTCGCCGGATGTGGTGCGGGTGACCGGGCCGTGGAGCGAGCGGCCGGAGGCCGACGCGATGGTAACCGACCGGCCGGGGCTGGGCCTTTGCGTCCTGTCGGCGGACTGTACGCCGGTGCTGTTTGCCGATCCGGAGGCGGGCGTGATCGGGGCTGCCCATGCCGGCTGGAAGGGGGCATTGCGGGGCGTGCTGCTGAACACGCTGGAGGCGATGGAGGGACTTGGCGCTGAGCGGGCGCGCATCCGCGCCGCCATCGGCCCGACGATCCAGCAGGCGAGCTATGAGGTCGGCCCGGAATTCCGCGAGGCCTTCCTGAAGGAGGACGCGGCCAGCGAAGACCTGTTCCGCCCCGGCAAGGGCGACCGGCTGCACTTCGACCTGCCGGGATTCTGTGCGCGCCAGCTGGTTGCTGCGGGGACGGGCAGCGTTTTCAACCTCGGCCACGATACCTGCGCGATGGAGGAATCCTATTTCTCCAATCGCCGCCGCAACCTGCGCGGAGAGGCAGATTATGGCCGGAATGCCTCGGCAATCGTGATTTTGACCTAAAGGCTGCGGATTCCAGTTTCCTGTGGCTTGCGACTCACGGCGCCCTGTTACAAAAGCGTCGCGAACCCCGCCGGACCAGAGAGAGAGCGCCCCATGAAGCTGATTTCCTGCAATGCGAACCGGCCGCTCGCAGAAGCCATTGCCGACTATCTGGACATGCGGCTGACGCGCTCGGAGGTCAAAACCTTCGCCGATCAGGAAATCTTCGTCCGTATCGATGAGAATGTGCGCGGGGAGGATGTGTTTGTCATCCAGTCGACCTCCTACCCGGCCAACGACAATCTGATGCAGCTTCTGATCATGATGGACGCGCTGCGCCGCGCCTCAGCCCGGCGCATCACGGCGGTGATCCCTTATTTCGGCTATGCCCGGCAGGACCGGAAAACCGATGGCCGTACGCCGATCTCGGCGAAACTCGTTGCCAATCTCATTTCCACCGCCGGCGCCGACCGGGTGCTGACCGTGGACCTGCATGCCGGGCAGATTCAGGGCTTTTTCGATATCCCGACCGACAACCTGTTCGGCGGACCGGTGATGGTGGACGATATCAAGGAACGGTTCGGCCGGGACAAGATCGTCGTCGTCTCGCCGGATGTGGGCGGCGTTGTGCGCGCCCGCTCGCTGGCCAAGCGCCTGGATGCAGACCTTGCGATCGTCGACAAGCGCCGGCCGGAGGCGGGCACGTCGGAAGTGATGAACATCATCGGTGATGTCAGCGGCGCCCGGTGCATCATGCTGGATGATATCTGCGATTCAGGCGGCACGCTGGCGAACGCCGCCGCCGCGCTGAAGGAACATGGCGCAAGCTCCGTCTCGGCCTATGTAACGCATGGCGTGCTCTCCGGCAGCGCCGTGGAGCGGATCCAGAAATCGGTGCTGGACGAATTCGTCATGACCGACACGATCCAGCCTTCCGAGGCCGCGCAGAAGAGCAAGAAAATCCGTGTCCTGCCGATCTCCCCCCTGCTCGGCGAAGCCATCCGCCGGATAGCAAACGAAGAGAGCGTGTCGAAGCTGTTTGACCGCTAGGGTCAGGCGCCCGCCGCCTACCCCTCCGTCGGCTTCGCAACCACCTCCGCGTGCCAGGAGTGGAAAGAGACCTTTCCTTACGCTACCGCGCGGGCGAGCGCGCAGCGGGACCAGAGATCGCAAAGGGCCCGGACGAGTTCGTCTATGTCGGCATCCGTGTGCACCGGTGAGGGCGTGATGCGGAGCCGCTCGGTACCCTTCGGCACCGTGGGATAGTTGATCGGCTGGACATAGATGCCGTAGTGCTCCATCAGCCAGTCGGAGATCATCCGGCATTTGACCGGGTCGCCCACCATAACCGGAACGATATGGCTGGGGTTCTCCAGTGTCGGGATGCCAATGGCGCGCAGCTTTGCGCGCACTTTCTCCACCCGGTCGCGCTGCTGGCGGCGTTCCCAGTCCGAGACCTTCAGGTGACGGATGGAAGCGCGCGCGCCGGCAGCGATGTGCGGCGGCAGGGCGGTGGTGAAGATGAAACCGGAGGCAAAGCTGCGGACGAAATCAACCATCGCGGCCGAGCCGGTGATGTAGCCGCCGACGACGCCGTAAGCCTTGCCCAGCGTGCCTTCGATGATGCTGATGCGGTGCATCAGGCCTTCGCGCTCCGCCACGCCGCCGCCGCGCGGGCCGTAGAGACCGACCGCATGGACTTCGTCGAGATAGGTCATGGCGCCGAACTCGTCCGCGATGTCGCAGAATTCCTTGATCGGGGCGATGTCGCCGTCCATGGAATAGACGCTCTCGAAGGCGATCAGCTTCGGGACGGCGGGATCAAGGGCGGCGATCTTCTCGCGCAGGTCTGCCGGATCATTGTGGCGGAAGACAACGCATTTCGCCCGGCTGTGTCGGATGCCCTCGATCATGGAGGCATGGTTCAGCGCGTCCGACAGGATGACCAGGCCGGGGATCTTAGCGCCGAGCGTGCCGAGGGTCGCCCAGTTGGAGACATAGCCGGAGGTGAAGAGGAGCGCGGCTTCCTTCTGGTGAAGGTCGGCAAGCTCCTGCTCCAGAAGGACATGATAGTGATTGGTGCCGGAGATGTTCCGTGTGCCCCCGGCGCCAGCGCCGCAGCTGTCGAGGACGCCATGCATGGCCGCGAGGACTTCCGGATGCTGGCCCATGCCGAGATAGTCGTTCGAGCACCAGACCTTGACAGGCTCTTCGCCCCGGCTACCCCGGAACACGGCGTTCGGAAAGGCGCCCTTCTCGCGTTCGATATTTGCGAAGATGCGGTAGTTGCCCTCGGCCTTAAGCTTGTCGAGTTCGTCGTGGAAAAATGTTTCAAGGCTCATGGGTCACCCCCTCCAGTCTTCTTTATTGTCCGTAAGCGTAGTTTGTTCAGCGGCTGGCTTGATCGCCCAACCCCAGAGCGAAGGATCCCGAACCGGCAGGACGAGCGCCCAATGCTCGATCAGGGCAAGAACGGCAATCGCGGTCAGGAGCAGAAATCCGGCCGATTCAAAGCTGCCGGGCGTATGGCCGAAAGCCTTGAGGGCGAGCAGCACCGAGATGCTGGTGATGGCAATGATGGCAACCGCGAACACGCTGCCCGGCGGGCGGCGGCTGAAATAGGATTTCAGATAGTCGAGATGACGCGGCAGGAACTGGTCGGCGATGTTCGGCGCGCCTGAGAAGACGACCAGTTTGGCCGAGATGCGCATGGCCCAGAGGACGAGGAAGGTCCAGAGGGCGAACTGGTTGGCAGCGCCCCAGCTCAGCGCAACGAGAATGCCGGCATGGACCGCGATGGCAAGTTCATGATGGATGATGACGGAGACACCGGCCCTGAAACGGGCAACAGGGGGCAGATCTTCCGGGC
>JBKBLD010000020.1:0-49566 GCA_046296675.1 Hyphomonas sp. | reverse complement strand
GCAACTCATCCTCCCCTGCGATAGCGGGGGAGGTGCCCGAAGGGCGGAGGGGGGAAAGCCCGCCCCTACCCCAGATACGGCGCCAGGACTTCGCTCAGCCGCGGAATATCGTCCGGGTGCAGGCCCGCAATGTTGATGCGGCCCGAGGACGGCATGTAGACGCCGTCAAGCTCGCGCACCTTTGCGGTATTCTCGGCCGAGATCGGCAACTGCGAGAACATGCCGTTCTGGGATTTCAGCGCCGCCAGAAGGTTTGATCCCGTCCGCTCCACCAGCGCGTCAGACAGCGCCTCGCGCAGCGAGATCATCCGGAGGCGCATGGCGGTCAGCTCCTCCTCCCATTCCTTGCGCAGCGCCGGATCGTCAAGGATCGCCGCGACGATCCCTGCCCCATGCGCCGGTGGCATCGACCAGGTGGCCCGGCCCATGTCCGCAATATGGGTGGACGCCGCCGCGATGCCTTCGGCTGTCTCGCCGATGGCCAGGAAACAGCCCGTGCGCTCCCGGTAGAGGCCGAAATTCTTCGAGCAGGAATAGGAGATCATCGCCTCACCCGCCTCTTCGATGAAGGCGCGCACGCCGTCCATATCCTTGTCGAGCCCCGAGGCGAAGCCGTGATAGGCGACATCGAGCAGCACGATCAGACGCCTCTCGCGCGCGATCCGGCCGAGCTCGCGCCAGTCCTCCGCTGACGGATCGATCCCGGTCGGATTGTGGCATGGCCCCTGAAGGATCACCCCGTCGCCCGGCTCTGCCGCCGACAGGTCCGCCAGCGCGCCCAGCTTGTAGAACGCGCCGTCGCGGGCATAGGCATAGTCCTTCACGCCGAGGCCGAGCGACTTGACGACATTCGGATGGTTCGGCCAGGTCGGCTTCGACACCCAGACCCGGCGCGTACCCATCCGGCGCATCAGGCCGACGCCGAGAAACAGCGCGCCGCAGCCGCCGGGCGCGGTGAAGGACAGGACACGGCCCTCGGCCAGCGCCGGATGATCCTCACCGAACACGAACCGTTCGATATGGGCGCAGAAATCGGTATTGCCGCGCGGGCCTTCATAGACCTTGGTCGTCTGGGCGGCGAGCATCTTCGCCTCCGCCTTCTTCACCGCCGAAAGGATAGGGGTCTCGCCCTTCTCATCCTTGTAGACACCGACGCCGAGATCGAACTTCTCGCTGCGTTCATCCGCCCGGTAGGCGGTCATCAGGCCGAGCAGGGCGTCGGGCGGCAGGGTCGAGAGCGGCGAGAAATGCGACATGAGGCGGACCTTCCGTATCTTTGCGGCTGACCCCTAACGGCTTTTGCCCGCGCGATAAACCCCGCTGGCCGGCCTCCGGGCCGCGCGCTCATGCGCTCATTTCAGGCCCCGCAGTATCTGTTCGAAGGTGCTGAAGACATCCTCGACGGTGACATCGGGATACGTCGCCGACAGGGCAAAGCCTGCCCCGTTGAGCGCTGCCTGGAGCAGGACGGCAGCGGGGCGGGCGCGTTCGATCGGAAATGCGCCCTGCCGGGCAAGGTATTCCACGCCGCGCGTCATGTTCTCCGCGCCGAGCTGGAAGTCGAGTTCATGCCAGCGCGCCATCCCGAGCACGGAGGGGCCATCGACAAGCACGATCCGCTGATAATCCGGCCGGGTCGCCCATTCGAGATAGACCCGGCAGCCGGCGAGGAAGGCGGCATAGGGATCTGTTTTCGACCGCCCGGCGATGGCCCCGTCCCGGGCGGCTTCGTCCATTTCGATCTGCAGGCGGGTCCAGACGGCGAGGAAAAGTTCCTCCTTGCTGGTGAAGTGATGAAACAGGGCGCCCTTGGTCGTACCGGCAGCGGCGGCGATCGACTCTACGCTGGCGCCTTTGAAGCCTTCGGTAGCAAAACAGGCCCGCGCCGCCGCCAGCAGGGCTTCGCGGGTTTCGGCCGCCTGTTTTTTTGTACGTTTTGCCATCACCCAGCCTCTTGCGCGCGAACATACCAGTGGTATGTAAAAAGGGTAAGCATCCGGTTGAGATGCCGGCCGGCAGAGGCACACGGCTTCAGAAATAGTGCAGGCTGGGTGGGGCCGCTTGGCGGCAAGGCCTGCAGGGGGAGACCGCGAAATACCTGGGGACCAACGGGTGTTTCGCGGTTTTTTTACAGATGACCGGCGTGAAAAACCTGGCAGGTCGCGGGTTGGCGGCCATGTTATGGAACGTTCAGCTTCGCAGAATTAGGCAGGCAATCAGAGGGCGGAGAGGCAAGGCGCCCGGCGCATCGCCTTTCCATACATGGGGAATGGCCCTTCAGGCGGCCCCTGCCTCACGGCAGGGGTCGTTGCATATTGCCCGCCCGCGCGCACAGACGCGCATTGCGAAGCGCCCGCGCGCCGCTATGTTTGCGCCATGACCGATCAGACCCCTGCCCCGAAACTCGAGATCCGGATCATTCCGGTGACCCCGCTGCAACAGAACACGTCGATGATCTGGTCGACGGAGACGATGGAGGGCGTGTTCGTCGATCCCGGCGGCGAAGTGGACAAGCTGATGCAGGCGGCCGACCATTTCGGTGTCAGGATCGTCGCCGTCTGGCTGACCCATGGCCATCTCGACCATGCCGGCGCGGCGACCGCCGTGAAGGAGCGCACCGGCTGCCCGATCATCGGCCCGCATGAGGACGACCAGTGGCTGCTCGATGACATCGAAGCCCAGGGCGCGCGCTATGGCATCACCGACGGCAAGAATGTGAAGCCCGACCGCTATCTGGGTGATGGCGACACGCTGGAGCTGGCCGGCAACGCATTCGGCGTCGCCCATTGCCCCGGCCACACGCCCGGCCATGTCGTCATCTACAGCCAGGAGGGCGCGCTCGCCTTTGTCGGCGATGTGCTGTTTCGCGGCTCGATCGGGCGCACCGATTTTCCGCGCGGCAATCACCAGCAGCTGATCGATTCCATTACCCAGAAGCTCTGGCCGCTGGGCGACCAGATGCGTTTCGTGCCCGGCCATGGGCCGCTTTCGACCTTCGGGCAGGAGCGCCAGGACAACCCCTTCGTCGCCGATGCCGTCACAGGCTATGGCGGCGCGGAAAAGGGCGACGCGGACGAAATCCTGCAGCGGCTGTCGAAACGCTATAGCTGAGCGCCTGAACGCGGCGGCGGCGAGGGGGCAGCTTGCCGCTCCCGTCTAGCGAAGCGGGATGGTCCAGCGGGCCACAGCCCCCGGCTCGTCGCCGACATATACGACGCCGAAGAATTCCTCCGTGCGTCCGAAGACCGGGCCTGCACTCGTCATTGCACTGACATTATAACAACCTGCTGAAGCCGGAACTGACAATGACTGGCCGGGTGCGATGCGCCGCCCCTCCAGCCGGTCATGACCATAATCGGGCTGGCCCATGAATGTGTCGCCGCAGATGCCGATCCGAAGATCTGTGATCGGATGTTCGGCTTCATTCACCACCTCGATCGCGCCGGGCGGCGCGCCTGCGCGAACAAGTTCCGGATTTCCGGTGGCGCAACTGGCCAGCACGGTCCCTGCTGCGAGTGTTGCCACCATCCGTGACACCGATGCCTGCATATCGCTTCCCTCCTTTGCGGCCCGTCCTGTCCAGCAGGCATGAGAAAGGCCGGAGGCGGCGGGGTCAAGGGCTGGAGGCCGATTCTGCTTCAGTTTGCCTCGTCGATCGCGCGCTGCATGGCATTGCGCGTCGTATCAACCAGCCAGTTGGGAGGCGGCGGCAGACTCGCCGTTTCCGGCGTGCGCACATCGGCCCTCCGGAAGGCATCGAGCGCTTCGATCAGCCTCTGGCGCCCGGCAACCGTCTGTCCCGCTTCGTCGGCCGCCTTTCCCATTTCCATGATGGCGGTGAAGAGCCGCCCGCGTTCGCGGGTCACATCCGCCTGCTCGGCATCCGTGATGCCTGCGGCCAGCGGCGTCCAGAGGCGGCTGATGGCCAGCGCCATCGAATATGTCACATCCTCGGTGCCGACATGTTCCGGTTTGAACCAGTCCGCCTCCGGAATGTCTGTATAGGTGCCGAGGAAGCCGAGATCGACCTGGTGTTTTTCAATCATCGCCTGAAGCGAGCGTTCGTTGGACTCAAACCATAGCCCGCGGGGCGGTTCGTGCCCCTGCAGGAACTGCCGCGAGTCCCGGTAGGCTTCGCGCAGCGCCCAGCGGATATGATCCGGCTTCGAGATGCCGCCCGTCTCGACCAGCCTGACCAGCCGGTTGGACCGTTGCACCAGCACGCCCCACTCGAGCGGGTCCGGCGAAGGCCGGCAGATATCCGCCACCGTCGTCAGGAAGGTCAGCGAGGCCGGATTGCTCACAAACCGGAAATTGCTGGCACTCGTTGCCATCGCCTTCGTGACATAGTCGCAGGCGAGCGGCGGGGGATTGTCCGAGACGAGCGGGTGTACATAGCCCTCATCGGCATAGCGCAGCATTGCGTGGACCACGGATTCCGCTAGCCCCGACCATTCGCTGTAGGCGAGCCGCATGGAGCCATACCGGAAGTCCTCCGGGTAATGCTCACGGAACGCCATCAGGTGACCCGCCGCGCGCTCGACATAGGCAAACCGGTCGAGCTTGGCTTCGGGCGTCGGCGTTCCCGGGGCAGCTTCGCGCCGCTCCAGCCGCTTGATCTCGGCGCCGGCGGCGATGATCTGCAGCCAGGCAGTCTCGGGGCAGTGTTTCGCCGCCACTACGATTTCCGTCCGGAGCGCGTCCATCTCGGGGTCAGACGTCGCCCCGTTCAGCATCGCATTATAGTGCTGGACCGCCGCCACGATCCGCTCCGGCCCACACTCGAAGGCCAGCGCCTGCGGCGCTGTGAAAGCCGCAACTGCGGCAAGAGCGGTGATTTTCAGGACATGCGTCATTGTCAGTTCCCTCCCGCCGGTGCCGGCTCCATCGCCTTCATCAGCACGTCGTAGATATACTGCGGCGGCAGGTCATGATCCGCCATGGCCAGCGCCCGCACCCGGTATTCCTGCACATCGGCCAGCGCCCTGCGCAGCACGGCCTTTGTTTCTGCCTCTTTCCCTGCCTCGCGGCCTTCGCCCAGCACCTCATAGACTAAGCGCGAATAGAGGACGGCGCCGGAGGGCTCGGTGATCTCCCCCTTCGCAATCTGCCCGGCAGCCGCCGCCCATGTCTCGCTCAGCGCCCAGGCGAGGGAGAACTGCATCGTCTTGCTGCCCAGATTCCCGGGCGCAAACCACAGCTCCCGCGCCAGTCGCCCCGCCATCGGGTCAATGCCGCGCTTGCGCAGTTCACTGTCCAGCCGGTCGGCATCGAATTCGGAATAATGGAAATCATGCCCCGCGCCGCGCAGGTAAGCATCGCGGTAGTCCCGGGCCTTGAGGAGCATGCTCGCCACCTCGGCCTCGCCGGTGACCGCACCTTTCTCGGCGAGTTTGTAATAGGCCTTCGCGGCCACCGCCAGCGGCAGGCGGTCCCATGTCTGCGGCTCTCCCCGGCAGGCTTCCGCCGCTGCATCCATGAAGGGCCGGAATACAAGGTCCGCCGCGCTCTCCATGGCATGGCCGATCGTCTGGGCGTCAGAGCTGATCCAGCCGGTACACGTCATCGGCGTCTCCGCTTTCAGGTAGGGGTGCACCTGCCCTGCCTTGGCCAGCGTCATGAACACCTTGATGATATCCGCCCGGGTGCCCGAGGCGACCTCATACTTCAGATCGCCCCGTCCATGCGGCGTCTGGATACCCACCACATCCCGTCGCGCCTCGGCCTCCGCCTCCCGGTAGATATTGGAGCGCACAAAGGCCCGGTGCAGAATGTTGAACGCCTGCTGGTTGATCTGGTTGTTGTTCGCGGCAACGAGCTGCCTGTGAACCCGCAGGTCCATCTCGGCGCCGAGGGCATTGATCCAGGGGTCCTGCGGGCAGCGCGTGACATAGCCGTCCATATCGTTCAGCGCGGTCTGCATGTCCGTGCCCGTCTGGAGCGGGCGGATGCTGACCCCCAGCGCCTCCGCGCGCAGGCTGCCCGTGCAGTCCTCCGCCGCCGCGCTGCCAGCGGCGATGACCAGCGCGCCCAGCAGGGCCGCAGCGAAGCGGTGGCGGGTTTTCATGAGCGTCCCTCTCTTGTCGTCCCGTCTGGCAATTTTGCCGGATTTGCCCCCGCCTGCCACCCCTTGCGGCTTACTTCACCTCGGCGGCGATGATGAATTGCGGCGCCTCCACAAAACCCATGAACTGGCCCATGATCGCCTGCACTGTCTCCCCCGCCATATCCTCGGCGATGAAACCGTCCAGGTCTGGGATCGTGAAGGCCTCGATATAGGCGACACCGGGGCTGCCCTCGCCGATGAGCAACCGCTCGGCCCGGTATGTGCGGAAGTCCTGCACGCGCTCCAGCGCCCGCATAGCGGGGTAGTCGGTCTCCACCACCCAGCGCTCGAAATCCGCCGGGCTGACGCCCCCAGCGAGGGTATAGAGCAGGAAAAGGTTCGGCTGGGCCGGTGCCTCGGCGGTCACCGCCACCGGCGCGCAATCGCGGACCCTATCGCCGCATCCGGCGAGCAGAAGCGGCGCGATTGCCGCAAGGAGAAGTTTCTTCATGTTCAGTTCCTCCAATTGTCCCCGTCCGGGGCGGGTGATCTCGGTCTCTACCGCCGCCGGCGCGCGGCCGAGGATTGCGCCGCTGCCATCCCGGCACAGGCATCGCCGGCGTCCATGGGGCGCTCTTCGGCCAGCGCGAAGACAAAGGCCATCAACAGCCCGCCCCTGATGTCCTGCGGCTTCGGCCCGCGGCCTTCGACATTTGTGCCGAACGCCTTCTCGACCCGGCGCTCGGCCGCCTGGCCAAGGGCCTGATCGGCCAGGACGGTGCTGCAACTGGCCGAAGCATAGGCCGGATAGTCGGGTGTCGAGCGGTAACCCTGCGCCAGATGCGCGGCGCAGCCCTGAACGGGCGCCGCCAGAGCCAGCAGAAGGGCCGCCGCCAGGAAGCGCGCCATCGGAAAATCCTCCTGTTGCGGCCCTATCACTGCTGGCGGGCTGGTGCTTCCCCCTGTATCGGGGGGGCAGGGACGCACCTTGCGCCTTGCCCCTCTGCCCGACTCCCTGCTATCGGGCAGCCGTTTGACCGTCCCGAGGAGAGAGACCCCCATGCCGAAGCGCACAGACATCTCCTCCATCCTCGTTATCGGCGCCGGGCCGATCATCATCGGGCAGGCCTGCGAGTTCGATTATTCCGGCGTTCAGGCCGTGAAGGCACTGAAGGCGGAAGGCTACCGGGTGATCCTGGTCAACTCCAACCCGGCGACGATCATGACCGATCCGGAACTGGCGGACGCGACCTATATCGAGCCGATCCTGCCGGAAATCGTCGAGAAGATCATTGAAGCTGAGCGCCCCGACGCCCTGCTGCCGACCATGGGCGGGCAGACCGCGCTGAACTGCGCGCTCGACCTGCACTATGCCGGCATCCTCGAGAAATACGGCGTCGAACTCATCGGCGCGAAGGCCGAGGCCATCGAGATGGCCGAGGACCGGAAACTGTTCCGCGAGGCGATGGACCGGATCGGCCTCGAAAACCCGCGCGCGACAATCATCGCCTCGCCAGAAATCCGCGGGGCCGATGGCAAGATCAAGGGCTATGACCGGATCAGCGGCCTCAAGGAAGCGATGGAGGCGATTGACCTTGTCGGCCTGCCGGCGATCATACGCCCGGCCTTTACCCTTGGCGGCACGGGCGGCGGCATTGCCTATAATGTCGAGGAATATGAGGAGATCTGCCGGACCGGCCTTGCCGCTTCGCCAACCGCGCAGATTCTCATCGATGAAAGCCTGCTCGGCTGGAAAGAGTTCGAGATGGAAGTCGTCCGCGACAAGGCGGACAATTGCATCATCATCTGCTCGATCGAAAACATCGACCCGATGGGCGTGCATACCGGCGACTCGATCACCGTGGCCCCGGCGCTGACGCTGACGGACAAGGAATACCAGATCATGCGCAACGCCTCGATCGCGGTGCTGCGCGAGATCGGGGTGGAGACCGGCGGCTCGAATGTTCAGTTTGCGGTCAATCCGAAGGATGGCCGCCTCGTCGTCATCGAGATGAACCCGCGTGTCTCGCGCTCCTCGGCGCTGGCGTCGAAGGCCACCGGCTTCCCGATTGCCAAGATCGCGGCGAAACTCGCCGTCGGCTATACGCTCGACGAACTCGACAATGACATCACGGGCGTCACGCCCGCCTCCTTCGAGCCGACGATTGACTATGTCGTCACCAAAATCCCGCGCTTTGCCTTCGAGAAATACAAAGGCGCCGAGCCTGTCCTGACGACGGCGATGAAGTCCGTGGGCGAAGCGATGGCCATCGGCCGCAGCTTCCAGGAAAGCCTGCAGAAAGCACTCTGCTCGCTCGAGACCGGGCTGTCGGGCCTCAATGAGATGCCGTTTGAAGATGAAAGCGCGCTGCGCCAGGCACTCGGCATCCAGTCGCCCGACCGGCTGCGCGTGATTGCGCAGGCCTTCCGCATGGGCCTCACGGTTGAGGATGTGCAGGCCGTCACCTCCTTCGATCCATGGTTTCTCCGCCAGATCGAGGACATTGTGGCGACTGAAGCGCAGATCCGGAAATCCGGGCTGCCGGAAACCCTCTCCGGCATGACCGAAATCAAAGCGAAGGGTTTTTCCGACAAGCGCCTCGGCGAATTGACTGACAACACCGAAGACGGTGTGCGCAAGGCACGCCACGGCCTTGGCGTGCGCCCGGTCTATAAGCGTATTGATACGTGCGCGGCAGAGTTTGCGGCCAAAACGCCTTATCTTTATTCCACCTATGAACACGCCCCCTTCGGCCAGGCGGCGGCGGAATGTGAAGCCGGGCCGTCTTCGCGCAAGAAAGCCATCATCCTGGGCGGCGGCCCGAACCGGATCGGCCAGGGCATTGAGTTTGATTATTGCTGCTGCCATGCCGCCTTTGCGATGGAAGACCTTGGCATCGAATCCATCATGGTCAACTGCAATCCGGAAACAGTGTCCACGGACTATGATACATCGGACCGCCTCTATTTCGAACCGCTGACCATCGAGCACACGCTGGAGATCATCCACAAGGAACAGTCCGCCGGCGAACTGCTCGGCGTGATCGTGCAGTTTGGCGGGCAGACGCCGCTGAAACTCGCCGGCCCGCTGTTCCATGAGCAGGTGCCCATTCTGGGCACGAGCCCGGCTTCCATTGATCTGGCCGAAGACCGCGAACAGTTTGCCGCCCTGCTCGACCGGCTCGGCATCCAGCAGGCGCCCTCGCGCACCGCGCGCAGCGTGGAAGAGGCCGAGGTGAAGGCCAACGAGATCGGCTATCCTGTCATGCTGCGCCCCTCCTTCGTGCTTGGCGGACGGGCCATGGAAATCGCGCGCAATGATGAAGACCTGCGCAAGTTTGCCGCCGAGGCCCTGAAGGTTTCCGGCGATGCGTCCCTGTTCATCGACCGCTATCTCTCCGACGCCATCGAGGTGGATGTCGACGCGATCTGCGACGGCGTGACCGTGCATGTCGCCGGCATCATGGAACATATCGAGGAAGCGGGCGTCCATTCCGGCGATTCCGCCTGCGCGTTGCCACCCTTCACGCTGTCGGCCGAATTGCAGAAGCGCCTCGCCGAACAGACCGCAACACTGGCCATGGCGCTGAATGTCCGGGGGCTGATCAACATCCAGTTCGCGGTCAAGGGCGAGGAAATCTACGTCCTCGAGGCAAACCCGCGCGCCAGCCGCACGGTGCCCTTCGTGGCCAAGGCCGTCGGCGCCCCGATCGCCGCCATCGCCGCGAAGGTGATGGCGGGCGAGGCGCTTTCCAGCTTTGACCTGTCGAACGCCCGACCGCGCCGCATCGCCATCAAGGAAGCTGTCTTCCCCTTCGCCCGCTTCCCCGGCGTCGATCCCCAGCTTGGCCCCGAGATGCGCTCGACCGGCGAAGTCATGGGCTGGGATGATGATTTCGGCATGGCCTTCCTCAAGAGCCAGCTTGGCGGCGGCGTGCGCCTGCCATCGGAAGGCACCGTCTTCATCTCCGTACGCGACAGCGACAAGAAGGGCGCCGAAGAGGCCGCACGGGGCCTGGTCGAACAGGGCTACTCGATCCTTGCGACCAGCGGCACGGCGGCCCACCTCGAATCGAAGGGAATTCCCGTCAAGCGCGTCAACAAGGTTCTGGAAGGCCAGCCGCATATCGTCGATGCCATGATCAATGGCGAGGTGCAGCTGGTGATGAACACGACCGAAGGGGCCGCCTCCCTCGCCGATTCTGCCTCGATCCGGAGAACCGCTGTGGCGAGGAAAATTCCTTACTTCACAACGATTTCGGCCTCTCTCGCGGCGGTGAAAGCCATCGCCAGCATGAAATCACAGGAAATCTCCGTACGCGCCTTGCAAAGCGCCTGAACGGCCACCACTTGACGCCCTTGATTTTTACGACAACGTTTTTTGCCGTTGAAGATGAGGGAAACTCACGATGGAACGCATTCCGATGACCGCCGAGGGCCATGCTGCGCTTCAGGCCGAACTGAAGGTGCTCAAATCCGTGGAACGCCCGAGCATCATCGCGGCGATCTCCGAAGCGCGCTCGCATGGCGACCTGTCGGAGAACGCCGAATACCATGCCGCCAAGGAGAAGCAGAGCTTCATCGAGGGCCGCATCAGCGAGCTCGACGACAAGCTCGCGCGCGCCGACATCATTGATGTGTCGAAACTCTCCGGCACGAAGGTCCGCTTTGGCGCAACTGTGACGATCATGGATGTCGATACCGAAGAGGAGCAGACCTACAAGATCGTTGGCGAGGACGAGGCGGATGTGAAGCGGGGCAAGATTTCCGTCACCTCCCCCATCGCCCGCGCCCTGATCGGCAAGGAAGAGGGCGACGAGGCAGAAGTTGCAGCGCCAGCTGGTGCGCGTGCTTACGAAGTCGTCAAAGTCGTCTACAAGTAAGCCTTCGCAAAGCAAGGACCGGCCGCCATGGCCTCCCTCGGACCCTCGATCTGGGCGGCCTCGGATGGCCGCGCCGGCAATGCCGCGCAGGTGCGGGCGCTAACCCAGGCGCTTGGCGCGACCCCGCGCTGGATGCGGATCGCCCATATTGCCGGGGCCCATCACCGCCAGACGCCGCTGGTGCTGACCCCGCGCGCGCCCTGGCGCTGGCTGCCGGCCGACAGATGGCCGATGCCGCTGATGTCTCTGCCGAAAGCACAGCAGGCGGAGCTTTCCGCCCCCTGGCCGACCGTATGGATCGCGGCCGGGCGGCGCTCTGCGGCGCTGACGAGACATGTCCGCGAGGCCTCCGGCGGAAAGACCTTGACCGTGCAGATCCTCGATCCCCACATCGATCCGGTGAGTTTCGACCTTCTGGTCGTGCCCGAGCATGACGGGCTCAGCGGGCCGAACGTGGTAACGACGGTGGGTTCGCCCGCCTATTTTGCCCCGGAAATGCTGGAGGATGCGGCCCAGTCCTTCGCCAATCTCGCGGACGAAACCTATCGTTCGGCCATCGTGATTCTCGGCGGGGATTCGCGCGTACACAGATTTACCGAGGCAGCGGCGGCGAAGCTGGAGGCACAGCTGCGGGCGCTGGCCGCAGATGGCTGGCGCCTGCGCCTGACCGCTTCGCGGCGCACACCTGTGCCGGTCGCCGCGCGCTTCCGCAAGATGGCGGATGAAACCGGCGCCGCCTTCTGGGCCGGCCCGCAGGATGGGCAGAACCCCTATCTCGCCTGGCTGCTCTTCTCCAATGCCGCCATCGTCACCGAAGACAGCGCCAATATGCTGTCAGACGCCGCCTGGCACGGCCTGCCGGTGCATATCGCCCGCCTCGAAGGCCGCGCCGACAAGTTTGACCGGCTGCATGACAGCCTCATCCGGCGCGGCGTGGCCCGCTGGTTCACCGGCAAACTCGATCAGTGGACGTATGACCCCCTGCGCGAAGCCGACCGGGTCGCCGACCTCATTGTGGAAAAGCTGCTGGAGCGCTATCCGCCGCCGGATTTTCGCGGGCAATCCGCCGTGCCGGACTGGCTGGACTGAACGCTACGCCGCAACCACGCGCGCATCCGCTGGCAGCGTGCGCGCAATGAAGCCGCCGCCGAGGATGCGGGTGCCGCCGTCCGGATCGTAGAGCACCGCCGCCTGGCCGCGCGCGACACCTTCTTCGGGCATATCGAAGAAGATTGCCGGGACGCCGCCCTCGAGGCCGAGCCGGGCCGGCACGGGCGGTCGGGTGGAGCGTACACGGACGAGCACCGGCGCGCCTGCCGCGGCTGCCTCCTCAAGGCTCCCTGCCCCGAGCCAGTTCAGCTCTTCCAGAAGCAGGCCGCGCGTCATCAGCGCCTCGCGCGGGCCGACAATGACCCGGCGGGCGGGCGCATCAATCTTGACGACGAACAGCGGATCGCCGGTCGCCACGCCCAGCCCGCGGCGCTGGCCGATGGTGTAGTGGATAACGCCTTCATGGCTTCCCAGCACGCGGCCATCGAGATGCACGATCTCGCCGCCGCGGCCCGAGCCAGGGCGCAGCTTCTCGACGACCTTGGCGTAGGAGCCATCGGGCACGAAGCAGATATCCTGGCTGTCGGGCTTGGCCGCCACAGGCAGGTCAAAACGCTCCGCTGCCACGCGAACCTCCGTCTTCGGAAGGTCGCCCAGCGGAAAGCGCAGATAGTCCAGCTGCGCGCGCGTGGTGGCGAACAGGAAGTAGGACTGGTCGCGGCTCGCATCATGGGCGCGGTGAAGCTCCGGCCCATCGGGGCCGTCCACGCGGCGGATATAATGGCCGGTGGCGAGACAGTCGGCGCCGAGTTCCTTCGCGGTTTTCAGGAGGTCTGCGAACTTGACCGTCTGGTTGCAGCGGATGCAGGGGATGGGCGTCGAGCCTGAGAGGTAAGTGTCGGCAAAATCCTCCATCACCTGCTCGCGGAAACGGCTTTCGTAATCCAGAACATAATGCGGAATGCCGATCCGGTCGGCGACATTGCGCGCATCGTGAATGTCCTGGCCCGCGCAGCAGGCGCCCTTCTTCTCGATGGCGGCGCCGTGATCATAGAGCTGCAGCGTGATGCCGATCACATCATAGCCTTCAGCCTTCAGCATCGCGGCCACGACGGAGCTGTCGACCCCGCCCGACATGGCGGCGACAACCCGGGTCTCGCCCGGCGGTTTGGCAAATCCAAGGGAATTCAGGCGGCCCGCAGGCCACGCGGTATCAATCGTCATCTCTCACTCCCACCGGGTTCAAGGCCCGGAGCAGCTGGCTGGTTGGCGGGGATATAGGGGAAGATTGGGGTGGATGCGAGAGGCTTATGCCGCCGCGCGGTTCGCCGTCCCTGCGGCGACCCAGCCCTGGCGGATGTCGCGGGCGGGCTCCAGCAGGTCGGTGAAGCCCTGGAAGCTCTCCCCCTCCCCGAGGATGATGACGGCACCGGGCGCCATCTGGGCGGCGAGGACTTCGGCGACGCGCACTCGTGCGCTGCGGGACATGCCGGAGAGAACATGGCGGCAGAAGATCAGGTCGAACTTGCCGAGGCCGGAGGCGGTCTCCAGCAGGTTGTGCTGGCGGAAGCTGACACGGGCGCGCAGCGTATCGGAGACTTCCCAGTCGCCGCTGCTGGCGCGGGAGAAATGTTTCACCAGCCGGTGGATCGAAAGCCCGCGCTGGGCCTCATAGTGGTTGTAGCAGCCGATCCGGGCGAACTCGGTGACATGCCGGCAGAAATCGGTGGACAGGATCTCGATCCGCGCGCTGCGCAGGCTGGCGTCGGGCTCGTCCTCCAGCAGCATGGCGAGGGAATAGGCCTCCTGGCCGGTGCTGCCGCCCGCGCACCAGACGCGCAGCCGACCAGACGGGCTGGCCGCAAGCCGCTCAGGCAGGACTTCGTTGATCACCGTGTCGAAGGTCGCCCGCTCGCGGAAGAACCAGGTGTCATGGGTCAGCAAGGCTGCGGCAATTTCCGTTTTGAAAACAGCGTTCTGGCGCGATTCAAGACAGTGAATCAGGTCTTCGAGCGAGCCGAACCCCTCGCGCCGGGCGAGCGGGGCAAGGCGCGCTTCGATCAGATAGGCACGCGATGGCGGGATCGCCTGGCCGGTGGTTTTCAGGGCCAGATCTGCGAGCGTGTTGAACACCGTCTCCTGCATGAACTGCTCCGCCACGAGGCTGGCGCGGCCTCAAAGGTTACCGTTAGGCCCGATTTTCTTAAGAAAATCTTCAGATGAGGCCGACTTCTGCGAATTTGCTCTCGAGGATATCCGCATCGAACGGCTTCATGATGAACTCATCCGCCCCGGAGCGCAGGGCTTCATTGATGTGTTCGGGATCATTTTCAATCGAGCAGAACACAATGCGCGGCACCTTGCCGCCCTCTTCCCGGCGGAGCGCGCGCAGGAAGTCGATGCCGTTCATCGTCGGCATGTTCCAGTCCAGGAGAACCGCATCCGGCATGGATTCCCGGCACATCTTCAGCGCTTCGGCCCCGTCGCCGGCTTCGGTGACGGAAAAGCCGAGATCGCGCACGATGCGCGAGGCGACCTTGCGCACGACACGGGAGTCATCGACGATAAGGCAGGTACGCATGGGTGTCCGGGCTCCGGCGGGCCATATGGCTTGGGTCCAGCTTAATGCCTGCCCGACAGGCGTTAACAAAAGCTGACCGGCGCGCCTCAGCCGGCGGGTTTTACCCCGGTTGCCATGAACACCACGTTTTCCGGGCTCTGGCGCGCATGCAGTGTCCCGCCGAGACTGTCGCAGATCATCTTGGCGAACAGAAGCTGGATATTCTCCGGGCGCCAGCCATTCTCCGGCTCCTCGCCCCGCAGCGCCTTGACAACCTCGTCCTTCAACTTCAGCCGGTCGCCCCGGCAGGTCAGCGTGATGGTCTTCGTGGCGCCCTCATCGCGCACATTGATGTGGATGACGCCGCCGCGCACGGTCGCCGTCAGCGCGGCCATGACGAGGTTCATGATCAGGCGGGCCTCGACGAAGCTCAGCTCGGACGTGCCGAGATCCCATTCGATGCTGGGTTTCTGCGAGCGGACATAGTCGTCGGTCAGCTTGCGGAACTGGTGGATATCGGCATAGCCCGGCTGCAGGCCCATCGAGCCGAAGGCATAGCGCAGGAATTGCAACGTTGCCGCCACACCCTGGGCCCCTTCCCGGAGGGTGCGTTCGCTGTGTTCCTTCTCTTCCGGGCTGCCCGGACTGTCGAGCATCTCCAGCGACAGCGACATGGTCGCCGCCGGAGAGACGATGTCGTGGCAGAGCCGCGCGGCGAGATACGCGGCGAAGCGCGCGTGGTCGAGTTCCATCTGGTTCAGCCCGTGTTGTATCAGCGTGCGCTGCAGAATCGGGTGCGCCGCCGGGCCTGTCAACAAAGGAGCGATGACAGGCTTGTCATGACGCCGGCGATTTCAGCGGTCCGGGGTGTCTATGTCGTCATGCCCGTGCCGGGCGCTGTGGAATGACAGCAGGAACAGGCCGATGGACAGGCCGAGGGTCATCACGCCGCCGAGAATATAGGCAAACCAGCCATGGCCGGACATGCCGGCGCCGAGCCCCTGCCAGAGCGATGGCAGGGTCCACAGCACCAGGGCAAGGGCGGCAAAGGCGCCGCCGACCCACAGGATCAGGCGCAGCGACATACGGTCAGGCTCGGGACATTTCGGGACATTTCCGGACAGCCGGGGTCATTTGCGGCCGGTCGCAGCCGGCCCCGGACGGGTTTTGCACCCTCCGGGGCCACGGCGGGCCGGATCATTTCCGGATCCAGCTGCCGGACTCGTCCATGTAGAACTCACCCGGTTGGACCCGGTCGGCGAGTTGTCTCTCGCCGGCGATGCGCGCGACCTGCTGCACGGTCGTGCCGGTTTCCTGAGCTTTCTGCTCGTACAGGGCCCGGCGGCGGTTGTTGATGTCCTGGACCTTGCGGATGATCTCGGCATCGGCTGAGCCGACCACGCCGAGATAGCCGTCGATGCGTTCGCCGATGACGCCCTGAGCGCGGGCGGTCTCGATCTGCGGGTCACCGCCGCCCTGGGCATGGGCGAGGCCGCCGAAAACCAGGACGAGGCTGAGGATCAGGGTGCGAAGGATGGTCATGGATGTGTCTCCCGGTGTCTTCGCGTCAAATCAGAACAGGTCAGGGTTGTTGGCGATGAGGTCTTCGACCTCGCGCTCGAGCTTGATGCGCACTTCCTGGGTAATATTCACATTCAGGTCGATCTTGATCGGCTTGTCCGACGGCTCCAGCCTCACGGTATGCGTGCAGGCCGACAGGGCGACGGCGCCTGCGGCGGCAAGTATGATGGGCATAAACCTCATGGGGCGGACTCCTAGCATTCGCGGCGACAATGCCATGGCGGGGCTTAACGTCAATCGAAGCCTGTGTTGTGCGTCATTCAGGCTCGCGCTCGTCAGAGGACTCGATCCGGGTAACAACTTCCAGCAGGTTTGACGCGCTGGCCGACTGGAGGCCCTGCTGGATCAGCTGCGCCAGCGGCAGATTGAAGCCCATATTGAATTCGAAGGCCTGGCCGGGCGGCATGGTCAGCCCGCCGGCGACGGGCACAGAGCGGACATTGCGCCCGGCGAGCACGATCTGGGCCTGCATCTGTCCCGCAAGGTCTCCCGACAGGCCAACCTCCAGCACCGAATATTCCATATCCCGCAGCGCGTTGAACGCCATCGCCGCGGTCGGATCGCCCTCAGCGGCCGCATTCACGGCCGCACCGGTATAGGACAGGCGCCCGCCGCCGGCATCGGTCCGCAGGCGCGCATCGCGGACGATGACGGTGTTCTGCGTGAACTCGATCGGGAAGGAGCCGCTGACCGTGCCTTCGGCGCGGGTGTCCGGCAGTTTCAGCACTTCGATCAGGCGCGTGAGATCGATCCGGCTGGCGGTCACCTCGACGCTCTGCGTGCCGCCGCCCAGCGACCATTCAAGCGGGGCAAGGGCAAGGTCGCCGCCAGCGAAGGGGAACGTCACGGACGCCAGTTGCAGATGTTCGCCCTCCTCGAAGCTGAACACAACACGGCCATTCGTGAAGGGCACACCCGGATTGATGGAGCCGATTGTCAGCGCCTGATCGCGCGCGGTCGTCAGCGCCATCAGGTCGTCAAAGCGGACCTCGCCGGTGACGCCCTCGACCCGGCCGAGCCGCGTCGTCTGGAAGCCCAGCCCGGTAACGGCAAGGTCGGCCGTGCCGTCGATTCTTCCGCCATCGATGGTGAAATCCGCTTCGCCGTTGAACTCGCCGCCGGCATCCGTGAACAGGCCGACGAGACGGCGGGACAGCATGGCCGGCTGCAGGCCGCCCGGGAAAAAGACGAGGCGCTGCGAGGTGATGTGCGCCGTGCCGTCGAGATCGAAGATGTTGATATCGGCCGAGGCGACGGCGATCTGGTTGCCCCGGCCTTCGAGCAGGACCGGGCCGGAGGCGATGAGGCGCTGACCTTCGATTCTGCCCGTGAAATCGGCGGTGACCGGTTCATAGATGGCGTCGCGGTTGATATCCCGGATGAGGACACCGTCAGCCCGGACATCGCCCGAAAGGCCGCCCGGCGCGCTGGTGCCGGCAAAGCGGAAATCGCGCGCGGAGACATTGGCCGGAATCAGGCTGCCGCCGAAACGTGTTTCGCCGAGGCCGGCCTCGATACGGGCCGGGCGGGTGGCGGTTGCGATGTGGATTTCCGGTGCGCCGCTGTCGATGCTCAGGGTCCGTTCGCCGATGGTCATCGGCATGCTGAGCGTATCGGCGCTGATCCTGATCCGGAAGCCCTGCGCCAGAGACCAGTCGGCCAGCGCGCCTTCAAGGCCAAGCGTGCCCTCGCCACCGGAAAACACCAGCGGCACCGAGACATTGCCGAGCCGCGCGGCGCCACTCAGCGGGCTGCCCTGCCGGATGAAGCGCCCGTCCACCGGGCAGATATCGAACGCCGCGCGCGGCACGGTCACACCGCTGAAGGCGATGCCGTCCGAGGCCAGGCCGAGACAGGGCGCACCGTCTGACTGAACCCGCCAGCCTGTCTCGTCGCGCATGGCCGTAACGCCGCCGGAAAGCCGTGTACGGCTGAAATCGACGCCGCCGATCTCGCCGGTGAAGCTGACCTCGCCCTGCCCTGCCGAGGTGATCTCTCCGGCGGTGCGTGTCATGGCGAACTGCGAGAGGCGCGCCGATATTGTGCGCTCGCCGGCCGTCCATGGCGCGAGCGCCATCGACACGTCATCCAGGATAAAGCGCGTCTCGGAGATGCGGGCCTCGCCGATACTGGCCGAAAGGTCAGGCGCGCCGCCGCCGGAGAGACGGATGTCGCCGCTGATGCGCACGCCGCCGTGATCGGCCACCAGCCAGCTTTGCCCGTCAGGCCGACCCGCATCGAGGCGCATGCCCGAGGCGGCCGCGAGTCCGGCGGGGCCGTCCGCCTCGACCAGAAGACTGCCGCCTGCGAATGTCGCGCGCAGGCCGAAGGCGGTGTCGAAGTCGCGCGCGGCGCGGTTGAGAGTGGTTGACAGCGAAGCGCCATGGGCCGCGAAATCGCCGGACATCTGCAGGGCCGAGAGGACCGGTGCGAGGGTCTCGCGCGACAAGCTGGCTGCGTTCAGCTGGGCACCGCCGGTGAAGGTGCTGCGCCGGTCGGGCGTGCGGCGGACATCGCCCGCAAGGCGCAGCTCCCGCGCCGCGCCCGGCGGGCCTTCCAGCCCGGCGGCCTCCAGGACCAGCGGGCCCCGGATCAGGCCGGCGCTGCCCTCCAGATCCGCATTGAAGGCGGCGGGCCCGGTGGACCAGCCATTTGCTGCCGCGCTGTCCCAGCCGGCGTCGGCGACTGCGAGCGTCAGGGCGCCGAGCAGGCTTTCGGCCTCAAGGTTCGGCAGCGTGTCGAACTCGGCCCGACCGCGCGTGCGAAGGCCAGTGATGTTTCCCGCCGCCGATGTGCCGGCAGCGAGGCGCGCCGACCATTCCAGGGAAGCGGCCCCGTCCGCACCGAACGGAAAGGCCGCTTCGGCCGCGAGGCTGAAGCCTGACGCCGCATAGCCGCGCGCGGCGGCCTCTTCTGCGGTGACGTGCAGTTCGCTGGTGACCTGGCCGTCGCTGATCCGCGCGGTCAGGCGCCCTTCGGTGAGCGACAGCCGGGCATCATCGAGCGACAGCCGGGCCGGATCGATGGCCAGCGACAGGCTCGCCTGTTCGGGCAGCCGGCCGACAACATTCAGCGTCGCGGCAGCCGGGCCGAAGGGAGTGGACAGGAAGATGCGCGCATCGCGGATCTCCAGCGGCGGGGCGGTGCCGGTTCCGGTACCGGTCGGCGCTGCGAGGCGTTCGAGGCCGTAGAATTTGAGGCCGGAGGGATCCAGCGTGCCGCGCATCTCGAGGCCGGAAATGGTCACGCCGTCGATCCGCAGGGTGAGGAAGCCCGGCCAGGAGAGGAGCGCGCGCACTTCGCGGGCCTCGGCCGGAACCGCGCCGCCCGAGGCAATCTTCACACCCGTCAGGGTTGCGCCATTCGCGCTGATCCGCGTGAATTTCGCGTCACAGGTGAGATCCCGGTCGGCGCACCAGGCCTCAAGCGCCCGCTCGGCGATCGGCTTGCGCAGCAGCCACACCAGGATACCGGAAAAAAGCAGGAGCAGGAGAAGGCCCGCGATTAACCGTCCGGTCCACACCAGCAGGCCGGCCGCAGGCTTTTGCGACAGGCGTTTCATCTCGGTGGCGTCTACGGGTTTCACTGGTCCGGCCGGCTTGCTTCTTGCTTATCCTAAGTCTTAAAGTCCTAAACTGGCTTGTAAGCCAGACACTGCAGGTTCTCGAATCCTTAAGTTGATCGAGCGACAAAATTGGGGCTGCAAGACAAACGGCCTGCCTTTTGGGCACGGGGCGTACCGAATGACGGGATACAAGAGTTGACCCAGAACGACCCGAACATCGTCGAGGCCAGCGTGACAAGACCGCGCCTGTCGCAAGGCATGAGGAGCCTCGTCGTGTTGGCCGTGCTGGGATCGGCATCGGCGATCACCGGCCTGATGATGGCCGGCCGTCAGCCGGCAATCATCGACCAGACGGCGGAAGCCGTGGCCGTCCCGCCGCTGGCCGCGCGCCTCGTTTCGGCTGTGGACCTGACCGACCTGCCGAAACCGCTGGTGAAGGCGGAAGGCAAGCTGGAGCGCAACGAAACCCTGACCGGACTGGTCACCCGGCTGGGTGTGCCGGTGTCGGAGGCGAACGCCGCGCTGCAGGCGGTCTATACCAACGACCTGCTGGACCATCGCCGCCTGCGGCCGGGCCTGGCAGCAGAAGCCTTTGTCGAGGATGGCCGCCTGACGGCGCTGTCGATCAAGGCCGACACCGATCGCAGCCTGCTGGTGACCCGCAAAATGGACGGCGGCTGGACGGCGACGGAGCTGAACGCGAAGCTGACGCCAAGCTACAGGCGCATAACCGCCGAGATCGACGGCTCGATCTATTACACCGCGCTGAAGCTGGGCGCGGGCGACCAGCAGGTCGTCGATTTTGCCAGCGCCTTTGCCTATGATATTGATTTCCAGAGGGAAATTCACCCCGGCGACCGGTTCGAGATTTTCTTCGAGACCTATGTCGACGAGCGCGGCAACCCGGTACGCAACGGCGAAGTGCTGTATGCGGCGCTGGATGGACGGGCGCTGAAGCGCGGCTTCTACCGCTTCACGCCCAGCGATGACGGCGTTGCCGATTATTTCGACGAGAAGGGCGAAAGCGCCACCCGCTTCCTGATGAAGACGCCGATCAATGGCGCGCGCATCTCCTCCAATTTCGGCAATCGCCGCCATCCGATCTCCGGCTATACGCGCCTGCACCGCGGCACCGACTTCGCCGCCCCGACCGGCACGCCGATTTATGCCGCCGGCCATGGCACGGTCCAGCGCGCCAGCTGGAATGGCGGCTATGGCAACTATATCCGCATCAAGCATGCGAGCGGCTATGAGACGGCCTATGCCCACCTCTCGCGCTATGCCAGCGGGCTGAAGGCGGGCAGACGCGTGCGCCAGGGCGATGTCATCGGCTATGTCGGCTCGACCGGCGCCTCGACCGGGCCCCACCTGCATTATGAGGTCTGGGTCAACGGCAATGCGGTCAATGCCATGTCCCTGAAACTGCCGACGGGGCGCAAGCTGGCCGAAGACAAGCAGGTTCTGGACGAATTCATGCTGCACCGGACGGGGATCGATGCCCTGCGGATGGCCCAGAGCGGGCCAATGGTGGCGGCGTCGCTTCAGGAAGCGGCGGTAAGCCCCTGATATATAACCTGTTGCGGGAGTGACCGGACTCGCCTCTCGCGTGAGGCGATTCTGGTCCCTTTCTTGCTTCTGCCCTGTCAGACGGCTGCCTTAGCCGGTCGCGCCAGGGAGATCCCTTGCCATGAAATGGATGAGAAAGCCTCCGAAACCGCCGCGGGTCGCTGCCCGCGTCCGGCGTCTGGACAGTCCGGCCAGGCTGGCTGAACGCGTCGCCGGCATCGCGGTCATCCTCGGCATGATCCTCCTGTTCCTGCTGGTGCGCGCCGAGCCGCAGAGCCTGCAGCCTCTCAGCCTGATCAGCTGGAGCGATCTACGCGCCGAGACCGGCAATGCGAAGACCGAAGCGCGTGCCGGCACGGTGACGACCAGCGTCTCGACCGTCGATGTGCTGGAAGTGCTGGGTGCAAGCGCCGAGGATGCGGCCGCAGCCGCCGCTGCGCTGCGTGATGCCTCACCGACACGCGGCCAGCGCCTGCGGCCCGGCACCAGACTGATTGCCTATTTCGAAACCCTCCCCGCCGGCGAGACACGCCTGGCCGGCGTCAGCGCGAAGCTGAACCCAACTGCCACGATTGTCGCCTCCCGGCGCGCCGAAGGCGGTTTCCAGGCCAATCTTCTCTCCGCCCGCACGACGACGGTACTGCACCGGGTTGCCGGCGAGATCGAGACGAGCCTTGCCGACGCCCTGATCGCTGCAGGCGGCACCCGCCAGCAGGCTGACCTCTTCGCCAGCCTCTACCCCGAAGACCCCGCGCTTGCGAAAGGCGGGCGCCCGGGCGAACGGTTCGACATCGTGATGGAGATGGTTGCCGATGAGCGCGGCAATTTCCTCGAATCGGGCGACCTGGTCTTTGCCGCCTTCAATGGCGAGGAGGCCTCGGGCAGCTGGTACCGGTTCACGCCGGACGACACCGGCCTGCCGGAATTCTACAATCGCAACGGCGTGGCGGGCGACGAGTTCCTGTCGCGCACACCGGTGCGCGGCGCCCTGATGAGTTCCGGCTTCGGTAACCGGGTGCATCCGATCACCGGTGACTACCTGCTGCATGCGGGCGTCGATTTCCGGGCCCCGGTCGGCACGCCGATCCGTGCGGCCGGCTCCGGCCTCATCACCGACATGCGCTGGGGCGACGGCTATGGCTGGTTCGTCCGTATCCGGCATGAACGCGGCTATGAGACCGTCTATGCGCACATGTCCGGGTTTGCCGAAAAACTCACGCCGGGACGTACCGTGATGCGGGGTGATGTAATCGGCTATGTCGGCTCGACCGGCTCCAGCACCGGCGCCCATCTCCACTTCGAAGTGCTGCGAAACGGCTTCTATGTGAACCCGATGACGCTGGCCCTGCCCTCGGGCCGCGACCTGTCGGAGAATTCGGATGTCTTCGCCGCCTTCACCGGGCAGCGGGACATGATCGACGCCCTGCGCACGGATGGCGGCACCGGCCAGTTGATGACCGCCTCGCGCTCTGCCGCCCCCGTCCGCATCGTCACCGCCCCGGCGCCCTGAGGCGCCGGTCTCATTCCTCTGATCCCGGATGATCGCAGGGTCTAGTTGAGCGCGGCCGTGCCCTTGGCGAAGGCGTTGGGGACGCCGTTGATCGACAACGCGCCGTCTTCGACGCCGACATGGATCTTCTCGCCGTCGAGGATGCGGCCTTCCAGCAGCAGGCGCGCGAGCGGGTCCTGCAGCTCTTTCTGGATCACACGCTTCAGGGGCCGCGCGCCATAGACCGGGTCGTAGCCGCGGGCTGCAAGCCAGTTACGGGCATCGAGCGTAAGCTCCAGCGTCATCTTCCGGTCCTTCAGAAGCTGTTCGAGCCGGCCCATCTGGATATCGACGATATGGTCGATCTCGCCGCGGCCGAGACGTTTGAAGAAGACGATCTCGTCGATGCGGTTGATGAATTCGGGGCGGAAGTGGCGCCGGATCGCGCTCATCACATGCTCGCGGACGCTTTCGGACAGCTCACCCTCCTCCCCGCTCGCCAGGGCGTCGGCGCCGAGGTTCGAGGTCATGATGATGATCGTGTTCTTGAAATCCACCGTGCGGCCCTGGCCATCGGTGAGGCGGCCATCATCAAGCACCTGAAGCAGCGTGTTGAAGAGGTCCGGATGGGCCTTCTCGACCTCGTCGAACAGGACGACCTGATAGGGCCGGCGCCGGACGGATTCCGTCAGCACGCCGCCTTCATCATAGCCGACATAGCCGGGAGGCGCGCCGATCAGGCGGGCGACGGAATGCTTCTCGGAAAACTCCGACATGTCGAGCCGCAGGATGGCGGCGTCATCATCGAACATGAATTCGGCAAGCGCCTTGGTCAGCTCCGTCTTGCCGACCCCCGTGGGGCCGACGAAGAGGAAGGAGCCGATGGGGCGGTTCGGGTCCTGCAGGCCGGCGCGGGCACGGCGCACGGCATTGGAGACCGCGACGAGCGCGTCTTCCTGCCCGACGACACGGCCCCGCAGGGACTCTTCCATGCGCAGCAGTTTCTCGCGCTCGCCTTCCATCATCTTGTCGACGGGGATGCCGGTCCATTTGGAGACGACACCGGCGATATGCTCGGGACGGACGACTTCGGAGACGAGACCGCCTTCGGCGTCGCCCTTGGTCTCGACTTCAGCGATCAGCTTCTCCAGCGCAGGGATGACAGAGAATTTCAGCTCCGAGGCTTTGGCAAGATCGCCCTGACGCTGGGCTTCGGCCATGTCGGAGAAGGCCCGGTCGAGCTTTTCCTTGGCCGAGGCAGCACCTTTCAGCTTGTCTTTCTCGGCGCCCCAGGCGGTCGAGAGTTCGCGCGAGCGCGTTTCGAGGCCGGCGATCTCGCTTTCCAGCGTTTTCAGGCGGTCCTGCGAGGCAGCATCCTTTTCCTTCTTGAGCGCTTCAGCTTCGATCTTCAGCTGCAGCAGGCGCCGGTCGATCTCGTCGAGTTCTTCGGGCTTGGAATCGACCTGCATGCGCAGCCGCGAGCCGGCCTCGTCCATCAGGTCGATCGCCTTGTCGGGCAGGAACCGGTCGGTGATGTAGCGGTTCGACAGCGTGGCCGCTGCGACGATGGCGGCATCGGAGATGCGTACCCCGTGATGCGCCTCATACCGGCCCTTCAGACCCCGGAGGATCGAGATCGTGTCTTCCACTGTCGGCTCGTCGACATAGACCGCCATGAAACGCCGGGCCAGCGCCGCGTCGCCTTCGACATATTTGCGGTATTCGTCCAGCGTCGTGGCGCCGATACAGTGCAACTCGCCGCGCGCCAGCGCCGGCTTCAGCAGGTTTGACGCATCCATCGCGCCTTCGGATTTGCCGGCACCGACAAGCGTGTGCATTTCATCGATGAACAGGATGATGCCGCCATCTGCCTGCTGCACTTCGTTGAGCACGGCTTTCAGGCGCTCCTCGAACTCGCCGCGGAATTTTGCGCCCGCGATCAGCGCGCCCATGTCGAGGGCGAGGAGTTTCTTGTCCTTGAGGCTTTCAGGCACATCGCCATTGACGATACGCAGGGCGAGGCCTTCAGCGATGGCGGTCTTGCCGACACCGGGCTCGCCGATCAGGACGGGGTTGTTCTTGGAGCGGCGTGAGAGCACCTGAATGGCGCGGCGGATTTCCTCATCGCGGCCGATCACGGGGTCAAGCTTGCCTTCGCGCGCATCCCTGGTCAGGTCGCGGGCATATTTCTTCAGCGCCTCATAGCCTTCTTCCGCATTCTGACTGTCAGCGGTGCGGCCCTGGCGCAGCTGGGCAATGGCGCCTTCGAGCGATTTCACCGTGACCCCGGCATTCTTCAGAACCTCGGCGGCGGGATCGCCTGCGAGGCCGGCGATGGCGAGCAGCAGGCGCTCGGCGGTGACGAAGGCATCGCCCGCCTTCTTGGCGCCGGCTTCGGCCTCCTGGAAAAGCTTCGCGCCGGCCTGTTCAAGACGCAGCCCCCCCGCCCCGGCGCCGGACACTTTCGGCAGTTTGCCGATGGCCGCATCGACGCCCTGCACTGCCAGTTCGGGCCGCCCACCCGCCGCGCGGATGAGATTGGCGGCCAGCTGGTCGCGGTCGTCGAGAAGGGTTTTCAGGATGTGCGCCGGCGTCAGAACCTGATGGCCGGCAGCGAGGGCTGAGGTCTGGGCGCCCTGCACGATGGTGCGGGCGCGTTCGGTGTATTGTTCAATATTCATAGGTCATCCCCTTCGTAAGGCAGATTCAGGTCGATCAAAGTCCGGCCCCGCTCAGCGGCAGCTTTCCGTTAACGGGGATTTGGGAACGAATAGCCTTCGGCGCAAGCATGGGCGCACAAACGAAACGCCCCGCCGGAGGGGCGGGGCGTCGCAGTAGAACTACCTAGAGCGGGGATCAGTCCGTCGCTTCAGCCTCGGCATCCTCTTCGACCGCCGGGCGGCGGCGGCCGCGCGAGAGTGTCTTCATCACGCCTTCGGTGGCGGCGGTGGCGTCTGCTTCCGGCTCGTCCGTCGGACGGGCGCTGCGCTCTTCGCGGGCCTTGTAGGGCTTGCGCCGTGTACGGCCGGCCGGGTTGCGTTCGGCGCGCGGGCTGTCCTCGCCGGTTTTCTCAGCCGCCTCAACCGAAGCCTCGGCCTCGTCACGGTCATCGGCATCGATGACGCGCAGGGAGTCGGCGCCATCTGTCTCATCGCTCTCACGCGGCATGTGGGCCGAGACGACAACGGCCTCGCCGGCCTCATCTTCACCGGCATCAGCGCCTTCGCCTGAAGGCCCGCCGCGATTGTCGCGGTCACCATAGCCGCGTCCGCCCTGGTCATCTCGCCGGTCGCCGCGATTCTGCTGGGGCTGCTGCTGTGAGCGCGCTTCAAGCTGTTTGGCCACGATGCGCTGATAGTGTTCGGCAAACTGGAAATAGGCTTCCGACAGGATCCTGTCGCCGCTGGTCTGCGCATCCCGCGCATACTGGAGATATTTCTCGAGCACCTGCTGGGCCGAGCCGCGAATCTTCACATCCGGGCCGACACTCTCGAAGTGGCGATTCGGATTGTTGAAAGCATTCTGCGGATTGCCGCCTGAGCGTCTGTTGCGCCCGCGTGAGCGTTTCATCGAGTGGTATCCTGTGTTCGTATGCCTGCAATCACCGGCAGGCGGGTTTCAGACCCATGAGCTTCTGCTTGCAGGCGGGGCCTGAGTTGCGACGCTGCCGTTTCAACCGATCCCGGACGGGGACTGCACCTTCACCCGCGACTGTCGCGGGGGCCCCTCGCCGAACCCTTATGTAACGTGTAACTGCAGGCCCGCCAAGGGAAAATGTGAGTTTCCCTAATGCCCCGCCTGCCCCGCAACCCAGCGGTCATTGCCGCCCAGATCCTTGCCGGACTCGATATTTTCGAAGCCTGATAGCGCCATCAGGCTCCGGGCGGCCGACGCCTGATCATATCCGATCTCCAGAACCAGCCAGGCACCGGGCCGCAGGCCGGCCCCCGCCAGGGGAATGATCTCCCGATAAGCCGCCAGCCCGTCCGGCCCGCCATCCAGTGCCGCCGCGGGGTCGTAGCGGCGCACTTCCGGCTCCAGCTCGGGGATGACGGCCGAGGCAATATAGGGCGGGTTGGAGATGATGAGATCGGCCACGGGCCAGCCCTGCCAGCCGGTCCAGCTGCCTTCGAATACATCCGCGCGGGCGGCGAGCCCGAGCGCCGTAAAATTTTCCCGGGCGAGGCTCGCCGCCTCGGGGCTGGCCTCCACCCCCGTCCCGCGCGCCTCCGGGCGCTCGGAGAGCAGCGCCGCGAGCAGGCAGCCGGTGCCGGTGCCCAGGTCAGCCAGCCGGAGCGGCGCGCCTTTGGGCAGGCGGCCGAGCGCGGCGTCCACGACGCATTCGCTGTCAGGACGCGGGATCAGCGCGCGGGCATCGCACCGGATCTCCAGCCCGTAAAACCAGGTCCAGCCGAGAATGTGCTGCAGGGGTTCCTTCGCGAGGCGGCGCGCGAGCATCGCGTCCAGAGCGGCCACCTCTTCCGGGGTCAGCGTATCGCGGTCCGACGCTATTTCGGCGATGACCGACAGGCCGGTCACATGGGCGATCATCCGGTTGACCTCCGTGCCCGGCAGGCCCACACCGGCATCCCGCAGCGCCTGCGCGATCCGCGCCCGCGCGGCGGAGAAGGTTTCAGGCCGCCCGGTCAAACGCTCATCTCGGCTCAAGCCAGACACGGTCCTGCGGATAATCAATCACCATACGGAAGCCCCGCAGGACGGAGACGCCGACATTCATGTCGGCGCCGTCCGATGACGGACCGACTGCGCCTGTCAGGCCGTGAAGCGTCGTCGAGCCGATCGCCAGCGAATCGATCCGCACAAGCGTGCGATCAACCGGTCCGCCGATTCCGCCGCCGGTCGCCGTGCCGAGAATGTTGTCTTCTGCGAGCAGGCCGGCGGCCTCCGCAAAGGCAGCGCTCAGCAGAATGTCGCCGCCATTGCCGAGATCGAAATCGGCCATCACCGGCAGCCCGTTGATCATCACCGGCATCTGCTTGATGCCGTGCGCATCGGACAGGTCGAACATCTCGCCCGCAGGTGTGGCCGCCGCATCCGCAGGGGCCAGAATGCCTGCCTCGATATCCAGATAGACGCGGCCGGCATCGAAGAATTCCCGGCCCAGGATGACTGTCAGCGGGCGGCCAATCAGGCGCGCCGAGATATCGCCGAGATCCATGATGGCAACCATGCGGTCTGCGAGGGTCTCCCCGGCAGCAAGGATGGTGACGCCTTCGGCGAATTGTACCCGCTCGGTGCCCTCACCCGTGCCGCGCGCCTCTTCCTCCCCGAAGGCCACGAGGCCCGCGACAGCAGCAAAGCCTGTATCCAGAAGCGTCATCTCGGCCCCGGAATCGAGCAATGCCTCAGTCTCCACCCCGTTGATGGTGACCGGGATGTACAGCCGGTTGCCCTCGACGCGCAGGCCCGGCTGGATGACGTTGGGGGCCGCTTCGACCGGCGGCGGCGGTGCACTACCGGCACAGCCCGCAATGGCAAGGAGGACAGCGGACAGGACAAGGCGTGTGAACATCAGTTTGCCTCCAACGCGGCAAGGCGCCTTGATTGATCCTCCGTTATCAGCGCATCGATCACTTCGGACAGTTTGTCGCCCGCCACGATTCGGTCGAGCGAATAAAGAGTGAGGCCGATACGGTGATCGGTCACCCGGTTTTCCGGATAATTATAGGTGCGCACTTTCTGGCTGCGGTCGCCCGATCCGACCATCGAGGCACGCGCCTCGGCGCGGGCGGCGTCCTTTTCGGACCGCTCCTTCTCGTACAGGCGGATCTTCAGCTGCTGCATCGCCTTGTCCCGGTTGACGTGCTGGGATTTTTCCGAACTCGTCACCACGATGCCGGTGGCCAGGTGGGTGATGCGTACGGCCGAGTCGGTCTTGTTGACATGCTGACCGCCGGCGCCCGAGGCGCGCATCGTGTCTATACGGATGTCTTCGGGGCGGACCTCGATCTCGATATTCTCCGGAGCCGGAAGGATGGCGACGGTGGCGGCCGAGGTGTGGATACGCCCCTGCGTTTCGGTGGCCGGCACGCGCTGGACGCGGTGGACACCGCTCTCCCATTTCATCCGCCCGAACACGCCGTCGCCGGAAACGTTGGCGATGATCTCCTTGTAGCCCCCGGCATCACCCGGCGAGGCATCCACGATCTCGACCTTCCAGCCCATGATCTGGGCATAGCGGGTGTACATGCGGAAGAGGTCACCTGCGAACAGGGCCGCCTCGTCGCCGCCGGTGCCGGCGCGCACTTCAAGCACGATGTCGGCCTTGTCATCGACATCCTTCGGCAGCAGCAGCACCTGCATCTCCTGCTCCAGCAGGGGAAGGCGTTCGCGCAGCTCTTCGATCTCCATCTGGGCGAGCTCGGCCATCTCGCGGTCGCCGGAGGCAATCATCGCCTCGGCTTCGGCAAGACCCTTGCGGGCGGCCATCACGGCGTGCGCCTTCTCGACTACCGGCCGAAGCTCGGCATGTTCCTTCGAAAGCGTGATGATCTCAGCAGACTCGGAGGCCGCGCCCATACGGGCCTCGACCTCCTCGTACCGGTCAATCACCTGCTGCAGGCGGGTCTGGGAAAGGGCGGACATGGCCCGCCCTTTAATCCGCTTTCACCCCGCTTGGAAGCCTGCCGCCGCTTCAGGCGAAGATGCGCACCGCTTCCCGGCCTGCCATGATGAACAGAACGATCGAGCCCGCCGTGAAGACAAGGAAGCGCAAGCCCACCTTGCCGATCACGATCTGAACGAAGGAATGCAGGATGCGCAGGCCGACATAGACCCAGGCGAGGGTGGTTGCCAGACTGTCCCCGCCTCCGGTCAGGGCCATGAAGAACATCAGGGCGTAGAAGATCGTCGGTTGTTCGTGCAGGTGGTTGTAATTGTCCGCTGCCGAGCGAACATGCGGCGGCAGCTTGTCCGAATATGTCCCGGGATGTCTCGCATCATCGGGCTTGATGCCTGCCTTGCCGAAGGCCGGCAAGCGCAGCGCATACATCCATATCCACATCACACAGGTCCACAGGACCAGTGCGAGCACGGGTTTCAGGAAATCGATTTCAGGTAACATGTTCAGCCTCCCAGTATTGTTGTTATCGGGAAACTCTAGGGGGCAGAGACCGTCCTTGGCAACTCGCGCGGCGCGCCGAGATGGGCCGACAGGAAAGCGATGAAGCCCTCGATATCGTCATCCACGACACTGTGGCCGCCCTGACGCAGGAAAAAGGAAATGCCGGCGCCCGGATCGAACTGCTTCATGTCTTCCCCGACGCCGGACGTGCCGTAAGCGCGCCAGACCTCGCTGGCGGCATAGGCTGCCCGGTAGGTGGAGTTGGGGTCGGACCAGACATCGCGCCTTGCATTGCCCAGGAAAAGCGGGCGCGGCGCAATCAGCGCCAGCAGGTGATGCTGGTCGACCGGCAAGCGTTCCGGATCGGCAGCATAGTCCGCTGCCACCGGCGCCATCCAGTGCGGATAATTCTTCACCAGCCGGTCCAGCCGCTCGCCGATGGGTGAGCGCGACAGGGCCGCTCCGCCAAAACCGGTCTGATGGGCAATCACCGCATCGATTCGGCTGTCCCAGGCCGCCGCCAGCAGCGCCGCCTTGCCATGGCGGGAGTGGCCGAGAATGGCGGTGCGCCCGGAATCGATGCGCGCATCGGCCTCCAGCGCAGTCACCGCTGCGGAAAAGGCATAGGCCCAGGCCATCAGCGTCGAGCCGGGATTGACCTCGCCCCCGAGGGCGGCAATCGCCGGGCCGGCCTCATGCCGGTCATCCGGCACGAAATCGCTGGCATGAAAGCTCGCATAGGCAAAGCCGGCATCGAAATAGAGCCCGACCGGCGCCTCGGCGATATATTCGCCGAACACCGCCGAGATGACCGCGCTCGCGAGCTTTCCGAAATCACGCACCGAGCAGGCGTCGCCGTCCATGCTGGTAACGGGCTGTTCCGGGAAGGTCGCACAGTTCGAGCCGAACGTCTGGGCGATAACCACCGGCACCTGCGCCGCCCCGGCGGGAAAGGCGGCGACCAGCTGGAAGGTCCGCGCGCCCTCGCCCTTGCCGATGGTGATGTCCATCTCCTCCAGCGTGCCGCGCCCGCCCAGATAGTCCGGCACGATGACCCGCCAGTCGCCAAAGGCCACGGGCAGGCCCTCCGGCCAGGCGCCATAGAGGGTGTCCTGCAGCAGACCTTTCAGCCGTGCGCGTTCGGCCGGGTCCGAGACCAGGGCGCTGACATTGATCGGCGGGGTGGCGACCGGCTTGTTGGCGGTGTCGAGGCTTGCATAATTGAGGCCGAGCATCGTGCAGCTCGAGCCGACAAGCAGGATCACAATCGCCGCCAGGCCAAGGCCGATCCAGCGCAGAACTCGGAAAAACATGGGCTACTCTTCGACACCACTTGCTTGCCCTGACTGCTAGCGCATCCCGCGCCCGGCTCCCAGCCCCCACCTGTTTTCCTCTTGCAGCCCGGCGCGGTCACGATAGCGTGAGGCCGATGCGTACTATCCTGTTTATCCTGATCGGCAGCGTCCTCGGCATCGCCGCCGGGGCCGCTGCGGCGTTCTGGGCGGCCGGGATGGCTGGCGGCGGACTGCGCCTCGGCAGCGAGGTTGAAGCCGGCGGTTGGACGAGCGACTGGACGATCGGGTCCAAGACGGCCAATCCCTGGACACGGGCCCGGGTCGCCCGTCACGGCTTGCTGGCGCTCACGAAAGAAGAGGCGGTCTATTTCACCACTGCGACCGATTCCGAAGGCCGCCGCCTGAGCGAAGACTGCACCTACCGGGTCAGCGGCGGGGCGATGCCGGCCCTCTGGTGGTCGATCACGCTGTATGACGCAACGAGCTATCTGCCGGGCAACCGCGACAATGCCCTCTCCTTCGACCAGACCAAGGCCGAATCCGGCGGCGGGGGCGATGCCTGGACCTTCCTCATCGCCGCCGACGGTCCGGAGGAAGGCGGCTGGGTGTCCAGCCAGGCGGCCGGCCGGTTCGACCTGACGCTGCGCCTCTACAAGCCGCAGGCCGCCCTGATCGAAGACCCGGAAAACGTACTGCCGGCGCCCCGCATCGACCGCCTCACCTGCGCGGGAGGGGCCGGATGACCCGTCCTGTACTCGCTGGCCTCGCCGCCTTCATTGCGGCTTTCCTGCTGGCCCATTTCCTCGTGCTGGGCGCCCTGCCTGGCCGGATCATGTCAACCGTACGCGGACAGATGGAAGAACGCGGCCTGCCGCTGCATCACTGGCAGGTGAGCCCGCGCGTCACCCCCGAGACGCAGACCATCGTGCGCCCCTCCCCCGATCTTGCCTATGCCATCTGCCTGATCGACGTATCGGCAGGGCCAGTCGAACTCGTCGTGCCTGCCTGGCCGGAATACGGCTCGCTGTCGGTCTTCGATGCGGGCACGGACAATGTCTACGCCGGATCGCTGGATGCGCGTGCAAACGGGGCAACGGGCATGCGCCGGGTGATCGTCGGGCTGGAGAGCCAGGAACTCTCCCGCTTCGGCGCCGATGCCGATCAGGTCATCCTGCGCAAGCCGCAGGCACTCGCCCTGATCCGCCGGCTTGCGCCCTCTCAGGCGGCATGGGAAGCCGCCGCTGCGCTGATCCCGGCGAGCCGCTGTGCGCCGCTCTGAACTTTCGCGCTGCTTTCCCGCTGCGTCAGAGGGCTATTCCGCCGGAACTTCCGCAGCTTCCGCTTCGCGCTCGGCTCTCAGCCGGGCCGCCTTCTCCTCGACCAGCCGGACGATATGGTCCACCATGTCGGCGTTCGAGACATTGTGATCGGCCCGTCCGTTGACGAACATCTTGCCGCTTTCCTTGCCGCCGCCGGTAAAGCCGAGATCGGTCAGCGCCGCCTCGCCGGGGCCGTTGACCACGCAGCCAATGATCGACAGCGAGATCGGCTCGGTCACATGCGCGAGGCGTTTCTCGAGGATTTCCACCGTCGAAATCACGTCAAACCCCTGCCGCGCGCAGGAGGGGCAGGCAACGATATTGACGCCCCGCGTGCGCAGGCCGAGCGATTTCAGCATCTCATAGCCGACCTTCACCTCCTCGACCGGATCGGCCGACAGAGACACGCGGATTGTGTCGCCAATGCCGGCCCAGAGCAACGTGCCCATACCGATGGAAGATTTGACCGTGCCCGTACGAAGCCCGCCCGCCTCGGTGATCCCGAGATGCAGCGGTGCGTCGGTGGCTTCCGCCAGCTGCTGATAGGCCGCTACCGTGAGGAACATGTCGGAGGCCTTCACCGAAATCTTGTAATCATGGAAGCCGAGATCATCGAGGATGCGCGCATGGTCGAGCGCGGACTCCACCATCGCCTCGGGGCAGGGCTCGCCATACTTCTCCAGAAGGTGGCGCTCCAGGCTGCCGCCATTCACCCCGATCCGCATCGAGCACCCATTGGCGCGCGCGGCGGCGACCACATCCCTCACCCGCGCCTCTGACCCGATATTGCCCGGATTGATGCGCAGGCAGGCCGCGCCGGCATCGGCGGCCTCGATCCCGCGCTTGTAGTGGAAGTGGATGTCCGCCACGAGCGGGACCGGGCTTTCCCGCACGATATCGCGGAAGGCGCGTGTCGATTCCTCCGTCGGGCAGGAAACCCGCACGATATCGGCCCCGGCCTCGGCGCAGGCAATGATCTGGACAATCGTTGCCGCCGCGTCCTCGGTCGGGGTGTTGGTCATTGTCTGCACCGCGATCGGCGCATCGCCGCCGACCAGCACCTTGCCGACGCGGACCTGACGCGACCTGCGCCGCTCGATATTGCGCCAGGGACGGATGGGATTGTGGCTCATGGCAGCTCGCCTTGCGCTTGGCATTACCGGTTCAGAGCCAGATGTGGCCCGTTACCCCCGCAGCGTAAAGGGTTCAGCGTGTCGCCGGGCTGTTCTCTTTTGCCGCGACCGCCGTGGCGGCGATCTCGGCGGCCCGCGCCAGCTGGTCATCCACCGAGATCGAGAAGACCTGGGCGCCTTCCGGGCCAAGCGGGGCCACGACCATGTCGCCGACACGCCACTCGAACGCGCCGCCATTGCGGGCCGACACCGTCCAGCCGGCATTCAGGCGCGGAAAATAGGTCTCGCCCTCGGCCATGGTGCGGCTGAGGAAGATGGTGCCATCGGCGCCGCGCACTTCCAGCCAGGCCTGGCGGACAGCGGCGATTTCCAGCGGCAGTTCGGTAACGGCCGGCCGTGTCGCCCGGATGTCCGAAAACAGGCTGTCGCGCGCCCCGGAGACCGCCACTGGCGCATTGGTGACCACTTCTTCCGGTGCGCCGCGGTTCATGATCAGGAAGGTTGCGCCCGCCGCAATCGCCGCTGCCAGAAGCGCGCCGCCGACCGCGACCAGCGGCCAGTTTGTCTGCGGCTTTTCGATCTGTCCCATCTTGGGGACCGGCGCCGCTGTCTTGACCTCTTCCAGCCCGCCGCATTCGCGGGTGTAGCGCTGCACCACTTCCTGCTCAGGCAGGCCGAGATAGCGCGCGAAGGTCAGCAGATAGGCCTTGAGATAGCCCGGCGCGATATTCTGCACCTCCATCCGCTCGATCCCCATGAGGAAATTCTCGCGGATCCGCGTGTCGCGGGCGATGTCGGACAGCTGGAAGCCCAGCGCCTCGCGCACGCGGCGCAGTACCTGCCCCATTCGCAGCGCTTCGCCCTCATAGGCCGAGGTGCGGAAAATCTCGTCAGCTTTCACGCGCCCGTCACGCATCTCAAGCTCGCGCGCAGCGCGCGGCGAGATCGGCATCACGTTCGAACGTTCCGTTCCGTTATCCGTCACAGGGTTTTCGGACTTCTGTCCGTCCTCTTGCGGTTCAGGCGTAATATTCTGTGCCATATTCTACCAGTCTCTTCGACCGCTCCCGTTTAGGGCTCAAATTTGGCAAAAAGCGGTCCAGCCCAAGGTAAATGCGCCACCGTTCCCCTGCAACCGGCTTCAGCTGTCCGGAATAAGCGCCCCATGATCAGCCGCGATCTTTAACAACTGATTACGGAACGCTCCGTTCGGTGTTGCCAGAGCGGCGTCCAGACCCTGCCGGAAACCACCGATATCAGTGGAGCGGAGCGTCTGCTTGACCTGGCCGATGGCGGAGGCCGACATCGACAGGCTGGTATATCCAAAGGCTGCAAAACACAGCGCCACAAGCGGCGCCGCGGTGGCCTCGCCGCAGACTGACAGGCGGATGCCGGAGCGCTCGCAGGTCTCCGCGACCATCTTCAGGAAACGCAGGGCAGACGGGCTGATAAGGTCATACCGGTCGCTGACGGCGGGCGTCATCCGGTCGGCCGCAAAGAAGAACTGCAAGAGGTCATTGGTGCCGACCGAAAGGAAATCAACCTCTCCGACAAGGTCCTGCAATGAGAAGGCGAGCGCCGGGGTTTCGAGCATGACGCCGATCTCAAGCTTGCTCGGCCGCCGGCCGGTTCGCCCTTCGGTCCAGGCAGCTTCCTCTTCCAGCAGCTTCCGGGCGGCACGGAACTCTTCCGGCGTGGTCACCATCGGGAACATCACCGTCAGCGGCCCCTCCCCGGCGGCGCGCAGCAGGGCTCTGAGCTGGCGGCGGAACAGGCCCTTATGGTCGAGCGCAAAGCGGATCGAGCGCCAGCCGAGCGCCGGATTTTCCTCGCGCAGTTGATTGAGGATCGGCAGCACCTTGTCGCCGCCGAGATCGAGCGTGCGGAAGATGACCGGCTTACCAGCCGCCTTGTCGAGCACACGGCGATAGAGCGCGATCTGGTCCTCCAGGCTCGGCAGCGATTCCGAGACAAGGAACTGGAACTCGGTCCGGAACAGCCCGACGCCATCCGCGCCGGCCTGTTCGAGCATGTCGAGATCAAGATCGAGACCGGCATTCAGCATCAGCGAGACGGTCACGCCATCCTTCGTGCGGGCCGGCTGACCTGCCAGGCTGGCATACACCGCCTGGCGCTCGGATCTCAGTGCAACGCGCGACTTGTAGGCGTCATAGACGGCATCGTCGGGCCGGATATGCGCCTCGCCCTGTTCGGCATCGACGATGACATAATCGCCCTGTTCGATCAGCGTCGTCAGCCCGTCGATCGCGCCGATCGCGGGGATGCCGAGCGCGCGGGCGACGATCGCGGCATGCGAGGAGGCAGCCGCCTCCTCCATCAGAATGCCCTTGAGGCCCGCTTTGGCATATTCCAGCAGTTCGGCTGGGCCTAGGCGGCGCGCGACCAGCACGCTGCGCTCGTCCGAAATCTTCAGCTTTCCTTCCTCGCCGCCGAGGATGCGCAGAAGCCGGTTGTCGAGGTCTTCCAGATCGTGCAGCCGCTCGCGCAGATAGGGATCGCGCGCGGCATTGAGCTTGGCGCGGTGCTCGCGCCGGGCCCGGTCCACCGACGCTTCCGCCGAGAGGCCCGAACGCACCCCCTCCTGCAGCTTTTCAGCCCAGGAATTGTCATGCGCCAGCAGCCGGTAGGCCTCCATCACATCGCGCGGGTCTTCGCCGAGTGCGGCCCCGTCAATCAGCATCATCCGGTCGATCGAGGCGCGCAGGTCCTTCAGGCCGGTATTCAGCCGGGCCACTTCCTGCGCCTGGTCAACCGCGAAGAAGCGTGCGGCCGGCACCACCGGATCGTGCAGCACGGCCCGGCCATAGCCGAGCCCCTCGCAGAAGATGCGCCCTTTTAGATGGCCGCCATTCTGGCCGGCCCGCTGGCGGCGGCCGGGTTGCGGCGCGGACTGCTCCTCCTCGATCTGGTGGACGATTTCAGCCAGCACCATCGCAATCGTCTGCAGTGTCTCGACTTCCTCGTCGCGGTAGACCCGCTCGGTCCGGTTCTGCACGACAAGTACGCCGATCACGCGGCCGGTGCGCAGAATCGGCACACCGAGGAAGGCGTGGAACGGGTCCTCCCCCGTCTCCGGCCGATAGGAGAAGGCCGGATGGCGCGGGGCGTCGACAATGGCGATCGGATCGGCGGTGCGTGCCACAAAGCCGACAAGGCCTTCATTCGCCCCCATCCGCGTCTTGTTCACGGCTTCGGACTTCAGGCCTTCCGTCGCGATCAGCAGGAGCGAGCCATCCGCCTCGCGGTGATAGATCGAACAAACATCTGCCACCATGGTCGAGGCGATCAGGTGGACCACCTGGTCGAGCCTTGAGCGTGCCTCACCATCCTGCGCCATCATCTGGCGCAGGCTGTTCATCAGAACACGGGTGGCCGGCAGATTATACGGCATGCTCTCCCGGTCTAAGGCTTCCCGTCAGTCGGCGTCCAGCCCGAAAGCTGTATGTAGGGCTCGGACCGCAAGTTCTGTATAGGGCGCGGCGATCAGAACGGAAATCTTGATCTCCGATGTGGAGATGACATCGATATTGATGCCTTTCTCGGAGAGGGCCGTGAACATCTTTTCAGCAACCCCGGTATGGCTCTTCATGCCGACACCGATGATCGAGATCTTTGACACATCGCGCGCGACCTCGAGCCGCTCGAACCCGACCTCTGACTGCAGCTTGGCCAGCGCTTCCTGCGCGAACGGGCTGTCACGGTCAGTGCAGGTGAAGACGAGGTTGGCCTTGGAGGCCTCGCGCGAACTCGACTGGACAATCATGTCCACATTGATCCCGGCCCGGGCGAGCGCAGAGAAGATCTTGGCCGAGGAGCCCGGCTTGTCGGGCACGCCGTAGAGCGTGACCTTGGCCTCGTCCCGCGAATAGGCAACGCCGCTGACGACCTGTTTTTCCACGATCTCTTCCTCTGAACAGACGAGGGTGCCGGGGGACTCCTCGCCAGGCTTCACAAAACTCGACAACACGCGCACCGGCACATTGTGGTTCATCGCCAGTTCGACCGAACGCGTCTGCAGCACCTTGGCCCCGAGCGAGGCCATCTCCAGCATCTCCTCATAGGAGATCTTGTCGATCCGCCGCGCCTTCGGAACCATGCGCGGATCAGTCGTGTAGACCCCGTCCACATCGGTATAGATATCACAGACCTGCGCGCCGAGGGCGGCGGCCACGGCCACGGCGCTGGTATCAGACCCGCCCCGCCCGAGCGTCGTCACCCGGCCATTGTCGGTCACGCCCTGGAAGCCGGCCACAACGGCGATCTCTCCGGCATCGATCGAATCCGGCAGCGCGCTGTCGTCAAAGCCCATGATCCGGGCCTTGCCATGGCTGTTATCGGTCTTCATCCGCAGCTGCCAGCCAAGCCAGGAGCGTGCCTTCATGCCCCGCCGGCGCAAGGCCAGTGCCAGAAGGCCCGCCGTCACCTGTTCGCCCGAGGCGACCACCACATCATATTCATCGTCATAGAGCGCGCGCGGCAGATCCTTGCCGGCGGCCCCATCGGCAAGGGCGACCAGCTTGTTGGTCTCGCCCGACATGGCCGAAACGATGACGGCCATCTTCTCGCCCTTTGCGGCGCGCGCCGCGACGATTTCCGCGACATTGGCGATCCGGTCGAGATCGCCGACCGAGGTACCGCCGAATTTGAGTACTGTCCGCGCCATTTCGCCCCAAATACATGTCTGGGCCTTGCGGCCCGCTCAATTCCCGGCCCCTCTAGGCGAAACTGCTGCCGGGATCAAACAGGATTGCTAAACAATGGCGAGAACAATTGACGCGTCTGACGCCCCGCCGGTGACCCCCAGTATCGACCCGGCCGAGGTCGCCAAATTCTCCGCCATGGCGGCGGACTGGTGGAACCCGAACGGCAAGTTCAAACCGCTCCACCGGTTCAATCCGATCCGTCTCAAATTCATCCGCGAGACGGCCGAGGCGCATTTTGGGCTGAAACCCGGCCTGCTGCGCCCGCTGGAGGGGCTCCGCCTGCTTGATATCGGCTGCGGCGGCGGGCTCGTCTGCGAACCCATGGCCCGGCTCGGCGCCTCGGTTACCGGGGTGGATGCCTCCGAGGCCAATATCAAGACCGCGATCACCCATGCCAGCGAGCAGGGCCTTGCCATCGACTACCGCGCCGGCACGGCGGAGGGCCTTCTGGCGGCCGGCGAGGCGCCCTTTGACATCGTTCTCAATCTGGAAGTCGTCGAGCATGTTGCTGACCCGGCGCAGTTCCTGAGGGACACCGCCCGGCTGGTGAAGCCCGGCGGGATGATGATCGTCGCCACGCTGAACAAGACCGCCAAGGCGCTCGCCACCGCCGTCATCGGGGCCGAATACATCCTGCGCTGGTTGCCGCGAGGCACGCATGACTGGTCGAAATTCCTTAGCCCCGAAGATGTCCGTATACCGCTCATCGAGGCGGGTATGGAGGCCGATGGTGCAATCGGCGTCAGCTTCCAGCCGGTCAGTGGCCAGTGGAAACTTTCGGGCGATACGAGCGTGAACTATATGGTCGTCGCCCGGAGGCCGCAGCCATGATCGCCCTGCCCTCGCCCGAGACCGTCCATGCCTTCTGGTTCGGATCATCCGCCGCTTCGCCCGAGGTGCTGACCTCGCATGCGCCGCTCTGGTTCAATGGCGGCGAGGCGTTCGACCGTCTGCTGGCAGCCCAGTTCCAGCCCCTGCTGGAGACGCTGTCTGCCGGCCCTCTCGCCCATGACTGGGCAGCGCGCGGACCCAGAGGCCGCCTGTCCGCAATCATCGTGCTCGACCAGATGAGCCGCAACATCTTCCGCGCCAGCCCCCGCGCCTTCGCCCAGGACCTGCTTGCCCTCACCCTGTGCAAGGCAGGTCTGGCGAAGGGCGAGGACAAGGCCCTGTCGGAGGCTGAGCGTGTCTTCTTCTACCTGCCGCTCGAACATTCCGAAGCGCTGGAGGACCAGCACCGCTCGGTTGAACTGTTCGAAGCGCTGGCCCGAGAATCTTCGGAACCCTTCCGCGCCTTCACTGAAAACACGTTGGACTATGCCCGCCAGCATCTCGATGTCATCCGGCAATTCGGGCACTTCCCCCATCGCAACGCCGCCGTGGGACGGGAAACGACGCCGGACGAGGCGGAGTGGCTGGCGGAGGGCGGCGGCTTCTAGCGCGACACGGAATAATACTTAAGCCTCTACTTGACTATCTGCGCAGAGACACTTAAGTATTGGCTTAAGTTAAATCTCAGGGAGTTCCCATGACCGAGCGCAGCGTCACCCATGCCACTTTCACGATCGAACGCCGCTACAGATCGGCGCCTGCAAAAGTCTTCGCCGCCTTCTCCGATCCGGCCAGGAAACGCCGCTGGTTCGCTGAAGGCCCCGGTTTTTACCTCGACTCCTACGAACTCGACTTCCGCGTGGAAGGGTTCGAACGCTCGCGATTCCGCTTCGTTGCCGACAGACCGCTGGAAGAAGGAACGGTGTGTACGAACGATACAGTATTCATGGACATCGTGCCGGATGAGCGCATCGTCATCGCCTACACCATGAAGATTTCCGGCAGCCGCATCTCTTGCTCCCAGAGTACGATGGAATTCATTGCCGACGGCAATGGCACGCTGCTGGTCTTTACCGAGCAGGCCGCCTTTTTCGAAGGCGGCGACGGCCCGGAAATGCGCGAGCAGGGCACCCGCGAATTGCTGGAGTCCCTTGCGAAGGAGCTCGGGGAATAGGATGGCCCCACCCCTCGCCAGCGACGCCGCCGTTGACCTTGTGTTCCAGGCGCTCAGCGACGCAACCCGCCGCCGGATGCTCGAACATCTCTCTGCCCGGCCCGCCTCGCCTTCGCAGATGGCGGCGCCGCTCGGCATCTCGCTCGCAGCTGTCGTGCAGCATGTGCAGCTGCTTGAGAACGCCGGTCTCATCCGCACGGAAAAGATCGGCCGGGTACGCACCTGCAGCCTCGACGAAACGGGGCTAAGCCTCGCAAGCCGCTGGATCGAAGACCGCAAATCCCTCTGGAACCGCCGCTTCGACCGGCTGGGCGAAATTCTGGATGAGGATGGCGACGACTAAGTTGCCGCCTCAGCCCGCCTGCGCATCAGGAAGCGCCGGTCGGCGTCCGAGACGGCGAGGCTGATCGCCTTTTCATACGCGGCGAGCGCGCGGCGCCTGTCCCCGGCCCGGCGGAACAACTCTGCCGATGCAGCGTGATAGGGCTGGTATCCCTCAAGCACTTCGCCGAGGCGTTCGATTTCTGAGAGTCCTGTTGCTAGCGCGCCCGCCTCGGCAAGGGCGACGGCCCGGCTGAGGCGCACCACCGGCGTCGGCTCGAACCGCATCAGCCCGCCATAGAGCATGGCGATCTGCGGCCAGTCCGGCCCGTTTTCGGCCATATGGCAATCGGCGATCGCCGCCTTGAGCTGGAACGGACCAGGCGCGCGCCGCTGTATCGCTGCGCCGAGCAGCCCCCTGCCCTCGGCGATCGCCGCCCCGTCCCAGAGCGACCTGTCCTGCCGGTCCGGCGGCACGCTTTCCCCGTCAGGGCTGATCCGCGCCGCCCGGCGGGCATGGGTCAGAAGCAGAAGCGCGAGGCAACCCTCGATTTCCGGGTCATCCGGACACAGACGGTTGATGAGCCGGGCAAGAAAAATGGCTTCCTCGGCCAGATCGGGCCCGCCCTCCGGCCCGGCGGCGTAGCCGGCCGTGAAGATCAGATAGATCACTGTCAGGACTGCGCTGAGACGGCCCGGCCACGCCTCGCGCTCCGGAACCGCATAGCGGATACCGGCCGCCGCGATCTTCGCCTTCGCCCGCGACAGGCGCTGACCCATCGCCGGCTCATTGTCGAGGAACATCGCCGCGATCTGGCGCGTCGTCAGCCCGCAGACGGTTCTGAGCGTGAGCGCAACGCGGCTCTTTTCCTCGAGTGCCGGATGGCAGCAGGTAAAGATCAGGCGCAGGCGTTCGTCCGGGAAGTCCTCGTCCTCGCCGCCGCCGTGCGCCGGTCCGATGAGGGCAAGCGCGCCTGCTTTTCTCTCTTCCGACCCTTTCCGGCGTATCTGGTCTATCGCCTTGCGCCCGGCCGCCTTCAGGAGCCAGCCCCGCGGCGAAGCGGGAATACCGCTTCGGCTCCAATGCACCAGAGCCGATTCCATCGCCTCCGACAGCGCCTCCTCGGCAAGGTCGAAACTGCCGAGGCGCGCAATCAGGGCCGACAGGAGCAGCCCCCGGTCGCTGCGGCTGAGCGCGGCCAGCGCGCCGGCCGCATCCGGTCCGGGAGCCGCCCCCAAGCTATCAGCCTTCCGGGCCGAAGCTCATCACCGGGCGCACCTCGACCGTGCCGAAAGTAGCCGCCGGGACCATCGCCGCAAACTTCAGCGCAGCGTCCAGATCCGGTACATCGATGAGATAGAATCCGCCCAGATGTTCGCGCGTCTCCGCAAACGGGCCATCCATTGTCTCCACCTTGCCGGCGCGCACCTGAACCGACGTCGCTGTCTCGACGCCTTGCAGGGCTTCACCGGCAACGAGGGCGCCGGCCGATTGCAGCGCTTCGCCAAGCGCCCCGAAACCGGCCAGCATCTCGTCGAAGGCCGGCGTCCCATAGGCCGGCTCCTTCGCCGGATCGGAGTAAATGAGCATTGTGTAGAGCATCGCGCTCTCCTTCCCTGTCAGCTGAAGGGCAGGCCTTTCCCGCCCCCATAGGCTGAAGACGCCGCTGAGATGCGGATTTCGACAGGACTGCGGATTTTTTCAATGTTTTAGTTGCCCGGCGTCACATCCACCCGGCGCTCCAGGCGGCTTGCGGTTTCCTCCTGCACGGCGCGGGTCAGCGGATAGGTCCGCGCGACAAGGCCGGCGGCGATGTAGAGAAGCCCCGGCAAAAGGCCGAAGACCAGCACGAGACCGAAGATCGCCGCTTCGGAATTTTCCTGCCCCGGCCGGAAACCGGCGATCCGGCCGACAATGAAATAGCCGACCCCGAAAGCGAGGCTGGAGCCGACCTTGTTGAAGCTGGTCAGCAGGGCATAGAAATTCCCCGCCCGGTTCTCGCCGGTCTCGGCTGCCTGCATCTCCACGACATCGGCTGTCATCGCGCGGGCCAGGAAGATCGGGGCGCTGAACGGGATGCCGGCAATCAGCGAGGCGATCAGGAAGGTGGTGAAGCTCGCCGTCGGCGCCAGCGGGATGAAGGCCATGAAGGCGACGCCCGAACAGGTCGTGGCGATGAAATAGGCGGTGCGCTTTTCTGTCTTCCTCGCCAGCCAGAGCCAGCCCGGCAGGGCGATGATGGCCATCACGAAGAACAGCATCAGCGTCAGGCTGGTCTGCGCATCGCTTGCCCCGAAGGCATATCCGGCCACGAACAGGAAATTGGCCGCGGTGACGGAAATGGCGGTCGAGACGAGCAGTTCGATGATCAAGACCTTGCTGAACAGCGGGCTGCGGATCGCGCGGAAAAGCGGGCGGATCTCGAACTTCTCCACCGCTTTCGATTCGCCCCTGAGCGGCGGGTCCGGCACGAAGGTACAGGCAAGCCCGACCACGATCGGCAGGGCTATGATCATCATCCAGCCCATCACGGCCACCTGCCCGAACCGGCTTGCCTCAACGCCGATCAGCGACAGGATGAGCGGCATGGCCAGCAGTACCAGCATCGAAATGACCGAGATCAGTTCCGGCCAGAGGAAGAGGCGCGAACGGTCGTCATAATCATGCGCAATCGCCGGCACCCAGGATGAGCGCGAGGTCTGCAGCAGGGTGAAGCCGATATAGAAGAGCAGCATCCAGCCGATGAAATAGCCGGGCCCTGCCCCGGCCGGCGGCATGTAGACGAAGAAGGTGGATATCCCCAGGATCGGGACGCAGAGAATGATCCAGTGGCGTACCCGGCCGAGCGGGGTCCGGTAACGGTCGACGAGATAGCCCATGACCGGATCGGTCACGATGTCCCAGATCCTGAGCAGCATGAAGAGCAGGCCGGTCAGCTCCAGGCCGAGGCCGACACCGTTGGGCGCCTCATTGGCATAGAGCGGCGCGAGATAGACGCCCAGCGGCAGGCCGACGCCCGCAATCGGAACGCTGAGCGAGGCAAATGCGAGCACGCGCGGGAACGACAAACGCCTGGATTTGGGTTGGGACATGTAGGACACAGTGCCGTCTGCGAAGGTGACGGCCAAGTCATTTTTTTGATCCCGGCGCGCTTGACCGGATCACCGAGCCACGCAAACTGCCGCGTCAGAACATATGGGAGGAGGCGCGGCGTCATGATCCGCAACATTCTGGTCGGCCTCGGGGCGATCATCGGCATACTCGTCGCGGTGCTCCTGTTCCGCACTTTCAATTACGGCGCGGATCCGGTCGGCGGGCGGGTTGCCCTTCCGGAACCTCCGGCGATTTCAGCTGAGCGCGGCGCACAGCATCTTGCCGAAGCGTTGCGCTTCCGCACCATCACGCTGGCGCCCGGTGATCCGCGTCCCGGCCAGGAGGGCGAATGGCTGAGGCTGCACGCCTGGCTGGAAGACACCTACCCCGCCGCCCATTCCGCCATGCAGCGCGAACTTGTCGGCGACACGCTGACGCTGCTCTACACCTGGCCCGGCTCGGATCCGGGCCTGAAGCCGATCCTGCTGATGGCGCACCAGGATGTCGTGCCGGTGAATATCGGCACCGAGGGCGACTGGACCGGGGGGCCGTTCTCTGGCGAGATCATTGACGGCTATGTCTATGGCCGCGGCACGATCGACGACAAGGGCTCGCTGGTGGCGATCATGGAAGCGGCGGAAGCGCTCGCCCAGTCCGGATTCAATCCTCAGCGCACGGTCCACATCATGTTCGGCCATGACGAGGAAGTCTCAGGCTCCGGCGCGGAGGCCGGTATTGCCCTTCTCCACTCGCGCGGGGTCGAGCCGGAAATGGCGCTGGATGAGGGCTTCATGATCATTGATCCCTCCCCGCTCACCGGCAAGGCGATGGGGTTCATCGGTATTGCCGAGAAAGGCTATGTCACGCTGGAAATTGTGGCTCTCGGCGCGGGTGGACATTCCTCGACCCCGCCGCGCGACTCGGCGGCCGTGCGGCTTGCCCGGGCGGTCGTGGCGCTCGACGAGAATCAGATGAAGGCGGACTTCACGAAACCTCCGGTGTCGGATCTTTTCCGTTCGGCGGCGGCAGACATGCCCTTCATGCAGCGGATGGCCTTTGCCAATCTCTGGCTGTTTGAAGGCACGATCGACAAGCAGCTTTCGGGCATTCCCGCCGGCAATGCGATGATCCGCACGACCACGGCGCCGACGATGCTCGCCGGGTCCGCCAAGGAGAATGTCCTCGCCCAGCGCGCCAGCGCGGTGGTGAACTTCCGCATCCATCCGAACGATACCGAGGAGAAGATTATCGAACATGTCCGCCGGGTCACCGCCGGGATCGAGGGCATCGAGATCGAGGTGGGCCAGCAGGGCATTCGCGGCGAGGGGGCCTCACCCGTCTCGCCGACCGACAACCGCGCGTATGCGGTGCTGGCGAGTGTGGCGGAGGCGACCGGAAACGGCGCGCCGGCGGCGCCAGGCCTTGTCCTCGGCGCGACCGATGCGCGCTATGCCAGCGCCATCACGCCAAATGTCTACCGCTTCGCCCCGGCCGTCATGTCGCCGGAGGATCTGACGGGGTTTCACGGCACGAATGAGCGCCTGTCGGTAGAGAATATGGGCCGGCTGGCGCGCGGCTATGCCCAGATCATCCTGGCGATGGACACACCGGACTAGGCGGACCTTTCGCGCGGCAGCTTTGCCGGGAACGCGCGGGGTGTGCGTCGGGCGCCTGCCGGTTGAGACGCTATAGGAGTTATGCGCATCCCGCGCTGGCCAAGGGCCCGATAAAGGTTCAAAAGGCCGGGCTGGAAAGAAAGGCCGGACGTATGGATGGCAATGAAGCGCGCGCCGGCACCACCCTGATCGCGCCGCCGACAGGCCTGCGCAAGATGGAATTCGTGGCGATGATTGCAGGGCTGATGGCCCTGAATGCGATGGCCATCGACATCATGCTGCCGGCGCTCGGGGAGATTGCCCGCGCCACCGGCCTGACCGGCAATGGCGGCGATCAGAATCGCCAGCAACTCATCATCTTCGCCTATGTGCTCGGCTTCGGCGCGCCGCAGCTGCTCTGGGGCCCGATCACCGACCGGTTCGGCCGGCGCGCACCGCTTTTCATCGGGCTTGCCGGCTATGTCCTGACTGCGCTTCTCTGCATCATTGTGCGCGATTTCTGGGCGCTGCTGGCGGTGCGCTTCCTGCAGGGCGTGTTCGCCTCCAGCGCGCGGATCGTTGCGGCGGCCGTGGTGCGCGACATTTTTGCCGGGCGCAGCATGGCAAGCTTCATGTCGCTGGTGATGACGATCTTCATGATCGTGCCGATCATCGCACCGGCGGCCGGCCAGCTCATTCTCTTTTTTGCCCCCTGGGAAGGCATCTTCCTGGTGCTTGCAGTCTGGGGCGCGCTGATGTTCGCCTGGACCTGGATACGCTTGCCAGAGACATTGCCGGCGCCCGCGCGCCGGCCACTGAGCGCCAGCAGCGTGACCGAGGCCTATTTGCAGGTCGTGCGCACGCCAGTCAGCTTCGGCTACATGCTCGCATCCGGAATCGTCTTCGGTGCGCTATTCGCCTTCATCGCCTCGTCCGAACAGGTGTTTCGCCAGGTCTTCGGCCAGGGCGAGAGCTTCGCTTTCTGGTTTGCCGGCATCGCGGCTGCGCTCGCGATTTCGAACTTCACCAATTCCCGCCTGGTCGAGCGGCTGGGCATGCGCCGGATCAGCCATACCGTGCTCATCGTCTTTATCCTCGGCTCGGCCGTTCTGACAGTGACGACCCTCATATGGGGCGAGAGCCTCGCGCGCTTCTTCCCGCTGTTTGCGCTGACCTTTGCCTGTTTCGGCATGATGGGATCGAACTTCTCCGCGCTCGCCATGGAACCACTCGGCAAGATAGCGGGCACGGCGTCGGCGGCCTATGGCTTTGCCACAACGCTGATCGCCAGCACGATCGGCATGGTCATCGGCGCGCAATTCGATGGCTCGACCGTGCCTATGACGACAGGATTTGTCATTCTCGGCGCCGCGGCGCTGATTGTCGTGTTGATCACCGAGAAGGGCCGGCTGTTCTCATCGCGGTAAGCGGCCGCCAGAGGCCTGCCCCAGCCCCTCACGCCCGTGTGACTTCTGGATCGGGCCGGGCGGGACTATAGTCGCGCCATGGTTGCGTGGCGCGCGCTTGCGTCAGCAGAAGGAATGGAGTGCCAGGATGAAACGCTTGCTTGCAATGGCCATGCTGGCCGCCGCGCTGGCTCCGGCCGCTTATGCTGCGGAGATCAGCGTGAGTTACAGCCCTGAATTTTCGGAAAAACTGAAGGACGACTATGGGGTTCGCGAAGGCGAATACCTGTCCGGCCGCGTCGAGCGTGACCTGACCCGCGCGCTGTCGAAGGCCGGCGTTGATGTTGCCCGGATCGAGGTGACGATCGTCGACGCTCGCCCCTCGCGGCCGACGTTTAAACAAGGCGGTGACCGGCCCGGCCTCGACATGTTCCGCTCGGTCAGCACCGGCGGCATGGACCTCAAGGCCGTCGCCTATGCCGCAGATGGCGCACCGGCCGGCGAACTAGCATACAAATGGTATGAGACCGATATCCGCTATGCGGGCCTGACCACCTGGCAGGATGCGTCGCGTGCTTCCGACCGGTTTGCCCGGCGCTTCGTTGACAAGCTGAAATAGCCATCGATGCCGGGCGGCTCAGCTGCCCGGCTCTATCCGCACACTGATAGTATCGGGTGACTTGATGTGCAGGTCGCGCTGCGGCATCGAGACGTGGATCTCGTACTTCTCCAGCGCCGAATGCACCGCCCAGACATAATCGGCCATCACTTTCTGCGGCCGCAGCACACCTTCGTCCGTCAGCCAGACGATCAGTTCGAATTCGAGGCGGAACTCTCCGAACTTCACCAGCCAGACCTGGGGCGTGTGCTCGCCCCGGTCATCAAAGGTCCAGGGTACGGCCGCCGCTGCTTCGATGCCTGCCTTCTCCACCAGCTTCTTGTCAGTCCCGTAGGCGACGCCGAACGGGACATGGATGCGCCGGCGCGCCTCAGTCATCGTCCAGTTGATCAGCTGGGCCTTGATGAAGGCTTCATTGGGCACGATGATGTCAAGATTATCGTTGGTGGTGACGACCGTGGAGCGGAAGTTGATCTCCTTCACCACGCCCGACAGGCCGGACTGAAGCTCGATGAAGTCGCCGACTTTCAGCGAGCGTTCCATCAGGATGATGACGCCGGAGATGAAGTTCGAGAACACCGATTGCAGACCGAAGCCGATTCCGACACCGAGCGCCCCGGAGAAGAAGGTCAGCGCGGCGACGTTCACGCCGAGGAAGTTCAGGGCGATCAGCACCGCGACCAGCATCACGCCGATCTTGATGCTCTGGCCGAGGATGCCGCCGACCGAGGCCGGCAGGTCCGGCGAGCTGCGCAGCTGCGACTGGGCGACATTGCCGATCACCCGGCCCAGCCAGATGGCGAAAGCGGCGAGCGCGAGACTGATGAGGATGCGCAGCAGCGAAACCTCGTGCTCGCCGAAATCGAAGGTGACGCTGCTGAGCCAGCGCGTGACCGGGCGAAGCCAGCCGACAATGTAGAGCGCTGTCAGCGCCCAGGCGAAATAGGCGACTGCCTTCGACCAGAAGCCCCGGCGCATGCTGGCGGTGAAGATGCGCACGATGATCCAGGCGATCAGCAGGCTGGTGGCAATATGCAGCGTATTGTTGCCGAGGCCGGCAGCCTCGAAGGCGGCGGTGGCGATGCCGAGCAGGATGGCGGTGAACACCGGCCAGACGATGCGCGAGAGGGAATGATAGACGAGCAGGACAAAGTCGATCCGCCCGCGCTTTTCCGCTTCCTGCATCAGCTTGTGCTTGGGATAGCGCGAGGCGAGATAGCCGAGGAAGGCGGCCAGGACGAGCGCGCCGAGCTGCCACAGCGTGTCAGGCGAGCTGAGCTCGGCGCGGGCTGCATCGATCAGCCGCGCGATATGGTCCTGCACCGTTGCAATCAGCGGCGCGGCCGCTTCCGGCTGCAAAAGATCGAGACTCATGCCGGCCACCAGCCTTCAAACGCTTTGAATCGCCACGGGAAACCTTACCGGCCTCCCCCGCCCATGCAAGCCCGCCTCTGCTCAGCTGATCTGGAACCGCCGCCGGACGGCGAGGCCGAAGAGGAAGAGGAGCACGAGTGCGAAGGCCGATTGCAGCGAGGCGAGGATGCGGAGGCTAATAGCCGCAAGCCCGCCGTGTTGGACCTCCCGCGCAGCGATCCAGTCTTTTGTGACCTCCTCAAAGGCGCCGAAGGGGAAGATGCGGGAGAGTGAGACGTTAAATGCGTCGATGAGCGCGCACCACGCCACCGGCGCACCCAGGTTGATCCGGAACTCCGTAGCCGCCCCCCAATATAACAAGGCAAAGACTAAGATCACCCCAAGCAACCATACGAACGGCCATCCCATCGAGGCACCATAGTTGGATATGGCAGCATACGCCCAAGAGAAGAATTTTTCTGTCCAAGGAGTGCCGGATTGTTTTCGGCGCGCCCGCAGTTCAAGCCTGTAAAACCTCTGCTCACACAACCTATCGCTGGCCTGCTCAAGGGCAAGCTTGATTTGTAGGGCCCCTCCTTCGAGCGCCTTGAGCGCAACTTGCCGTTCGTTCTTATCGCTAAGTATTAAAGCTTCTTTCAGGGCGCCCCTATGCGCCCTCAAGTCCTCGCCGTCACTTGCCCGACTTAGTAGAATGCCGCGGTCAAGCCGTGCACCGGCGAAAGCTGCTACTGGCAAGTGAACCTCCCCGGGTTTACCGGAGGCTCCTTTTCTTGAGAGATTGGAGCCATGACAGAGCAGAGAAGACAGGGGCGGTATTCGCCTGAGGTGCGTGAGCGCGCCGTAAGAATGGTTGAGCA
>JBKBLD010000019.1:29569-50133 GCA_046296675.1 Hyphomonas sp. | reverse complement strand
GCGGTATGTGGGGCCTTCGCGCCCCGACCCGTCGCTCAACCGCTCCGTCAGGGGCAAATCGAAAAGGCAGTTCTGGTCGCTCACCCAAAATAGCCGTGGTCCGAAGAATCAGAGCAGGTCAACTTTTGTCCGCCGACCCAACGCGAATCCAATTTCTTGCTGCGTCCATACACTTTCGCTGAATCCCAGAGTATGGACTGCCACCATTGCGTGCATGGAGTTTAGAGCGCGCTCTATTTCATCTTGCCACGCTTTGGTCGGGTGAATGTCTTCATGGGCCACAAAACCAGATATGTGATGCGCATGCAGAGCTTCTTTCAGTCGAGTTGCGATCCCCTTGTCTTTGGAAATGTGGCTTATGAATAGACGAAAATCAGTTGTCCCTTTCCAGTTCTCGGGAAGCACGGCAGATTCGGTCATCTCGGAACTGAACTTCAGATCCAGATCGCTTGCAATATTTATGATTGTGGACAAAGGGACCGAAGCCAAAGCAGCTTTGGTGTAGCTCCATTTGCTATTGGTTGGTCCATTTTCTAGAAACGGGACGTCGAACGCAGCGAGATACCCATGAAGATCGCTGAAGGTGTAGCGATCTTGAAGCTCTCGCCCGATGGAGCTGATTAATTCAAGCCGCTCCGATACCTTCATCACGACTTCCATCTTAGAAGTGTTTAAACATCCACCTCGGCTTCCAGCGCAAACTCTTCGATGAACTCCCGCCGCGGTTCCACCACGTCGCCCATCAGTTTGGTGAAGAGTTCGTCGGCTTCGTCGGCGTGTTCGACCTTGACCTGCAGGAGGGTGCGGGCGTTGGCGTCGAGGGTGGTTTCCCAGAGCTGGTCGGCATTCATTTCGCCGAGGCCCTTGTAGCGCTGGATCTTCAGGCCCTTGCGGCCGGATTCGAGCACCGCGCCGAGCAGGGTAGATGGTCCGTAGACGGTAATCTCCCCGCCCTTCTCATGCCGCAGGATCGAGGGCTGGGCGTAAAGCTCCTGCAGGTGCACGGCGCGCTCCGACAGGCGCAGCGCATCCTGGCTGGCGATCAGCTGCGGGGGCAGGACGGCAGTTTCGCCGACACCGCGCACCGTGCGCTGAAGCACGAGGGCGCCTTCCACGAAACGGCCTTCCCAGGTGTCTTCGCCCTCTTCGGCGAAGCGGTTGAGGCGTGCGGCAGTCGCCTCGGCCTCGTCCTTGCCGGCGCCGGGCTTCAGCGCGCCGGTGAGGGCGGCATGTTCGATGAGATCGGACGGCGCGCGCAGGGCGAGGCGTTTCAGGCCGGAGCGGAAATTGGCCGCCTGGCGCACCTGTTCGCGCAGGTCGCCGCCGGCAATCTGCGTGCCGTCGGCAAGGATCAGCGTCTCGCCGCTTGTGCCTTCCTCGATGAGATAGGCTTCCAGCTCGCCATCATCCTTGACATAGCGCTCCGAACGCCCGCGCGTCACCTTGTAGAGCGGCGGCTGGGCGATGTAGAGGAAGCCGCGCTCGATAATCTCCGGCATCTGACGATAGAAGAAGGTGAGCAGCAGCGTGCGGATGTGCGCGCCGTCGACATCAGCGTCGGTCATGATGATGATTTTGTGGTAGCGCAGCTTCTTGATGTCGAACTCGTCCCGCCCGATACCAGCGCCGAGCGCCATGATCAGTGTGCCGACCTGATCGGAAGACAGCATCTTGTCGAAGCGCGCACGCTCGACGTTGAGGATCTTGCCGCGGAGGGGGAGGATCGCCTGGTTGTCGCGGCTGCGCCCCTGTTTGGCGCTGCCGCCGGCGGAATCACCCTCGACGATGAAGATTTCGGATTTTGCCGGGTCTTTCTCCTGGCAATCGGCCAGCTTGCCGGGCAGGCTCGTGATATCGAGCGCCGATTTGCGGCGGGTGAGTTCGCGCGCCTTGCGGGCGGCCTCGCGCGCGGCGGCGGCCTCGACGATCTTCTCCATGATCACCTGGGCCTTTTTCGGGTTCTCCTCGAACCATTCGCCCAGCTTCTCATTCATCAGGCTCTCGACCACCGGACGCACCTCGGAGGAGACGAGCTTGTCTTTCGTCTGTGAGCTGAATTTCGGGTCCGGCACCTTGACGGAGAGCACGCAGGTCAGGCCCTCGCGGGCATCATCACCGGAAATCTCGACCTTGGATTTCTTCGCAACCCCGGTCTCGTTCGCATATTTGTTGATGATGCGGGTGAGTGCGCCGCGGAAACCGGCAAGGTGGGTGCCGCCGTCGCGCTGCGGGATGTTGTTGGTGAAGCAGAGAACGGATTCGTGATAGCTGTCGGTCCATTCCAGCGCGGCCTCGACCGTGATGCCGTCCTTCTCGCCGATGACGTAGATCGGCTCGCCGATCAGTGAATGCTTCTGCTTGTCGATATGCTGGACGAAGGCCTTCACGCCGCCTTCATATTCCAGCACGATTTCGTAGGGCTCTGCCTCGCGCTCATCGCGGAAGATGATCTTTACACCACTGTTCAGGAAGGCGAGCTCGCGCAGACGGTGCTCCAGCGTCTTGCGGTCATAGTCGGTCATCGTGAAGGTGGAGGTCGAGGCCAGGAAGCGCAGGGCCGTGCCGGTATAGGACTTGCCATTCTCGCGCTTGGGTGAGGGGCCGCGCGTGACGAGCGGGGCCTCGACGCGGCCGCCATCGACGAAGCGGACGAAGTGTTCCTTGCCTTCGCGGTGGATGGTGAGTTCCAGCCAGTCGGACAGGGCGTTGACGACCGAGACGCCAACGCCGTGCAGGCCGCCGGAGACCTTGTAGGAGTTCTGGTCGAACTTACCGCCGGCGTGCAGCTGGGTCATGATGACCTCGGCGGCCGAGACGCCTTCGGTCGGGTGTAGACCAACCGGGATGCCGCGGCCATTGTCGGTGATTTCGGCCGAGCCATCGGGGAAGAGGGTGACCGTGACATGGTCGGCATGGCCGGCGAGGGCTTCGTCGATGGAGTTATCGACGACTTCGTAGATCATGTGGTGGAGGCCGGAGCCGTCATCGGTGTCGCCGATATACATGCCGGGACGTTTGCGAACGGCATCAAGGCCTTTCAGGACCTTGATGGAGCCGGCGCCATACTCGCCTTCGCCGCCCTGTTCAGGCGATTCCGGGATTGTCTCTTCGGCCATGGGAAGTGCTTTCTCGATGATTCGCAGAATACCCCTGAAATATAGGGGGTTTCCGCCCCGCTGGGAACCGGAACGGCAATCATTTTGCAGTGCCGAAAGGGCTATAAAAAACCCTTTGGAAACAGGGCCATATTGGTGGCTTTCCGGGTCGGCCGCCCGTCCGCCCGATCGCTCAGCCTCGCGGCTTCTTCAGACCCTGGAAACTCTTCGGTTTCGCGCCTTTTGACGCCGTGGATTTACCGCCCGTTTTCGGTTTGCCGGGGCCTTTGGCCGGACCCTTGAATGCCTTGCCCTTGGCGCCGGTCCAGGGGGCCTTTGCGGGCCGTTCGGGGGCGTCTTCTCGGGGGCTCTCGCTGCGGCTGCCGGCGCGTTTCTCATACGGTTTGCCAGCCGGCTTTTCTGCGCGCGGCGGGCGCTCGGCAGGGTTCCAGCCGGGTTTGCGGCCGGTCCGGCCTTCCGGGGCGCTGTCAGAGCGGTTCTCCGGGCGGCGTTCGCGGCGGGGCGGGGGACCGGCGTCCTCCGTCTCGGGAATCCCGTCCAGCGGGAAAGCCTGCAGGCTGCCTTCGAGGCGGCCATTGCCGGTTGTCTCGAACAGGCGCTCGGCGCCTTCCGGCGTCAGCTCGACATGGGTATTGCCCGAATTGACGCGGATCTGGCCGATCTGGTCGCGGTCGATGCCGCCCGCCTTGCAGAGCATCGGCAGCAGCCATTTGGGGTCTGCATTCTTCTTGCGGCCGACATTGATGGCGATCCAGACGGCGCCGTCGAGGCTGGCGCGCTCGCGCTGGGGACGGGGCGCACGCGGCTCTCGCGGTTCACGCTCGGTCCATTCTCGGCGTTCACGCGGGGCGCGCTCAGGGCGGTCCTGCCAGTCGCGCTCACCGCGCACTTCGCGCGGTTTGCGCGGCGGGCGATCGTCGACGTCGCGCAGGTCTTCAGGTGCAGAACGACCGGCGCGGGCCTTGCGGATGAAGGCGGTGGCGATCTGTTCCGGCGTATGTTCTCCCATCAGTCGGGCGACAAGGTCCGTTTCTTTTTCAGTCATCGGATTTGTCAACGCCGTATCTGCGAGCAGGCGGGCATCGTCGCGGGCGGTAACCTCATCGGCCGAGGGCGGGCGGCCCCAGCGAGCCTCGACCTTGGCATCCTGCAGCAGGCGTTCGACCCGGCGGCGGGCCTTGGGCGCGACGATCAGTGTACTGATGCCCTTGCGGCCGGCGCGGCCGGTGCGGCCTGAGCGGTGGAGCAGGGTGGCCGGGTCACGCGGCAGGTCGGCATGGATCACGAGGTCGAGCTTCGGCAGGTCCAGCCCCCGGGCGGCAACATCCGTTGCGATACAGACACGCGCGCGGCCGGAGCGCAGCGAGTGGAGGGCGTTGGCGCGCTCCTTCTGGCTGAATTCGCCGGAAAGGGCGACCACGGTGAAGCCGCGATTGCCGAGACGGGTGACAAGATGGTTGACCGAGGCGCGCGTCGAGCAGAACACGATCGCGCTTTCCGTATCGGAATGGCGCACGATGTTGACGATGGCATTTTCTTCATCGCCCGGCGCAACCATCAGTGCCTCATAGGCGATGTCGACATGCGCAGTGGCTTCGCTGTCGGTGGTGATCCGGATCGCCTGTTTCTGGTAGCGTGTCGCCAGCGCTGCGATGCCCTTGGGCACGGTAGCCGAGAACATCAGGGTGCGGCGTTCCTTCGGCGTGTCTTCCAGAATGTGCTCAAGCTCTTCGCGGAAGCCGAGATCGAGCATCTCGTCGGCCTCGTCCAGCACGACGGCGCGGATGGCGGAGGTGTCGAAGGAGCCGCGATTGATATGGTCCGACAGGCGGCCGGGCGTGCCGACGACGATATGCGCGCCGCGCTCCAGCGCCCGGCGCTCGTCACGCATGTCCATGCCGCCGACGCAGGTGGCGATCTCGGCATTGGTGTTGGCATACAGCCAGCTCAGTTCGCGGGCGACCTGCAGGGCCAGTTCCCGCGTCGGGGCGATGATCAGGCCAAGCGGCGAGGCGGCGCGGACAAGAAACGTGTCTTCGCCGCCGAGGAGTTCGTTGGCAATGGCGAGACCAAAGGCGACCGTTTTGCCGGACCCGGTGCGCGCGGAGACCAGCAGGTCGCGCCCTTCCAGATCTGGCGCGGTCGCGGCGGCCTGGACTTCGGTCAGGCTTTCATAGCCACGCTCATGGATGGCCGCACGCAGCGCGGCAGGCAGGGTTTCAGGCAGGTTCATGGGGGAGACAAGGGCTTTCAGGCGTCACAATCGGTGCCCAATGACACGAAAACGGCATGGCGGCTATGGCAGAGCGCCACATAGGGGACAATACTTACAGTAAACATCCCCTGGCGAATGTTATTTGGCTGGCCATGAAGGATGCCTGGATCCCCTACGCTTCCCGCGCGGTGCCCCGCTATACCAGCTACCCTACGGCAGCTGATTTCGGACCCCTGGCGGGAGATGCCGAAACGCGGGCATGGATGGCCGCCGCGGCGCCCGGAGAGCCGGTCTCGGCCTATCTGCATATCCCGTTCTGCGAAAAGCTCTGCTGGTATTGCGGCTGTGCGACCAGTGTTCCGAATGGTTACCGGCGCGTGGGCGAGTATGCAGACCTTCTGCTCAAGGAAATTTCCCTGACCGCCGCCGCGATGGGCCCCCATGGCGGCATCGGCCATCTGCATTTTGGCGGTGGCTCGCCCAATATTCTGAGCCCGAACGATTTCCTGGAGATTGCCGATGCGATGCGCCGCGGCTTCGGCATCCGGGAAGGCGCCGAGATCGCCGTGGAACTCGACCCGCGCACGATGCAGAATGGGCAGGTGGCCGCTTATGCCCAAGCGGGCGTCAACCGGGCGAGCCTTGGCGTTCAGACACTGGACGAAGATGTTCAGCGGGCAATCAACCGCATCCAGCCGCGCGAGATGATCGTGTCGCTGGTCGAGGAACTGTACGAGGCCGGCATCGGCGCCATCAACATGGACCTCATGTATGGCTTGCCCTACCAGACGACGCAGCATGTGGCCGACGCCGCCCGCTTTGCCGCCGAGATGGGTGCGGCGCGGGTTTCCGTCTTCGGCTATGCGCATGTGCCGTGGTTTGCCAAGCATCAGCGCGCGATTGACGAGGCAGCGCTCGCCGGCCTCAACGAACGCTTTGAGCAGGCTCAGGTGGCCGCGATGACACTTGAGGATGCGGGCTATGTCGCCATCGGCCTTGACCATTACGCCCGCGCGGATGACGCGCTGGCGGTTGCGGCGCGGGAGGGCCGGCTGCGCCGGAACTTCCAGGGGTATACGGATGACGCATGCGAGACGCTGATCGGCCTGGGGGCGACGTCCATTTCCCAGTTCCGCGAAGGTTTCAGCCAGAACCTCAAGGATCGCAAGGCCTGGGCCGAGGCCGTCCGCGCCGGACGCCTGCCTGCCGAACGGGGCATTGCGGTGAACGAGGATGACAGGCTGCGGGCGCGGGCGATTGAAGAGCTGATGTGCAGGCTGCGCCTCGACGTGGACGCGCTCTGCGCCGCGATGGGCGCGGCGCCCGGCAGCCTTGACGGCGCGCTGGAGGCGGCCCGGGATCTGGTGCTGGCCGGCCTTTGCACCGTAGACGGATCTGTGATCACGGTTCCGGAAGAGGCCCGCATCATGCTGCGCACGGTGGCGCAGTGTTTCGATGCGCGCTCACCGGCGGTTGCCGAGCGGCGCCACGCAAAGGCAGTCTAGGCTTTCAGCACTTTCGCATGATGGGCGATGTGTTCATCCATGAAGGTGGCGATGAAATAATAGTCGTGGCCATAGCCTTCGCGCAGCCTGTAATCGAGGCGCTGGCCGTTCTTCTCGCAGGCTTCGATGAAGATATCCGGCTTCAGTTCGCGCTCCAGGAAGGTGTCGGCGGTGCCGGTGTCGACGAGGATCAGCGCTTTCGACTGGCGCTCCTTGACGAGTTCGGTGGCGTCATATGCCTCCCACCGGATCGAGAGCGGGCCGAGATAGGCAGTGAACGCCTTCTGGCCCCAGGGCACACGGGCCGGCGAGGTGATCGGCGAGAAGGCCGAGCAGGATTTGTACCGGTCCTTGTGCTTCAGGTGCAGCGTGATCGCGCCATGCCCGCCCATCGAGTGGCCGAAGATGCCCTGGCGCGTCATGTCGGCCGGGAAGTTGGCGGCGATGAGGGCGGGCAGTTCGCCGGTGATGTACTGGTCCATCTTGTAGTTTCTGGCCCAGGGTTCCTGCGTGGCGGTGAGATAGAAGCCGGCGCCCTGACCAAGGTCATAGGCCTCGTCATCGGGCACGTCTTCGCCGCGCGGGCTGGTATCCGGCGCAATGATCATCAGCCCGTGGCGGGCGGCATGTTCCTGCACACCGGATTTTTCCATCATGTTTGCCCAGGTGCAGGTGAGACCGGAAAGATACCAGAGCACGGGCACGGGTCCGTCCTTCGCCTGCGGCGGGACATAGACGGCAAAGCGCATGGTGCAGCCGAGAAGCGCGCTCTCATGGTCATGGACCGTCAGATTCCCGCCGAAGGACTTCCAGGCGGAGACTTGGGTGAGGTCGGTCATGGGTCACTCCGGGAGGGGCTGAGCAGACAGGCGGGCACCCGGCCTTCTGGCCCCTTGGCCGCCGCGAAGTCAAGCAAGCTGCGGGCTTGCATCGCGCAATGGCGTTTGGAATGACAGGGCGGACAGCAAGGCGAGGGAACCAGGATGAGCGGATATATGCTGTACGGCGCCGAGGTTAGCTATTTCACCGGCAAGGCGCGGGCCTATCTGCGCTGGCGGGGCGTGGACTTCCGGGAGGAAGCCGCCACCCAGGCGGTCTACCGCGACCTGATCCTGCCGAATGTCGGCTGGCCGGTGATCCCGGTGATGACGACGCCGGAGGGCGAGGTCGTGCAGGACAGCGCCGACATCATCGAGACCGTGGAAGCGCGCGAGGGGCTGTCGCCGCCGGCCCTTCCGCCCACCCCGCTTCAGCGCTTCGTGGCAGAGCTTCTCCATCTCTATGCGGATGAATGGCTGACGCTGCCGGCCATGCATTATCGCTGGAGCTATAATGAAGACTGGGCCTATGGCGAGTTTGGCGCGCTGTCGGCGCCGGGCGCGAGCCGGGCCGAACAATATGAGACCGGCAAGAAGAATGGCCAGCGCTTCAAGGGCGCGTTGCCGGTGCTGGGGGTGCATCCCGAGACGATCCCCGGAATCGAGAAATCTTATGAAACCTTTCTTGCCGAGTTCTCGCGCCATCTCGAAGTCCATCCCTTCCTGCTCGGCGGACGGCCCTGTCTGGCGGACTTTGCCTTTATCGGGCCGCTCTATGCGCATCTTTACCGCGACCCGACTTCGGGCGAGTTGATGAAGCGCCTGGCGCCGCGCGTGGCGGACTGGGTGGAGCGTGTGCATGCGGGAGACAAAGGGCCGGGCGACCTTCTGGCCGATGACGCCATTCCGGAAACGCTGGAGCCGATCCTGGCCCGGCAGATGCGCGAACAGTTCCCGGCGCTGGTCGAGACGGTCGAGCTTTACGAAGCCTGGGCGGCGGAGGTTTCGTCCGGCGCCTTTGTGCCGCGCGGGCTGGGCGAAATCTGGATCGAGATCGAGGGCGCGCGCGGACCGGCGCAGGCACGGACCTTTCCGCTCTACCGGATGCAGGCCGTGACGGACGCCTATGATGCGATGGATGCAGATGCGCGGGCGCGGGCCGACGCGCTGCTGGAGCGGGTGCGCGGCGAGCCGCTGAAGACCTTCCGCCTGCCGAAACGCCTTGTGCGGACGAATTACCGGCTGGCGGTCGCCTGATCCGGCCCGTCAGCGCGGGCGGGGAAAGGAGACGGCGAATCCGCCTTCGATATAGCCCTCGTCGGGCTCGTTATGCGGCGAGCCGGGGTCGGAATAATATTCAAGCTCCGGCCAGCGGGCCTCGACCTTTTCCTTCAGGCCGGGAGGGAGCCCGCCGCGCATGTGCGCGACGAGCGCCTTCGACCAGTCGGCGAGGGAGATAACTTCATTGCCCTCGCCAATCGCCGCGTCAACGATCCAGCGGATCGCCTCCGACCGGATGCGCGACAGGTCCGGGGTCTCCGGGGTGGGCCAGGTCATCTGCCGCAGGCTCTCTGCCTGCCTTCAGCCGCGCAGCATCGTGCAGATCTTGTTACCGTCCGGATCGCGCAGATAGGCGAGGTAGAGCTTCATGCCATTGTTTTCGCGCCAGCCCGGCGGGTCTTCGATGGCGGTGCCGCCGGCTTCGACGCCCGCCTTGTGCCAGGCATCGGCCTGCTCGGTCGAGGCGGCTGCAAAGCCGATCGTGCCGCCATTGGCATGGCAGGCCGGCTGGCCGTCGATGGGCGGGGAGACCAGGAAGATGCCGCCATTGTGCATATAGATCAGGCGGCCCTTGGGGTCGGTGATGCCGGGCTTGCCGCCGAGCGCGCCGAACAGGGCGTCATAGAATTTCTGGGATTTGCCGATGTCGTTGGACCCGACCATTACATGACTGAACATTTGTGTTTCCTCCGTTTGGTGATCTTTATCAGTAGATGACGATGCTAGGCATCGGAATCTTCTGGTGGCTTTGTTGCTTCCAGCATTTCGTCATTGGCTTCCACCCAAGTTTCGAACTTCTCGAACGCCGCAGGCCAAGCCTCGTTGTACTCTTCCTCGAATATCAAGCACAGCAACGAAATAATAGCGGACTGCCGACCTTCGTAGATTCGACTAACATCGTTAGTAAACTTGGTATTCATGCCCCGATCCGAGACGACCGAGTACACATACATCATCCCGTCGAAATTCGGATGGGCTGTTTCCGATAGATTGTCGTAAACTTGCTGCAACTCAGCGTATTGCTTTGACGCAAGCTGGATCACCTCCATAACGTTTATGGCGTTATGTTTGGTTCGTTGGTCTTTTGAGCCGAGTAGCAAGCTCACAGACTTCTTGCTATACTCATGAAACCCGCTTCCAGTGCGAACAATGTTTTCCATTTTGCGGACGCTGTTAATTAGAATCGAAAGCGTTTCGATTGCTGATCGGATAATTATCCGTGATCCAACAAATGCTTTTGATTTTTCAAGTAGTATAGCCTGATGTATCAGATCAACGAATCGCCAAGACACAAGCTCACGAAGAACAATCGTGCGATATGTGACCTTCCACTTGTGAGCAATTTTGTTTCGTTGAAAGAGGCCGCCAGCGTCTATTTCGGGACAAAGAGCGTCACGATAACCGCTAATTGCTTCTTCAAGCTGCTCCAGCGTCAACATATTGGATCAGTACACCACCACACTCCGGATGCTCTTGCCCTCGTGCATCAGGTCGAAGGCATCGTTGATCTTGTCGAGGGTCATGACGTGGGTGATCATCGGGTCGATTTCGATCTTGCCGTTCATGTACCAGTCGACGATTTTCGGAACGTCCGTGCGGCCCTTGGCGCCGCCGAAGGCGGTGCCGCGCCAGTTGCGGCCCGTGACCAGCTGGAAGGGACGTGTGCTGATTTCCTTGCCGGCTTCCGCGACGCCGATGATGACCGAGGTGCCCCAGCCGCGATGGCAGCATTCGAGGGCCTGGCGCATCACGGTCGTGTTGCCGGTGCAGTCAAACGAGTAGTCCGCGCCGCCGCCGGTCAGTTCCACGATATGGGCGACGACATCGGAGACGTCCTTCGGATTGACGAAATGTGTCATGCCGAATTTGCGGCCCCAGTCTTCCTTGTCCGGATTGATGTCGACGCCGACGATCATGTCGGCGCCCGCCATGCGCGCGCCCTGGATCACGTTGAGGCCGATACCGCCGAGGCCGAAGACGACGACATTCTCGCCGACCTGAACTTTGGCCGTGTTGACCACCGCGCCAACGCCGGTGGTGACGCCGCAGCCGACATAGCAGGCTTTGTCAAAGGGCGCGTCTTCGCGGATCTTGGCGACGGCGATTTCCGGCAGGACGGTGAAGTTCGAGAAGGTGGAGCAGCCCATATAGTGGAAGACGGTCTGGCCTTTATAGCTGAAGCGGCTGGTGCCGTCCGGCATCAGGCCCTTGCCTTGGGTGGCGCGAATGGCCGTGCACAGATTGGTCTTGCCCGAGAGGCAGCTTTTGCACTGGCGGCATTCGGGGGTGTAGAGCGGGATGACGTGATCGCCGGGCTTCACGCTGGTGACGCCCGCGCCGACCTCGCGCACGATGCCGGCGCCCTCATGGCCCAGAACGCTCGGGAAGATGCCTTCTGAGTCCAGCCCGTCCAGCGTGTAGGCATCGGTATGGCAGATACCGGTCGCCATGATCTCGACGAGCACTTCGCCGGCCTTTGGCCCTTCAAGGTCCAGTTCGACAATCTCGAGCGGCTTTTTCGCTTCAAAGGCAACGGCGGCGCGGGTTTTCATGGGCAGGTCTCCTTCTTCAATGACCTAACTAGAACCTTGCGCCACCAGAATCCACCTCAGGCGACGGCGGTGGCTCCAAGTTCGATAACCCCGCACTTGACGATAGTTTGACTTCAAACTATAAAGTTTGATATCGAACCAAAGGAGGACGGGCGATGACATCCCGGCGCGGTGTATTGAAACTGATCGGCGGCGGCGTTGTCCTCGCCGCCGTAGGCGCCGGCGCCTTCGCCGCGCTGAACCAGCCCAGCCGCGCCGCCCGCGAAGCCTGGCGCGAGGCGGGCAGTCCGGCCGAATACCGCCGCCGCTTCCTCTCCTATGCGCTGCTCGCGCCAAACCCGCACAATATGCAGCCCTGGCTGGCCCGGCTCGATGGGGAGAACGGCCTGACGCTCTATTGCGATCTTGAGCGCCGCCTGCCGGAGACCGATCCGTTCGACCGGCAAATCCTGATCGGGCATGGCTGTTTTCTCGAACTGCTCGCGCTGGCGGCAGCAGAGGAAGGCTATGCGGCGGAGATTGAGGCCTTCCCGGACGGCGCACCGGAGATGACCGCGCGGCTGGATGGGCGCCCGGTTGCCCGCGTCATTTTCCGGCCCGGCGGGGTCACGCCGGATCCGCTTTTCGCCCACGCGCTCACGCGGCGCACCAATCGCAACGCCTATGAGGCCCGCGAGGTGGACGCAGCCGCGCTGTCGGCGCTCGCCGCAGCCGGCGCGGCCTATGGCATGACGCCGGGCGCCATCGGTGAGGGAGACCTCGCCGCCGCCCTGCGCGATCTGACCTGGCGCGCGCATGAGGTGGAGGTGCGCACGCCTGCAACATGGAAGGAAAGCCTTGATGTCATGCGCATTGGCGCGGCGGAGGTTGCCCGCCACCGCGACGGTCTGTCGATGGAGGGCCCGATGCTGAGCGCGCTGAACATGGCCGGTATTCTCACGCGCGAGACGCTGGCCGATCCGAATTCGCAGGCTTTTCAGCAGGGGCTCGACATGTATCGCCCGCTTGCGGCCTCGGCACGCGCCTTTGCCTGGATCGCAAATGACGGGGAGAGCCGGGAAGGTGAGATCGCCGCCGGCCGCGCCTATATGCGCCTTGCGCTTCAGGCCGAGGCGCTCGGCCTTGCCATTCACCCCTGGAGCCAGGCGCTGCAGGAATATCCGGAGATGGCAGAACTGTTCGACGAGGTGCATGGCCTGATTGGTGGCGGGCAGCGTTTGCAGATGCTGGTGCGCGCAGGCTATGCAGGGCAGGTGGTGGCAGCGCCCCGCCGGGGCCTTGCTGCGCACCTGATGACGGAGACCTGATGCCGAAACGCGCCCCGCCCTCTGCCGCCGCGCCGGAGACGCCTGCACTCTATTTCCGACTGCTCAACGAGATCGGCATCATCGCCCAACTTTCGGCGAACCGGTTTGAACGAGTGCTGCCGCATGGGCTGACCGTTGCGCAGTTCGGCCTGCTCAATCACTGCGTCCGCCTCGGCGATGGCTGGACGCCGGCGCGGCTTGCAGCCGCCTTTCAGGTGACGCGCGGGACAATGACGAGCACGCTGCAGAAGCTGGAGGCAAAAGGCTTTGTACGGATCGAGCAGGACACGCAGGATGCACGTTCAAAACGAGTCTTCCTGACCGCCGCCGGGCGCGCGGCGCGGGAGGCGTCGCTCTCCGCGCTGGGGCCGGACCTTGCGCGGATAGCTCGCGCGCTGTCGCCGGCAGACGCTGCTGCATTGCTGCCGGCGCTGGAGACGCTGCGTATCTGGCTCGACACCAATCGCTAACCGGTGAGCGCGGCCGCCCCATCGGTAATCTGAATACGCTGGGCACGCTCTCCAAAGGCTTCGAACAGGAAGGCTTCCGTGCCGGTGAGCCAGGCCTGGCCGCCGAGGGCGGAGAGTTCGTCAAACAGCGCCGCACGCCGGTCTGGGTCGAGATGCGCGGCGGCTTCGTCCAGCAGCAGGAGCGGGGCCGGCCCTGTCCCGCCTGCCGAGAGCGCCGTCGCAGAGGCAAGCACCAGCCCGATGAGCAGCGCCTTCTGCTGGCCAGTGGAGGCTTCGCCCGCCGGCGCTCCGGTCGGGCGGTGGATGACGCCAAGGTCCGTGCGATGCGGGCCGGACAGCGTACGCCCGGCGGCAATGTCACGGCGCCTGCCAGCGCGGTAGGCATCGATCAGCAGGTCGAAGATCGTACGGAAATCCTCTCCCTTCAGCGCGGCGGCCTCCGCTTCGCCTTCGAGTGTCAGGCCGGCTTTCGGGAAGTGTCCTTCGGGCCGCGCATCGATCGACATCTGCAACGCCTCAAGAACGATGGCGCGGTTGATCGCCATCTCGGTGCCCGCTTCGGCGAGGCGCGCCTCGATAGCGTCGGCCCAGGCGGGATCGACATGGCCGCGCTCGATCAGGGCGTTGCGCTCGGCGAGCGCCTTCTCATACCGGGCCGAAGCCTTGCCATGGGCGGGCAGGTGGGCCAGCACCAGCCGGTCGAAAAAGCGCCGCCGCTCGGACGCGCCGCCGCGGAAGACTCCGTCCATCGCCGGGGTCAGCCAGACGATGCGGATGCGTTCGGCCAGGTCGCCCGGCGATGCGGATGCGCCATCGATCCGTACACTGCGCTTTGGTGTGCCGTTGCCCTCCAGGCTCACGGCGACTTTCTGTTCATCGTCCAGCGTTGCGGCGAGCGCCCAGCTGTTCGGCGCATCGCGGCGTGTCATCTCGGCAAGCTGCGCGCTGCGCAGGCCGCGCCCCGGCCCCAGCTGGCTGACGGCTTCGAGCAGGTTGGTCTTGCCCGCGCCGTTTGCGCCATAGAGGCAGACATGGCGCCCGTCGAGGCGCAGCGTCAGGTTCGCATAATTGCGAAAGTCCGTCAGGCTGAGGCGTGTTAAAGCGGTCATCCTGATCCCTGCGGGTGTGTCCCGCCGCCGGTCAGGCCAGGGCGCAGGCGCCCCGCCATCACACCCGGAGCGGCATCACCACATAGCGCGCCGCATTGTCCGACGGGTCGAGCACGAGGGCTGGCGAGGCCGGGTCATTGAACAGGAACTCCGCCTCGATCGCCTCGATCTGGCCCGCAATGTCGAGCAGGTATTTGGCATTGAAGCCGATCTCCATCGGGTCGGAGGCGTATTCCGCCTCGATCTCCTCATTGCCGGCGCCGGTCTCGGCATGGTTCACCGCCAGCGTCAGCCGGCCATCGGCCAGCGACAGTTTCACCGAGCGCGAGCGCTCCGCCGAAACCGTCGAGACACGGTCCACAGCGGCCTCGAAGGCCTTGTTGTCCACGGTGAGCTTCTTGTCATTGCCCTTCGGAATGACGCGCGCATAATCCGGGAAGGAGCCGTCGATCAGTTTCGAGGTCAGCACGGCGCGGCCGGCGCGCAGGATGAATTTCGTGTCCGAGATTTCGACTTCGACATCATCCTCCAGCCCGTCGACCAGGCGCCGGGCCTCGCCAACCGTCTTGCGCGGCACGATCACCCCTGTGAGCTTTTCTGATCCCTTCGGCGCTTTCAGTTCCGCAAGGGCGAGGCGGTGGCCGTCGGTGGCGACGGTGCGCAGCACCGCCTTGCCATCGTCGGATTTCGCGGCATGCAGATAGATGCCGTTGAGATAATAGCGGGTTTCCTCGGTCGAGATCGCAAACCGTGTCTTGTCGATCAGCCGGGCGAGTTCCTTCGCCGGCAGTTTGAAGCTGATGGCGCCTTCGTCCGGGGTCATGGTCTGGAAATCGGCTGCCGGCAGGGTCGGCAGTTCGAACTTCGACCGGCCGGCCGCAATCGTCAGGCGTTGCGTCTCGGGATTGAGTTCGAGTTTCACCTCGGCGCCGGATGGCAGCTTGCGCACGACATCGAACAGCGTCCCGGCCGGCGCGGTCACCGATCCGGGCTGGGAAACCTTCGCCTCTGCCGAATCCACGGCTTCGATGTCGAGATCCGTTGCAGTGAGCTTGAGCTCACCCTTGGTCGCTTCGAGCAGGACGTTGGACAGGATCGGAATGGTCGTGCGCCGCTCGACTATGTTCTGGACATGGCTCAGCGCATCCAGAAGGTCTCCGCGTTCGATCGTCAGCTTCATCGTTTCTATCCGTCCATCACGAGGCCTGCCCCGGCCTCATTCCACTTCTTGCTCTTGTCTTGTCGGATGCTGGCTTTCCGCAGCCCGGTGCGGAGAATCAGCCCGCTCCGGGCAGGAGCGGGCCGCAGAGCCTTAACGAAGTTGCAGGAAAAGCCAAGCGCCAGCTTCCCGCCGGTGCTCTGGCAGGCTCAGGCCTGCCCGCTTTCCATCAGTTCCAGCACCACACCCTGTACCCGGCCGATGTCCGAGGCGAGTTCCTGATCCTGGACAATGTCCTTGTCTATCCGCCGGAACGCATAGAGAACGGTTGTGTGATCGCGCTTGCCGAAGGCGCGGCCGATCTGGGGGAAGGATTTGCGCGTCATCGTCCGGCACAGATACATCGCGATCTGGCGGGGATAGACGAAGCCGCGTACCTTGCTCGGGCCTTCGAGGTCGGCCTTGGCGATCGGAAACACTTTCAGCGTGGCCCGCTTGATGACTTCGATCGACGGCTCCTTCTGCTCGCCGGCGTGGCGGCGGATGATCCGGTCGAGCATGTCCATCGTCGGGGCGCGCTCACCAAAGCCGGCTTCGGTGTAGAGGCTCCAGACAGCGCCGGTCAGTTCCCGGCCGGGGCCGCGGATGCCGGTATTGAGGCGCTGGATCATCTCGTCAGTCAGCACAAAGGCCGGATGCGTGCCCGCAATATGGCCAGCCAGGCGCTCCAGGATTTCGCGGCGCATGTCGCTGTCCGGCAGAGACACCTCGACCGCGGTTGCGCCCTTGATCTCGCTGCGCATCCGCTGGCCGAACCCTCCGGCTTCTCCAGGAGGCGCGTCGCCAACAAGCACGACCTGCCCGCCATTCGCGGTCACTTCGCGGATGTTCTGGTAGAGCTCTGCCTCGGTGCCCGGCTTGCCGGCGATCCGGTGCAGGTCGTCGATCAGCAGGAGCGAGGCGGCCCGGAGGCGTTTCTTCAGGTCGCCCGTATCACGGGCTTTGACGCCGTCGAGATAGGCGGACATGAATTCCTCAGCCGTGAGATAGACCACTTTGCGCGCACTGTCCCAACGCGCAGCTTCGCTGCGCAGCGCATGCATGAGGTGCGTCTTGCCGGTGCCGGGCGGGCCATAGATCAGCGCGGTTGCCGTGCCGACCGGAAGGCCGGCCGCGATGCGTTTCGCCAGCGTGACAGCGATCTCGTTCGACGGGCCGGTGACAAGCGTTGCAAAGCTCATCGCCGGGCCCGCACCGTTGGCGGCAGGCGGCTCTTCCTGCGGCAGGGCCTCGGCATCGGCCTGCACCGCCCAGGGGTCGCTGACCAGGTCGCGCAGGTCGCCGGACGCATTGCGCCAGCAGATCAGCTTCAGTGGCCGCAGCAGCGGATCGGCGGCTGCCCACATCTTCTCGATGCTGCGCAGATGCTGGCCGGAGACGCGGTCGAAGGCCAGCGGATCGCGCGCCGCCAGGATCATTGCGCCGTCATGCTCTGCGACAAGGCGCAGGTCTTCGATCCAGCGGCTGAATTCCGCCTCTTCGACTTTCTCTTTCAGCGCGTCGCGAACTGCATTCCAGATCCTCTGCCCTGTCGTTTCAGAAGCATCACTGTGTGGGACCGCCTCCTCGCTGGAAGGCGGGACAATTTTTCTATTTCGGTCCATCACCGAGCCCCGTTTCTCATTATGATCGCTCATCCCAACCTCTACACGACACTTCCCGGCAGGCCCCCGCCTGAGACACAAAAATACTCTGTACCGGGATTAAACTGGTTGGTGCATCCAGATTATGCTCGGGCGGTTTTTCTGGCAAGTACTACTTTTTTTTGACAGGCCTATTTCGCCGGTTCACAGGATGCGCTCCCAAAAAAACGGCGAAAATTCATTCGCTTGCATCTGCACTTTTTTTGCGAGTGAGCGCTTCGGTACTTATGTTCGCTTCTGTTCTGTCAATACAGGGTTATGTTCTAAGCCTGTGGAATACAGTATTATTGATGTCATTCTGGTAGCGCTGCAACACGTCCGGCCCGGCCTGTGTGCCACCGCAGGACAGAATACATCCCGCCTCCCCGGCAGCCGGCGCCGCGGTGAAACTCAGGCGTGAAAGTGAGGCCGCCTTTTCAGGTACATCCGGAAAAGAAAAACCCGCCTGGCGGATGTCCGGGCGGGTAACTTCTGGCTGTCCTTGGAAGGCGGCAGCAGGCCTCGGCTGATCCGGGGTCAGGCCATTGCCTTGACGCGGGCCGAAAGGCGCGAAACCTTGCGGGAAGCGGTGTTCTTGTGGGCAACGCCTTTGGTCACAGCGCGCATGATTTCCGGCTGGGCGGCCTTCAGGGCTTCCTGGGCAGCCGGCTTGTCACCGGACGCAATCGCTTCCTCGACCTTGCGGACAAAGGTACGCACACGCGAGCGGCGGGCCTTGTTCACTTCGGTCCGGCGCTCGATCTTGCGCACCATTTTCTTGGCAGAGCGGGTATTCGCCATAACAAACTCCTGTCGCCCGGCGGGAACTCCCCCGGGCAGAAGGCGCGGGAATACATAAACGGCCCGTCAGCGTCAACCGGGATCATGCCGGAAAAGCAGCCTTTTTGAGCGGATTCTCAGCGGTCGCGGAAATGTGCCGAACGCTTCTCCAGATAGGCTTTCATGCCTTCTTTCTGGTCGTCGGTGGCGAAAAGCGACTGGAACAGGCGCCGTTCGAACTGGATGCCCTGCGAAAGCGGGGTTTCGAAGGCCGCATTGACGGCCTCCTTGGTCATCATGGCCGCGGCCCGCGGCATGGCGGCGATGGTCGCGGCCAGCGCCTTGGCCTCGCTCATCAGGTCGTCGGCCGGCACGATCCGCGCCACCAGGCCGCAGCGCTCGGCCTCGGCCGCCTCCATCATCCGGCCGGTCAGGCAGAGTTCCATCGCTTTCGACTTGCCGATCGCCCGGGTCAGGCGCTGGGTCGCTCCGGCCCCCGGCATGACGCCGAGGCGGATTTCCGGCTGGCCGAACCGGGCATTGTCGGCGGCGAGGATGATGTCGCACATCATCGCGAGTTCGCACCCGCCACCGATCGCATAACCGGCGACCGCCGCGATCACCGGCTTGCGGGCCCGCGCAGCGCGTTCCCAGTTCCGGGTGATGAAGTCCTCATAATAGGACTGGGGGAAGGTCTTGGCGTGGATTTCGCGGACATCCGCCCCGCCGGAGAAGGCCCGCTTCGAGCCGGTCAGGATGATGCAGAGGATGGCGTCATCAGCCTCGAACCGGTCAAATGCAGCCGTGAGTTCCCCCATCATCTCGTCTGACAGGGCATTCAGGCTGTCGGGACGGTTCATCTGGATGACGGCATAACCATCCTCGGCGTTCACTTCGGTCATCAGGGTGTTGTAGGCCATGGCGGGTCCTTGAGGGGGAAGGTCGGGCGCAAAGGCGCCGGAATGTGTCTCGGTGGGTACGGTTCGGTGGCGCTGCGGGCTGGCTTCGGTCCGGTCAGAAAGACGGGCGGCAATGGTGCAGGGCTTCGGCCTCGGCAATTGTGGCAAACTCGTGGCAGCCTATACGCCAGCCTGCACGCCTTGTCACCCCGGCCAGGCACCTCCTGTCCAACCGGGCGCCTCGCCTCTATATCGGAGGACATGAGCCCGCCCCCTTCCGATACCTCCGATCCGGAGCGCAACCGCCTCTCCGGCCGCATTGCCCGCACCGCGAAGGTGGGCGCGAACCTGTCTGGCGCCGGCATCGCCTTTGCCGCCCAATCGATCTTCGGCGGGGACAAGGGCGATGAGCGGATCGCAAAGGCCATGGCCGCCGCTCTCGGCAAGTCCAAGGGGCCGCTGATGAAAGTGGCCCAGCTGGTTTCCACTGTGCCGGACCTTTTGCCGCCGGAGTATGCCGCCGAGTTTGCCAAACTGCAGGCCGAAGCGCCGGCGATGGGCTGGCCATTCGTGAAACGGCGGATGCGAGCTGAACTCGGGGCGGACTGGGAGGCAAAATTCGCCAGCTTTGGCCGCGAAGCGTCTCACGCCGCCTCGCTCGGCCAGGTGCATGCCGCCACGCTTCATGACGGGCGCAGGGTTGCCTGCAAGCTGCAATATCCGGACATGGCGAGCGCGGTGGAGTCCGATATTGGACAACTCCGGACACTTCTGGGCCTGTTCAAGCGCATGGACGGCTCGATTGATGCCGATGAAATGGTCGAGGAGATTACCGACCGCCTGCGCGAGGAACTCGATTACGAGCGCGAGGCAAAACACATGGCCCTCTACCGGGACATGCTGGCGGACCGGCCTTTCATCACCTGCCCGGAGCCTGTCGCAGACCTCTCGACGGGCCGTCTCATCACCATGACCTGGATGGAGGGCGAACGCCTCGTCGCCTTCGAGTCCGCCCCGCAGGAGACCCGCAACCGCATTGCCGAGATGCTGTTCTGGACCTGGTGGGCGCCAATGAACTCCTACGCCGTCATTCACGGCGACCCACATCTCGGCAACTACCAGCTCACCGGCGGCGGCGAGGGCATCAACCTGCTCGACTTCGGCTGCGTCCGCATCTTCCCGCCGGCCTTTGTCGCGGGCGTGGTCGATCTCTACCGCGCGATGCTGCACGATGATTTCGACGCAGCTTATGCTGCCTATGAGGCATGGGGCTTCCAGAACCTCTCCCGGGATCTCGTCGAGGTGCTGAATGTCTGGGCGCGCTTCATCTATGGCCCGATCATTGACGACCGGGTGCGCACAGTCGCGGATGGGGTGAAGCCCGGCGAATATGGCCGCCGCGAAGCCTTCCGTGTCCGCCAGCTTCTCAAGGAGAAAGGGCCGGTGAAAATCCCGCGCGAGTTCGTGTTCATGGACCGCGCCGCCATCGGCCTTGGCGCAGCCTATCTACGCCTCGGCGCGGAGCTGAACTTCCACCGGTTGTTCGAGGAGAGCCTTGAGGGCTTTTCGGTGGAGACGGTTGCCGCGCGGCAGGCAGAGGCGTTGGCGAGGGCGGGGCTTGCCTGACAGGCTCACACCGGCGCCGCCTTTCAGGTTGAGCCCGGTGGCGCT
>JBKBLD010000019.1:0-29559 GCA_046296675.1 Hyphomonas sp. | reverse complement strand
AATGCGTGAGGACAGATGAAGGAGGCGGAACAGTTGCGTCAGCTCGCACTTATCGTGGCCCTGGGCGTCCTCTGCCTGCCGGCGGCGGCGGATTCCTCGGGCCTCGCGCCGGAAGGCTGGAGCACGCAGGAGGTGCGCAGCCACTGGATCTTCACCTCTCCGGACACGTGGAGCGTCGCTCATGCTCATCGCAATACGGCCGGAGACCTCGAACGCCTCGCCGAGCTTGCCGCGCGGCACAACCAGCCGCCCGATACCTATCTGATCCATGATCAGGGCACGATGGACGCCCTCGGCGGCCTCGTCACCCTGCGCCTGTATGGCAGCTGGAGCGCCGACTTCCGCTACATCGCCTCGTCGGTTGTCGTGCCGCATCAGGAAGGCGGTTACATGATTTGCCGCGTCTACGCGCCGATGCTGGAGGAAGAGGCTCCGTCGGTCGTCTCAGATTTTCTGGGGGCTTGTCATGACCACGCCAATCCTGCCGGGCGGGCGGACTAGGGATCGACCCGGCGGCAGGCGCCGCTTGCCGTGTCGCAGTCCAGACGGTCGAGGCTGATGAGGTCGCCGAAGGGGTTGAGGGTCGAGGGATCGTCCGCTTTCAGGGTCAGCGCATAAGCGGCGCCGAGATTGTCTGCCGAGCGGAACCATGAGAGCGCCGTGCCGGTGCAGAGCGTCTTCGTCTCGCCCGGCTGGAACGCGGCAGAGCGCAGGGCAGGCGCGGTCGCCACCCACTGCCCCTTTGCATCGTGCAGGGTGAGATAATAGCGAAGTTTCCGGTTGGCGGTGTTGGTCACCTCGGCGCAGGCTTCGAGATGCCGCGTGCCACCATGGCCCGCGCTGAAACGCTGACTGGCATTGGCAAGGCGCCCGTCTGTCGTGCCGCCCGGATAGAGCATAGATCCGAAGCGGGAATTGACCGCCTTGTGATAGGTCTGCGCGGCGATGCGGCAGGTCGCATTCGCTGTGCCGGCGCGGTCTGCCGGATATTGGGTATCGCAGGCCACACGCATGTCGCGCAGGAAGTCTGCGTCACACTGGCCCTGATCGAGGGCGCCGGAGCGGTAGCAGGCATCATGGAACCGGCAGGCTTCGAGGAATGGCCCGTTCGGCACCGCCTTGTCGAGAAGTCCCCGCCCGCCGCAGCTGTCCTCTGCCTGCTGGGCGGCCAGCACCGAGGCGCTTGCCAGCGCGCTGTCACGCGCCCTTGGCTCGGCCAGCGCGGACCCGGCGAGCAGACCGGCGACCAGAAGAACAGATCCCACCATGTGCTTCATCGGAGAAATCGTTTCCCTGATGTTGCGGCATTTTCAAGGCAGGTCTTGCCGCCTGCCCGCCGGCGGGTTTATGGCCCTCTTCCATGACCGACGATTTCAACCGCTACCAGACCACCGCACCTCCCGACGGCTACGCCCAGCTTGCCTGGCACAGGGGTTTCGGCCGCCAGATCGGCCCGCTGTTCGAGAAGCGCGAGAACGGCACGCTGATGCGGGCTTTCCGGGTGGAGGAGTATCACACCAACGGCATGCTGAATGCCCACGGCGGGATGATGATGACCTTCGCCGATATGGCCTGGGGCGCGGCGGTGGAAAAGGATGACGACACCTGGTGGGTCACCGTCCGGCTGATGTGCGACTTCGTCTCCGGCGCACCACTCGGCAGCTTCGTCGAAGGCAAGGGCGAAATCGTCGGCCGGCAGGATGATGTCTTCACCGTCGAGGGCCGCATCTGGACCGGCGACAAGCTGCTGATGCGCGGCACCGGCATCTTCAAGGTCATCGCGCGGCGTGTCGAAGGGCCTCCGAAATCGGAGCTGCGCAGCACACCGGCCTGACCGGCTTCAGCCTTCCTGTGCCTTGTGTTCGCTGCTGGTTCGCCACAGCGAGAAGAGGATCGCCCCGCCGAGCAGCGCCACGGTCGTCAGCAGCGACCATTGCGGCTCAAGATAGGGCACCATGTGCATCTCCTTGTGCAGCAGGAAGTTCCAGAAAATCTTCGCCCCGATGAGCACGAGCACGGCTGACAGGCCGTATTTCAGGTATTTGAACCGCTCCAGCGCCGCCGACAGCATGAAATACATCGACCGCAGGCCAAGAATGGCGAAGATGTTTGATGTGTAGACGATGAACGGGTCACGCGTGACGGCGAAGATGGCGGGCACGGAATCTACCGCAAACACGATATCTACCGTCTCGACCATCACCAGGGCGAGCAACAAGGGCGTGGCGCAGCGCGTCATCTTCCCGGTTTCGGGATGGACCTTGCGAACCACGAAATTATGGCTGGTGATCTCGTCGGTCACCCGCAGATGTTTCTTCAGGAATTTAAGGATCGGGTTTTTCTCGAGCGCGAGTTCCGGGTCTTCTTCCTCGCCTGCAAACAGCATCTTCGCCCCGGTGAAGATCAGGAAGGCGGCGAAGATGTAGAGGATCCAGGTGAACTGGTTGACCAGCGCGGCGCCGGCCAGGATGAACACGCCGCGGAACACGATGGCACCGAGGATGCCCCAGAAGAGCACCCGGTGCTGGTATTTGCGCGGCACGGCGAAGAAGGTGAACACCATGCCGATGACGAAGATATTGTCGAAGGCCAGCGCGGTCTCGAGCAGATAGCCGGTGGCGTATTGCAGCACGGCCTGTTGGTTCAGATTTTCGGGGTTGTTGTAGAATTGCGGGTCGGGCTCATAGCCGAAATAGATGTAGAAGCCGAAGGCGACGGCCAGCGAGGCAAAGCTCGCCCACATGATCGCGCTCTTTTTCGCGGAAACCACTTCGTCCTTGCGGTTGACGAGGCCGAGATCGACCCAGAGCAGGAAACAGATGAAGCTGAGAAAGGCCAGCCACAGCCAGACAGGCTGCGCCGCATATTCCACCGTCAGGAATTCGGGCATGGAGGGAGTGCCATCCGGGGAGGCGCGCCGCGTCCGCGCAGTTGCTTGGGGTATCCGACATCACGCCTGCCGCCGCAGACGCCAGAGGGGCCCGGAACCGATTCAACTGAACGACAGGGTAATCGCGCCGCTGGCGCCGTCAAGCAGGTGAAACCATCAGCAGGCTGCCAAGTCCAGCGAGCGCGCAGGCGATCACCACAAGGACGATATTTGCCCGGAAGCGGATGAGGGCAATCGCTGCCACCGCCGCAATCAATACCGCAAGTGGATCGAGAGACGCCGGTGCGGGCAGCCTTAACGCCGCGCCCCACGGCAAAGCGAGGTCCAGCTGCGCCCGGAACAGAACGGCGAAACCGAAGACCAACGCAACCTTGGCGATGATGCCGAACACCGCAGCGGTGATCGCTGCCAGCGCGCCCGCTGCCAGCCGGCTCCGGCGCAGGCCTTCGGAGAACGGCGCCCCGGCAAAGATCCAGACGAAGGAGGGCGCAAAGGTACACCAGCTGGCCATCACCGCGGCGGCCGCCGCCAGCATCAGCCCGCCGCCTTCGCCCTGCCAGCCGGCCATGAAGCCGACGAACTGGTTGACCAGCACCAGCGGCCCCGGCGTTGTCTCGGCGAGGCCCAGGCCGTCGATCATCTGCGGCGCGGTCAGCCAGCCTTCGGCCTCGACCGCCTGCTGCTGGAGATAGGCCAGCACGGTATAGGCGCCCCCGAAGGTCAGCACGGCGAGCTTGGAGAAGAACACGCCCACCCGCGTCAGCACATGGTCTGGCCCGAGCGTAAGGGCGGCAAGGATCAGCGGCGCAAACCAGACCGCACCCCAGCCGAGGGCCGCGCGCAGGCCGCCGAGTGCTTTCGGGCGCGGCAGGTCTGGCGCTGCCGGGACCGGCCCGGTTTGAGGCGCCGGTGTGAACATGCCTCGAGCCAGCCCAAACGCCGCCGCCAGCCCGATCACCAGCGGGAATGGCAGCTGGAACAGGAACAGCGCGAGCAAGGCCACCAGCGCCAGCGCCCAGTCACTGCCCCGTTTCAGCGCCCGCCGGCCGACCTTGACCAGGGCTTCGAGAATGAAGGCGATGACGGCCGCTTTCACCCCATAGAAAAGCGCGGCGACGACAGGGATCGTTCCCCAGACGGCATATAGCCAGGTCAGGGCAAAGACGATCAGCGCGCCTGGCACCACGAACAGCAGGCCCGCGACGACTCCGCCGGCAACCCCGTGCAGCCGCCATCCGGCATAGGTCGCCAGCTGCTGCGCCTCCGGACCAGGCAGCAGCATGCAGTAATTGAGGGCGTGGAGATATTCCGCCTCGCTGATCCAGCCCTTCTCGTCCACGAAGATGCGGTGCATCAGCGCGATCTGGCCCGCCGGCCCGCCAAAGCCGAGGCAGCCGATCTTGAAGCTGGCCGCCGTCAGCGCCGCAAGCGAAGGTCTGGAAACAGGGTCAAGGGTATCAGTCATCACAGCCTCATCACTCCAGGCCCATAGGCCGGCGAGTGGGGCTTGGGCGGTGTCCCGCCTTACCGGGCGCCCACGATTGCCCGGATATGCCAGTGCTAGCTGAAACATGGGCGAGCGCAATAAGGCGCCGGCGTCCTTTCCGTTTAGCTGTGCTCGGTTGACATTCCCCGCCCGCCCGCCTATCCGCCGGCGCAATGAACACCCACCTGCACCACCACCATCACCATTCGTGACGCGCGCCGGCGAGGCGCGGGATCGGTCCGGCTGCGCCTCTGACAAGTGTTCCTTCCAGTGAACCGAAGCAGATAAGGGTGAAGCCGGAACAGGCCTCGCCCCGCTTGCCCGCGCCCCGCCTTTCCAATCGGCCTGCCGGCGTCTATGCGGAAACCCGGCCGGCAAACAGGATCCGAAGACCATGAGCACCAAGGACGCCCAACCCCTCACCGGCAAACAGCTTGCCCGCAAGCCGCGCGGCTTTCCCGACCGGCGGGAAGGGCTGATCCACGCTCAGGCCCGGCTCGTGGAAACCGTCACGGCCGTCTACCGTCAATGGGGTTTCGAGGCGCTGGAAACCGGCGCGTTCGAATATGCCGACGCGCTCGGCAAGTTCCTGCCCGATGATGACCGGCCGAATGCCGGCGTCTTCTCGCTGCAGGATGATGACGAGCAGTGGATTGCGCTCCGCTATGACCTGACCGCCCCGCTCGCCCGCTTTGTGGCCGAGCAGGGTCAGATGCTGGGCCGGCCTTTCCGCCGCTATGCCGCCGGCCCGGTCTGGCGCAATGAGAAACCCGGCCCCGGCCGGTTCCGCGAATTCTGGCAGTGCGACGCGGATACTGTCGGCGCCCCCGGCTTCCATGCCGATGCCGAGATGATCGCGATGGGCGCCGAGGCGTTGCGCGCGGTTGGCATGAAGGACGGCGAGTTCGTTATCCGCGTCAACACGCGCCGCCTCCTGAATGGCGTGCTTGATGGGGTCGGCGCCGCCGCCCCGGAAACCCGCCTCGCCATCCTGCGCGCCCTCGACAAGCTCGACCGGCTCGGCGCCTCCGGCGTCTCGGACCTGCTCGGCGCGGGGCGCAAGGATGAGAGCGGGGACTTCACCAAAGGCGCCGGCCTTGGCCCCGAAGAGGTCAAGCGCGTCCTCGCCTTTGCGGAGGCCGGCGCCGAGACCCGCGCCGCCACGCTCGCCAATCTCGCAAAGGCTGCCGGCAGCACGGATGAGGGCAAGGCCGGGCTCGGTGAACTGGAAGCCATCGCCCTCGCCCTTGACGCGCTCGGCGCGCCTGAAGCAGATGTGAAGATCGACCCCTCCGTGGTCAGAGGACTGGAATACTATACCGGCCCGGTCTTCGAGGCGGAGTTGCTGCGCGAAGTCACCGGCGACGATGGCAGGAGCTACCGGATCGGCTCGATCGGCGGCGGCGGGCGCTATGACGATCTCGTCGCCCGCTTCACCGGCGAGACAGTGCCCGCCACAGGCTTCTCAATCGGTATCTCCCGCCTCGCGGCCGCGCTCGCCATCCTGGGCGAGACAGGCAAGCTCGACGGCCCGGTCGTCGTACTCAATCTGGACAAGGATAATCCTGCCATCGCCCTCGGCCTCGCCGCAGAGTTGCGCCGGGGCGGCATCCGCGCCGAGGCCTATATGGGCGCGTCCGGCATGCGTCCGCAGATGAAATATGCCGACCGTCGCGCCTCGCCTGCTGTTGTCATGGCTGGCGGTGACGAGATCGCAAAAGGCACGGTCACGATCAAGGATCTCGAGATCGGAGCGCAGCAGGCGAAGGCGATTTCATCGAATGAGGAATACCGCGAAGCCCGCCCCGGCCAGATTGAAGTGCCCCGCGCCGGGATGGTCGAGGCTGTGCGACGCATCGTTGAGGCGCACAGATGAAACATGACGCCCTTGTGGCCGTTGCCCGCGCCGTCTTCGAGGCCGCTGGCGGCACGCCCATCGATCCTGAATATGTTCTGCCGGCGGACATCCCGCTGGAGCTCTCCGGAGAAGCCGTCCGCGCGCGCCTCTGTGTTTTCCAGGACTATCGCGGCGCCGAAATGGCGATGCGCCCGGACCTGACGCTGCCGGTTGCCCGGCGTGAAGCAGCCCGCCGAATGGACGGGGACGTCGGCGCGAGAACCCACACCTATGCGGCCCGTGCCTTCCGCATCCCGGTCACGCCGGACGACCAGCTCGAATTCACGCAGGTCGGCGTGGAACGGTTTGGCTATGATGCCGGACCCGCAGCAGACGCTGACCTCTTCGCGCTCGTCCACCGCGCGGCCGAAGCCTGCGGTGTGCGCCCCTCGGGCGTGGTCATGGGCGATCTCGCCATCTTCCCGGCTTTCGTTGATGCGCTCGGCCTTCCGGGCGTCACCAATGATCTTCTGAAGCGCGCCTTCCGGCAGGAGGGCGGCGTGCGGGCCGTGCTCGACGCCGCTGCCCGTCCGCTTGACGCCGATGCAGCCGCAGCGCTGGACGCGGCCGACCCCGAGGCGGCGCTCGGCGATGTGCTCACGACACGGAATATTCCGCTCGCGGGGGCACGCAGCCTTGCCGAGATTGTTGACGGCCTGAAGGCCCGCCGGGCCGCCATCGAAGCAGGCGGACTCAGCCCGTCGGCGCGCGATGTGCTGCTCGCCCTGCGCGAAATTGATGTGCCGCTTCCCGGCGCTGCCGCCGCGCTCTCGGCGCTGGCCAAGACGTATGGCCTCACGGGTGCCGATGCGGTGATCGCCGCCTTCTCGGTCCGCGTGGAAGCGATCCTTGCGCAGGTTCCGCAGGCGGAGAGGACCGCGCGTTTCCGCACGGGTTTTGGCCGGAGGTTCACCTATTATGACGGTTTCGTCTTTGAGATCCTCGCGGGCGGTCTTTCCCCCGCCCAGCCAGTTGCCGCAGGTGGACGCTATGACGGGCTGATTGCCAATCTCTCCGGCGGCAAGGTCTCGGCGAGCGGAATTGGTGGTGTTGTAAGGCCCGACCGTATGGTGCGGGCACGGAGGGTGTCGGAATGAGCCGGATCACGATCGCCATCCCCTCCAAGGGCCGCCTCAAGGAACAGACCGAAGGCTGGCTGGCCTCCCTCGGCCATCCGCTGCGCCAGATTGGCGGCGAGCGGGGCTACACCGCCGAGATCGAAGGCCTCGATGCCGAAGTCCGGCTCCTTTCCGCCCGCGAAATCGCGCAGGGCCTGATCGAAGGCAGCCTGGATTTCGGTGTCACGGGCGAAGACCTTCTGCATGATCTGTCCCCGGATGGCCCGTCTGATTTCGATGTCCTCCGGCGTCTCGGTTTTGGCGGGGCCGATGTGGTCGTCGCGGTGCCGCAGGCCTGGTTTGATGTTGACACGATGGCGGACCTTGAAGCCGCCGGCGCCGCCTTCCGCAAGGCGCATCACCGCCGTCTGCGCGTTGCCACCAAATACCTGCGTATCACCCGGCGCTTCTTTGCCCGCAAATCGGTCGGCGAATACCGCCTTGTCGAAAGTGCCGGCGCCACCGAAGCGGCGCCCGCAACCGGCACGGCGGATGTCATCGTCGATATCACGACCACTGGCGCAACGCTTCGTGCCAACGGCCTCAAAGTGCTCGATGACGGGGTGATCCTGAACAGCGAAGCGGCCTTCACCCGGTCGGTCCGTGCGCCGTCATCCGGCGGCGCGAACGCTGTTATGGACGCCCTGCTGCGGCAGCCCGGCACAGGGACAAAACGCCCTCTTTAAAAATATTTTGGACACATTCTTGACACATCCCTGAAATCGTTGCCGTATGCACAGGCAAGTTTCTGGGAGGAAACGCTGCAAACGGTGGAGGGGCGTAGCATCCGGGGACGGGGCTACGCCTCTTTTTCACATCAGGGCTTCCGGGGAGAGGAAGGCCGGGACCAGACCGACGCGGCGGTTCAGGGGGAGTCGAGGGGCGTCGATCGCCGCGCGGCTGGTCCCGGCTTCATGAATAACAATATGCACTTATCGATAAACGTCAAGCACTTTTATCGTTTTTCGATTAAATCCTTGTAATCCTCCGGCTTCTGTTGACTCCGCCTGCGGTGCGTCCCATCCGTGGCCCCGAGAGGACCGGGAACTCCCCGGCCGGCAGCGCCGCCAGAGGACAGAAATGCAAGACGACCCCCGCCAGCACATTCTCCCCGTCTATCGCCCGCCGGAGGAAGTGTTCGTGCAGGGCGAGGGCGCCTACCTCTTCACCGAGGATGGCCGGCGCTATCTCGATTTCATTGCCGGGATCGCGGTGAACGCCCTCGGCCATGCTCACCCAGCCATGATCGATGCCCTGCGCGACCAGGCCGGCAAGCTCTGGCACACCTCCAACATGTTCCGCGTCAAGGGACAGGAAGAACTCGCCGACAAGATCTGCCGGGACACTTTTGCCGACCGGGTGTTCTTCACCAATTCCGGCACCGAGGCGATCGAATGCGCCATCAAGGCGGCCCGCAAGTTCCACTGGGCGAATGAGCGCCCGGAGCGGCTCGACATCATCACCTTCACCGGCGCCTTCCATGGCCGCTCGATCGGCGCCATCAATGCCGGCGGCAATCCGAAATATCTTGAGGGCTTCGGGCCGAAGCTGCCGAATTTCATTCACCTCGAATGGGGTGACCATGATGCGCTGAAGCAGGCCGCCGCCGAGCCGACCGCAGCCGCGATCCTCGTCGAGCCGGTGCAGGGCGAGGGCGGCGTGCGCGCGATGCCGGAACCATGCCTGAAAGGGCTCCGCGATCTCTGCGACGAGCACGGCATTCTCCTGATCTTCGACGAAGTCCAGTCCGGCATGGGCCGCACCGGCAAACTCTGGGCCTATCAATGGGCCGGCGCGGCCGAGCCCGACATCCTCTGCGCCGCCAAGGGTATCGGCGGCGGCTTCCCGTTCGGGGCCTGCCTGATGACCGAGGCGGTCGGCGCGCCAATGCAGCCCGGCAGCCACGGCTCGACCTATGGCGGCAATCCGCTGGCCATGGCTGTCGGCAATGTCGTTTGGGACATCATCTCGGACGAGGCCTTCCTCGCCGAAGTGCGCCGGGTCTCCGGCACGCTGGCACAGGGCCTGAAAAGCCTCGCCGACAGCCATCCCGACAAGGTCGAAGGCGTCACGGGCAAGGGCCTGCTCACGGGCCTGAAGCTGAAAGCCGATCCGAAAAGCCTGCAGGGCCTCTGCCGGGAAGAAGGCCTGCTGACAGGGGTTGCCGGCAACAATGTCCTGCGCCTCGCTCCGCCGCTCATCGTCAATGATGGCCAGGTCCGCGATGCTGTAACCCTGATCGACACGGCGCTTTCAGGCTGGACGCTGAACTGAACCCGGGTTTTTCTGGCAGAGGGGAAGGTGATGACCTGCAGTCAGAACCAAGGGGACGCCAGATTGGGTGGTACTGGCCAACGGGCACTGGACTGGACGCAGGTGGGAGCCGCTCAGGTCCGGGCCCGGGCATCTGCCTGCAGGTCATCCCGAGCAATGCCGGTGGCGCGGGATTCAATCTATCTGTCATCTGACGGATGTATGGAAATCAAAGGATTGAAGGCTGATACATGTCAGATGACGTAAACGAGCGCTGGAGCTCCTGGGCCACAATTTTTCTGTTCGGGGTTATTGCCGCCTTTGTCGTCCTCGACATCGTGCTCGACATCGTCAATGGCGAGACACCCGGCCACCTCATCGTCGAAACCATAAAGCTGACCCTGGCCTTCATCGGCCTCGCATTCGGCGCCTGGAGGATCCGGCATCTTAGCCAGGCACTGAACGAAGCCCGTCAGGACGCCCGGCGCTGGCAGGCAGAGAACCGGTCCCTCGTTCAGGGCCTCGGCGCTGCCATCGCCGGCCAGTTCGCGACCTGGGGCCTGTCAGAAGCAGAGGCCGAAATCGGCCTGTTGCTGCTGAAGGGACTGTCGCTGCAGGAGGTCGCCGACCTGCGCAAGACCAGTGAACGCACCGTTCGCGAACAGGCCCGCTCGGTCTATCGCAAGAGCGGACTTTCGGGCCGCAACGAACTGGCCGCCTATTTCCTCGAAGACCTGCTGCCGCCCCAGGTGAACTGAGGCCCGGGCCTGGTATTCCAGACCGGCGGCGCCTGATAACTGTCAGGCCGTCACTTTCACGCGCAGCAGTTCATGCGCCGCTGGCACGGAAGGCCAGCCTGACGGTTTTCCCGGAACCGGGACAAGCCTCCTGCGTTTCTCTTTCGTGGATCAGGCATTTGCTGCCGCCTGATGCCGGCTGCTGCCGGCGCGCCTGGCGCACTGCATTCGTTTGAAAGCAGCAGGTTAGAAGAAACAGGAGACTGACAGATGAAGGCGTTTTCCATCCCCTTAATTGCGGTCGCAGCCATGGCGCTCGCGGCCTGCGAATCGACTGGCCAATATCAAGGTACAGCGCGTGACGCGACAATCGGCGGCGCTGTTGGCGCGGCGGGCGGCGCCATCCTCGCTGGCGACGGGAACCGAACCCGGGGCGCAGTCATTGGCGGCGCACTCGGCGCAGCGGCTGGCGGAATATATGGCTGCTCGCGTGACCGCGTCTGCCCCTGGAGCAAAGACAACCCGAACCAGTCGCAGCTCTATACCGATAGTCAGACCGGCCAACGCTACTTCATCGACACGGCAACTGGCGACACCTATTGGGAAAACGGCCAGTTCCGCTCGCCGGGTAACTGAGCTGATGACGGCGGCCTGAGTGTCAGGCCGTCGCCTTTGCCCGCATCCCGTTCATCCGCTCGATCGCGGCTTCAGCGCCCTGCATGATGTCGGCGACGATCTCTGCAACAGGTTTGACCTCGCGCACGCCGCCGGCCGACTGGCCCATGGCGAAACAGGACTTGTCCATCGACAGGCGCGATTCGTCGGTGATGCCGCCGATGCCCCCGATCACGCCGGTCTGGTGCGAATGGATCGCCTGGAAGGGGAAGGGCTTGATGTCCTCCGGCCGGCGTTCCCAGTCATTTATATAGTCGTTGGTGCGGCAGCGCATCGGCTTGCCGGAATAGCAGCGCGTGCGGGTCGTGTCGGTGTCGCCTGCCTCGACCACGGCCTGCTTGTACATATTGGCCGCATGCGCTTCGGCCGAGGCGATGAAGCGCGTGCCCATCCAGACACCGTCAGCGCCAAGAGCGAGGGCGGCGGCAAGGCCGCGCCCGTCATAAATGCCGCCCGCCGCAACCACCGGGATCTTCACCGCTTCAACCGCCTGGGCCACCAGCGGCAGCGTGCCGACGAGGCCGGTATGACCGCCGCCTTCGCCTCCCTGGAGAATCAGGGCGTCGCAGCCCGCCTCCTCGGCCTTGATCGCATGCTTCACCGCGCCGCCGACCACCATGACCTTGAGGTCGGCTTTCTTCAGCCGGTCCATGATCGGCATCGGCACGCCCAGGCCGGCCACGAAAGAATCGGCCCCGCCATTGATAATGACATCGACCGAGGCCTCGAGGCTTTCCGGGCTGGCGGCGAGCAGGTCTACGCCAAAGGGGCGGTCGGTCAGCGCCCGCACTTTCTTCATCTGTCCGGCGATGAAGTCCGGCGTCGTGCCGGCCATGCCGAGCACGCCATACCCGCCGGCATTGCACATGGCCGCGCAGACTTCCGCATAGGAGACCCCGCCCATGCCCGCGAGCATGATCGGATGCTGCATTTTCAGCAGCTGGGTAAGGCGTGTCTGGATGGCCATCTGAATCGTCCCTGTATGCTTTATGAGTCAGTGTATTGACCCTAGCGGGCCGCCCCAGCGTCAACGCAAGAGGGGGGGCGGAGATGGTAAAAAAGACACTTTTGCCGCCACTTTGCCTAAATCTGGCCGCGATCCGCCGCCAGTTTCGCGCCGTCCCGCCGGAATTGGCCGTGCGGGCAGGGTGTCATACACAAGAGGGGAAGCTCTTATGACGAAACTGTTTGCCAGCGTTGCCGCTGCTACTCTTTTCGCCGGTGTTGCCTTTGCAGGTGAGCCGCCGGTCGAAGCCGAAGCCGTTGAAGCAGAAGTGACCATTGAGGCTGTTGAAGCCGAAGGCGATGCAGAAGCTGAAGTCGAGCTGGCCGCCGAGCCGGAAGAAGAAGCCGGCGATGACGAAGCTGAAGAAGAAGCTGAAGAGGAAGGTGACGAGTAATCGTGCATCTTTGTCAGAAGTTGCCCCTTCCCGGTTCCGGGAGGGGGTTTTTCTGTAAACAGGCCGCGAATGGCTTACCCGCAGCTGAAGAATGAACTTTCAGTAATCGGGCAACGGTGGTAAGGCACCGGCCGTTCGCAAGAACACAACAGGGGTACTATCATATGAAAAATCTGTTCCTGATCGGCGCTTCTGCGCTCGTTCTGGCCGCTTGCGGTGCAAGCGAAGAGCCCGCGGCACCTGCTGCTGAAGCGGCATCGGTTGAAGAAGTCGTCGAAGAAGCTGCTGACGCAACTGTCGAAGCTTACGAAGACACTGCTGAAGCTGTCGAAGAAGCTGTTGAAGAGGTCGTTGAGGCCGTCGAAGAAGCTGCTGAAGAAGCAGAAGAAGAAGTCGCTCCGGAAGAGTGATTTCCGGCCGGCTTTGACCGCCAAGAACAAGGCCGCTCCCTCTGGGCAGCGGCCTTTTTCTTTGGGCGTCAATCCGGGGCGGCGTCAGAACTTCGCATAGCCGCCATCGACGACCAGCGTGTCGCCGGAATGGTATTTCGACGCGTCCGAGGCAAGATAGACGGCGATGCCGCCGAAATCTTCCGGCTCGCCCCAGCGGCGAATCGGGACGCGGGAAATCACCTTCGTGTTGAACACTTCCTGGCCCTGGGCACCCTCGGTCATGTCGGTGGCGATCCAGCCGGGAAGAATCGAATTCGCCCGGATGCCATAGCGGCCATATTCCACCGCGCAGGCATTCATCATCGCGATGAGGCCGCCCTTGGTGTGGGCATAGGCCTGGTTGCGACCGGCGCCCTCGATGCCGGCCAACGAGGCCGTGCCGACGAGGCTGCCGCCCGGGTCACCTGCCTTGGCGCGCGCGACCATCGACTTGGCCGCCTCGCGCAGCGTGAAGAACGCGCCTTCCGAGTTGATCCGCGCATTGTAACGCCAGGTGTCGAGCGACATCGTCTCAAATGAGGCGGCGCCGCGTCCGACGCCGGCATTGGCGATACAGGCGTCGATCCTGCCGAATTCCTCTTCGGCCTCTTTCATTGCCTTGATGACCTGATCTTCCTCGCCGACATCGACGGCCCAGGCCTTGATCTTGCCGGTGCCGAGCGCGGAGGCTTTCTTAACCGCGGCATCATTGTCTGCCGTCTTGCGGCCCCAGATGACGACATCGGCATTGGACGCAGCCAGCGCCTCTACCATGCCCAGCCCGATGCCCTTGTTGCCGCCGGTCACCACGCAGACCTTGCCGCTGAGATCGAAGGGTTTGTAGACCATGAAAAACATCCTCCCTGAATGGCTTATTGTTTCACCGCCCGTCTACACAGGCCTTACGCGAGGGAGGGTCAAGGCCGGATTTGGAAGATGCGAACCCCTCGCCTCGCTTGCGGAGGGAGGAAGTTCAGCCAACCATCTTTCGCGCTGCCTCGATCACCCGCCGCGTCTCGTCCCACAACGGCAGGTCCGCAAGCCGCTCCGGCGAGATCCATTCGGCATGGGCGGCATCGTCGCCCGCGACCGGCTCGCCGCTGATCCACTCTGCCGCGAAGTCGAACAGAACATAGTGCCGCGTCACCGCCCCGCTGGTGCGCGAGGTGAAGATCGCGTCGACCACATCGACGAGGCCGGCGATGCGCGCGGTTACGCCTGTCTCCTCTTTCAGTTCGCGCAGGGCGGCGGCCTCGGCGCGCTCGCCGAACTCGATCCGCCCGCCCGGCAGCGACCAGTCTCCGGCCAGCGGCTTGGTGCCGCGCCGGATCAGCAGCACATCGGCGCCGCGGAAGCAGATGGTGCCGACAGCCGGCTGGGGGCGCTGGTCGCTCATGGTTTCTCCAGCAGGGCAACGGCCTCGACATGCGCTGACCAGAGGAACTGGTCAATCGGATGGATACGGACGATCCGGTAGCCGCCATCCACCAGTGTGCGCAGGTCGCGCGCCAGCGTCGCCGGATCGCAGGACACATAGGCAAGGCGCGGGATCGCGGCGTTCGCGATCTCGGCTGACTGGGCCGCTGCGCCCGCCCGTGCCGGGTCCAGCACGAGGCCGTCAAAGCGCGCCAGTTCCGCAGCGCTGAGCGGCCTGCGGAAGAGATCGCGCACCTCTGCCGTCACAGGATAGGGCAGGGCGGCGGCCGCTGCTGCGGCCCGCAGTGCCTCAATCGCCGCGTGCCCACTCTCGGCGGCATGGACCGGGAAATGCTCTGCCATCCGAAGCGCAAATGTTCCGCAGCCGGAGAAAAGATCGGCGCCTGCCCGCGTGCCGCCCAGATGCGCCATCACCAGCCGCGCCATCTCCGCTTCCGCCTCGGCGCTGGCCTGAAGGAATCCGCCGGGCGGGGGTAGCAGGGCCGCCTTGCCAACCGGCAGGCGCGGCGTTCGTTCTGTCAGAACATCCTCACCCTCGATCGACACGCGCGCAAAGCCCGCCCGCAGCGCGGCGCCCGCCGCTTCGGCCCGCGCCAGCCGCCCGGTCTCCTTTGCGAGCCCCGTCACATGCAGGTCGAGCCCGCTCTCCGTCTCGGTGACCAGAAGCGAGAGCTCTTCCTTGCCTGTCAGCAGCCGCGCCGCAATCTCCCCAAGTCCCGGCAGCGCGGCCACCATTGCCGGGCGCATGACCCGGCACTCCGCAATGGCGATCAGCTCATGGCTCTTGCGCCCGTGAAAGCCGAGCACCGCGCCCTTGCCCGATTTGCGCGCCGCGAGCGCGGCTCGTCTTCGGGAGCCGGGCGGCGTCACCCAGGTTTCCGCCACATCTGGCTCCAGTCCGCGTGCCTTCAGGGAGCGGACGATCAGGTCACGTTTGAAATCCGCATAAGGTGCCGAAGCCATATGCTGCAGGCTGCAGCCGCCGCACCGCCCGAAATGCCGGCAGGCGGGCACCGCCCGGTCCGGCGACCCGGTCTCCACCGCCACAAGCGCCAGCCGATCCCCCTCGCCGCTCACGCGCACGGTCTCGCCCGGCAGGGTAAACGGCACGGAAACCCAACGCCCCGCCTCGATCGCGCGCCCGTCGCCCTGCGCGCCGATATGATCGATGGTTAAGCTGCGCATTGGCGAGGCAGGCGGGGCAGCGGGCGCGGGCATCCGGTCTCCGGGGGGTGGCGGCAGGGCAATTCCTCCGATAGCAGGGACGCAGCAGAGCCGGAAGGCGCCTCGGGAGACGAGCGACATGACGGAAACCACACCACCCGCAAACGGAAAGCCGAACGGCCAGATTAATGGCCAGAAAAACGGCCAAAGGAATGGAAAGCCGAAACCGATCAGCCTCGCCCTGCAGGGCGGCGGCGCGCACGGCGCCTACACCTGGGGCTTGCTCGACCGGTTGTCGGAGGACACCTCCCTTTCCATCGAGGCCATCTCGGCCACCTCCGCCGGGGCGATGAATGCGGTTGCCTACGCCGCCGGCCTCGCGACCGGCGGCAAGGAAGGCGCCCGCGCCGCGCTCGAATCGCTCTGGCGCGCCATCTCTGATGCCAGCGCCGGCATGAATGTCTTCGGCGCGACGGGCTTCCGCCTTGCTGCCGCCTGGCAGAGTTTCGCAAGCCCGTACGATCTCAACCCCTTCAACTTCAATCCGCTGCGCCGCCTCGTTGAACGCCAGATCGATTTTGACGCCGTACACCGCGCTGGCCTCAAACTCTTCATCTCGGCGACGAATGTCGAAAGCGGCCGCGTCCGGGTCTTCTCGCGCGAGGAGATCACGCTGGAGGCGGTGCTCGCCTCCGCCTGCCTGCCGCAGACATTCCAGGCTGTGGAGATCAATGGCGCGGCCTATTGGGATGGTGGCTATATGGGCAATCCGAGCCTATTCCCGCTGATCTATTCCGGCGCGCCGCAGGATGTGCTGCTGGTCATGCTGAACCCGCTTGAGCGCCCCGGAACCCCGCGCCGCGCTGCGGAAATTTCCGAACGCCTCAACGAGATCACCTTCAACGCCTCGCTGATCGGCGAACTGCGCGCCATCGCCTTCGTGCAGCGCCTGATTGATGACGGCATGCTGAAGGAGCCGATGCTGAAGAAATACCGCAGGCTGAACATCCACGCCATCAAGGGCGGGCAGGACCTGCTCGCCTATGGCCTCGCCACGAAATATGACACCCGCTGGCACCTCCTCACCGAGCTGCGCGACAAAGGCCGCGCCGCCGCCGATCGCTGGCTCAGCGACTGCGCCAGGGATGTCGGCACGAAACGCTCCAGCTTCGACCTGCGCAAGGAGTTCCTGGAAGGCTAGCGCGCGTCCTTCCCCGCCTGGGGGGAAGGAAACGGGCGCTGCCGCCCGGCTGCACATTCGAATTGGCGGCGGGGCCGTTTCCGCTACATTCAGCGCAAAGGATCCCCTTGATGCAGCGCTTTCTGGTTTCCCTTCTCATGGCAGGCATTGTTGCGGCGGGGGCGAGTTCCCAGCCCGCCGGCAATGAGCCGCTCTCCTCCGACGTCATGCAGGCCGAACTCTTCGGCATCCAGATGTCCGGCATTGTCGTGCAGACCGGCCAGCCCTGGACCGAATGTATCGAGCCGGGCGGGCGCACCCTGTACGAGATCGGCGAGGTTCGCATCGAAGGCGTGCTCGAAATCCTGCCGGGTGCCATCGCCTGCTTCACCTATGAGGAAACCGGCACTTCCTGTTTCCGCGGCCAGCGCGCCCCGCGCGGTTACCTCTTCCGCAGCGTCGATGACGGCACGCTGTTCCATGCCAACAAGATCCAGCGCGGGGTGAAGCGCTGCATCACCAGCGAACTGATCGGATAGGAAAGGTGCAGACAAGGACGCTTCTGTTTACGTTCATCCTGCTCGCGGCGGCGATGCCGGCGCGGCCCGATGCCGCCCCCAATGCCCCGCTGACAGCCGATGAAATTCGCGCTGAATTTCTCGGCACACGGATGAGCGGCGTCCAGCTCGGCACCCGCCAGCCTTTCATCGAATGTATTGAGCCGGATGGCCGCTCGATCTTCCAGACCGGCGACTATGTCAGCGAAGGCGTCATGGAAGTCACGCCCGATGCGCAGGCCTGTTTCACCTATGCCAGCGGCACCTATTGCTACCGCGTCCAGCGCGCGCCGACCGGCTATATGATCCACAGCGTCGGCGCCTCCGCCACCTTCCACGCCCGCAATGTCGAACGCGGTGTGAAACGCTGCACGGCGGATGACCTGATCGGCTAGGCTGGCCGCGCTCGATCTGGTCGACCGGATGTTTTGAGCGCGACGCCGCCGTTTTCAGGACCGGAGGCGGGCACACTCCCAGCCGGTCACCTCGCTCACGGCCTTCAGCATTTGGCGTACTGTAAAGGGGCAGTCGATGACAACCTGGCTGCTGCCGGACCAGATCACAGCCCGCGTGCCATCGACCGTTTCCTTGCCCCCGCGCCAGTAGATCGCGCTGAAACGGCTCGGGTCCCGATGGATCAGGGCGCGGGCCTGACTGGGCGTGAGCGCCTCGCCCAGCACCTCGACGCCGAAGTCACGGCGGCAGTAGTTAGCGACGATCTCCTGGACCGGGTCTACCTCATCAAAGACGAAAAGCGGGCGCCTCGCAGCCTGCGCCGCCTCTGCAACCATCGGCGCCAACGGCACACTGGCCGCGCAGGTGAGCATTGTCCGTCTGCTGAAATCCACCTGCCTGCTCCCTTCACCGCAAGCCGGCATAGAAACACAGGGCCGCGCTGCGGAGAATCCGCGAGCGGATTACATTTTCTTCAGGAACTGCACCCGCGCCGCGCCGAAGTCGCGGCTGTCGATCACCTCCCAGCCGGGAAACATCAGCGCCTCGTCCGAGCCCGTCTCGACCACGGCGACCGCCCCCTCACTCAGCCATTTGCCGCTGATGAGGCAATCGAGCGCCGGTTGCACCAGCCCCTTGTGATAAGGCGGGTCGAGGAAGGCGAGGTCGAACGGGCTGCCGACACCGGCGGGCTTCTCGCCGAGGTCCGTTGCCGAGCGACGGTGCAGCCGCGTATTCCCGAACAGGCCGAGCGCCTCGATATTGTCGCGGATGGCGCCGCGCGCGCCATGGTCGGTCTCGACGAACAGGCAGAAGGCCGCGCCCCGGCTCATCGCCTCCAGGCCGAGCGCGCCCGAACCCGCAAACAGGTCGATCACGCGCGCGCCCTCAATCTCCGGCGCCCACGCGGCATGGGCGAGGATGTTGAACAGGCTCTCGCGCGTCCGGTCGCTCGTCGGCCGGGTCGTCATACCCTTCGGCGCGGCGAGGCTGCGGCCCTTGTATTGTCCGGCGATGATGCGCATGCGCGATGGTTTCCGTTGATCGTCCGGCAGAGCCTCTAGGGCGGGCGGGCCGGAAAGACAACCACGCGCGGCCTGACCCGGCGAAACGGCTTGATTTCTACTCTGACTAGAGTTTCTGCTGGCGCCGCAAACCGAGGAGACGCCGCCCGTGACCGCCACAGTGACCATCGAGAACGACATCGCCCTCATCACCATGGATGACGGCAAGGCCAACGCCATCAGCCCCGCCATGCTGGAGGCGCTGAACGCGGCGCTGGACGAGGCGGAAGCGAGCGCAAAAGTCATCGTCCTCGCCGGGCGCCCCGACCGCTTCTCCGCCGGCTTCGACCTGAAATTCTTCGCGGCCGCCGAGCCGGACCAAGTGCGCGGCCTTGTCGTCGGCGGCGGCAAGCTCGCCCTGCGCCTCTTCACCAGCGAAAAGCCCGTCGTCATCGCCTGCACCGGCCACGCCATCGCCATGGGCGCGTTCCTGCTGCTCGGCGGCGACACGCGCATCGCCGCGCGCGGCGCCTACCGGATCGGCGCCAACGAGACCATCAACGGCATGACGCTGCCCGCCTTCGGCGTGGAACTCCCGCGCGCCCGGCTGAACCCGATGTACCTCACCGAAGCCCTCGCCCAGGCGCGGCTCTATTCTCCGGATGAGGCTGTGCCCGTGGGTTGGGTAGACCGGGTGGTCGAACCCGGCGAGGTGATGGCCGCCGCAATGGCCGAGGCCCAGCGCCTCCTTCCGATCGCGAATGTCGCCTATGGCCGCAACAAACTCATGGCCCGCCAGCCCGCCATCGACGCCATCCGCCCGACGCTCGAGGTTTGAGCCAGGTCTTTACTTTCCCGGCGCAGGGGGCAATGCGGTGAGCATGGTTACGCAGGTTTCCCCCATGTCCCGCGCCCTCGAACTCGCTCGCTTCGCTGCAGCGGCGGGCGAAGTGCCGGTCGGTGCGGTGGTGGTTGATCCGGCGACGGGGGAAATCATCGGCGAGGGGCACAACCAGCCCGTCGCTGCCCATGACCCGACCGCCCATGCCGAGATCATCGCCCTGCGCGCCGCCGCTGCCCGTCTGGGCAATTACCGCCTCACGGGCCTCGATCTTTATGTGACGCTGGAGCCCTGCGGCATGTGCGCCGGGGCGATCAGCTTCGCCCGCATCGGCCGGCTGGTCTTCGCCGCTGCTGACGAGAAAGGCGGCGCGGTGGTCCACGGCCCCCGCTTCTTCGAGCAGCCCACCTGCCACTGGCGCCCCGACGTGGAACAGGACAGTGCCCATGCCGATGAAGCTGCGACGCTGCTGCGTGATTTTTTCCGCAGCCGGAGAGGCTAATTCCGGATCTCTGCGGATACTTCCGCGATCACGCCGCGCAGCCAGGACAGGGCCGGGTCCTCGGTCTTTTCCCTATGCCAGTAGAGGACGGAGCCCGGCGCGGGATAGTCGAAGGGCAGCGGCAGAAGGACAAGGCCGGACCCCTCCACGACCGCGCGCGGCGCGATCAGGGCAAGCTGGGTCCGGCGCACGATCTCGATGGCCGGCATATGCTGCACCAGCCGGTGAACCGGTATGATCCGCTGGCCCAGCCGGCGGCCCATTTCTTCCAGCAGGCTCCGTCCCTCACGGCGGCTGGAGACGGCGATATGGCGCAGCGCCAGAAAGCGTTCGACCGTCAGCGGCTTGTCGGCAAACGGATGGCCGGGCGCCAGGGCGCAGACATAAGGGCCGGCCGATATCACCATCTGCTGCAGGTCGGCCCCACGCAGGTCGCCGACATCAATGGCGAGGTCGAGACGGCCGGAGGCAAGCTCGGTTGAAATGGCTGCCCGCGCCAGCTGGCTCCACGCAATGCGCAGGCCCGGCGCTTCGGCTTCCAGCCGTCCGGCGAGCGGCGGGGCGAAGATATAGGCGCCCGCATCGCGCACCGAGATGTTGAACACGCGGTTCGACCGCGACGGCTCGAACACGGATCGCGGCTCGAGGCCCGCCCGCAGCCGGTCCAGCGCCTCACGCACCGCCGGCATCAGCGCCTCGGCCATCGCCGTCGGCTTCACGCCCCGTCCTTCGCGCACGAAAAGCGGGTCTTCAAAATGCGTCCGCAGGCGCGCCAGGGCATTGGAGACGGCCGGCTGGGTGATGTTCAACACCTCGCTGGCGCGCGTCAGGCTGCGCTCGGCATAGATCGCCTCAAGCACGGGCAGCAGGTTCAGGTCGAGGCTTCGCAGGTTCATCGGCAGGCCGGTATATCATCACTGATGGTGATGATATTGTTTCACAAAATAAAGTAGCCGAATAGTGCCGGATGCGTCAGATTGCCCTGCGGTGATAGTGGAGTGCCAATGCGCACAGGTTTTGCCCGGCTTCAGTCGAACCAGCCGGCCGCCTTCGGCCTTAAACCGTCGGGCCATCCTGCGGCTGAAATGGATATCTGCTACTTTCTGGAACAGGTCACAGCGGCGGATCTGCCGGCAGGTCCGGGCCATGCTTCAGGGCCAGCCCAGCGCACGCGCCAGCATCACCGCACAAACGGCAGTGACCAGCCATTTCATCCACGCCTTGAAGTTCACATCGCTCATCGCGTCGAGAACCTTGCCGCCGACGGTCGTACCGATCATCGACAGAGGTACCGCGAGCAGGAGCAACCAAGCCGGCGGCAGGTCGCTCCAGCCGGCTGCGGTGACGACAGGCACGCTCCAGAACACGATCTTGACGAAGTGCGCGAGCGTCTGGGTTGTCGCCTCGGTGGCGACGATGGCCTGGCGGGTCATGTCGGTGCGGATAAAGAACATCTGGACAATCGGCCCGGCAACGCCGGCCAGTGTGTTGAAGCCCTGCGCAATGAAGCCGACGATTTCCGCCTGCCAGGGCCTGCGGGCGTCCAGCGGAACCCAGCTGCGGGGGATCCAGACAAAGATCGCAATGGTGCTGAGCAGCAGGTAAACGAGTTGCTTGTCCGGGCGCCAGGCCAGCCAGAACAGCAGGGCAACCGCGACCGCCGAGCCAAGGGCGTAACGGACAAAGACGCGCCAGTGAATGTGGCTGCGCAGCCGGAAAGCGCGGTAGCCGTTCGACACCATCTGCACGGCGCCGTGCACAATCATAGCAGTCGCCAGCGGCAGAAGGCTGGTCAGGACCGCCATCAGTATCAGCCCGCCGGCCAGCCCGAATATGCCGGAAATGAAGGCGGTGACCAGCACAGTCGCAAGGATGGTGAAAGCCGTAAGCGCGCTCATACCCTCGCGCCTTAAACCAGTTTCATCTTCCCCGCGAGGGGGTGAAAGAATTTGCGCCATACCCCCGCCATCAGCTAGGCTGAAGGCAGGGAAAAACAAAACAACATACCCCCTTCCAGAGAGGAAATTCCAAAATGCCTGACACCCAGCACACCCCCGATGCGTATGCGGAACTCAACGACCTTCGCATGTCCGAAGGCGCCCGTCCGCTGTATGAACACGTCAAGGTGTTCATCCGCGATGTCGTCGAGCCGATGTATGAGGAATTCGAACGCCTCGGCGAAGGCAAGAAGGACATCTGGTCCTACGCCCCCGGCCAGCTGGAAGTGCTGGAGAAGGCCAAGGACGAAGCCAAGAAACAGGGCCTGTGGAACTTCTTCCTGCCGGACGCCGAAACCGGCGAGGGCCTGAAGAATCTCGACTATGCCTATATCGCCGCCGAGCTTGGCAAATGCCCGCTGGCGTCTGAATCGATGAACTGCTCGGCGCCTGACACGGGCAATATGGAAGTGCTCGAGCGGGTCGGCACGCCGGCCCAGAAGGAGATGTGGCTGAAGCCGCTGCTCGAGGGCAAGATCCGGTCCGCCTATGTGATGACCGAGCCCGGCATGGCCTCGTCGGATGCCAAGAACGTCTCGCTCAGCGCCGTGCTCGAAGGCGACGAATGGGTGCTGAACGGCGACAAGTTCTACATCTCCGGCGCCGGCGATCCGCGCTGCAAGATCATGATCGTGATGTGCAAGACGAACAACGGATCGGATGTGAACCGCCAGCAGTCGCAGATCCTCGTGCCGCTGCCGCATCCGGGCGTCACCATCGTCGGCCCGATGCATGTCTTCGGCGATCCCGATGCCCCGCACGGCCACATGCACCTTCGCTTCGAGAATGTCCGCGTACCGAAGGACAACATGCTGCTCGGCGAAGGCCGCGGCTTCGAGATATCGCAGCTGCGCCTCGGCCCCGGCCGCATCCACCACTGCATGCGCTCGCTCGGTGCCGCCGAAAAGGCGCTCGACCTGATGTGCATCCGCGGCCTCAGCCGGGAAGCCTTCGGCCGTCAGCTGATCAAACTCGGCGGCAATACCGAGATCGTCAGCCGCGCGCGGATCGAGATCGAGGCGATGCGCCTCATGGTCCTCAAAGCCGCCAAGGCGATGGATGTGCTCGGCAACAAGGAAGCCCGCGTCTGGATCTCGATGGTGAAGGCCATGGTGCCGGAGCGCGTCTGCCAGATCATCGACCAGGCGATCCAGATTCACGGCGCCACCGGCGTCTCGCAATGGACCCCGCTCGCCCGGATGTATTGCAACCAGCGCACGCTGCGCCTCGCGGACGGCCCGGATGAGGTTCACCACATGGTCGTCGGCCGCCACGAGTTGCGCAAGTATGAAGGCGGCGTCGAAGACCCGGCGATGGCCGCCATCTGGCGGAAGTAAATTGGACGTAGATCGATATTTCTAAATATGCCATGGCTGGTCTCGTGACGGGGACCGGTCATGGCCGATATTTTCATTTCCTACGCCCGGCTGGACCGGGAGCGAGTGGCGCCGCTGAAGCAGGCGCTTGACGGACTGGGGCTGAACTCCTTCTTCGATATTGACGGCCTTGATGGCGGCGACACGTTCCCCGATGTGCTCGACCGGGAAGTGAAGAATGCCAAGGTCGTGCTGGGCTGCTGGACGCCGCATGCGCTGCAGCGCGACTGGGTCAAGGCCGAGTGCGCCATCGCGCATGAACAGAAAACGCTTGTCCCGCTCGAGTTCGATCCCCTTGGCCCGATCGATGTCCCGGCGGCATTCTTCCGACTGCAGAGGGTCAATGTCTCGACCTGGCGCGGCGAGTCGAAGCATGACGGATGGCTGTCTGCCATTCGGGCAATTTCGCGCCGCCTCCACCGGCCGGACATCTATGACCGGGCGCAGGCAGCCGCCGCGCTGTCAGCTTCGGGCCGGCTCGTCAGCGACCGGCCGGCGCATGACATGGACAGTCTGTGGTCAGACTGGACAAATCTCGCGCTGACGACCGACCGGGACGAGCTGGAAAGTCTGAGGGTTCGCGCAGAGGGAACGCTGATTGCCCAGCTCTGCGCTTCGCGCATCAAGGACCTTTCACGCCCGGCAGCGGCCCGGTTCCTGACTGGCTCAGAAGCTGTCGGCCTCCCCCCATTGCGAGGCTGGCGGCTCGCGCGTTTCGTCGCGCTGCGGGCGGGTATTGTGGCCGCCGTGGCAGGCGGCGGATTGCTCGCCTATTCGGTGGCAGACCGGCGCGCGGAAGCCGCCATTTTGCTCGCTGGAGAACTGGAGGAAAAGGCGGCCGATCTGGAGGGGAGGATGTCGGCGCAGCAGGAAGAAGCCCTGAGGCAGACCGAAGCCTTGCAGGCCCAGATCGCCGAGAGGATTGCCGAGGCAGAGGCCGTGCGCGCCGCCCTGACGCAGGAGCTGGAAGGCATGGAAGCCAGTATAAGGCTGACAAAGGATGAGCTGGAACGGAATGCCGAGGAACTGGCGCGCGAGCGGGATTCGCTGGCAACGCAGCTGCTGGCGCTCCGGTCCGCCTCGACCGTGGGTGTCTACACCTTCCGGCCGCACAACGAATTCATGAGAGACCATTTCGAGCCGCGTCTCCAGACATTTTTTGACATACTACCGCCATTCGCGAACTATGAGCAGCGTAAGTCGACAACAACGGGGCAATATGAGAAGGCATTAGCGTCCCGCGCAGACCTGTTCTCCAGCTACGAAATCAATACACCAATGCGTCTGGCAGCTTTTCTTGGTCAGTTGGCTGTTGAAACTGGCTGGTTCCGATTTCGTACAGAGAGTTTAAACTATAGTGAGCAAGGCCTGATTCAGAATTTCTCAGTATACAGAAGAAATCCAGAGTTGGCAAAGGAACATGCTCGCAAGCCGGAACTCATCGCCAACACTGTTTATGCCGGGCGTCTCGGCAATACCGAGCCGGGAGACGGCTGGAAATTCCGGGGCCGGGGAATGATCCAGATTACCGGGCGCGCTCAATATGCGCGCGTCAGTGAATTGCTGGGCATCGACCTAGTCGAGAATCCGGACCTGCTGACGAGTGACGACACTGTAGCCCTGGCAGCGGCGGCGGTGATGTGGGTTACCTGGGGGATGAATGAGTATGCGGACAAGTGGGAGATCGAGAAAATTTCGAGGCAGATAACTCGCGGAGACGCCGATGCGACCTCCGCGGCCCATGACGAGGATCTGCGCATACTTTGGTCCAATCGCGCGCTTCAGATCATGTCACGAGAAGACCTTTCAACAGGCTCGCCGGTCGACTAGCCCTCGAACTGATTCGCTGCAGCGCCAAAGAGCGCGCCCCCATCCTTCGGCCGGCCGGACCGGAAGGATCAGAGTTCCCCGAGCTTCCGAAACCCGCTAAGTCCGCCGCCCATGACGACCGCAGTCCTCTCCCGCGCCCGCGCCCTTCAACTCGCCTGGCCGATCATGCTGGCGCAGGTGGCGACGGCGACGACCGGCATCGTCGATACCGCCGTGATGGGCCGGTATGGCACGGCGGCCGAGCTGGCGGCGGTGGGCCTTGCGGCGGTGATCTTCAACTTTCTCTATTGGGGTTTCGGCTTCCTGCGGATGGCCACCACCGGTCTGACCGCACAGGCAGACGGCGCCGGCGACCAGCCTGAGACAAACGCCATCCTGAAACGCGCCCTGCTGCTCGGCGGCGGGCTCGGCCTTGCCCTTCTTATCCTGTCTCCCATCCTCTCCTGGGCGGCGCTGGAACTCTTCCAGGCCGAGGCGGAGGTGGAATCCGAAGCGGCGGCCTATTTCCAGGCACGGATCTGGGGCGCGCCGGCCGCCCTGATGCTCTACGCCGTCACCGGCTGGCTGATCGGCACCGGCCGCACCCGCGCCCTGCTGGCCGTGCAGGTCGGGATGAACGCGGTCAATGCCGGGCTCGACTGGGCCTTCGTGGCGCTGCTCGACTGGGGCCCGGCCGGCATCGGGGCGGGCACGGCGATGGCCGAATGGGCGGCGCTTGCCTTTGGCCTCGGGATCGTGCGCGCCAGCCTCGGCCCCGGTGCGCGCCTGCTCGACCCCGCCCGGATCGCCGCGCTGATCAGCGCCAACCGCGACATCATGATCCGCACGCTGGCGCTGCTGTTCAGCTTTGCCTGGTTCGTCAATTCCGGCGCGAAGCTGGGCACGGCGCCGCTGGCGGGAAATCAGATACTGCTCCAGTTCATCGCGGTCTCCGCCTTCGTGCTCGATGCCTTCGCTTTTGTGGCGGAGAAGGAGGCGGGCGCCGCTTACGGTGCGCGCGACCGGGCGAAACTGATCCGAGCGATGCGGGTCACAAGCGAACTGGCGCTGGCTTGTGGAATCGTCTTTTCGCTGATGTTCTGGCTGGGCGGGGCGGCGGTGATCGACGCCTTCATCCGCGATCCGGATGCGCGGGCGGCGGCGCTGGCCTATCTGCCCTGGTGCGCGCTCGTGCCCCTGATCGGGGTCGCCGCCTGGCAGCTTGACGGCCTCTTCCTCGGCACCACGCAGGGACCGGCCGTGAGGAATGCCGGCCTTCTGGCCATGGCGGCCTATCTGGCGAGCGACATGCTGCTCGCCCCGCGCTTCGGCAATGCGGGCGTCTGGTCGGCCTTCCTTCTCAGCTATGCCTACCGCGCCGGGGCGCTGGCGCTCTACTGGCCGCGCCTGATGGGGCGTCTCGCCTAAAAGGGCACGTTCGGATCGTCCTCGCCCGCCCCGCCCAGCATCAGCCCGGCAAAGTCGAACACGCGCGGATCGTGCAGGTGGCTGGGGCGCACATTGGCAAGCGCGCGGGCCATCACTTGCCGCGTGCCGGGTTTCTTCCGCTCCCACTCATCCAGCATCCGGTTCATCGCCACGCGCTGGAGCCCGTCCTGGCTGCCGCAGAGATTGCAGGGGATGACCGGGAATTCCATCGCCTCGGCAAACTTCGCAAGGTCGTCCTCGGCGGCGGTAATCAGTGGACGGAATACCTGCACATCGCCCTCATCATTGAGCAGCTTTGCCGGCATCGCCGCCAGCCGCCCGCCATGGATCAAATTCATCATGAAAGTGGCGAGCGCGTCGTCCCGGTGATGGCCGAGCACGATGGCCTCACAGCCCTCTTCCCGCGCCACGCGGTAAAGAATGCCCCGGCGCAGGCGCGAACACATCGAACAATAGGTGCGCCCCTCGGCCACCTTCTCCGTCACGATGGAGTAGGTGTCCTCGGTAATGATCCTGTACGGAACACCATTCTTCGCCAGCCATTCGGGAAGGATATGTTTGGGAAAGCCCGGCTGGCCCTGGTCGAGATTACAGGCAAGAAGGTCCACGGGCAACGCGCCCTGCCATTGCAGGTCGAGCAGCACGGCGAGGAGCCCATATGAATCCTTGCCGCCGGAGAGGCAGACCAGCCATTTCGGGCGCGGCTTCTCCCCGGCCTCGATGGCGCGGCGGTCAATCAGGCCATAATCGTCGATCACCTCCTGCGCCCCGCGCACGAGACGCTTCCTCAGCTTCTTGAAGCTGACGCTGGATGGCGTATCAGCAAACAGCGGCAGGACGGGGGAAAGGGAGGTGTCGGGCATATTGTCTACTCCGCCGCCACGGCGGTTTCCTCCGCCAGCCAGTCATCAAAGTCCTGCAACGCCCGGCGTGCCTGCGCCATCTTCTTCGCCCGGCCCTTGTCCTTGCCGCGCAGGCGCTTTCCCGTCTCATCCGTCTTCGGATAATCCGCGATATCCGGGAAGAGGCCGAAATTGACATTCATCGGCTGGAAGGTCTGCCCTTCGCTGAGGTGCCCGCCGGTGATGTGGTTGACCAGCGCCCCGATGGCGGTGGTCGGCGGGGGCGGCTCCAGCCTGCGGCTAAGGCGCTCGGCGGCGGCGAGGCGCCCGGCCAGCAATCCCATGGCGGCGCTCTCGACATAGCCCTCAACACCCGTCACCTGCCCGGCAAAGCGCAGGCGCGGCATCGTCTTCATGCGGAGCTGATTGTCGAGCAGTTTGGGCGAGTTGAGGAAGGTGTTCCGGTGGATGCCGCCAAGGCGCGCGAATTCGGCCTTCTCAAGGCCGGGGATCATCCGGAAAATGTCCGTCTGCGCCGCATATTTCAGCTTCGTCTGGAAGCCGACCATGTTCCACAGCGTGCCCAGTGCATTGTCCTGGCGCAGCTGGACGATGGCGTGGGCCTTCACAGCCGGGTTATGCGGATTGGTGAGGCCGACCGGCTTCATTGGCCCGAAGCGCAGCGTCTCGCGCCCGCGCTCGGCCATCACTTCGATGGGCAGGCAGCCTTCAAAATAGGGCGTGTCCTTTTCCCAATCGCGGAACTCGGTTTTCGGCGCGGCGAGTAGCGCGTCGAGGAAGGCATTATACTGCTCCTCCGTCATCGGACAATTGATATAGGCCGCCGTGTCGCCTGAAGGGCCGGCCTTGTCATACCGGCTCTGGCGCCAGGCCTTGGTCATATCGATGGAGTCGAAATAGACGATCGGCGCGATGGCATCGAAGAAGGCGAGGTCTGTCTCGCCCGTATGCGCGCGGATCGCTTCGGCCAGCGCAATTGAGGTCAGCGGCCCGGTCGCGACGATCACGCTGTCCCACTCCTCGGGAGGGATGCCGGCGATTTCCTCGCGCACGATGGTGACCAGCGGATGGGCTTCCAGCTTCGCCGTCACCGCTTCGGAGAAACCTTCCCGGTCCACCGCCAGCGCGCTGCCGGCAGGCACCTGATGGTCCTTCGCAGTGGTAATGATGAGGCCGCCTGCGCGGCGCATCTCCTCATGGATCACGCCGACAGCGTTGGACGTATGGTCATCCGAGCGGAAGGAATTGGAGCAGACAAGCTCGGCCAGCTTGTCGGTCTGGTGGGCGTCGGTGCCGCGGAGCCCACGCATTTCGTGCAGGATGACGGGCACACCGGCAGAGGCGATCTGCCAGGCGGCTTCGGAGCCGGCCATGCCGCCGCCGATCACATGGATAGGTTTCAGGGTCATGGGGCGGACATGAGACGCCAATCCGGGCGCGTCAAGATGGCGTTTGCCGGAGAAAGGCGGAGGCATTAGGTCTCGCCCCGCCATGACAGAGACAGAAACTGCCCGCCGCCTGACCGCCCTGAGCCTGATCGCCGATGCCTGGCGCGGCGCCGGCACGGCCGCGCGGCCGGCGCTGCCATGGCTGGCGTTGTTCGCGCTCGCCGGCGGGCTCTACGGCGCGGCCCTGCAGGCAGCCTCCGGTTTCTGGATGCCGCTTCTGGCCGCGATCCTCACCTTTCTGGCCGGCGTTGAACTTTCGCGGCGCATCTATGCGGCGCTGATGCCCGGCGCAGCGGCGCGCTTCCTGCCGCTTGCCCATGCCAATCTCTCCGCCTATGCGGCCTTCCTGTTCATCGGCTTTTTCGTCGTGTTCTTCCTGATGGTCCTGCCGGGCATTCTGATCCAGCAGGCCGGGCAATATCAGATCGACGGAGACACCGATCCGGCCGTTGTGCAGGAAGCCTTTCTGGCGATGCTGGGGACGCTTTACGGCTATGTTTTTGTGCTCGCCTGCCTCGCCGGGGCGGGTCTGCTCGGCTGGATCGCGCTGCGCCTGACGCTGTTCGGCGCGGCCACGGCCGCCACCGGCGAA
>JBKBLD010000018.1:0-52092 GCA_046296675.1 Hyphomonas sp. | reverse complement strand
GAAACAGACCTCGACCACGCGGTCCTCCCCGGTGTTATCACGGAACTTGAACAGGCCGATGGGCAGGCGGACGGGCTTCACGAGGCGGCCATTCTGCTGCAAGGCAAGGTCGCCCTCCTTCAGCGGGTTGGCGCTGGTCACTTCCTCGACCTCAAGCCACTTCGTGTACTGCGAAGCGAGGTCGCCGGGTGCCTGCGAAACCGGCACCTTCTGGGTAAGGCCAGCGCCAAGGCTGTCGGTGCGCGCGACGATCACGCCGTCGTCCACACCAAGTTCCTCGAAGGCAAGGCGGCAGGCGCGCAGCTTCTCGATGAAGTCCTCGCGCGGCACCGTCACCTTGCCGTCCTGGTGGCCGCACTGTTTTGCATCCGAAACCTGGTTCTCGATCTGGATGCAGCACGCGCCAGCCTTGATCAGCTCCTTGGCGAGGAGATAGGTCGCGTGCTCATTGCCAAAGCCAGCGTCGATGTCGGCGATGATCGGCACAACATGGCTTTCGAACGTGTCGATGCGCTGGATGATCGTCTCGATCACATCGGCCGGCGCGCCCCTCTCGCGCGCTGCCTTCAGCTCACGGAAGAGATCGTTGAGACCCACTTCATCGGCCTGGCGCAGCGAGACATAGATTTCCTCGATCAAGTCGGCAACCGAGGTTTTCTCGTGCATCGACTGGTCTGGCAGGTGGCCGAAACGGTTGCGCAGACCGGCGACCATCCAGCCGGAGAGATACACATAAGTGCCCTTGGCGGTGCCCTTCATGCGCTTGACGGCCTTGATCATCTGCTGGGCATGGAAGCCCGACCAGCACCCCAGAGACTGGGTGAACTGCGAATGGTCCTTGTCATACACAGCCATATCGGCACGCATCACGCCGGCCATCTCGCGGGCAATCTCGAGATGCGTGTTGTAGGTATTCTGCATCTTCAGCTGCACGATATCATCGACGGTCACGCCGCCGGGCGCTTGGCCGGAGGGATAGCGTTTCTGGACCTGGGCGCGCAGCTCGGCATAGGTAGGGCGTTTCGACATGGGAGGGTCTCCTTGGAGAAAAATCTAACTGGTTTGGGGTCGGATCAGGCGAGCTTGCGCAGCGCCTCATAGGCGGGCAGCGTAAGGAAGTCGGCGAGTTCTTCGGAGGTTGCCGTCTCGCTGAAAATCTGCGCGGCGATATCATAGCGTCCGGCCTTGAAACCGGCCTCGCCAAGCGCCGCACGCACCTTGCCGAGTTCATCGGCGAGGATCGCGTCAAACCATGCTTTGGTGAACGTGCGGGCAGCGCTATCTGCGGCGATCACCTGCACGCCATGATGAAGCCACTGCCAGATCTGGCTGCGCGAGATTTCGGCGGTAGCGGCGTCTTCCATCAGGTTGTGGATCGGCACCGCGCCGCGGCCATTCAGCCAGGCGGCGGTATATTCGATTCCGACGGACACATTTGTCCGCACACCTGCTTCGGTGATCTCGCCCGTATGCGGCTTCAGCAGCGACGCCTGGCTGATCGGCGGGAAACAGCGCTGCGATAGAACCTGGTTGCCGAGCGGCATATGCTCATTGAAAACGTCCATGGCCACAGGCACCAGCGCCGGGTGCGCGACCCATGTGCCATCATGGCCGTTCTTCACCTCGCGCAGCTTGTCGGCCCGCACCTTGGCAAAGGCCGCGTCGTTTGCGGCCTCGTCATTCTTGACCGGAATCTGCGCGGCCATGCCGCCCATGGCATGGGCACGGCGGCGATGACAGGTCTTGATCAGCAGCAGCGAATAGGCGTTGAGGAAGGCCCGGTCCATGCCCACCTGCGCACGGTCCGGCAGCACGAAATCCGGGTTGTTCCGCAGGGTCTTGATATAGGAGAAGATGTAATCCCAGCGGCCGCAATTGAGGCCCGCGATGTGGCGGCGCAGCTCATAAAGGATCTCGTCCATCTCGAAGGCCGCGGGCAATGTCTCGATAAGGACGGTTGCCTTGATCGATCCGGTCGGGATGCCGATTTCGCCTTGTGCGTATTCGAACACTTCGTCCCAGAGGCGGGCCTCCAGATGGCTCTCCATCTTGGGCAGGTAATAGAACGGGCCGATGCCGGCCTCGAACAGCATCTTGCCATTGTGATAGAAGTGCAGGCCGAAATCGAACAGGCTGGCGGACATTGCCCGGCCATCGACGAGGACATGAGCCTCCTCCATATGCCAGCCGCGCGGGCGGACGATCATGACGGCCACTTTGTCGTTCAGCGCGTAGGATTTGCCCGTGGACGGATCGGTATAGGCAAGCCTGCCGCGCGCGAAGTCTTGCATGTTGACCTGCCCGTCGATCATGTTGGCAAAGGTCGGCGAGGAGGCATCTTCAAAATCCGCCATGAACATCTTGGCGCCGGAGTTCAGCGCGTTGATCATCATCTTGCGGTCCACCGGGCCGGTGATCTCGACCGACCGGTCCAGCAGAACGGCCGGAACGGGATCGACTTCCCAATGGCCGTTGCGGATGGATTTTGTCTCCGGCAGGAAATCCGGCAGCTCGCCGCCATCGAACCGGACCTGACGTTCTTTCCGCAGGCTGAGCAGCTCCCGGCGGCGCTCACCGAACCGGCGCTCCAGCGCTTCCAGGAAAGCGAGTGCCTGCGGCGTCAGCACGCGCTCTACGCCGGCGGCCTTGCCCGCCACTTCGATCTTCGCGCGGGCAGCAGTGGGCGGCTGAAGCATGGCGGTGTCGGACATGACCGGAATTCCCCTGTCGTTTGTTTTGTTGACACAACCATATTTACAGATCGCCTTTTGATCGAGTATCTTTCTGTTTCTATTGGGTTTTTGTGTTGTGGTTGTAACATTAACCCTGTGACACTTGTAATGATTGTAAAGTCGGCGGGATACTTCGGATGGCGCAGCGCAAAGAAAAAACCCTTATCGGCCCGCGCATTCGGCGCCTGCGGCGCACGCTCGGCATCACCCAGGCACAGATGGCCGAAGACCTCGGTGTTTCGGCCAGTTACATTAACCTGATCGAGGCCAACCAGCGCCCGATCAGCGCAAACCTCCTGCTCACCCTCGCACGCGTCTACGATTTCGACATTTCCGATGTCGGCGGCGCCGGTGACGCCCGGCTCGTGTCTGAACTCATGGAAGTGCTGCGTGATCCGGCTCTCGATGCCGGCCCCGTCGGAAAGAATGACGCGGAGGATATTGTCAACGCAAACCCGGATGTCGCCCGCGCCTTCATCCAGCTTTATGACAAGTACCGCGATCTCGCCCTGCGCACCTATTCCGACAACAATCTGCTGACAGACCGGGAGAAGGTGGAGTTGCTGGAAGAATCCGCCCGCAGCGTCGAATCTGTCCGCCAGATGCTACAGGACCAGCGCAACTATTTCCCGGAGATAGATGAGGCCGCCGAAGCCTTCGCCGCCGAACTCTCGACCCTTCATGATGATCCGTATGCGGCGATGATCCAGCGCCTGAAGGCACAGCACGGCCTGCGGGTGCGCATCGTGCCTTATGACATCATGCCGAACACGCTGCGTTATTATGACCGGCACAAGCGCGGCATCGATCTTTCCGAACTCCTGCCCTCGTCGGGCCGGCGCTTCCAGCTCGCCTTCCAGCTCGGCATGCTCGAATTCGGCGATCTGATCGATTCCCATGTCTCCAGAGCCGGCCTCAGCGACCGCGACGCCATCGGCCTGGCCCGCGTCAGCCTTGCCAACTATTTCGCCGCAGCGGTCCTCATGCCCTATCACAGCTTCCTGCGCGAAGCGGAAAAGACGAGGTATGACATCCAGCTTCTCAGCCACCGGTTTGCTACCAGTTTTGAACAGACCGCCCACCGCCTGACCACGCTGCAGAAGCCCGATGCGCGCGGTATTCCCTTCTTCTTCGTACGCATCGACACGGCCGGGAATGTCTCGAAACGCTTCAGCGCCGGGCGCTTCCACTTCTCGAAGTTCGGCGGCGCCTGCCCGCTCTGGAACATCCATGAATGTTTCGAATCGCCGGGCCGCATCCGCACGCAGATCATCCAGATGCCGGACGACACCACCTATTTCTCCATCGCCCGCACCATCACCCGCACCGATGGCTTCTTCGACAGGCCCGGCCCAAAGCTCGCCATAGGTCTCGGCTGCGACATCGCCTATGCGAAGCGCCTCGTCTACGCGGCCGACCACAATCTCGACACCGCCGAGCCAACGCCCATCGGCGTCAACTGCTATCTCTGCGAGCGTCCCAACTGCGCCTCACGCGCCCATGCGCCGCTGAACAAGAAGCTCGTCTTCGACGAACGCGCCCGCGGCATATCCCTCTATCGCTTCAGCGCGGAGTAACGCAGCAGGCCTGTTCAGCCTCCCTTCATCCGGCGTCTGGCCGTATGCGGAAGAGGGAGGAAGGAGCCGCCCGCATGCTGATCCCGTCCCTGTTATCCGCGATTGCACTCATGGCGTCGCCAGCCGCGAGCGTCTATCAGCTCGACTTCTACATCCAGGACCAGGCAAGCCGCACGGTGTTCATGGCCGCGCCCGGCGCGACCACCCTGCCGGTGCTGCGCATCTGTTATGACAGGCCCGCCTCCTCACCCACACCCTCGGCACTGCGCGTCAACGTCACCGGCCAGCACCAGCATCTCGTCCCCGGCGAGTGCAGTTTCTTCTCGGGCGAAAAGATTGATCTCTCCGTCGTCTCGGGCCGTGGCTCAATCCGCGCCACGGTCACGCTGCTGCGCTGAGATTGACAGGCGATGAGGCGCGCGCAACCTCCGGCATGATCGAGTCGCGGGGACGCAAGTGAGCACCATGATCCGGAAACTCCTTCTGGCCACACTCGCTGCCGGGCTCGGCGCCTCCCTCGCCGCCTCGGCGCAGGTGCCCCCGCCGATCCGCGTGATGGCCAAGGGCAAGGAAGTCGTGCCCATCCTCGTCAGCCCGCCCGCGCCGCAGGGCAGCCAGTTCATCTCCGCGCCTGTGCTGCAGATCTGCCATGGCGGCGGCGGGGCGGTGAACGCCGTCATTCTCGCCAGCGACCCGGAAACCGATGAGGCCGACACGGTAGAAACCGTCGTCGCGGCCGGCCAGTGCGTGTTCATCTCCGCGCGCCGTGTGCGCCTGACGACGAACACTGACGGCGGCAGCACGGCCATTCTGGTGCAACTCGTCGGCTAAGCGAAGGCCGCCGGATAAAACCGCGCGCAATTCAGCCCAAATCGCCCTATATGCGGGGCCATGACATTTCCAGACAGACAGACAGTCCTTGATTTCCTGAAGGAAAATCCGGGCGCCACCTCAAAAGCCGACATCGCCAGGGGCCTCAAGGTCAAGGGCAAGGAGCGCGCAACCTTGCGCGAAATCCTGAAAGAGCTGGAGGAAGAGGGCAAGCTGGAGCGCACCGGCAAGCGCAGCTTTGCGCAGGCCGACCGCCCGCCGCCCTCCGGCCTCGTCGAGTTCACACGCCTGACAAAAGACGGCGATCTGGTCGGCCAGTGCGTCGGCGACAGCGGCCTGTTCGGACCGGAACTGATCTATGGTGGCCCTTCCGGCAAGAGCCGCAGCCGTGCCCCGGCCAAGGGCGACCGGGCGGTGTGCAAGATTGCCCAGCGCGATAATGGCGAATGGCGCGCCTATGTCATCACGCTTCTGGAAAAACGCCTCAGCGACCGCATCGTTGGCCTGTATGAACATGCCCCCCATGGCGGACGGGTAATCCCGGCAAGCCGCAAGGAGCGCCGTGAACTGCTGATCCAGGAAGCTGACCGCAAGGGCGCAAAGGATGGGGATCTCGTCATCGCCGAACCGAAGCCGCAGGGGCGGCGCCAGTATGGCCCGCCGCTCGGCATCGTCCGCGAAGTGATCGGCCATATCACCGATGCACGCTCGGCCAGCCTCATCGCCATCTACGCCCACGACATCCCGGTCGACTTTCCCGAAGCGGCGCTGAAGGAGGCGCGGGAGAATGAACCCGCCAGCGTTCCGAGAACGGACTTGCGGGAAGTGCCCCTCATCACCATCGACCCGCATGATGCGCGTGACCATGACGACGCCGTCTGGGCCGAGAAGCTCGAAGAGGGCGGCTGGAAGGTCATCGTCGCCATCGCCGATGTGGCCGCCTATGTCACCGAAGGCTCAGCCCTCGACCGGGAGGCGGAAAAGCGCGGCAACTCGACCTATTTCCCGGACCGGGTCGTCCCCATGCTGCCGTTTGAATTGTCGGCGGATGCCTGCTCCCTGCGCGAGAATGAGGACCGCCCCTGCCTTGCGGTGGAGATGATCTTCTCGGCCGAGGGCCACAAGAAGCGCCACCGCTTCCTGCGCGCCACGATGCGCTCGGCCGCGAAACTCTCCTATGAGGAGGCGCAGGCCGCCATTGACGGCAAGCCCGGCGGCAGGGCAGGCGAGCTTCTGGACACAGTCCTCAAGCCGCTCTGGGGCGCTTATGCCGCCGTGGCAAAGGCGCGTGACATCCGCAGCCCGCTCGATCTCGACATGCCCGAACGCCGGATCATGTTCACGCCCGAGGGCGAGATCGACGGCATCATCACCAAGGAACGCCTTGAGGCCCACCGCCTGATCGAGGAGTTCATGATCCAGGCCAACGTCGCCGCTGCGGAGACGCTGGAACAGAAGAACTCCCCAGTCATGTACCGCGTGCACGATACGCCCTCGGATGCGAAGATCGCCGCCTTTGCCGATTTCCTGCAGACGCTCGACATGAAATGGACGATCGGCGAACGTCCGCAGACGCACAAGTTCAACCGCCTGCTCGGCGAGATTCGCGGCGGCGACTATGAAGGCATGATCTCGCAGATGGTGCTGCGCACGCAGGCGCAGGCGATCTATTCGGAAGAGAATCTCGGCCATTTCGGCCTGAACCTGCCGAAATATGCTCACTTCACCTCACCGATCAGGCGCTATGCCGACCTTGTCGTCCACCGGGCGCTGATCCAGGCGCATGATTTCGGCCCCGATGGCCTGTCGGAGCGCTCAGCCGCGCGGCTGGAAGAAATCGCCGAGCACATCTCCACCACCGAGCGCCGCTCGATGGCGGCCGAGCGGGACGCGACCGACCGTTACCTCGCCATCTTCCTGGCCGACCGCGTCGGCGCCGAATTCGAGGGCCGGATCACCGGTGTCACACCGGCAGGCCTGTTTGTCTCCCTGGCTGGCAGCGGCGCGGACGGGTTCGTGCCGATCTCGTCCCTTTCGGACGAATACTGGATTCATGACGAGGCGGCCGTGGCCGTCTATGCGCGCGGATCGGGCAAGACATTCTCCATCGGCCAGATTGTCCGGGTACGCCTGCGGGAAGTGACACCGCTGCAGGGCGGCTTGCTGCTGGAAATGATCTCCGATCCCCTGCCCGCCCCCAAAGGCCGGCAGACCGCCCGGAGGGAAATCACCCGAGAGTCAGGCGCCCCGCGCGGCCGTGGCGGCCCGCCTCGCAAGGGCAGGCCGAAATTCGACAAACGCACGCTGCCGAAAAAAGGAAAAGGCAAACGGCGATAGCCGTCCGCCCCTCTTTGTGCAGCGCAGTGTGCGGGCTTGTCCCTGCGTCACTGTTTTCAGGGGATGGGGTTCGCCTGTAGGGTGTCCATATGTCCGGCATGCTCAAGACCGCTTTTGACAAGGAAGAAGACGGCGACGTCGTCATCCGGGGGAAACCCAGCCCGCGCCCGAAGGATGCGGCGACCCTGATCCTTGTGCGCCGGGACCAGACCCAGCCCCGCGTGCTGATGGGCAAGCGGGCGGGCACGAATGTCTTCATGCCCGACAAATATGTCTTCCCCGGCGGCCGGGTTGATCCCCATGACGGCAAGGCCCTTGCCTGGGAGGAGCTGCGTCCCGAGGTCGAGGCACAGCTGCGCCTCCAGTCGCGCCGCCTGCCGCGTGCGATGGCGCTGACGGCGATCCGCGAGACCTTTGAGGAGACCGGCCTGATCGTCGGGCGCTCGGCCGAGATGCCGGATACCTGCCCGGTCGGCTGGGAAGATTTCCACAAGCTGGACATCGCCCCGGACCTTGCCCCGCTGACCTTCATTGGCCGCGCCGTAACCCCGCCCTACCGGCCCCGCCGGTTCGATGCGCGCTTCTTCATGGCCGAGGCGGAAATCGCCCTGATCGACGAGCGCCCGCCGGTCGATGGGGCGGAACTCTCCGACCTGCAATGGGTGACGCTGGCTGATGCGATGAAACTCGACCTGCCCTCGGTGACCCGCTTCATGCTGGGCGAGATTGCCGAACGCCTCGCCAAGCCGCAGGAGGACCACCGTCCGCCCTATCTGCGCTGGACCCGTAACGGGCACCTGACAGACCGGCTGTGACCCGACCTGTCCCGAATTGTCCCGGACTGTCCCTGTATTGACCGGCGCTGGCCGCTTGACTTCCCCCGGAACCCTCGCCATTAAGCGCGTTTTCCGGTTTCACCCCAGTTCAGAAGGGCCGTCTCATGGCCAAACCCGCCACCATCAAGATCCGCCTCAACTCGACGGCTGATACGGGCTTTTTCTATGTGACGAAGAAGAACCCGCGCAACATGACCGAGAAAATGGTCAAGCGGAAGTATGACCCGGTTGCCAAGAAGCATGTCGAGTTCAAGGAAGGCAAGATCAAGTAAGGTCTTGTTCCTGAAGGAACTTTCCAAAAGCCCGCGCCGTTTCGGTGCGGGCTTTTTGCATGGCCTCAGCGCTCCGGCCGCCCCTCATGCAGCTTGCGCGCATCCCTGAGCTTCGGGAACAGGAAGGCTGACAGGCCCGCGATCCCGACCGCCGCGAATCCCCCCGCCACAACCGTCACCACCGGGCCGATAAAGGCCGCCATGAACCCCGCCCTTGCCTCCCCCAGCTCATTCGAGGCGCCAACGAAGATCGAATTGACCGCATTCACCCGCCCGCGCACCTGGTCCGGCGTCCAGAGCTGGACGAGGATTTCGCGGACATAGACGGACACCATGTCGAACGCGCCGACACACATCAGCGCCAGGATCGACACCCAGGCCAGCGTCGAAGCGCCGAACACCGCCGTCGAAAGGCCAAACAGGGCCACCGATACCAGCAGTATCCAGCCGGCATAGTCGCGAATCGGAAAGGCCGTGATGATGGCGAGGGCGATGATCGCCCCCACCCCGGGCGCCGCCCGCAGAAGGCCAAGGCCCATCTCGCCCACATCCAGAATGTCACGCGCATAGACCGGCAGCAGCGCCACCGCCCCGCCCAGCAGCACCGCGAACAGGTCGAGCGTGATCGCGCCGAGCACGATCTTCTCCTTCCAGATATAGCTGAACCCGCCCAGAAGGCTGGTCAGCGTGGTCGGTGTCCGGTCAACCAGCTGGGGCGGTTTCGGGATGGTGAGGATCAGGATCGCGCCGACGGCAAACAGCGTGGTGGCGGTGCCATAGGCGGCGGTGGGTGAAAGGCCGTAAAGCAGACCGCCGGCAACCGGCCCTGCAATCGAGGCGAGCTGCCAGGACGAGGAGATCCAGCCTACGGCATTCGGAAACACTTCGCGTGGCACAAGGTTGACCGCGAGGCTGGTCGAGGCCGGCCCGTAGAAGGCCCGCGCGACGCCAAACAGGGTCAGCACGCTCAGCACCAGCACCGGTCCGAACTGGTCGGTGGTTGCGAGGTAGAGGATCGTGCCCGCGCAGGCCATCATCAGCAGCATGGCGCAGCCCATGACAAGCCGGCGGCCCAGCCGGTCGGCGGCATTGCCCGTCACCACCACCAGCGTCAGGGCCGGCAGGAACTGGACGAGCCCGATCCAGCCGAGCAGCGCCGGATCACGCGTGGCGTCATAGATCTGCCAGCCGACCGCAACCGACAGGACCTGCGCCGAAAAGGACGTGAAGAAACGCGAGATGAAATAGCGGGTATAGGAGGAATACCGGAACGCTTCGAAACGGTCGGCCATCAGCGCAGGGGCTCCTCAGCGGGCTGCCGTGCCGCTCTGGGCTGCAATGGCTGAAGTGTCAATCAGGCCGCGATGCTCTCGACGCGGTTACGACCGCCGGACTTGGCCTGATAGAGCGCGCTGTCGGCGCGGTGGATGAGATCGTCAATCGAATCGACCTGACCCTGAAGGGTCGCGATGCCGGCACTGACCGTGATCGAAAGATCGAGATTGCCGCCGAGCACAGGGAAGACTTCCGCCGCCACGGCATGGCGGATGCGCTCGGCCGCAGCGCGAGCGCGCTCGCCGGGCGTATCGGGCATGATGACAATGAATTCCTCACCGCCGGTGCGGCAGACGATATCGGTCGGGCGGACGTTGGCGAGGAAGCGTTTGCCGATCTCGCGCAGCACATCATCGCCGGCCTGGTGGCCATGCGTGTCATTGACGATCTTGAAATGGTCGATATCGGCCATCATCACAGAGAGCGGGCGCTCGCCATGCACGGCGCGGTGCATCAGTTGCTGCAGCTGAGTGATCATGTAGCGGCGGTTGTGCAGGCCGGTCAGCTGGTCGATGACCGAAAGTTCAAGGCCCCGGTCAACCCGCTGGCGCAGGATGTCGATATACCGTGTGCGGCGCGTCTGGGTGCGGATGCGGGCGGCAAGTTCCTGCTTGTCCACCGGCACCGTGATCATGTCGCTGGCCCCGATCTCGAGGCCCTTCAGCGCCTTTGCCTGCTCATGGGCATCGCAGACGAGGATGACCGAGATCGAGCGGGTGACGGGGTTCACCTTGAAATGGGCGCACAATTTCAGCGGATCGAAGCTGCGGCAGAACAGGGACAGGATGACCACGTCGACGCGTTCAGCGGCCAGGTCGCCCATTTCGCCGGCTTCCAGAAGCGTTGTCGCCTTATGTCCCTGCGCGCGCAGCATATTGGCGATGCGCGCGGAAGAGCGGGCATCGTCATCGACGATAAATACCCGCGAGGGCCGGTCGATCTCTTCCCGGTTCAGCTCTTCCATCGCGCCGGAGCGCACACCGCTGGCCTCGCGCTGGCGCAGTTCGGAGGCGACTGTGTTGTATCGCATCAGCGCGCTGATCCGCGAGGTCAGCAGGAAGTCGTCGATCGGCTTGGTGAGGAAGTCCTCTGCCCCCGCATCGAGCCCCTTTACGCGGTCTTCCATCTCGCTGAGTGCGGTCACCATGACGACCGGAATAAAGGAAGTCTCCGCATCCGCCTTCAGCCGGCGGCAGACCTCGAACCCGTCCATACCGGGCATCATGACGTCCAGAAGGATGATCTCGGGCAGTTCGCGCCGGGCGATTTCCAGGGCCTGCATACCGTTCTCTGCCAACAGGACGGTATGGTACTGCGCTTCCAGCTTGGCCTGAAGCAGGCGGCGATTCGCCTCGATATCGTCAACCACAAGGATCCGGGCTGTCATGCCGCCGGTTCCTTCGGCATCAGCGCTTCGACCGCGCGGATGAAAGAGGCGATCTGGATCGGTTTCGACAGATAGCCCTCACAACCGGCCTCGCGCACTTTTGCCTCATCGGCGCGCATGGCAAAGGCGGTCACGGCGAGGACCGGAATGTGCGCAACCTTGCTGTCATCCTTGAGCCAGCGCGTGATGTCGAGCCCTGACACTTCCGGCAGCTGGATGTCCATGATGATCAGGTCCGGAAGCTCCTTGCGCGCGATTTCGACTGCCTTTGCCCCGTCACGGCATTGGAATGTCGTGAATCCATATGCCCCGAGCAGGTCGCAAAAGAGGCGCATGTTGAGTTCATTGTCCTCAACAACAAGCACCTTTCCGGATCGCTTCTTGACCATCGGGTTCCGATTAAGCTGACGATTCGCGCGGGCATGGATACGCCAGCCTCAGCTATACTGTAATTTGTTAACGTGCCTTTACGCCTGCCCCATGGCCCGTTTGCGGCCAGTGCCGGAACATGGCATGAACATGCACATCATGCCGAGTCTCTGCCGCGATTGCCAGCACCTCAGCGCCACCGAAATTGCGGCCTGCCCGGCCTGCAAAAGCCGGCGGATCGTGACCCATCCGGCCCTGACAGACCTTTCGGTAGCGCATGTGGACTGTGATGCTTTCTACGCTTCGGTCGAAAAGCGGGACAATCCGGCCCTCAAGGAGACGCCGCTGATCGTCGGCGGTGGCCAGCGCGGCGTGGTGACGACCTGCTGCTATCAGGCCAGGCTCTATGGCGTGCGTTCGGCGATGCCGATGTTCAAGGCGCTGAAACTCTGCCCGGACGCGGTCGTGGTGCCGCCGGATTTCCGGAAATACAGGGAGGCGGCCCGGGCGATTCGCGCCCTGATGAACGATCTGACCCCGCTGGTGCAGCAGGTTTCCATCGATGAGGCCTATCTCGACCTTTCGGGCACCGAGCGCCTGCACGGCTGCCCGCCGGCGGCGAGCCTGGCCCGGCTGGCGAAGAGTGTGGAGCGCGAGGTGCGCGTCACCGTCTCGGTCGGCCTGTCGGCCAACAAATTCCTCGCCAAGACCGCCAGCGAACTCGACAAGCCGCGCGGCTTCGCTGTCCTGGCGCCGGAGGAGGCCGAAGCCTTCCTGGAAACCCAGCCGGTCAGCTTCCTGCACGGGGTTGGCCCGAAATTCGCCGAATCGCTGATCCGCGATGGCTATCAGACAGTCGGCGACCTCCAGCGCGCGGACCTCAAGACGCTGATCCGGCGGTATGGCGAGACCGGCGACTGGCTCAAACGCTGCGCTCATGGCCGCGACAACCGTCCCGTCAATCCGCATGGCGAGCGCAAGTCGATCTCGAGCGAGACCACCTTTTTCGAGGACACGGGCGAACTTGCCGTGCTGGAAGACCATCTCTGGCGTCTCAGCGTAAAGACGGCCGACCGGGCCAAGGCCGAAGGCGCCTCCGGCCGGGTGGTCACGCTCAAGCTCAAGACGGCCGATTTCCAGCCGCTGACCCGGCGTATCTCGCTGGCGGAACCGACGCAACTCGCCCAGGAAATCTTCCGGACGGCCCGGCCACTGCTGGCGAAGGAGGCTGGCCGCGGCGTGAAATATCGCCTGATCGGAGTCGGGCTCTCCGAATTGTCGGACTACCGCGCCGACGCGGCAGACCTCATCGATCCGAAAGTCGCCAAGCGCGCGGCCGCCGAACGTGCTTCCGACAAGGCGCGAGCCAAGTTCGGCGCCGGCGCAGTCGTCACGGGGCGGGCGGCGAAGTCATCGAAAAGACGCGAGGGCTGACTCGGCCGCGCCATCAGGCTAGGACGGGCCCGCAGATGAGATCAGGAGCTCCCATGTCTACACCAGAAGCCCGCCTCGACGCCCTCGGCATCGAACTGCCCGCACCGATGAAGCCGGTGGCGACCTATGTTCCTTTCGTGATCACCGGCAACATGCTGTTCGTGTCAGGCCAGGTCTCGGCGACGGCGGACGGGCGCATCCTTGGCCGGCTGGGCGAGGATATGGAACTTTCGGCCGGCCAGCAGGCAGCGCGCGTGTGCGGCATCAACCTGATCGCCCAGTGCAAGGCGGCTGTTGGGGAGCTGTCGCGCATCAAGCGCGTCGTGAAACTCGGCGGTTTCGTTAATGCTGCGCCCAGCTTCGTGGACATCCCGCAGGTCGTGAACGGCTGCTCTGACCTGATGGTCGACGTGTTCGGGCCGGAGGTCGGCGCGCATGCCCGTTCGGCGGTCGCCTGCCCGACCCTGCCGCTCGGCGTGGCCGTCGAGGTGGACGGCGTCTTCGAGATCGCCTGAGCCTGCGCCATGGCCCGCCCCTTTGTCCTGAAGAACTTCGCCTATGCCCATCGCGGCCTCTGGACCGAGGGCGGCCTGCCGGAAAATTCCCTCGGCAGTTTCCGGGCAGCGGCTGAGGCCGGGCTCGGCATCGAGTTTGACCTGCGCCCGTCTGCGGATGGCGAGGTCATGGTCTTTCACGACCCGGTCCTCGGGCGGATGACCGGCACGGCCGGCCATTTCGATGCGCTGACGGCGGAGGCGCTGGCCGGCTTTCGGCTTGCCGGGACCGAGGAGCCGGTGCCCGCTTTCGGTGACCTGCTTGGCCTCTGGCCGGCGGAGCTGCCCATGCTGGCGGAAATGAAGATCGACCGGGACACCGACCCAGCTGCTTTCGCCGCCCGTGTCGGCGCGCAGCTGATGGCCTGGCCGGGGCTGGCAGCGGCGATGAGCTTTTCGGAAGCTGCCGTACGGGCCCTGCCGGAGGGGCTGATGCGGGGACAGCTGGTCTACCCGTCCGAACACGCCGGCGAAGAGCGTTTCGCCGCCATCGCAGCCCGCGCCATCGAGGACGGGATCGACTATCTCGCCGTCCACCATACCGACATCACCCGCGCCGCCGCTGTCGTTGCCGGGCGGGAGGTTCCTGTCGTGGTCTGGACGGTGCGCAGCGAGGCAGAACTTGCGGCCGTCACACCCTACCGCCCGGCGCTGATCTTCGAGCACTTCGATCCGGCGCTGGCACTGGCGGCGCTGACGCCCTAGATTAGGGGCGCATGGACGCCTCACTGCCGAAACTCAGTATCGTCAATTCCCTTGCCGCTGTGCATCCGCAGGCCTGGAACGCCGTCGCCAATCCGCCGGGCCTGCCTTACGACCCCTTCCTCAGCTGGGAGTTCCTGGAGGCGATGGAAAGCTCCGGCGCCGCCATCCCGCGTACCGGCTGGCAGGGCGCGCATGTGCTGGCCCATGACGCGGGCGGAAACCTGCGCGGCGCCATGCCGATGTGGCTGAAATCCCATTCGCGCGGCGAGTTCATCTTCGACCAGTCATGGGCAGAGGCCTGGCACCGGGCGGGCGGGGAATATTATCCCAAACTGCTGGCGGCTGTGCCCTTTACGCCGGTGACCGGACGGCGGCGGCTCGTGGCGCCGGGACCGGATGAGGCGCTCTACAAGGCGGCGCTGCTCGACGGCGCGCTTCAACTGGCCCGGCAGACGGGTGTATCCTCGCTGCACATCAATTTCATCGAGGAAGACGAGACGCCAACACTCGAGCGCGCCGGCCTTCTCATCCGCAGCGACCAGCAGTTCCACTGGAAGAATGAAGGGTACGGATCATTTGCAGATTTCCTTGCGACGCTTTCCTCCGAGAAACGCAAGAATTTGCGCAAGGAGAGGGCAAAGGCGCAGGAAGGCCTGACCTTCCGCCACATTACCGGTGACGAGATCACCGAAGCCCATCTCGGCATTTTCTTCGGCTTCTATATGGACACTGGCAGCCGCAAATGGGGCTCGCCCTATCTGACGCGGAAGAGTTTCTCCCTCCTCCGTGAGCGGATGGCGAAGGACATTCTCTTTGTCTTCGCCTATGACGGAGAGACCTGCATTGCCGGGGCGATGAACATGATCGGATCGGAGACGCTCTATGGCCGCTATTGGGGCTGTCTCGAAGCGCGCCCGATGCTGCATTTCGAGACCTGCTATTATCAGGCGATCGACTATGCCATCGCGCGCGGGCTGAAGACGGTCGAGGCCGGCGCGCAAGGCGGGCACAAGCTGGCGCGCGGCTATGGGCCGGTGATGACCCACTCCGCCCACTGGATCGCGCATCCCGGCTTCCGCGATGCAGTCGCCGAATATCTCATCCGCGAGCGCGCCGCCGTGGACGAAGATTTCGGCTATCTGAAAGAGAGAACGCCGTTTAAGAAAGGGGAATGAGCGGGGCTGTTATCATCCGGAGATGTGCAAGCGCGGAGGAGGCTGCAGTGGTCTGCGCGCTGCTGAACGATGCGGGTATCGAGGCATGGCTGGACAACTGGTATCATGCGGCGAATGACTGGCTCATCTCCCTGGCGCTCGGCGGAGTAGGTGTGTTGGTGCCGGAGGCAAGGCAAGCGGAGGCGGAGCGCGCCCTGGCCGATCATCTGGATACGGCGGAGTATCGTCTGAGAGAAGCGTTCCCCGACATGGACGAGGCACCCCTGAAGAAGTCTCGCCTGCGTGCCTGGACTTTCGTCAGCCTCTACAACACCTGGGGACTGATCCTCCTCTCCATTCCGCTGATCGCGGCGGTCGTATTGATCGGCAGTGTAACCGATGGCGCCGGCGAAGGTCTGGCCATGCAACAGATCAAGGCGGGCTTTGCGGCTTACGATTGGACAAGGATGCTGATCTGGGCAGCGGCGACCCTCGCGCTCTTCCTTGTTCTCCTGGCCATATTCGTGTTTCTTGCCCGCCGGTTCCTGAATCAGAGAGCAAGGCAGCAACAGCCCCTATGACCCTCCACGCCCCCTACGATCCCGACAATATTTTTGCGAGAATCCTGCGCGGGGAGATTCCCAGCCTGAAGGTTTTCGAGGACGACATCGCCCTCGCCTTCATGGATGTGTTTCCGCAGAGCGAAGGCCATACGCTGGTGATCCCGAAGACGGCTCAGGCCCGCAACTTCCTCGACATGCCGCCGGACCGGCTGGGCAGCTATATGCTGCGCGTTCAGCAGGTGGCGCGCGCCGTAGAATGGGGACTGAAGCCCCATGGGCTGCGCGTCATCCAGTTCAATGGTGCCCCGGCCGGCCAGACCGTCTATCACCTCCACTTCCACATCATCCCGATCTGGGAAGGCAAGGAGCTCGGCCGCCACGGCGCGGGCGCGATGGCGAAACCGGACGAGCTGGAGCCGATTGCGGCGAAGATTCGCGCGGCGTTGTGAGTATCTAGCCCCCTCGGGGAAAGGGCTGTAGAGCGGGCGCTCAGATCCCCAGTTTTGCCTTCAGGATGTCGTTGACCGCCTTTGGATTGGCCTTGCCGCCGGAGGCTTTCATCACCTGCCCGACGAACCAGCCAAGCGTCTGCGGCTTGTCCTTCACCTTGGCGACCTGGTCCGGATTTGCGGCGATGATCTCGTCGACGACTTTCTCGATGGCGCCGGTATCGGTGACCTGTTTGAGGCCGTGCTTCTCGACGATGGCGGCGGCCTCGCCCTCACCAGAGATCATTCGGGCAAAGACGTCCTTGGCGATCTTGCCGCTGATCGTGCCGTCGGAGATGAGCGCGATCAGGCCGCCGAGTGCTTCAGCGGAGACCGGGCTGTCGGAAAGCTCGAGGCCCTCCTTGTTGAGATAGCCGAAGAGTTCCTGCGTCACCCAGTTGGCGGCGAGCTTGGCATCGCGGCCCTTCGCAACAATCTCGAAATACTCGGCCTTGTCGAAGTCTGAGGTCAGCACGCCCGCATCATAGCGCGACAGGCCATATTCCTTCTCGAAACGTGCGCGTTTCTGGTCTGGCAGTTCGGGCAGCGAGGCGCGGATTTCGTCGATCCATGCCTGCTCGAATTCCAGCGGCAGAAGGTCCGGGTCCGGAAAATAGCGGTAGTCATGCGCGTCTTCCTTCGAGCGCATGGAGCGGGTCTCACCCTTCACCGGGTCGAACAGGCGGGTTTCCTGGTCCACCTTGCCGCCGCTTTCAAGAATCTCGATCTGGCGGCGGGCTTCATATTCGATGGCCTGCTGGATGAAGCGGTAGGAGTTCATGTTCTTGAGTTCGCAGCGCGTGCCGAGATGGCCGAAATCGCCGGTTTCGCGGAACTTCTCATAATCGCCGGGGCGGCAGACCGAGACGTTCACATCGGCGCGCAGGTTACCCTTCTCCATGTCCCCGTCACAGGTGCCGAGCGCGATGACGATGGCGCGAAGTTTCTTGACATAGGCGGCCGCCTCGGCCGGCGAGCGCACGTCCGGCTTGGAGACGATTTCCATCAGCGCAACGCCCGAGCGGTTAAGGTCCACATAGGTGGCGTTCGGGTCCATGTCGTGGATCGACTTGCCGGCGTCCTGTTCAAGGTGCAGGCGCTCGATACGGCAGGGAAAGGAATAGTCTTCCTTGCCGGGCACTTCGACATCCACATCGATCTCGCCCTCGCCGACGATGGGGTGGGCGAACTGGCTGATCTGGTAGCCCTGCGGCAGGTCCGGATAGAAATAATTCTTCCGGTCAAAGCGGCTGTAGGTGTTGATCTTCGCCTTGAGGCCGAGGCCGGTGCGAATCGCCTGTTCGACGCAGAACTTGTTGATCACCGGCAGCATGCCCGGCATCGCAGCGTCCACGAGCGAAACATTGCAGTTCGGGTCGGCGCCGAATGCCGTCGAAGCGCCCGAGAAGAGCTTCGCATTCGAAGCGACCTGGGCGTGGATTTCCAGCCCCATGACGACTTCCCAATCGCCGGTTTCGCCTGTGATGCGGTAGGTGGGTCGCTCGGTCATTGCTTCTCTCAGCCAGTGTCGCAGATTCAGGCCCTTCTAGCCCCGGCGGACAGGGCCTGTCGAGCCATCCTGACACCCGCCGCCGGCCACGGCGTTGCTTGACAAGGCCGGGCGCCTGCGCGCTCAAATCGTAGGCAATGGGAGGAAAACCATGAAGCATGACCTCATCGCCCGGGCCGCGCGCGCGCTCCTGTGTCTGCCGCTGGCCGCCTGCGCCACCGCGCCGCTGGCGGAGGCCGGGCCTGCGGCCGCCGGCGAGCCGGAGGTCCGGCGCAATGTCGTTTATGGAACCGGCCTCGTCGATGCCTCCACCGTGCCGCGTGAACGCGATCTCCTACTGGATGCCTACCTTCCGGCAGTGCCGGGTGCGGAGGCCGCGCCCGCGATTATCATGGTATTCGGCGGCGCCTATCATCGCGGCACCAAGGAGGCCGTCAGTTTCGTTGAAGACGGCGCGCAGGATTCCTCGATGGCGGACTATTGCGCCATGTTTGCCCGAAACGGCATCGCCTGCTTCGCCATCGAATACCGGCTAACACCGGAAGACCCGGCCTTCCCAGCGGAATTCGAGACCGCGCTGACCGTGCCGAAAGCCCTGCTCGAAGACCCCGGCGCCACCGCCCGTATCGAGCATGTCCGCCGCCTCATGGGTCTTGCACCGCTGGATGAGGTATCACGCGAGCAGTACTGGGCCGCCAGCTTTGCCGCCGTCGCTGACACGCAGACTGCGCTGTCACATATCCGCCAGCAGGTGGCGGTATATGGGATCGATCCGGACCGGATCGCGCTCGGGGGATTTTCGGCCGGCGCCGTCACAGTGCTCAATCTCGCCTATGGCGCAGGCGCGGATGTGTCAGCGGTCGTCTCGATTTCCGGCGGCATCTGGGGTCATGATGTCACCGCGACCGCAGCGCGGGGCCAGCCACCCCTGCTCCTGTTCGCCGGCCAGACAGACCTTCCCGGCATGCGCTGGGGCAGCAGCGAACTCGCCAAACTGTTCGCAGCGCGCGGCATACCGGTCGAGACGGCCTGGGTGCCGGGCTTCGGTCATTTCTATCCGATGGGGGCCACCAGCCTCGGGCCGGACTTCACCAAGGAATCAGTAGAGGAAAGGATACTGAAATTCCTCAATCGGCACTTTCAAGCATCCACCGCGCCCTAGATTTTTCCCTCTTCCCGCGCCCGCCTGACCCGCTCTGCGCGTGCGGCCATCTTCTCCTTGACCGAGGCACCGGAGGAAACGCGGGTGGCGGCTGCCGCAGGGGCTTCGGCTTGCGGTTGCTGCTGGAGGTCTTCCGGTTCTGCTTCCAGCTTTCCCTCAGCGATCAACTGGCGGCGCCGGGCGGCAACACGCGCTTCGCGGTCAAGCTGCGCCTTGCTCTTGCCGCCAAAAAGGGCGCCCAGACCTGCGCTGCTCGGCGCCGGCATTCCGCGGCTGCGCTGATCATCGGCGTTCTCCTGACGGCGCTTCAGGATGGTGGATATGCGCCAGGCGACATAGGCCGCCACCAGCACGCAGACCATCAGCATCATACGCATTTCCGCATCGAACAGGCTGTAGCCGTTCTGCGCCAGAACGCCCGCCATCAGGACGAGTGACAGAGCGAGGATAATCGAGAAAACAATGAGATAACGGACCATGAGCCCGAGATTACCACCAGCGATCCGGCTTGGCCACAAAGCCTGCTGCATCTTCCAGCACACCACCGGCGCGGAAACAGGCCGCCTCATCCAGCGCCTTGCCGATCACCTGTAGCCCCAGCGGCAATCCATTGGCGGATAGCCCTGCAGGCACGGCAATGCCCGGCAAGCCGGCAAGGTTCGCCGTCACGGTGAATACGTCATTGAGGTACATCTCGATCGGGTCGCCGGACTTCTCGCCGAAGGCAAAGGCCGGCGACGGACAGGCGGGCGTCAGGATCGCGTCGCAAAGCTCGAAGGCATCGACGAAATCCTGCAGGATCTTTGTACGGACCTTCTGTGCCCGGAGATAGTAGGCATCATAATAGCCGGACGAGAGCACATAGGTTCCAATCATCAGCCGGCGCTGCACTTCCTTGCCAAAGCCTGAAGCACGCGTGCCTTCATACGTGCCGGTCAGGTTATTGCCTTCGACGCGCGCGCCATAGCGCATGCCGTCATAGCGGGCGAGATTGGAGGAGGCTTCGGCGGGGGCTACGATGTAGTAGGCCGGCAGGGCGTATTTCGTGTGCGGCAGGGAAATCTCGACGATCTCAGCGCCCGCCGCTTTCAGCCAGGCGATGCCCTGCTGCCAGAGCGCGTCAATCTCTTCAGACAGGCCCTCGATGCGGTATTCCTTCGGGATACCGATCTTCATGCCCTTGACGCCCTTACGCACGTCGCTGCGCCAGTCGGGCGTCTCGATGTTCAGCGAGGTGGAATCCTTCGGGTCATGGCTGCACATGATCTCCAGCAGGAGGGCGCTATCTTCCACTGTCTTGGCAATCGGCCCGGCCTGGTCCAGCGAGGACGCGAACGCCACCATGCCATAGCGGCTGGCGCGGCCATAGGTCGGCTTGATGCCGACTGTGCCGGTAAAGGCTGCAGGCTGGCGGATCGAGCCGCCCGTGTCTGACGCGGTGGCCGCAAGGCAGAGATTGCCCGAAACAGCCGCCGCCGAGCCACCCGACGAGCCGCCTGGCGTCAGGCCCGCATTGTCGCCCCGGCGGCGCCACGGATTGATCGGCGGGCCGAAACGTGAGGTCTCGTTGGACGAGCCCATAGCGAATTCGTCCATGTTGAGCTTGCCGAGCATGACAGCGCCTGCGTCCCACAGGTTCTGCGTGACCGTCGACTCATAGGTTGGGGTGAACTCGCCGAGGATGTTCGAACAGGCCGTCGTGCGCACACCCTTGGTACAATAAAGGTCTTTGACGCCGATCGGGGCGCCTTCGAGCCGCCCGCCTTCGCCCTTGGCGAGCTTTGCGTCCGACGCTTTGGCCATATCCAGCGCCTTTTCCGGCGTCTCGACGACATATGCGTTCAGGATGCGGGCCTTTTCCATGGCACCGAGAAAGGCCTGAGTGATCTCGACCGAGGAAAACTGCTTTGCTTTCAGCCCGTCCAGAGCGGCGGCGAGGGTCAGTTCGGTCAGGTCGGTCATCGGGATTTCCCATGGAATGCAGCCCGCCTGCTAAGCTCCTGTGGCCGAAAGTTCAAGTGTCCGTGAGCCCGCTTGCTGTGGTTGCAGGCCGGGTGCACACTCCGCCTGCACCGCAATGCCCAGCCCGGAGAATTCCATGATCAGAGCCGCCTTCATCCTTGCTCCGGCCGTTTTGCTGGCGGCATGTGAATCCATGCCGGGAAACCCCGTGCCGCGCGGTATCGCCGCCTATGAGGGCGATGTGCGCCTCGGCGAGCGGACGGACAGGATCTGTTTTGCATCCTCCATCGACGGTTTCAGCGCCAACAAGGACCGCACAGTGGTCCTGCGGGACGGCCGAAAGGAATACCTTGTCGAGGTTTATGGTGCCTGCCCGGAACTGGATTTCGCCCAGTCGATCGGGATCGAGGCCCGCACAGGCTGCCTTACACGCAGCGACGCGCTGATCGTCTCAAGCTCGCTGACCGGCTCAGGCGCCGGCACCGGCCCCAACCGCTGCATGATCAAAGAGATATATACCTGGGACTCCCGGGCCAAGGCTGAGCCGGCAGAGGCGGAGGAAGAGACCGGCAGCGAGACCGCAGAATAAATTTCGCCCACGCCCGGATGGCGGCCGCGTCCGGTCGTGATAGAGACACGCGCCATGACGACATCAACCGGGGGTGCGCGCGTCGAGGTCAGAACCTCGCCCCTTCATGGACGCGGATTGTTTGCCTTGACTGATATTCCCGCTGGCGCCCTGATTGGGGTCTATCCGCTGTTGATTCTCAGCCATGAGGATACCGAGCGTCTCAAGACGACCCGGCTCTATCACTACGTCTTCTATGTCGATGAACGCGAAGACGGGGCGGTGCGCGCTGCAGTGGCCTTCGGGCAGATATCCATGTGCAATCACAGCCCCGGCGCGAATTGCGACTTCTTCGTGGATGCGGCCGCCGAAACCGTTACCCTGACAACCAGAGTTGCCCTCAAGGAAGGCGACGAAATCCTTATCGACTACGAAGACTTTGCCGACGAGGCGTTGTAGCCGGGAACAAGACCAACCGGCCGTTCAGAAAATTGGAGGAAAGACCATGAGCCAGACCGTACCCGCTACCGGCCTGCAATTGCGCAGCCTTGTCACCAAGGACGGAAAACTCGAACTGTCCCTGGCCGAAGTGGCCGTGCCCGAGCCCGGCCCGGATGATGTGGTCATCCAAATCGAGGCGACCCCGATCAACCCGTCCGACCTCGGCCTCCTCGTCGGCGGCGCCGACATGCGCACGGCCAAAGCCTCCGGCACCAAGGACCGCCCGGTCATCACCGCCGATGTGCCCCCGCCCGCCCTGCGCGCCATGGCCGCGCGGCTCGACCTTTCCATGCCGGTCGGCAATGAAGGCGCCGGTGTCGTCGTGAAGGCAGGCTCATCGCCCGCAGCCCAAGCCCTGCTCGGCAAGCGCGTCACCGGCCTCGGCGGCGAGATGTACGCTCAGTACCGGATGCTGAACGTCGCCCAGGTGATGGAGCTGCCCGCTGGCGCCACCTCGCGCGATGGCGCCTCCTGCTTCGTCAATCCGCTGACGGCGCTGTCCTTCGTCGAGACGATGCGCGCGCAGGGCCGCAAGGGCATCGTACATACGGCGGCCGCCTCGAACCTCGGCCAGATGCTGGTCAAGATCTGCCAGAAAGACAATGTCCCGCTGGTCAATATCGTGCGCAAGCAGGAGCAGGCTGACCTGCTGAAATCCATCGGTGCGAAATACATCGTCGATTCGACCTCACCGAACTTCATGGAAGAGCTGATCACCGCACTCGCGGAAACCGACACCACGCTGGGCTTCGACGCCATCGGCGGCGGCCCGTTGGCGGGCCAGCTGCTGATCGCGATGGAAGCGGCCGCGAGCCGCAAGATGAAGGAATTCAGCCGCTACGGCTCAGGCCAGGAAACGCAGGTCTACATCTATGGCCGGCTCGACATGTCGCCGACCCTTGTCCCGCCCGGCGTCGGCTTTGCCTGGAACCTGTCGGGCTATCTGCTGACGCCCTTCCTGCAGAAAGCCGGCCCGGAAGTGCGCGCCAGGATGCGCCAGCGTGTGATGGACGAACTGACCACCACCTTCGCCAGCCACTACACGGCCGAAATCTCGCTCGCCGAAGCGCTCGATCTCGACACCCTCCACGCCTACAACGCCAAGGCCACGGGCACGAAGTATCTGATCAATCCGAGCAAGTAATCGGAAGGCTCGCGAACCATCTCAGCTGCCGTCATCCCGGTTTCGCCGCAGGCGAAGACCGGGAACCAGACCTGCGACGTATCTGGACCCCGGACTTTGCCTTCGGCAATTCCGGGGTGACGCAGGCTTGGTCATTATTTCAAAATGAGAGCGGCGGAGAGGGCCCCGAAAGCGCCTTAGCGCTTCAGATGCTCCAGCCCCTTGATCGCGCCGGGCTTGGCCACAGGCGCGCCGGGCTTCACCTTGGGCTTTTCGGCCTTCGGCTTGCGGATTTCCTTGTTGGACTTCTTTTGACCCTTGGCCATCGGTTCAGACTTTCAGTGACTGAGACCCGGAATAGGGTCCCATCCTGGAAGTGGGGGGCTGGAGGGCCGAATGTAAGGTCGGACCGGCCTTATTCGACCGCCTTGGGGACCACGAAAAACCCATGCTCGCTGCGCGGAGCATTGGCCAATACCTGGTCCTGGATGTTGCCGTCCGTCACCACGTCGTCGCGCATCGGGAGTTTCGTCTCGACCACCGAGGTCATCGGTTCAACGCCCTCGATATCCACCTCGTTCAACTGATCGATCCATCCGAGGATGCCATTCAGTTCCCCGGCCAGCTCGTCCAGGCGCTCTTCCGGCACGGCGATGCGTGACAGGCGGGCAACTTTGCGGACATCATCGCGGGTGACGCTCATGGGCAGGCTCCTGATCGTGCCTGCCCCATACGCCATAGGCAGAGGCCCATCAAGGCTGTAAGGGACGCATCGAACATGGCTGTGGTGGATCTCTTTGACCTGCCCCGCGAGGGCGTCCTGCTGGGCATAGACCCCGGCACCGCGACCATCGGCGTCGCCGCGACCGATCGTATCCGCATGATGGCCCTGCCGGTCGAGACAATTCCAAAGAAGAAGCTGGCCCCGGCGCTGGCGCGGCTGTTCGAACTTTACGAGGCACGGGATGCTGTCGGCCTGGTGATCGGCCTGCCGCTGAACGCAGATGGCACGGCAGGGCCGCGGGTTCAGTCTGTTCGCACGCTCGCCTCAAACATCCTCAAGGTCCGCGATATTCCAATCGCCTTCCAGGACGAGCGCTATTCCTCTGCCGAGGCGGGCGAGGCTTTGCGGGTTGCTGGTGCCTCCCGGCGCCGGCGCGAGGCCGGTATCGATGCCCACGCCGCCGCCATCATCCTGCGCGACGCCCTTGCCCGGCTGGAGCAGCAGCCTTGAACGCCTTCCTCATCGCACTTGCCCCGGTCATCCTGATCGTTGCGCTTGGGCAGTTGATCTCCGCCCGCCGCTGGGTCTCCCCGGACGCCTTCCGCGCAATGGACCGGCTGTCCTTCCTGATCCTCCTGCCGGCCCTGATCGTGCGGGCGCTGGCGAATGCCGAATTCGAGACGGCGCCCTGGCAGATGGTCGCGGCGCTGATTGCGGCACAATGCGTGCTCGGTGCCTTCGGACTCACCGCGCGGTTCTGGCCGGGCATCGACCGGCCTGCGGTGGGCACGATCATCCAGTCAAATGTGCGCTGGAACACGATCATCGCGCTCTCTCTGGGAGCGATCCTGTTCGGCGATGAAGGCGTCGCGCTGATCGGCCTCGCTGCGGCGGTCATGATCCCGACGGCAAATGTCATTTCAGTCTATGCCCTTACCGCGCATGCCGAGCGTTCGCCGGGAACGAAGCCCCGCCCGCTGCTCGCCATGACGCGCAACCCGCTGGTGATTGCCTGTATCATCGGTATCGGCCTTGCCGCATTTCATATCCCCCTGCCCGGCCCACTCGACGAGACGCTGCGGATTCTGGCGAATGCCGCGATCGCGGTCGGCCTGCTGAGCGCGGGGGCGGGCGTGGACCTCAAGGCGCTGACCCGTGCGGGGTTGCGCACGCTTGCCTGGTCGCTTGTGCGCTTGTTCACCCTGCCGGCGCTGACGCTGGGGATCGGCGTGATGATCGGGCTGAGCGGCCTGCCGCTGGCGATCGCGCTGATCTGCGCGGCGACACCCACGGCGCCGAATTCCTATGTGCTGGCCCGGGAACTCGGCGGGGATACAACGCTGGCAGCGAACCTGATCGCGGTGCAGACGGTACTGGCGAGCCTCACCCTGCCACTGACCTGGGCGCTGATTCTCTGGTTGGGGGCGGTCTGACGCGGCGAAGTTGGGCTTGCCCCTCGCCGGAATCCCGCCTAAACCGCCGCAAATCGAAGGGGCCCTCATGGCAGCGGCGAGTTCACATTACGCCTTCACGCACGAGCATCTGCTCGGAATCGAAGGTCTCCACCCCCTCGACATTGCCCATATTCTCGACCTGGCCGACACATATGCCGAGAAGACGCGCGGCGGCATCCGGCCGGACCCGGTGCTGACCGGCAAGACGGTCGTAAACCTGTTCTTCGAGAACTCCACGCGCACCATGTCGAGCTTCGAGATCGCCGCCCGGCGTCTCGGGGCCGATGTCGTCTCGATGCCGGTCGCGGCCTCCAGCGTGAAGAAGGGCGAGACGCTGATCGACACTGCAATGACGCTGAACGCGATGAAGCCGGACGCGCTGGTCGTGCGCCACTCTGCCTCGGGCGGGGCAAAGCTCCTGTCACGGAAGGTCGATTGCGCGGTGATCAATGCCGGCGACGGCACACATGAACACCCCACCCAGGCCCTTCTGGACCTGCTGACCATCCGCCGTGTGAAAGGGCGGATCGAAGGGCTGAAGGTTGTGATCTGCGGCGATGTCGTCCACAGCCGGGTCGCGCGCTCCACCACCATGGCGCTGCACCTGATGGGTGCGCGGGTGCATCTGTGCGGCCCGCGCACACTGATCCCTCCGGGAACGGACCACTGGGGCGCCGAGAGCGCCGGCGCCGACTTCGATACCGCACTCAACGGCGCCGATGTCGTAATGATGCTGCGTTTGCAAATGGAACGGATGAACGGTTCATTCCTGCCGAGTCGGCGGGAGTATTTTCACTATTTCGGACTGACCGCGGCGCGACTGGCGCTTGCGAAACCGAATGCGACGGTGATGCATCCGGGACCGATGAACCGCGGCGTCGAGATCGAAAGCACCATCGCCGATGGTGAGCGCTCCGTCATTACCCAGCAGGTCGAGATGGGCGTCGCCGTGCGCGAAGCCGTTCTGCACCTTCTCGCGGGGAGCCGGAAATGAGCCTTGCGATCATCAATGCGCGCCTGCTTGATCCGGCTACGGAGCTTGACGGCACCGGCGCCGTCCTCGTCGAGAAGGGAAAGATAAAGGATATCCGCAGCGGCGCGGACGCCGCCTTTGCCGACGCGAAGGAGACGCTGGACGCGCGCGGGGCCTGCCTTTCGCCGGGCCTGATCGACCTGCGTGTCAAAACCGGCGAGCCGGGCGATGAGCAGAAAGAAACGCTGGAAACCGCATCACGCGCAGCGCTCGCCGGCGGGATCACCAGCTTCGTCGTGATGCCGGACACTCGCCCCGTGATCGACGATGTGGCCCTCGTCCGGTTCATTGCCGAGCGCGCCCGCGAGACGGCGAAGGCACGGATCTATCCCGCAGGCGCCCTCACCATCGGGCTTGCGGGCGAGGCGATGGCCGAGCTTGGCCTGATGGCCGAAGCCGGCGCGGCGCTTTTCACGAACGGCGACTGGCCGGTGACCAATGCCCAGGTCATGAAGCGCGCCATGACTTATGCGGCGAGCCGCCAGGCGCTTGTCATGTCCCGGCCGGATGACCGCGCGCTGTCGGGATCCGGCGTGATGAACGCTGGCGCGCTCGCAGCCCGGATCGGGCTCTCGGGTATACCTGTGGAAGCCGAATGGATCGGCGCGATGCGCGACACGGCGTTGGCCGAGCAGACCGGATGCCGGCTGATCCTGGATCAGGTCTCGACCGCGCGAACACTGGAGATTGCAGCCTCGGCGCGCGCGCGCGGCGCAGCTGTGTTCACCACCGCAGCGGCCCATTCCCTGTTCTTCAATGAGCGCGATGTTGGCGACTATCTCACCTATTGCAAGGTAAACCCGCCCTTCCGCAACGAGGACACGCGCCAGGGCCTCATCCGTGCCCTGAAAAATGGTCAAATCGACGCCATCGTCTCAGCGCATGACCCTCAGCCGCCGGAAGAAAAACGCCTGCCCTTCGGTGAAGCGAGTTTTGGCGCGGCGGGCCTCGAAACAGTGCTGCCGGCGCTGCTCAGCCTGCACCATGACGGTCCGCTGACGCTGCTGGAAGCGCTCGCCCCGGTGACCATAGGCCCGGCCTCGATCCTCGGCTTGCCGCAAGGCCGGCTGGTAAAGGGCGCGCCCGCGGATCTGGTGCTGTTCGACGCCGGCAAGCCCTGGTTGTGCGAGCGCGAGGACCTGCTCTCCCGCTCCAAGAACTCGCCCTTTGATGGCCGCCGCCTGCAGGGCCGCGTGATGCGTTCGTTCGTTGGCGGAGTGTGTGTGTTTGAGCGATAGCGCACGCCTCGCATCTCCGGCATACGGAGACGATAATAGCGCCGAGCCTCAGCGAACTTGACTTCCGTCCCCCCGCCGCCTTACCTTCGTTCCTGCATTATCCAAGGCTGGCTTGCTGTGTTCAAAGTGGCGCGCGGCGCAAAGCGCGCGGGCCGGACACCAATCTCGCCGTCCGCCTCCTGGTGCAGGGTGACCTGATTTAACGCCAGTGGCCGGACGCTCGTGAAGGCTGGGACAACAGGAGTGGGCTAGTATGGCGGGGGATCTCGGCATCGACGAAACAACGGCGGTGATCGCGCGCCGCGGTGACCGCGCCCGCCAGCGGGGGACAAAAGGAAGAGGCACGATGCGTTACATCCCGGGATTTCTGTTCATCCTGTTGCTCTACATCATCGGCTATTTCATATTCTCTGACCCCCGCGCGCCGCTGTTCACCGTCGGTCCCTACGCGCTGGCCTGGGTCGAGGTGCTGATGGTCGCCGCTGCGATCATGGCGATGTCCGAACAGCTGAAGGTCTCGCGGCCCGGTGAGAACAATATCGTCGAAGTGCTGGTGATCGGCCTGGTCGCCGTGGCTCAAATCGTGCTGTTCACGCTTGGCGCGGCGGGTGTGGCGTGGGCGTCGATGTTCGGCAACACCGAATTCCTGCTGCTGACGATCATCAACACAGGCCAGACCATTGTGGCCTTCCAGATCAATGCCGCAACCCTGATGCGCACCATCAGCGGCTGAAGGAAACAGTACAAGGACTGTTCGCCCCTCCATCCCCCTCCATTTCATAGAGAGGGGGCGTGTCGGGCTGAAACGGCAGGTTCTGCTCTCCGGCTGCGCGCCTTGCCCCCCTTGCCCCTCGCTTCCCGGCCCCTTAAACCTTGCCCCCAACAGGGACGGGCGAGGACATCCACATGCCGGAATGGGCGATCTACGCAGCGGCGGCGGTGGCTGGGTACCTGTCTGGTTCGATTCCCTTCGGGCTCGTCATCACCAGGGCAGCGGGGCTTGGCGATATCCGCCAGATCGGATCCGGCAATATCGGCGCGACCAACGTGCTTCGCACCGGGCGCAAGGATCTGGCGCTGGCGACGTTTCTGCTGGACAGCCTGAAAGCAGGGCTCGCGGCACTGGCGTTTACGCTGATTGCCGGGCGCGAGGCGGGGATGGTCGCCGGCGCTGCGGCGTTTCTCGGCCATTGCTATCCGGTCTGGCTCGGCTTCAAGGGCGGCAAGGGCGTGGCCACCTATGCCGGCCTTCTGATTTTCATCACGCCGCTGAAGGGCCTGCTGATCGGGGCGCCGATCTGGCTGGGCCTGTTTGCGCTGACGCGTATTTCGTCTCTCTCGGCGTTGGCCGCGGCTGCGGCGGTTCCTCCGGGGGCGTATCTTCTGGGCGAGCGCAATCCGGTCGTGCTTGGCGGTCTGGCCGCCCTATCCCTGCTTGTCTTCTGGACACACCGGGCCAATCTCGGCCGGCTGATCAAGGGGACGGAGCCGCGCTTCGGCACGCCGAAATCCAAAGCTGAAGACCCGCCGGAAGCATGAGCCTTGGCCGGCCTCTCAGTGACGGCGAACGCCTCGACTGGCTGCGCCTTGCGCGCACACAGAATGTCGGCCCGGTCACCTTCTCGCAGCTGATCCGGCGGTATGGAGACGCCGGTAAGGCGCTCGCGGCATTGCCGGAGATCGCCGCCCGTGCTGTGCGCGGCAAGGGCGCGGAAATCCCGCCGGTTGCAGGCATTGAAAAGGAAATCGAGACAGCGCGCCGCTATGGTGCGCAGATCGTGGCGAGCTGTGAGCCGGGATTTCCCCGGCTCCTGCGCAGCCTTGATCCGCCGCCGCCCGTGCTGACGCTGCTCGGCAATGCTGCGCTCGGCGAAGCCCCGGCCTGCGCGATCGTGGGAGCGCGGAATGCTTCGGCAGCCGGGCGCAAGATTGCGCGCGAGATGGCGGCCGGACTTGGCAAGGCGGGCTTTGCCATCGTTTCCGGCCTCGCTCTCGGCATTGATGGTGAAGCGCATGCGGCGAGCCTAGAGACCGGCACAATCGCCGTCCTGGGCGGCGGCATCGACCATCTCTATCCGCCCCAGCATGAGCGGCTTTATGCGGAGATTGCGCAGAAAGGCCTGATCGTCTCGGAAATGCCGTTCGGGCATAAGGCCCGGGCGCAGGACTTTCCGCGCCGCAACCGGATTATCACCGGTCTGGCGCGCGGGACGGTCGTGGTCGAGGCGGCGGAACGCTCCGGCTCGCTGATCTCGGCGCGGGTGGCGGGCGAGCAGGGGCGCGAGGTCATGGCCGTGCCCGGCTCTCCGCTCGACCCGCGCGCAGCAGGCACCAACAATCTCATCCGTAATGGCGCCGCACTGGTGCGACATGCAGGCGATGTGCTGGAAATCCTTGCCACCCTGCCCCCACTGTTCGTGGCGGCGCCTGAGCCTGGCGGATACGATCCAGAGCTTGCCGGCGACGGCCCGCCCGAGAGCGAGATGGCCCGCGTGCGCGAAGCGCTCAGCCCTCATGCGATGCCACTGGACGAAATTGCCCGCGCCGCCAGCCTCAGCGCCGCGCGGACAGGGGCCATCCTGATGGAACTGGAACTCGCCGGCGAGGCGGTGACCTTTCCGGGCGGTATGGCTGCGCGGGCGGTGTGACGGACAGCTTCAGGCAGCCGTAATTGTCAGCCCTGCGGAGGCGAGCACCTTCAGGAAATCGGCCGCATCGAAGATCGCACCCGGCGCATGCGCACCCGGCTTGCGGAACCTGCCGTCCAGCAGCCGCTCTGCGGCCTCGCAGACCAGCGGCGCGGTGATGGCATAGATGTCGCGCCCGCTCGCGATCAGGCGGCGCGCGTCGCCGTCCTTCTCTGCAACCACATCAACCGCGAAGATCTGCGACGAGCGACCGGACGCATCTGCCGCCTGCGGCGGCGGAACGGAAGGATCGCGAATGTCGCGCAGCGCAGCCTCGCTGAGCACGGTCCTCACATTATCTGCCTGCAGATGATGTGCGATCAGGATGATCTCGCTGAACGGCACCGCGACGACCGCTTGCTGGCCAAACGGCGCCGGGAAAGTCCAGGCCTCCGGCGAGGCAGGCGGCGAAAGCGGGGCGAGCCCGCCGCCGCTGATGATGAGGCGCTGCGCCGTATTGCGCTGACCTGTGAGGCGCGTGCCCCGTGTCGGGTGCCAGCTGTCGAGCGCGATGGCGATGCGTACACTGTCGGCGCGGTTCCAGCCATGCATCGCCCGCGTCACGAGGAGGTCTGCGAGGCCCCCATAGAATCCCATCGCGGGCACCACGGCGAGACCGGCCTCGCGGGCGGGCGCGTCAAACTCAGCCAGTGTCGCGGCCGCGCTCGGCTGTTCGGCGGTCACATCAAGATAGTGGGCGCCGCCTTCGAGCGCAGCGGAAGCGATGGCCGCAGCGGTGTCGAGGAAAGGCCCCGCGCAGTTGATCACCGCGCCCGCGCCCGAGATGGCGCGCGCTACGGAGGCCGGATCCGTGAGATCGGCTTCGCGCAGGTCAGCTGCTTCGGGTGCGCTCGCTGCCAGCCCGGGCCGGACGACAGCCCTGGCGGAAATTCCGCGGCGGGCGAGTTCCGCCAAGACGAAGCGGCCGGTATGACCGGCGGCGCCAAAGACCGCGACGGGACCGGCGTTGACCCGATCTGACCTCAAATGTCCCCGTCTGACCTGCTCTGCCGCATCCTGGCCGCCCATCATTACTGCCCCTACGCTACAGACCTGTTTGTAGTTCTCGTACATACTGGTCTGTAGCGCGTCAAGCGGAACTATGCTAGGAGCACGGCGCAGGAGAACGCCATGACTGAGACACCCTCGCCCTTCGATGGCCCTACCAGCCCGGCGGATGTTCGCGCGCGCATCCTGGAGACGGCATCCAGCCTGTTCTATGCCCGAGGCGTGCGCGCGGTCGGTGTCGACCTCGTCGTGGAGGCCGCAGGTGTCGCCAAGACCAGCCTTTACCGGCACTTCCGGACCAAGGATGACCTCGTCGCAGCCTTCCTGGAGCGCGAAGATGCCGACTTCTGGACCCATTGGGACGCTGTCGCAGCGCAGCATGTCGAGAGTGCGCAGGCTGAACTTGCCGCCCATCTTGACTGGATCGGCGAACGGGCCGGGCGCGCGAACTATCGCGGTTGCCCGCAGATCAATGTCGCCGCCGAATTTCCCGAGGCCGACCACCCGGCGCGCAAGGTCGCTGCCGCTCACAAGCAGGCCCTGCGGGCGCGGCTGCTGGCGATTGCGCAGCGCCTTGATGCCAAATGTCCAGACAGGCTGGCTGGGCAGTTGGCCGTGCTCATCAACGGAGCCTTCGTCAGTTCGCAGGTTTTCGAGCCCGGCGAGGCGGTGCCATTGCTGCAATCTGCCGCCAGCGCCCTGATCGCCGCCAGCCGAGCCTGATGCCGGATTACCAAGGCATTACAATGTCAGGACCGGCCAAGACGCTCTCTGGACGGCGCGGCGGTTCCTCTCTAAGCGTCTGACTATCAGGTCGCTTCAGCGGTCGAGGGAAAGGCCGCAGGGGAAAGTCGCAAAGTGCCGTTTGTGAAACAATGGTCCCGCTATGCCCTGCTCGCCGGCGTGTCTGCCGTTCTGCCGGTCACTGCCGAAGCTCAGGGCCAGGCCGCAGCGCCGGCGACCGATGAGCGGGTGATTCTGGAAGCCGATACCGTTTACGAAGACGCTGAAAACAATACGATTATTGCCGAGGGCAATGTCGAAGCCCTGTTCCAGGGCCGGGCGCTCCGGGCCGACCGGCTGACCTATAACCGCACCACAGATCGCGTGCATGCCTCCGGTAATGTCATCATCGTCGATGTCGATGGCAGCCAGCAATTCGCCCGTGAGGTCGATGTCGGCCCCAACCTGTCGGATGGATATGCCATAGGCTATTCGGCCAGGCTGGCAGAAGACGCCACAGTCGCCGCCAATTCGGTGATCCGGCGCGCTGACGGCATCAATGCGATGGATCAGGTGATCTATACGGCCTGCCCGGTCTGTGAAGACAATCCGCGGCCCACCTGGGCGATCCGGGCTCGCCGGGCGGTGCTGGACGAGGAAAGCCAGATGATTTCCTACCGCGATGCGGTGGTCGAAATCGCGGGGATTCCGGTTTTCTACCTGCCCTATCTCTCGCATCCCGACCCGAATTCGGACCGCCGCTCGGGCCTGCTGATCCCGAATGCCGGCATTTCATCGAAACGCGGTGTCTTCTACCAGCAGCCCTATTACTGGGCGGTCTCGGACTATTCGGATATCACCATCTCGCCGATGCTGTCGGAGAACGTGAACCCGCTTATCGGCGTGGACCTGCGCAAGCGGTTCTATTCCGGCGCGGTGAAGTTCGAGACGAGCTTTACCCAGGAAACCGAGTTTGATGGGGACGGCGAGAAATTCGGCGAGGAGCAGTTCCGCGGGCATGTATTCGGCAACGGCATGTTTGCCATCAGTCCGCAATGGCGCTGGGGCTTCGGCGTCGAGCACCAGACAGACGACCTGTATGACCGCCGTTATGACATCAGCGGCCAGAATGAACGCCGGGGCCTCTATCAGAACCAGCCGCGCCGGCTGCTGTCGCAACTGTTCGTCGTCGGTCAGGGCGACAGCTATTATGCTGATGCCGCTGTACTGAACTTCCAGGGACTGCGCGGCGAGGACGATGCAGCCCGCCTGCCTGTGGTCTCTCCGCTCGCCTATGCCACGAAATACTGGGATTTCGGCGATTTCGGCTTTGCCAGCGTCAATGCTTCCTCCGCGATCCTGACGCGGGATGTCGGCGCTGACAGCCACCGGGTCAGCCTTGGGGCCGACTGGAGCCATATGAAGATCCTGCCCGGCGGTTTCACTTTCGAGCCGTTTGCGGAGGTCCGGGGCGACTATTATGCCCTCGACGCCGCCGTCAGCGGTCAGGACGACGTGACCCGCGCGGTCGGCAATGCCGGCGCCAAGCTGGCCTATCCGATGGTGCGGCCGGGCAAGTCGGTCGACATCATGCTGGAGCCTGCCGTGATGGCGGCCTGGGGCTTTTCCAACGTCAATGATCCGGCGATCCCGGTCGAGGACAGCCGGTTCTACGAATTCGACGAGTCGAGCCTGTTCGAGCCCAATGGCTTCGGAAATTATGATCTCTATGAGGGCGACGGAAAGCTCAGTGCCGGCCTGACAGCCAGGGCACTCTGGAAGAACGGGACCGAACTCTCCACAACCGTTGGCCGGCGCTGGCGTTCAAAGCCGGATGAGGCCTTCGATGTGATATCCAACCTCGACGGCACCTCGTCGGACTGGATTGGCGCAGCTTCGCTGAGGTTCGGCAGCGCGCTGAGGCTGAGTACACGGGTCCGGCTGGACAATGACACGCTGGACCTCAACCGTATCGATGTGCGGGCCTCAACTGCCATCAGCCGCCTGCGGGCCGTCGGGCAGTATTACAAGATCGACGGGCGGATCAGCCAGACCGGCATTGCCGACGAAGGCATCTATGTGCGCGGTGAGTTCCAGGTGACGGACCGATATTCCATCGTTTTCGGCCAGTTGAGGGACATCACAAACGACCGCGATGCCCGCCAGGAAATCGGCATCGCCTATTCTGACGACTGTTCCCGCTTCGAAATCCTCTACAAGCGTGAGGAGCTGCGGGACCGGACATTGGGCCCGTCAGAGAACATCCAGTTCCGTTTCACCCTCAGATCGCTGGGAAATCTCGGCTCAGACAGCTTCTGATCTGGCGAAACCCTCAAAAATCTGAAATCCCTCAAACTGCAGGCCTGACTGTTCTGGCGCGTTGCAGGATCGGCCGGGATTAGTAATGTCCGGCTAACTAAATCAGGCATTCCCCAGGGGGTGGGTGCCATGGAGACGGCGTATGATGCGTGGGTTGTTTTTGTCGGCAGTAATGGCGGTGGCGGGCATATTTGCTACGGCCAGCGCGCAGGGCTCTGACCGCCAGACGCTGGAAGGCATTGCGGCGGTCGTCAATGACAAGCCGATCTCGTATTCGGATGTACGCCAGCGCGCGCGCATGCTGCTGCTGACGATCGGCGCCGCTCAGCCGACACCCGAACAGGTCCAGCAGATCACCGGACAGGCGCTGGAACAGCTGATCGACGAGAAGCTGCAACTGGACAGGGTGTCCGACTACAATGTCGAGATCGATCCGCGCGAGATCGATGCGGCCATCGGAGACATGGCCGGCCAGGCGGGCATTACCGGCCAGGCCCTGCGAGAACAGCTGCTTTCGGCAGGCGTGAACCCGACAAGCCTGGAAGACCAGATGCGCGCCGATATTGCCTGGCAGCGCCTGATCAACGGCCTCTATGGCCAGCGAATCCGCGTCTCGGACAATCAGGTCGATGACCAGCTGGAACGGATGCGGGCGGCCTCGCAGAAGACGCAGTTCCGAATCGCCGAAATCTTCCTCTACGCTCCGGATACCACCGCCCGCAGCGAGGCCATGACGGCAGCCCAATCGATTATCCGCCAGCTGGAACAGGGCGCTGACTTCCGTGTCGCCGCCCAGCGCATCTCCTCCGCCCCAACCGCTGCAACCGGCGGCGATATGGGTTGGGTGACGCTTGAAGACCTGCCCGGCCCGATCGCCGAAGCGGTGAGTGGGGTGACAGGCAACAGCCTGCTGCCGCCGATCGAGACCGAAAACGGCATCTATATCATCCTTGTCAGCGGCAAACGCGAACCGGCAGCGCCGGTGACCCGGGTGGACCTCAAGCGTCTCGTGGTGACTGATGGCTCCGAAGCCGCCCTGAAAGAGGCGATCGGCCGGATCAGCACCTGCGACGATGTCCAGTCGGTCGCCAATTCGCGCAGCAATCTGCGTTCGCAGGATATCGCCGACATCAACGTTGAAGAACTCGGCCCCGAAGGCCGCAGCCTGGTTCTGGCGACCGAGGTTGGCCAGCCGACGGAAATCTTCGCCGTCAGCGCCGGCCTCGCGGTCATGTATGTCTGCCGCCGAAACGACGGCGCCGAAGCCCTGCCCTCGCGCGAGGAGATGAAGAGTTCCATCAAGGCACGCGAGCTGGGCATGATTTCCGAGCGCGAACTGCGCAATACGCGGCGCAACGCCACGATCATCTATCGGTAATCAGGGCGAATCCGCTTGATCCGCACGGAGATTGGCGCGACACCCGCGCCCGTGACCATGCGCGCCTCCCTGCCCCTGGCCCTGACGATGGGCGATCCCGCCGGCTGCGGCCCGGCCATCACGGCGCTTGCCTGGCAGGCACTCAGGAACACGGGCGTTGTGTTCTATGTGATCGGCTGGCCCGGGCTTTATGCTGGCGTACCGGTCGAGACGATCGCGTCGCCGGATGAAGCGGGCGACGTGTTCGGCAGGGCCCTGCCGGTGCTTGTACTTGAGGGTGAACGGCCCGTCACGCCCGGTCAGCCCGACCCGGCGGCGGCACCCGGCATTATCCGGTCGATCGAACTGGCGGCGGCGCATGCGCTTGCCGGCCGGGCGGGGGCCGTCGTGACCAATCCCATCAGCAAGTCGCTGCTCTATGGGCAGGGCTTCCGGTTTCCGGGACATACGGAGTTCATCGCCGACCTCTGCCGGCCGGACGGCGGCACGGCGCCAGAGCCGGTCATGATGCTGACGGGCGGCGGACTGAGGGTGGCGCTGGCTACCATCCATATGCCTTATTCGGACGTTCCGGCCGCGATCGCGGATGGACGCCTCCTGGCGATTGCGCGGATCACCGATGCGGCGCTGAAGCGTGATTTCGGCATCCTCCGTCCCCGGATCGCCTTTACCGGTCTCAACCCGCATGCCGGTGAGGATGGCACGATCGGGCGCGAGGAGATGGAGATCATCAACCCGGCCGCGGCAAAGCTCCGGGCCGAAGGGCTCGACATTTCCGATGCACGCCCGGGCGATACCGTATTTGCCGAAGCGCTGGCAGGCCGGTTCGATGCGGTGATCGCCATGACCCATGATCAGGGACTGATCCCGGTCAAGACGCTGGATATCTGGGGCGGGGTCAACACGACGCTGGGCCTGCCGATCGTGCGGACCAGCCCCGACCATGGCACCGCCTATGACGCGGCGGCCGCCGGCACCGCGCGGCCGGACAGCCTGATCGCCGCGCTGAAGGCGGGGCGCGATATGGCCGCCAGCCGTACAAGGAATTCCACATGAGAGAGGATATGTACGGGGACGACGACGAACCGGCGCTGACCGATGCCCCGGCCCGCAAGGCGCTGGGCCAGCATTTCCTGTTCGACCCCTCGATCCTGAAGCGGGCCGCAACGGCGGCCGGGCCAGTCAGCGGGCAGACGGTTATCGAAGTCGGCCCCGGGCCTGGCGGTCTCACGCGCGCCATCCTGAACGAAAAGCCGGCCCTGCTGATCGCGGTGGAAACCGATCCGCGCTTTTCGGAAGCGCTGCTCGCATGGCCGGAAGCGAAGAGTGGAACGCTCAAGGTCATCGCCAAGGATGCCCGAAAGGTTCACTGGCAGAAGATGTTGGAGGAGGCGGGCGCGGCGACCCCGGCGATGATTATCGCAAACCTTCCCTACAATGTCGGAACGCCCCTGCTGATCGACTGGCTGAAAGCCGGCGAGTGGCGCGGCAAGATGGCGCTGATGTTCCAGAAAGAAGTCGCGGACCGCATCTGCGCGAAGCCGGATACCAGTGCCTATGGCCGTCTCGCCGTGATTTCACAGGCGGTGACCCGGCCCTATATCGCCTTCACCCTGCCGCCGGGAGCGTTCCGCCCGCCGCCGAAAGTGGACAGCGCCGTGGTCGTGCTGGAACCGCTGCCGGACGGCGAGCGGTTCGAGCATCTGGCGCTGCTGGAGCAGATTGCCGGCGCAGCGTTCGGCCAGCGACGCAAGATGCTGCGAGCGGCGTTGAAACCGTTCGCCAAGAAACGCGGCATGAAAGCCGAAGCCTGGCTGGAGGATTGCGGTATCGACCCGACGGCAAGGGCCGAAACGCTGACGCAGGCGGAGTTCCGCAAGCTGGCGGCGAGCCTCGCCTAGGCCTCGCCCAGCAATTCGCGGACATGGTCCTCGAGGTCAAGCTGGCGCAGGCGTTTCAGGCGCTCAACGAGGAGGATGCGCTTCAGGCGCTGATAGGCGATGTCCAGGTCGTCATTGACGATGGCATAGTCATAGCGGCGCCAGTGCATGATCTCGCTCTTGGCATCCTCCATGCGGCGGGCCACCAGTTCCGGCGTCGAACCTTCGCGCCCGCTCAGGCGTTCCTTGAGCGCTTCAATGCTCGGCGGCAGGATGAATACCGAGACGACATCGTTCGGCATCTGGTCGTGCAGCGCATCGGCGCCCTGCCAGTCGACATCGAACAACACATCCTCGCCGCCTTCCAGCCTGGCGACTGTGTCCGCGCGCGGGGTGCCGTAATACTTGTCGAAGACATGCGCCCATTCGAGGAATTCGCGCCGCTCGATCATGGCGCGGAATTCCTCTGGGGTCTTGAAGAAATAGTCCCGGCCATCGACCTCATTCGGGCGCGGCGGGCGTGTCGTCGCCGAGATCGAGAGTTTCACATCGCTGAACTCGTCCAGCAGCATCCGTGACAGCGTCGTCTTGCCGGCCCCGGACGGGCTCGACAGGACCAGCATGAGCCCCCGGCGGCGGCCACTGTCCTTCGGGTGTCCACTATTCGACATTGGCCGACTGCTCCTTGAACTGGTCGATCACCCCTTTGAGGCCAAGGCCGGCATTCGTCAAATCCAGGCTCGTGGATTTGGAGCAGAGCGTATTCGCCTCACGGTTCAGTTCCTGGGCAAGAAAGTCGAGCTTGCGCCCGGCCGGTGAGCCGGCCTTCAAAAGATCACGGCCCGACCGGATATGCGCGGCGAGCCGGTCAAGCTCCTCGCGAACATCTGCCTTTGCAGCTGCCAGCGCGGCCTCAGCGGCGAAGCGTTCCGGATCAACCCGGCCTTCGCGGTCGAGTTCCTCAAGCTGTTTCACGAGGCGGAGACGCAGGGCTTCCGGCTGGCCGGCGGCGAACTGTTCGGCCTCACCCGTCAGGCGCTCCATTTCATCGAGGAGGTCGCCGAGCAGCGCGGCAAGGTCAGCGCCCTCCGTGCGGCGCCCTTCTGCGAGGCCGTCAAGCGCAGTCGCCGCACCTTCGAGCAGCATCGGGAGCACCCCCTCCTCAGCCAGCACGTCGCGCAGCGACACCGCACCTGTATCGACGACGCCCTTGACCGTCAGCAGCGCCGCAATCGCTTCCGGCGTCGGCTTCTGGGCGGCTGCCACATGGGTTGTCTGGATCAACTGCGCCAGAAGCAGCTCGTTGATGACGGCGCCGCCGCCGGAGTTCGCAAGCTCGATCCGCAGACCGGCCTGCAGCGAGCCGCGATTGAAACGCGCGGCGGCAAGCGCCTTGACCTCGCGCTCCAGCGCCTCAGCGCCCGGTGGCAGGTTGACCCGGACATCTAGCGATCGGCCGTTGACGCTTTTGGCTTCCCAGGCCCAGCTGCCCCAGGCGGCCTCGCCCGTAACCCGCGCGAAGCCGGTCATCCCCGACAATTGTCCCATCAATTCCCCGCCCGCTCTCTCGCTATTTCCTTTGCGGCACAGGCCCGGTAAGCCTCGACCGCCCGCTGGTGCTGCGCATAGGTCTGACTGAACACATGATCCCCGGTGATCTCACCGTCCTTGCACTCGGCAACGAAGAACACATAGTCCGTCTTCGGAGGATTTAGCACAGCGGCGATTGCCTCGCGGCCAGGATTGGCGATCGGCGTCTTCGGCAGGCCGTCCATCTGATAGGTGTTCCAGTCAGTGGCGCGGTTCTTTTCCGACAGGAGGATCGGCCGGCGCTGGCCTTTGGCATTGTATAGGGGTTCTCCGCCGGAGACGCCGTAGATGATCGTCGGGTCGCTTTGAAGGCGCATACCGCGCTTCAACCGCCCGACAAACAGGCCGGCGACTTCGTCGCGCTCACTCGGCCTTCCGGTTTCCTTCTCGACGATCGAAGCGAGGATCACCGCCTCATAGGGCGTATCGATCGGCAGGTCATCCTGGCGCTGCGGCCAGAGTTCCGCGAGAAGGTCCGCCTGCGCTTTCTGGGCTTTCTCGATCAGCTGCTGGCGGGTCATGCCGCGATGGAAGAGATAGGTATCGGGCAGGAGCGAGCCTTCTGCGGGGAGTTCCTCGGGCAGATCGCCTTCGAGGATTTCGTGCGCCTCGATCATTCGCAACAGCTGGGCCGTAGTACGCCCTTCCGGCAGTGTGATCCGGTGGAGGATGGAGCGGCCTTCCGTCAGCACCCGCATCACCCCCGCCATCGAGATGCCGGGCTCGAGAATGTACTCACCGGCCCGGATCGGCGGGACACCGCCCTGCAGTTCGGAATCAACGCGCACCTTGAGACGCATCAGGCGGGCATCGCCAATGACGCCCTCCTGTTGCAGCCGGTCTGCAACAGCAGACAGAGTCTCGCCCTGCGCCACCGTGAAGACCATCTCCTGCGCCAGCGGCCCAGGCTTCGTAGTCTGGGTATGCATCCACCAGGCACCGGCGAAGCCCGCGGCCACCGCAATGACCGCCAGCACGAAGACCCAGCTTATGAGCGCTTTCAGAAATCCCATCTGCGTCTCTTCATCTTGTCCTGCGGAAGCTTTTTACCCGCCCCCGGCGCCCCGGCAAAGCATGCTCCGCAGCCGGAACAGAGGATGACAAACCTGTCATGAGTCGGCGCCCGTGCGGAAAGCAAAAGAACCGCCAGCGTGGGGCCGGCGGTTCCTGCATATCCCTAAAATCCGCAGCGGGGATCACGTTACCTGACGCAGGATCAGCGAGGCATTCGTGCCGCCGAAACCGAAGCTGTTCGACATGGCCGCACGAACGCGGGTTTTCTTGGCCTTGTGCGGCACCAGATCCAGCACGGTTTCGAAGCTCGGATTGTCGAGATTGAGCGTCGGCGGGACGATCTGGTCGCGGATGGCGAGGGCACAGAAGGCCGCCTCGATCGCGCCGGCCGCGCCGAGCAGGTGGCCCACAGCGGATTTCGTGGACGACATGGAGAGGTTCTTCGCATGATCGCCAAAAGCCCGCTCGACAGCGCCGGCTTCGCCCTCATCGCCTTTTGGCGTCGAGGTGCCATGGGCGTTCACATAGTCGATCTCGGACGGGTCGATGCCGGAATTCTTCAACGCCATTTTCATCGCCCGGTACCCGCCCTCGGCACCTTCGGCAGGCGCCGTGATGTGATAGGCATCGCCCGTGAGACCGTAGCCGATCACCTCGGCATAGATCTTGGCGCCGCGGTTCTTCGCATGCTCATACTCTTCGAGCACCAGCACGGCAGCGCCTTCGCCCATCACAAAGCCATCGCGGTCCTTGTCATAGGGGCGCGAGGCCTTTTCGGGCGTGTCATTGAAATTGGTGGACATCGCCTTGGCGGCGCAGAAGCCGGCAATGCCGATACGGCCGATCACCGCCTCGGCGCCGCCCGCGACCATCACATCGGCATCGCCAAACTGGATCAGCCGGGCGGAGTCACCGATCGCATGGGCGCCGGTTGCACATGCGGTAACCACAGCATGGTTCGGGCCTTTCAGACCGTGACGGATCGAGACCTGACCGGAGGCAAGGTTGATCAGCGCCGAGGGGATGAAGAACGGACTGACCTTGCGGGGCCCGTGCTCGTGCAAGGTGATCGCCGTGTCATAGATGGATTCCAGGCCGCCGATCCCGGAGCCGATCATCACGCCGGAACGTTCCTTCTGCTCGTCGGTTTCAGGTTTCCAGCCGGAATCCTCCAGCGCCTCGTCGGCAGCAGCAATTCCATAAAGAATGAATTCGTCTATCCGGCGCTGCTCCTTGGCAGACAACACCTTGTCCGGATCGAAGGCGTGCGGATCGCCTGCCCCGCCACCGCGGCCTGAAACCCACGGCACCTGAAAGGCGATCTTGCAAGGCATGTCGGACGCATCGAAGGCGTCAATCTTACCTGCACCGGACTTTCCGGCGATCAACCGCTCCCAGGTGGCCTCACGGCCATTGGCAAGCGGAGAGACCATACCGATACCGGTAATTACGACGCGACGACGCTCCGACATATCTACCCGCGTGTCTTAAACGTGAGCCTTGATGTGCGATACGGCGTCGCCGACCGAACGGATCGATTCCTGGACATCGTCCGGGATCTCGATGTTGAACTCTTCCTCGAAAGCCATCACGAGCTCGACGAGGTCCAGTGAGTCGGCGCCGAGATCGTCGATGAAGCTTGCGCTCTCCACGACCTTATCGGCATCCACGTCGAGATTTTCGACAACGATTTTCTTCACACGTTCAAAAACGTCAGACATGAATACCTCTCTCGATATGTCTGATGACTGGTCCTTCAAGAACCATTGTGTTGCGCCTAGCACACAGTTCCAATGAGCGCCAAGCCCTTGTCTGATGCCCCTCTGCCGGGCCTAAATCATTGCCATGCCGCCATTTACATGCAGCGTCTGGCCGGTGACGTAGGCCGCCTCATTGGAGGCAAGATACACTGCCGCAGCGGCGATGTCGCCGCCTGCCCCCAGCCTTCCGGCAGGAATCTGCCCCAGAATCGCTGTTTTCTGGGCTTCCGGCAGCACATCCGTCATCGGCGATTCGATGAATCCGGGGGCAATCGTGTTGGCGGTAATGCCGCGCGAGGCGACTTCCTGGGCGATGGATTTGGTGAAGCCGATCATGCCGGCCTTGGAGGCAGAATAGTTCGTCTGGCCGGGATTTCCCGTAACCCCGACGACCGAAGTGATTCCGATGATGCGGCCATGGCGGCGCTTCATCATTCCCCTCACAGCTGATTTGGTCAGGCGGAAATAGCTTCCCAGGTTAACATTGATCACGTCACTCCAGTCCTCATCCTTCATCTGGATTAGCAGCTTGTCGCGTGTGATGCCGGCATTCGCCACCAGAATGTCCAACGGGCCGATGGCGGCTTCGGCCTGGCCCACCAGCGCGTCCACGGCGGCCGGGTCAGACAGGTTGCAGGGCACAATGGCGGTCTCGCCCTTCAGGGTCGCGGCCACTTCCTGCAGCACCGCCTCGCGGGTGCCGGACAGGGCGACCTTCGCGCCGGCTTCGGAAAGCGCTTGGGCGATGGCGCGGCCAATGCCGCCTGAAGCGCCGGTGACGAGGGCCGTGCGGCCGGTAAGGTCGAACATGGGTCTTATCCTTTGATCGCTTGGGCGAAGGCTTCCAGATCCTCGGGTGTGCCAAGGGTGAGGCCGTTCAGGGACTTCTCGATCCGGCGCTGCATGACGGTGAGCACCTTGCCGGCCCCGGCTTCCCCTGTCGTGGTGACGCCCTGGCTGACCATATACTGCACGCTCTCGGTCCAGCGAACCCGGCCTGTGACCTGTTTTACGAGATTCTGGCGGATCGTCTCGGGGTCCGTGACAGCGCTGGCGCTGACATTGGCGACCAGCGGCACCACCGGCGCCTTGATCTCGGCGTCGGCCAGCGCCGCCGCCATCGCGTCGGCCGCCGGCTGCATCAGGCCGCAATGAAAGGGGGCAGACACGTTCAGCGCCATCGCCTTCTTCACGCCATTGCCCTGTGCCCAGGCCACGGCCGCATCAATCGCCGCCTTGCTGCCGGAAATCACCAGCTGGCCGGGGGCGTTGTCATTGGCAATGTCGCACACCCCGCCCGTCTCGCGGCCCGCCTTGCAGGCGGCTTCCGCCTGCTCATAGTCGGCCCCCAGCAGCGCCGCCATGGCGCCCTGGCCCGGCTGCACGGCCGATTGCATGGCATTGCCGCGGATGCGCAGGAGGCGGGCCGTCTCGGCCACGCTGATCGCCCCGGCGGCGGCGAGGGCTGAATACTCCCCCAGCGAATGGCCAGCCACGAAGGCCGCTTTGGTCACCGGAATGCCGAAACCCGCCTCCAGCGCCCTGATGGCCGCCACGGAATGCGCCATCAGCGCCGGCTGGGTGTTGGCCGTCAGCGTCAGCTCGGCAATGTCCCCGCCCCACATCAGCCCCGAAAGGTCCTGCCCGAGCGCCTCGTTGACCTCGTCAAACACGGCCCTGGCCGCCGGAAAGGCCTCCGCCAGCGCCTTGCCCATGCCAATTTCCTGGCTGCCCTGACCGGGGAATATGAATGCGAGGGTCATGTTTACCCTGTCTCCCTGATTTTTCTGGGTGCCTATCGCCGCCCTCTCCCGCATGCAAGCGCTTGAATTTTCCACAAGGATGGGCTTAAGAGCGCCTCTTCACAGTAAGGTGCGGTCCTCAACTATCCGGAATGAGCCGGGGAACGAGGGGCCATCGCCGGCGAGTTTCCCGCTCTCCGGTGCCGCATCTTCGTATTTTTGGGAATGAAAACATGGCACTTTACGAGCATGTCGTGATTACACGGCCTGATATCTCGCCCGCCCAGGTTGAGTCCTTCGTCGAAGAACTCTCCACCTTCCTCAAGGATAAAGGCGCAACGGTCGGCAAGACCGAATACTGGGGCCTTCGCAGCCTCGCCTACCCGATCAAGAAACAGCGCAAGGGACACTACTCCCTCATCAACATCGACGGGCCCGCCGACGCGATCCACGAACTGGAGCGCCGCCAGCGTATTTCGGAAGACGTGATGCGCTACCTGACCGTCCGCGTTGAATCGCTGAGCGACGAACCTTCACCGGTTCTCTCGCGCAAAGAGCGCCGTCCGCGCGACTAAGGGGTAAGGACCAGACACATGGCACAGAAAATCAACATCACGAACATCCCTGCCCGCCGCCCGTTCGGCCGCCGCCGCAAGGTGGACCCGTTCACCGGCCAGCACGCGCAGGAGATCGACTACAAGGACGTGAAACTGCTGCAGCGCTACATCTCTGAAAAAGGGAAGATCGTGCCGAGCCGCATCACCGCCGTTAACCTGAAGAACCAGCGCAAGCTTGCCCAGGCGATCAAACGCGCCCGCATGCTGGCCCTGATCCCGTTCGAAGTGAAGTAAGGAGAGACCCCCATGCAAGTCATCCTCCTTGAGCGCATCGACCGCCTCGGCAAGATCGGAGACGAAGTCCGCGTCAAGAACGGCTTCGCCCGCAACTTTCTGATCCCGCAGGGCAAGGCGCTGATCGCCAACGACAAGAACCGCAAGCGGTTCGAAGCCGAGCGTGAAGCCATCGAAGCCCGCAACGCAGCTGCCCGCGATGCTGCCAAAACCGAATCGGAAAACCTCGAAGGCGCAACCTTCGTGCTGATCCGCCAGGCTGGCGAAACCGGTCAGCTGTATGGTTCGGTCTCCGCCCGCGACATTGCCGAAGCCGCAGAAGCAGCTGGCCACAAGGTCGACCGCGCTGCGGTCCGCCTCGACAAGCCGATCAAGACGATCGGCATGTCGGACGTCACGATCCGCCTGCATGCTGAAGTCAGCGTGAAGGTTCAGGTAAACGTTGCCCGTTCGCCGGAAGAAGCCGAGCGTCAGGCCAAAGGCGAGGACATCGTCGCCGCGCTGCAGGCTGCCAACCAGGCTCAGGCCGACGAGCAGGCCGGCGAACTCGCCGCTGCGGCTGCCGAGCGCGCAGAACTGGGCGGCGAAGAAGAGTAATTCCTTCTCCTGCCCGTGTGGAACCCTTCAGACCGCCGCTCTCCGGAGCGGCGGTCTTTGTTTCAGAGGACATTGCCACGAATTCCCCCTGATTCCTCATTCCGGCAGTCGCAAGCCGCGCCATCTCAGATATAGTAAACCTTTCGTGCCACGGGGGTGCCCATGTCTGAGCAACGGTCTGCAAACGGCACTGTCACGCCGCCAAATAATCTTGCTGCCGAAGCCGCCGTGCTGGGCGCGATCCTGTTCGACAACAATGTCTACCAGTACATTGCCGACATCCTGACCCCCTCGGACTTCTACGCCCCGGCGCACCAGGAAGTGTATGCGGTGGCCGCGAACATGATCCAGACCGGCCGTGTCGCCGACGGGGTCACGCTGCGCGAGTATTTCGAGCAGAGGGAAAAGCTGACCGAGATCGGCGGGGCGAAGTATCTGGTCGATCTTCTGGATGCTGCTGCCTTCGGGCCAGAGGTCAAGGACTACGCCAGGATCATCCGCGATCTCGCGATCCGGCGCGAACTGATCAATGTCGGCGGCTCGATCCAGTCTACGGCGCTGGTGCCTGAGCCGGACGATACCGGCGCTGTCCTTATCAACAAGGCCGAGCGCGCTCTGTTCGACCTTGCCGAGCGCGGCAGCGCGGAGCGTGGCTTTTCGAGCTTTGCCGATGCGCTCACCGAATCGCTACTGACGGCGGAGGCGGCTTTCAAGCGCGGCGGCAAGATCGCCGGCATCCCGACCGGCCTGCGCGACCTTGACAGCCAGCTTGGCGGCTTTCACCGGTCGGACCTGCTGATCCTCGCCGGACGCCCCTCGATGGGTAAAACCTCGCTTGCGACCAACATCGCCTACAATGCGGCGGCGGCCTACAAGTATGAGACGCAGGAGGATGGTTCGAAAAAGACCGTCGACGGCGCGATCGTGGCCTTCTTCTCGCTCGAGATGTCCAATGAGCAGCTGGCGACCCGTATCCTAGCCGAGCGTACCGGGATCAATGCGCACCGTATCCGGCAGGGGGACCTGACCAAGTCGGACTTCGAACAACTCGTCGAGGCGACGGCGGAACTTCAGAATTTGCCGCTGTACATCGACGACACCGGCGGCATATCCATCAGTGAGCTGACCGCCCGGGCGCGCCGCCTTCAGCGCTCGACCGGTCTCGACATGATCGTCATTGACTATCTTCAGCTGATTACGGTTTCCAGTTCCGGCGGACAGACCAACCGGGTGCAGGAAGTCACGCAGATCACCACCGCGCTGAAGGCACTGGCGAAGGATCTGAACGTACCGATTGTCGCGCTGTCACAGCTGTCGCGCGCGGTCGAGCAGCGTGACGACAAGCGCCCGCAACTGTCGGATCTGCGTGAATCCGGCTCGATCGAGCAGGACGCCGATATCGTGATGTTTGTTTACCGCGAGGAATACTATCTCGCCCGGACCGAGCCACCAGCCGATCCGAATGATCCGTCATCAAACGAAAAATGGAAGACCTGGCGTACCCGGATGGACCAGGTGTACGGCACTGCGGAAGTCATCGTCTCAAAGCAGCGCCACGGCCCGATCGGCACAGTGAAGCTTGCCTTCGACGCCAACGTTACCCGTTTCGGTGACCTCGAAAAATCCCGCATAGGCGAAGATGTGTTTGAATAGGCGACCGGCGCTCGCCTGAAACCTTATGGTGCATTGCATAACCGGTTGGCCCGGCCGATAAAGAGCTAACAATACAACTTCTTACGGATTCTCGCTCAATGCCGGCCGATTCGACTCTCACCCTGAGCGCCGATCTCATAAATGGAACAACCGGCATCCCGCTCTACCAGCAGATCTACGACCTGTTGCGCAGCCGGATCGTCAGCGGTGAACTCGGCCTCAACACCCGCCTGCCCGCCGAACAGGAGCTGACAGAGATGCTCGGCGTCTCGCGCATCACAGTGAAACGTGCTCTGAATGAGCTGGCCGTGGCCGGATTTGTCCGCCGCCAGCGCGGCATCGGCACGCTCATCACATTCGATGCCGCCGCCCCCACCGTCAAAGGCAGCTTCGAGAACCTGATCGACGGCCTCACCCGGATGGGTATCGAAACCCAGATCCAGTTGCTCGGCTGCACCATGGGCACCGCAAGCCCGGCCATCTGCGAGTCGCTGGGAATGCCCCAGGGCTCCGCCGTACAGCGGATCGTGCGCCTGCGCCGTCTGGCCGGCCAGCCCTTCTCCTATCTCATCGCCTACACTCCCGCCGATGTGGCCGAGGGCTATTCGGAAGACGAACTCGCCACCGAATCTCTGATCAAGCTGCTTGAAAAGGCCGGCCATGCCCCGGTCGAGGCGGATCAGACCATCATGGCGGAGGCGGCCGAGCCTGCCGTGGCTGCAAATCTGGGCGTCGCTCCCGGCTCGCCGTTGCTGCGCATCCACCGTGTCATGCGCGACCGGAAAGGCCGGCCGGTACAGGACATCACGGCCCATTGCCGGTCTGACCGGTTCCAGTACCATATGCGCCTGATCCGCGACACAGCGCGGCAGAAGGACTGGAAAACCGACAGCTGATCTTGCACCCGGCCGAATGTCGCGGGGTTAAAAGATATATCATTTGGTCGCGGAGCCGGCAGATGAGCGAAATTGCGCTCTTCACGCTGCTGCACCTGCTTGTCTTCGTCTATTGGCTTGGCGGCGAAGTTGACATGACGCAGCCGGCGAAAACCGCTTTTCGTGCCTCGGGAGCATTATTTGATATACCAAAGTCTTTCAGAAGCGTTTCGCACTTTCCGTGCCCGATTGCCAGCCGAAGCTCGCCTCTATGTCGGCGGTTGCAGCGGTGATCCCGTTGCCCTGGCGGACCTGCTGCGCACCGAGCCGGCGCTGGCAAAGGGGCTGACGTTCCTCGGCGTGTGGGTACCGGGCATCAACCGGACAGATTGGGCGGACCTGCACCCGGAGGCCCGCGCCGAATCGATCTTCCTGCCGCCCGACTATCGCGCCTCCTTTGACGCAGGGCGTACCCGTTTCCTGCCGCTGCCCTATACGCAGGCATGGCCGTGGCTGTGCGACACGCCGGTCGATGGCGGCGTCGTGATGGTGTCACTTCCGGACAGGGACGGTCAGGTCTCGCTGGGTGTCAGCCCGGACTTTGCTCCGGCCATACTGGCGCGAACAGAAGTTCCGGTGCTGGCCATCATCAACCCCCACATGCCTGCCCCGCCGCAGAGTGTGCGCCAGCCACTGGATCGGTTTGCGCTGGTGGCGGAAGATGCCCGGCCGCTGGTCGAGGTGTTGCCCACAGGACTGCCGCCAGCTTTCGAGGCGATTGCAGGCCATATCGCCGGGCTGATCGAAGAGGGTGACACGTTGCAATTCGGGCTCGGTAATGTGCAGCAGGCGGTGCTGACGGCGCTTGCCGGGCGGCGGGGGCTCAGCATCCATTCCGGCATGATTTCCGACCCCGTTCAGGGACTTATGGACGGCGATCCGGACCTGCCCATCACCACCGGCATCGCCGTCGGCACCGCCGCTTTCTATCAGCGCCTCGCGCAAGCGCCGAATGTCCGCTTCCTGCCGGTATCGGAAACGCACATGCTGGACAGGCTGGCGTCTATCCCCCGATTCAGCGCGATCAATTCGCTGATCGAGATCGACCTGTTCGGTCAGGCGAACGCAGAATTCATCGGCGGCCAGCAGGTCTCGGGTATTGGCGGGCTTGCCGATTTCCTGCGCGGCGCACGTCTCTCTCCCGGCGGCAAGGGCATCACGGCGCTGGTCTCCACCGCGCAGAAAGGCGCTGTCAGCCGCATCGTTCCGCGTCTTTCGCAGCCAGCGGTGAGCCTCTCCAGGACAGAGTTGGACATCGTGGTGACAGAACACGGCATCGCCCGCCTGAAAAACCGCGACCTCGACGCGCGCGCCGAGGCGCTGATCGGCATCGCCGATCCCGCGCACCGGGCCCTGCTGGCGGAGGAATGGGACCGGATCAGGCGGCAGATGTAATAGCCGCCGGGTGCAGGGTCAGATCGTGCCCTTGTCCCGGAGCGCGCGGATGGTCTCCGGTGCGAGCCCGGCTTCGGCGGCAATGTCTTCGGAATGCTGGCCGAAGGCGGGCAGCGCCGGATTGGGCCGGGCTGGCTCCCTGGTGAAGCGGATCGGCGGGCCGACATGGCGGTTTCCGGCCTCATCGATGAAGACCATCCCGCGCTCGGCTGTGAACGGATCGTCGAAGGCGTCCTTGAGGCTGCGCACCGGCGCCCAGCAGCAGTCGACGGGCTCCAAGAACCGCGTCCAGTGGGCGAGCGTGTTCGAGGCAAAGGTCTCGCGGAAGAAGGCCTTCAGCGGCTCCTGCGCATCGCCCGGCGGGATTTTCGCATACTCCAGCAGGTCGGGGCGACCGAGCGCGATCAGCAGGTTTTCGGCAAACTTCACTTCCGAGCCGCCGATGACGATGAACCCGCCATCCGAGGTCGGGTAGATCGAATTCATGGCGGCCCCGCCAAAGCTGCGCATCTGTTTCGGCTGCGGCGCCTCGCCCTTGCCGAAGGTGGGGCCGAGAACATTCGGCGTCCAGGCGATGGCGGCGTCATACATCGACATGTCGATATAGTCGCCCTCGCCGGTCTTTTCGCGGCGATAGAGCGCCATCAGGATGGCCGACAGAGCCATCAGGGATGCGGAAGCATCGGCAAACGGGACAGGCGGCGGCGCCGGCTGGCCATCGGTGAGGCCGCGTCCGAGGTCCATGAGGCCGGTCATCGCCTGCACGACTAGATCATGCGCCGGTTTCTGGACATGCTGGCCGGTCTGGCCGAAGGCGGAGATCGAGCAGTAGACGATCTTCGGGTTACGCGCCGAGACGGCCTCATAGCCAACGCCGAGACGTTTCACGACACCGGGCCGAAACGCCTCGACGAAGACATCTGCGGTCTGCGCAAGCTTCAGCAGAAGCTCGACGCCGGCGGTATCCTTCAGGTTCAACTTCAGGCTGCGCTTGCCGCGCGCGACATTGCGGAACCAGACCGTGATGCCGTCGGGCGTGGTCTCGCCAATTTCGCGCACCGGTTCGCCAACGCCATTGGCAGGCTCGACCATGATCACATCCGCGCCATGGTCTGCCATCATCATGGTCATGTGCGGCCCCGGCAGGAAGGCCGACAGGTCCAGAACTTTCAATCCCTCGAGTTTCATGTCAGCGGGCGTATCCTAGAGGTTCATCTGCGACTGGGTGGTGAGGGAAATCAGCTTGCCCTCGGCGGTTTCGATACGCGTCTGCCAGACCTGCAGGCGCCGGCCGGTGCTGACGGGCGTGGCGGTGATGGTGAGGGTGGTTCCTGCCGGGGCAGCGCCGATGAGATTGGTCTTGCTCTCGGTTGTCGTCGTGCCCTTTGCCCCTTCGGGCAGGTTGAGGAAGGCGCCCACCGCGCCTGCGCAATCGGCCAGCGTCATCAGGAAGCCGCCATGCGCGATGCCCCCGGCGGTGCAATGATCAGCGCCGACCTCGGCGCGCGCGACAATCGCGGACTTGTCCGCCGATACAAACTGCACACCTGTCTTTGCGGCAAAGGGCATCGACGCGGCGAGCGCTTCAAGCTGTGTCTGGTTCATCTGGCAACGGGCCTCCCTGGCAATTGAGTTTCAGCCGAGTTCGCCCCGGAGAAGATCCAGTGCCTCGGCGGCGAAGAGGCGCATATTGGCTTCCCGGTCGGTGAGGCCGGTCTCGAGTGTGCGCGAGACGATGAAGCCCGCGGGCCCGGCGAGGGCAACACAGGTATGCCCCGCCGCGTCTCCATACATATTGCCGGCTGGCCCGGAGGCGCCTGTCTCGCAGAGTCCCCAGTCGGCCTCGAGCCGGTCGCGAATGGTCTGCGCCAGCATCCTTGCATAAGGTTCTGTAGAGGAGCGCTTGTCGCCCAGATCCTCGCGGGTCAGGCCGAGCAGCCCCCGGAAGGCCTGCGGCGTATAGATCACGCCGCCGCCCCGATAATAGCGCGACGCGCCGGGGGCGGCGAGCAGCGCCGCAGAGATCAGTCCGCCGGCAGAGGATTCGGAAATGCCGACCGTCTGGCGACGCGCTTTCAGGATGTCGCCAATTTCGGCGGCGAGGGGCAACAATGTCTGCATGGCTTACCGCCCCTCGCCCGCCATCATCACTTGTTACCGATCCACTCGAATTCCGGCTCGTCCCACCAGGGGAAGAAGCCCGGCATGCCATCGGAGACTTTCACCGGATAGGTGGGTTGGCGCTTCTCGAGGAAGCTCATCACGCCTTCCTTCGCATCCGGCGTCTTGCCGCGTGAATAGATGGCGGCGGAATCGACGATGTGAGCGTCCATCGGATGGCTGGCACCGAGCATCCGCCACATCATCTGGCGGGTGAGCGCATTGGAAACAGGCGCCGTATTGTCTGCAATCTCGCGCGCGAGTTCGCGGGCGGCCGTCATCAGGTCCGCATGCGGAACAATCCGGCTCACAAGGCCGCCCTTCAGCGCCTCATCGGCCGGAAACACGCGGCCGGTATAGCACCATTCCAGCGCCTGCTGGATGCCAACGAGGCGCGGCAGGAACCAGCTCGACGCCGCTTCCGGGTTGATGCCCCGGCGGTTGAACACGAAACCGAAGCGCGCCTTGTCGGAGGCGATCCGGATATCCATCGGCAGCTGCATCGTGACGCCAATGCCGACAGCGGCGCCGTTGATGGCGCCGATCACCGG
>JBKBLD010000017.1:0-53176 GCA_046296675.1 Hyphomonas sp. | reverse complement strand
GGTGAATTTCAGGCTGAGCCGGGCGATCTCGCCGGCCTTCAGCGGTTCACCGGGCGCGCCGACAGGGTCGATCGCGAATTCCACCCTGAGCCCGTCGCGAGAGATGACCGGACCGCGTGGCCCACCGGGCCCCACGCCGCTGGACCCGAATAGCCAGAACGCCGCGACCGCCGCGGCGAGCACCGCAGCGGCCAGCAATATCTGTGTGCGTCTGGAAAGACCCTGGAGGAAGTTCATACAACATGCCCCGAAATGGGATTGGCCCGCCCGGACCCAGCAATTCGCTGGCCATCCGGGCAGTCAGTGATCAGGGTCACGGCGGTGTCGTTTCCTCGATCCGCACGATGCCCCACAGGCCATTCAGGTTCCCGAACGAGGCGATATCCCGGTAGAGATAATCGCCCGGCACCTGACGCGCCCCGCCACCCTGGGTGACGATGTTGTGGCTCGTGCCGGTGACGATGTTGTCCTGGGTGCCGCGATAGGCGTGCTCCGGGAGAACTTCCATCACATCGGACGGCATGTTGACCGACTTGAACGGTTCAAACCGCCAGTTGTGGCCAAGGATGGCCAGCGTCGTGTTGCGGGCATAGCCGGTCGGGATGGTGACACGGAAGCGCATCTCCTCACCCGGCCGCGCCCTGTAGACCGGTGTCTGCGGATCCTGGTCGCCGACAAGCGCGTTGGAATAGGCGCGGAACATATTGGTCAGGGAGGCATGGCCGGGATTGGCATCGTCGCCGAAGCCGAAATCCGTATCGGCATGGAAGCCGAAGCGGAACCAGAGCGGCTCGGTGCCGTAATTGATGGCGGCGGCGCCGGCATCATGGGCATCTTCCGGAACACCCACACCCTCGCCGGCAATATGCTCGACCGGTGTGCCATCGCGGTAGCGCAGGTTCACCGACTTCTGGAAGATCATCGAGAAGTCGCGGAACGTGGTGCCATCGGCCTTGGTGACCGTGGCCTGCGCGGTCGTGCCTGGATCGGTTTCGAAGGTCGATCCGGCCGGCAGGACCGTGATGGCGCCGAACAGACCCTTCTGGCCCTGTTTCAGCATGTCCGCCGGGATGACCGCCGCAACACCGAACTCGACAGGGCGAGCGACCAGTTCGAAGGCATTCCCGATCAGGGAGCCGGCCGCCTTGGGCTTGCCGCTGCCGGCACCCCAGGCACGCGGGCCGAGTTCGAGATCGCCGGCATAGAAGCGGTAGGTGCGCGAGCTGCGCGGCGCAACGGTCTGCACCGGGTTGATCCCGACATTCACGCCGTCATCGCGGGCGATGTCATAGGCCAGCTTCTGCGTGTGCAGGCCGACATGGCTGGAAGGCCGGATCAGGTTATTGTTGAAGGTCGTCGGGCCTTGCGGATCGCTCCGGTCACGGATGACCGTGTAATGCTGGGTGACATGCGAGGCGAGATCCGGCACGGCATCCGGCAGGCGGTTGCGCAGTATGATCTCAAGGCATTCGCCCGCAGCGACCCGGAAAGTCGGCGGCTCGAACTTGTACTGGTTCGGCAGCCTCACCGGACAGAAGGGGTTGCCGACGCCGCCATTATTGGCGTTGCAAGCCCTCTGGTCGGCCGTGGTGACGACATTCCTCAGCAGGTCCTGTGTCGGCACATAGACGAGCGCTGTCGGGTCATGCAGCGGGCCGCGCATGCCATTGGTCAGCTGTCGGGCACGCGTATTGTAGCGCAGCGTGCCGCCTGCCGGATTGAGCGGACCGCCGACATGCATCACCGCCGAATCATCGTTCGGGATGATGGTCGTCTGGAAGTTGTTCGACAGCATCTCGTTCACCGAGACGGCGGTGATGTCATACGTCCGCACAGGCGCCGATTTCGGACAGACGCCGTTGAACTCGTCACGGTTGGTGATGGTGATCGGCTGGCTGCGCGGATTGTTCGGCAGCATGTAGAGGTTCGGCTGGGCGACATCATAGGAGCGAAGCACGCCCCATGACCCCGTCCAGTAACCTTCCTGCGACGCATCCGAGGTGTAGAGATAATCCGCCACGACCGAGGCGGTGTCGACATCACCGAAGATATTGGTGGCGAAGGTTGCCATCTCCGACAGGCCGACCTGCATGGTCGCCCGCCAGCCGGAATTCTCGCTGGCGCCGAACGCGCCGCCACCGGACAGCCATTTGATGCCGTGGACCGCCGCCGTATGCTCATGCTCATGCGCGCCTGACTGGATCTTCAGCCGCACCGCGTCGCCTGCATTCATGCGCAGCATGGGCGTGAAGGGGTCGCCATTGCGGATGTCGCCCGTCAGCGCCGGATAGGGCGTAAAGCCAAGCCGGGTGTTGAGCGCCGGAATCTTCCGGTCGGTGCGTGTCTGGAAGGCAAAGGCCAGGTCGCCGGCCATACCGTCTGCCTGCGTCCCTTTCTTGCCATCCGGGCCGGTCTTGTTGGGGTCATAGACCCGGTAGCCGATCGGTTCGTTGCGGTAGTTGACGACGAAGGTACCGATATCATCCGACGACACCGCTTCCGGACAGGGCCGGGGCACGCCGCCCGGGCAGGTCGCCGCAATCCGCACGACATCCGGGAAGGGCGCCGACTGCCGGTAGGACGGGTTCAGCGCATAGCGGAAGCTGTCATTGGTCGGCGGTTTCGGCCGGCCCTGCTCGTCCACGCCGACGAAGACACCGTCATTATAGGCATGGGCGAAGTCCTGGGCCTCAAGATAGAACTCGCGATAGGAGTCGTCCATGCCGTCGCCGGTGATGTCACCCGCGAGGATCACGGCCTGCCAACTCGTCGGCCCGCCATCTGCGCGCGTGTAGAACGGCTCGCCTGTCTCGTTATGCTTCCAGACCGAGCCGGCCGGATTGACCAGAAGGGTCGCATACAGACCGACCTGCTGATGGGTCGAGGGACCGAAATGGTCATGCGTGAAGGTCACGCCGATACCGCGGTCCTGGCCTTTGACATTGTGCAGCGGATCAACGAACCAGCGCTGGATCATCGTGCGGGCGCCAAGATATTTCCCGTCCGGGCCAACGCCGAAGAAGGGGTGGGGCTTGGCCGACAGGATCGGCTGGCCCGTGCCTTCTTCCAGCGTGTAGCGGTTGATCGCCGCGATCCGGTTGCGCACCGTCTCCGCGCCGAGGGCGCCGTCTTCATAGTTCCAGCCATTGGCCGCGCCATCGGCGGCAACCAGATCCCATTTCGGCAGGTGGATATGCTGGCCGACCACATCGGTCGGCGTCGTCACCTGATAGTCATCGACATAGTAGAATTCTGGGATCAGGTTGGTGTGGTAGAAATTGGCGCAGTCATAGGAGTTCAGGCGGAACACGAAGGGTTCCGGCGGACGCACCTTGGCCAGCGTCGGCGCGACATCTTCCCAGAGCGTGATGATACGCTGCTGCGGGAAGTGATCGCCGAGCTTGTTGAAGACAACATCGAGCTGGATGTTCGCGGCCTTGTAGACGCGCGGATTGTCTGCGCCGTAGACGGCGGTGAAGTGGTTGTCCAAGCTGCCCGGGGTTTCCGAGAAGAAGTGGCCGGTCGTGCCGGACAGGAACAGTTCACCGCGATCGTCGATACAGGGCTCGAAGAAAGGCGCACCGGGCATCGGCAGGGCACCGTTCGTGCGGAATTGAGCCGACTGGACCGTACCATTCATCAGCTGACGGAAGGTCGGGTGGTAATGGCGCGCATGGAAGGCCATTGCGGCGCGCTCCACGTCATTGCCATATTCGCTGATGAAGACCGCTTTGGCCTTGTCGATATGTTTCTCGAAGCTGAACCGTGTCTCGGCCGAATGTGTCAGGCCGCCGACGGAATAACCATCGAGCCAGTGGCGCGGCAGGCCGCCGTCCCAGCCACCTGTTTGCGGGTCGAGCGGGTTTGGTGCCATGTCAAGGGGCGGCGTCGGCGCGCGCTGGCCGACCGCGCCTTCGATCCCGCCGATCCAGAAGGGATAGCCGGGGTTCTTGAGGCCGGTCGGGTTGAGTTGATTGGCCGGGTCCGCCGGGTTGAGGGATGCTAGCACCGTGCGCGTATCGATCAGGGATGGATCGGTGTCCGAGCGGTCGATCACCGCCTGGCTCGAATCCGCGATGCCGTTATTGTTCTTGTCGAGGGCGGCCACATAGACGCGGCCCGGCATCGGCGGCAGCGGCTTGCCCGGCAGCGGAACGATGGCGGGGATGGGAGTGCCGGCGATGATCTCGCCATCCGGCAGCGCGCGTGCGCCCGGCGCAGGCCTGCCGCGCTCCAGGGCAAAGGCATTCCTGTGAAAGCCTTGCGCATTGGTCTGCACGTCGAGCACTGTTCCGGTCTCGAACACGTCATGAGTACGCCAGTGCGCCCACATGCCCTGCGCGAAGTGCGGATAGTAGTGGCAGTGATAGATCGCATCGCCGGCGGACTTGTTTCGGTTTCCGGAGCCGCCATAGACGATCTCATAGGTATAACCGCCGCCGGGCCCGATGCCCTGCGCGTCCTGATAGTTGGAATTGTCATCGTTCGGATTGGTCAGCCACTGATGGTTGTGCAGGTGGAAGACGTGATGCTCTTTCGGACCGGCGTGCAGGTTGCGGAATTTCACGAAGTCGCCGAGATAGGAATGGGCGACGTTGGACGGATCATCGGGATACTTGGCATAGGATGCGCGGATGGAGGCATCGCGCTCGCAGAAGGGATCGCCCGGCTGGGGTGTGCAGAATTCGAGGCCCGCATTGGCCGGCACATCGACCAGCATCGCCGGATCACCGACCGTGAAGGAGGAGAGGAAGAATTCCTCATAGGAACAGGACAGGCAGTCATGCGACGGGCCGACACCAAGCCGGTTGCTGATGACGGTTGCGCCGACACCGCCGGAGCCCTGATTGATCATGAACGCATCGCGTACGCCGTGCAGCGTATGCGAGAAGACTTCATCCTCGAACCAGCCAGGGAACGCCTGCATCGCGACCGTTTCATCATGGAAGATGGTGACGAATTCGCGGAACGGCTCGAGCCGGTTCGGCAGCGCCGGGTTCCGCAGGCCCTGCGATTCCAGGAGGTAGGTCGAGGGCGGGAACGAGCCGTCCGGATTGGGCCCGGCGATAATTGCATTGAGGTCAGACGAAACCAGACGCGTGATAGCACCCTGGGTGCGCAGCATGTTCAGGATCGGCTGGTTGGCCTTGCCTTCCGACTTCCACGGCTCGCGATTGGGATAGGTTGCCTCATAATCGATAATCGGCTGGCCGGCGGGCGTATGGCCGGTGGTGGCGAGGCGCATGTCTTCTTCGGTCACCTGGCTGCGATAGAACCGTGCGCCGGCCGGTTCGACCTGAACCGCGCCGAACAGGCCATTGCCGATATTGCCGCCAGCACCGTCGCCGCCGAAGGTTGCGCCATGCGACAGGACGAGGTGGACCCCTTCGACATCCGCATAGAAGCGGTAGGTGCGGGTCTGGCCGGGGGCGGCCAGTGTATTGGCGCCCGTACCGGCAAAGGTGGACAGGTCGCCGACCGTGTCGAGCGCGCTCATGCCGAGAGGGGTGAAGCCGACCCGGCGTTCAGCCACCTGGTCGTTGATGGTCAGGATCGAAGGGACAGCATTGTTGGGGTTGTGCTGGGGGTCGAGCATGTTGCTGAGGCGGACTTCGAGGCAGTCGCCCTGCGCCACGCGAAGCACAATCGGCCGCGGGCGCTTGTCGGGGCGAAGCTGCACATTCCCGGGCGTCAGCGTTCCGCCGGCCGCTTCGGGTTTTCCGGTGGACCGGTCGATCACGTCATTGCGCAGGGCATAGACCATCCCGTTGACGTTCTGCGCACCCATGCGATTGAACATCAGCGGCTGATCGAGCACGACTACGTCAGCCCGTATCGTTGCTCCACATACTGGAAGTTGTGCGCTTGCTTCGAATGCGATGCCTGCGATGGCAAGCACGCTCAGAACCGGCCCAGCGGCCAGTTTCAAAATCCCACCCAACACGTCCCCCTCCCAAAAGTTCGACGCTATGCATTGAAATACAGCATACGGAGTGTCCCTCTCCGAATGCTCCATAGTGTATAGGACACGGGGGCAAAGGCGTCTACTGCCGCGGGGCAATTAAAGTAAATAAATTGCAATTATCGCGTATGAGGCGAATGTCCGTTCCGTGAATATCTCGCTATTGGCGAGCAATACTTGCGCGCTCCGATCCGGCTTCCGCGCTCAACGGCCGGAAAAGCTGAGCCTTGAAGTTATTGTAAAACTTCGCCCGCCATCCCTCGCTTCAACCGACACGCGCACCGGCAGGTTGCTGCGGTCCTGCCAGACATCACCATCGGCGAGTATGTAGCCCTGCCCGCTGGGTCTTGGTCCGCCATAGCGGAAGCGAACCGATTCGGCGCAGGCCAGCAGCGTGCGGCTGTCGGCGGCCGAAGCGGTAAACTGCCCGGCGGCCGTCACATCCTCCCAGGTGAGGACAAGATCGGCGCGGCCTGCGCATTCCCGGCTCGGCATGGCCGCGATCGAGAGGCGGGAATAGCCGGCCAGTTTCCGGCCGGCCTGCCCATCGACCAGAAAGACGAGCCGGTCTGCCTGTCCCTCGAAAACAGCGGGCCCGTCGGGATCAAAGGCCCTCGGCGGCAGTGCGCGCGACAGCCAACCCTCGATCAGCCGGCCGGACTGGACCAGTTCCGCCGCCGCATCATCGCGCTCAGACGCCTGCCAGAGCCTGAGGCCGGTCCGCATCATCTGGCTGACCGAAACGGCGATCAGCGCCAGAAGGGTGAGCCCGACAAGAACTTCCATTAGGGAAAAGCCGGAAGTGGGGGAACGGCGCCGGGTCATCGGGCAAGCTCCAGGCCAAGCTCCGTGCGGGTGCGCAAGGTCTGAAACCGGGCCTCGCGTCCGCCCGGCGCGGCGAGTTCGACTTCAAGCCGCACGAGCCGGTCACTTACTGGAACAATGCTCACACGCCAGCGCGTGCCGTCCGGGTCTGTCCCCTGAGTCAGAGGATTGAAAGCTGCGGCCATTTCCGTTTCGGCGATGAGCGCATGGGCGCGAACTGCAAGCACCGAATTGGCGGCAGCTGCGGCCCGGGATTCGTTGGCGCGGGCATAGATGTCGAGCAGCGCGACGCTGGCGAGGCTGAATACGGTGAACGCCACCAGCGTTTCCATGAGGGTGAAGCCTGCCTCGCGCGTCATGAGCTGCGCTCCCGCGAGATGCGCGAGGTCAGCCAGTCGACCTCCACCCGTTCGGTCGAGGCCGGGCTGCGCAGGGTGACCGCGCCGCCGGTCGAGGAGCCGTCCGGCAGGAAGACGATGGCGGGCCGCCCGGCGGCCGCCGAAGAGATCATGTCGGCTTCGATGCTATCCGGAATATCCAGCCGCTGGCCGCCGGGCCCCTCGAACCGGCGGGTTTCGGGATCGAACTCGACGGCGACGGGCTGGTTGAGCTCTCGCGCCGATACGCGCGCGTCCCTCATCAGGCCGGCGATCTCCGACGCTGCCCGGCGCGCTTCGAAACCCGGGCTGCGCCGGGAGACACCCATGGTCACGACGCTCATGGCGAGCGCGAGGATCGTCAGCGCCACCATCAGCTCGAGCAGGGTGAAGCCGGCCTCACCGCTGCGCTTTTGCGGAAGGGATGGCCGCCGGATCATCGCCTACATCGCCAGTTCGTTGACACTCATGATCGCGCTGAGAAGCGTCAGCACGATCCCGCCGATCAGCAGGCCGAGCACGAGGGTGAGAACAGGGCCGGCCGCCGAGGTGAGATTGGCGATCCGCCTGCGGCTGCGGTCCTCAAGGATTTCGGCGGCATGGCCCATCTGCCGGCCCATGTCGGCGGAGCGTTCGCCGACAGCGGCGAGTTGGGCTGCTGTCATTGGCAGGAAGCCATCATCGGCAATCGCCTGAGACAGGCGCACGCCGGTGCGAACTTCACCGGCAATGCGGGTAATGGCCGCGCGCACCAGCGGATTGCCTGACCCTTGCGACGCCACATCAAGCGCCGGGACGAGGCTGAGCCCGTTCTCCAGCAGCGCCGAAAGCGATGCCAGGACCCGCGCCGTTTCCATGTCGCGGATGAGCGGGCCGATGACGGGCAGGCCGAGAAGGAGGCCGGCAAGGGCGCGCTTGCCGCCTGCGCTGCGGGCCCAGATCATGAGCGCGAGAAGGATGACCAGCGGGGTGATCGAGAGCTCCGGCCAGGCCTCCCGCAGCCAGCGCGAGGCGGCAACGAGCCAGGCTGCGGCGGCTGGTGTCTCTGATCCTGCCGCGGCCAGGACCGGCTCCAGAGCCGGGGCAACGACCAGAAGGATCACGAGCAGCGAGGCGAGCGACGTAACCAGCAGGATGACCGGATAGATCAGCGCGCCGCGCACCGCATCGGCGAGGCGGGACTGATTGTCGAGCGCGGTGGCGAGCCGGCTGAGGACCGGAACGACCGAGCCTCCCTCTTCACCGGCGCGGATCAGGCCGAGCACATAGTCGGGCGGCGGGTTGCGCAGCGCGGCCATCGCATCGCCGAGCGACAGTCCAGCGAGTACGCCCTCGCGAATCTCGGCGGCGAGACGGGCGCCCTTCCGGTCGCTATTGTCGTCCGCAAGAAGCTTGAGCGCTTCATCGAGCGGCAGGCCGCCGCCGAGCATGGCGGCGAGGTTGCGGCAGAAACCGCTGAGTACGCGCACGGGCCGGCGTCCGGAAGCGCGCGCTGCGGTGACGGCGCCGGTAGACGACTCGCCGATCTCAAACGGCGTCAGGCCCTCGGACGTGAGCTGGCGGACCGCGTCAGTCTCGGACTGAGCCGAGACAAAATCGGTCACCACCTGCCCTCCCGGCGTATAGGCGCGGTAGCGGAATTGCGGCATCACGGCATTCCCGAGCCGATGACGGAAAACACTTCGGTCAGCGATGTCTGACCGGCGGCAGCGGCGCGCACGCCCTCCTCGAACAGGGTCAGCATGCCTTCCTCTCTGGCGATGGCCCGGATACGGCTCTCGGGCGCTTTCTCGAGGATGGCCGCCTCAATCGCAGGCGTGACCGGCATGACCTCGGCAATACTCATCCGGCCGCGATAGCCCGTGCCGCGGCAGTCCGGACAGCCCTGGGCCGCGCACCAGTTCTGCTCGACATTTGATGGGATAAGCGGGGCAAGCCGCGCCGCCATCGCCAGGGGCGGCGGCGCCGGGCGTTTGCACCTGTCGCACAGGACCCGCAGCAGGCGCTGGGCAGTGATCGCGTTCACGGTGCTGGCGAGGAGATAGTCTTCGATGCCCATTTCGAGCAGGCGTGTGATCGTGGCCGGGGCGTTGTTCGTGTGGATGGTGGAAAGCACCATATGGCCGGTCAGCGAGGCTTCGACGGCGATGCTGGCCGATTCCAGATCGCGGATCTCGCCGATCATCAGCACATTCGGATTGTGGCGCAGCACCGAGCGCAGGGCGCGGGCAAAGGTCATGCCGATCTCGGCCTTGACCTGGATCTGCGAGACGCCGGCAATCTCGTATTCGACCGGGTCCTCGACCGACATGAACTTGGTTTCGGGGTTCATCAGATAGCGCAGGCAGGCATACAGCGTCGTCGTCTTGCCGCTGCCGGTGGGGCCGGTGACGAGGGTGATCCCGTCCGGCTTGCCGATCGCCTCGATCATTCGCTGCTGGGCGAGTTCGGAGAGGCCGAGCGCATCGAGATCCAGATGTGCGGCGGTCTGGTCGAGCAGACGTAGCGCGACGGTCTCACCGTGAAGGCTGGGCATCGTGGCGACGCGCAGGTCGATCTCGCGGCCACGCACGGCCGTGCGGATGCGCCCGTCCTGCGGCAGACGGCGTTCGGCAATATTGAGCTTGGCGAGGATCTTGATGCGCGAGACGACCGCTTCCGGCGTCCCCTCGACCGGCAGGCTGACAGGCATGAGGGCGCCGTCGACGCGCATCCGGACGCGCATATGGTCCCGCTCGGGCTCAATATGGATGTCAGAGGCGCGCGCTTCCACGGCGAGGGCAAGGACATCCTCGACCCAGCGGATGACCGGCGCGCCGCGGGCAAGGTCAATCAGGCGCTCGAGGTCGTTTTCCGACACGCTGCCAACGGGTTCGCCGGCTTCGGTATCGTTTTCGGCCCGGCCGATGGCCGAAAGCCAGGCGCGAATGTCGGACCGGCTGGCCACCGCCCGGCGCACCGGCAGGCCCGTCTTGTAAGCAACCGCCTGGGCGGCCTCATCGTCCAGCGGATCGGCCATGGCGAGAATGACTTCGCCCTGATCAACCGACAGGGGAACAATGTCCGCATCGAGAAGAAATCGCGGGCGAAGGCCAACCAGATCCGCTGGAAGACGAGGGACAGAGGCCGGCTTCAGATGTTCCAGTCCGAGAATATCTGCGAGGGCCGCGGCGACATTGTCCTCCGAACAGAGGCCCAGCTTGACGAGCACGGACGCCAGCGTTTCGCCGGTTTTCTCCGCTGAGGCGATTGCCCTGGCAAGCTTTACATCCGTGAGGTGGCCGCGCGCGACGATACGCTCGGCAAACGCAGCCCATATTTCCTTGCGTCCTGCCTCGGCGGCCGCCTGCTGGCGCCGCGTGGCGGTATCGCTTCCTTGCCGTTTCATCCTGCGTCCCCACAGTGTCCCGCAGCGCGGGGCTTGCCATCCCAATCCCAAGCAAGCCGCCTGCCACGCGAGGTCATCACACCACAGAAGATGCGACTTGCAAACGGATGGAATTGACTTCCCTGCATTTGCGCCGACAATAAGGGGATAGCCATGTTGGCTTCTCGGGGGAGAAGCCGGCCACGGTGGGGACATTAAAATGCCAGCAGACCAAGGGACATCCCTGGGCAATGCGCGCGTGCGGGCAGATGCCGCGCAGCTGATTGACTTCTTCCAATGGTGGATGTCGACTTTGGCCGACATGGTGCCGGCCTGGCTGCGCAACGCCTTCTTCCCGACGCGCCAATGGGTGAGAGTACAGCGCGCTGCTCACAGCTTCATGGTTTATTCCGCTGACGGACTGCCGATCAGCACGCTGGCGGAGAGTTCGCGGGCCCGGGCGCGGGTGCGCGGCGGAGATGCCCTCGTCATCCTCGAGCCGCAGGAAGTGTTTATCCGCCAGCGCCGCCTGCCCGCGACATCTGTGGCCAATCTGCGCAACGCGCTGCGCCTGCAGATCGCCGCCGAGACGCCGTTCGATGTCGGCGAAGTGTTCGAGGATTGCCGCGTTCTCGAAGCAGATGCCGGCGGCCGGACGCTGCTCGCAGAACAGGCGATTGTCAGGCGCGACCTTGTGCGGACCATCCAGGCCCAGGCGCGCGAATGCCGGATCGACCTTGCGGGCATCGATATCCTTGGCGAGGACGGCCTGCCCTGCGGGTTCAACCTGTTGCCGGAAGGCGAACGGGCGCGCAGCGACGCTTTCCTGCCCTCGCTGAACCGGGGGCTTGCCCTGGCAGCGCTCGTGCTGGCGGGCCTGATCAGCGGGCTTTATATTCTGGCGCTTGACCGGGACCTCACCCGCATCGAGTCCCAGACGGCCTCAATCCGTGCGGAGGCAGCCGATGTGCTGGCGATGCAGCGCATCTCCCGTGCCCGCGCCGAGGCGATCGGCCTGATTGAAGCACAATCCAACAGTCCGATCCGTTTCACAGTGCTAATGAATCAACTGGCCAATGCGCTGCCAGAGGATTCCTGGCTTGAAGGCCTCGCCTATGATGGCAAGCAGGTCTCGATGGTTGGCCTGTCGCGCTCTTCTGATGGGCTGGTCGCGCGGCTGGAGCAGATTCCGGGGGTCGTCGCAGCCCGCGTCGTCTCCTCAATGATGCGCGATGAACGGCTGAATGCGGACCGGTTCCGGATCGAACTGGTTCTGGAAGAACCGCTGCCGGCAACACCGGCGGTGCCGGCCGCAGACTTCGCCGGGGGAGACAACGGATGAACCTCTACCACCTGCCCCGTGATCGCCAGCGCGTGTTTGCGGCAGGGATTCTGGCGGTGGCCATCGCGGCCGGCGCGGCGCTGGCAATCGCTCCGATCGTCGAGCTTGTCTCCGGAAAGCAGGCGGCGATCCAGGCAGCCGAGACCGAGCTTGCCCGGTGGCAGGGCATCGCTGCCTCCCGGGACGTGATGGAAGCTGCAGCCAGCGATCCAATGGCCGGCAGCCGGTCGGCCGCTCTCGCCCTGCCCGCCTCGACCGACGCGCAGGCGGCCGCGAGCGTGCAGGCCTCGGTGCGCCGGGCGTTTGCCGATGCGTCTGGCGACCTGAAGAGCATCCAGCCACTGGAAGCGCGCGATCGCGGCGGCCTTCAGGAAGCGGGGGTCCGAGTGGTGGCGCTGGCAACCCATCAGCAGCTGCAGGACACATTGTTTGCCATCGAGAATGCGAGCCCCCGGATGTTCATCCGGGAAGCCAACATCCAGATGGCGGGAGGCAGCCGCAGAGCTGCGGATGATCCGGAGGCACCTGTCCTGCAGGTGCGTCTTGATGTCTTTGCCTACGCTTTGAAGGCAGAGTGAACGAGTGAGTAGAGTGATATGAGTTTCGTACGTTTACCAACAGCTACAGTTTCAGTCCTGCTGGGCGGGGTGTGTGCCGCCCTGCTCTTTGTCATGACCTTGCTGACGACCGGAAACCTGACGCGCGCCGGTGCCGGCCCGGCGCCCGGCCCGACGCTTTCCGCCCCGCCGCTGCCGGCCGTGACATTCGCGGCGGCTGACGACACCGCCGCCGCCGACAAGCCGCTCTTCCATGTGAACCGGAAGCCTTATGAGGACCGGCGCACCGTTGCTGCCGCAGCGAGAATCGATATGGCGGACGCCACAGTGGCGCCGTTTACCCTGAAAGGGGTCCTGCTCTCCGATGGCATGGCCCGTGCATCACTCTACAGCAACACAGATGGAGACATCCGCTGGGTTAACAGAGGGGATGCAGTTGATGGATGGAAACTTGTTCAGGTGCGGCCCGCCAATGTCGTGCTGGCCCGCGGCGACCACAGCACCACGCTCGCGCTCCATCCCGTCAGGGCCGGCACAACGCCGGATTAAGCAGCACGCAGGACAGAAAGTCATGAAGACGTCGCCGTTCACGCTCCGGCCGCTTCGATGGAGTCTCCTTTGTGGCTCAGCCGCCGTCGCACTGGCCGCCTGCACCACGACTCCGTACGAAAATGGCACAACCTACAAGGTGCCGCTGACCCAGCCGCAGGCCAGACCCGCTATTACCGCACCGGCCGGGATGCCGGTCAGCGATGCCGGTGAGCAGGGCTTCGAAGGCTTCGAGATCATCGGAACGGCCACGCCGCAGGACACCGCCGCGCAGGCGCCGGGTCGCGGCAGCATCACGATCAACCTGGTCGATGTGCCCGCGGCCGATGCCGTCCAGCAGGTTCTCGGCGGCATTCTGCGCGAAAACTATGTGATCGAGACCCAGCTTCAGGGTGATGTGACGCTCCAGACGAGCCGTCCCGTCACGCGCGATGGTGCCCTGCGCCTGCTTGCCTCCGTCCTCGCCAGCCGCAATGCCGAACTCGTTGATGCAGGCGACTTCTACCGGATCACGTCCGTCGGCCGCGGCGAACTCGGGTCCGCGGGCGGCACCGGCGGCCGGGTGATCGCGCCGCGCTATGTCTCGGCGGAGTCGCTGAAATCCATCTTTGCCAGCCGGGCGGATGCGACGCTGTCGGTCGAAGTCGATCCTGTGCGGAACATCCTCGTCCTGCGCGGCAACCCGGGTTCGGTCGCCGAAGCCGAAAGGCTGGCGGCCATCTTCGATGTGAACTGGATGCGCAGCATGTCCTTCGCTGCCGTTCCGGTGAGCTATACGTCTCCCTCGCAACTGGTGAATGACCTGGAGACCGTGCTGGGAGCCGGCTCTGGCGGGCCACTGGCCGGCATTGTCCGCTTCGTGCCGCTTGACCGGTTGAACAGCGTTGTCGTGGTCAGTCCGCAGCCGGCCTATATCGCCGAAGGCCGGGCCTGGATCGAACGCCTTGACCGCAGCGGCGGCCAGGGCGGGCAGCGCCTGTTCGTCATCCCGATCCAGAACCGCGCGGCAACCGATGTTGCGGCGATCCTCACGGAGACTCTGGGCGGCGATGCCGGATTCGGCAGCCAGGATGCCGGCCTGCGCCCCGGCGACCAACCGCTGTTCAGCTCGACCTCCGCCGATGGCGGTGAAGGCATCGCCACGGGTGCAATTGCCATCGCAGGATCGCGGCCCAATATGCCGGCAGCCCGGATCATCGCGGACGACACGAACAATTCCATCGTCATCCTCGCCTCGACCGAGCAGCTCGGCATCATCGAAAGCGCGATCGCCCGGCTCGACTCGATGGCCAATCAGGTCTTCCTGGAAGCCACGATCGCGGAAGTGACCCTGACCGACAGCCTGTCCTATGGCCTGACCTGGTTCTTCCAGAGCGGCGAGTTCCGCACCACGTTCAGCGATGTCTCGACCGGTGCCGTCGCCTCGCAATTCCCCGGCTTCTCGGTGCTGTTCTCCGGCTCCGACGGCCGGGCTGCGCTGTCGGCGATCGCCGGCGTGACGGATGTGAAAATCCTGTCGGCGCCGTCGCTGATGGTGTTGGATAACCGCACGGCGACGCTGCAGGTCGGCGATCAGGTGCCGATCGTGACCCAGTCCGCGGTCAGCGTCACCAACCCCGATGCGCCGATCGTAAATTCGGTGTCACTGAAAGACACCGGTATTATCCTGAACGTCACGCCGCGTGTGAATGACGGCGGCCTGGTGATGCTCGAGATTGATCAGGAAGTCAGCGACGTGGTGTCGACCTCCACCTCCGGTATCGACTCCCCGACGATCCAGCAGCGCCGGATATCCACTTCGGTGTCTGTCCGTGACGGTGAAAGCGTTGCGCTTGGCGGACTGATGCGTGAGCGCCTGTCGGATACGCAGACCAAACTGCCCCTGCTCGGCGACATTCCGCTGCTCGGAAATCTGTTCACGACGAAGTCGACCACTTCCACCCGGACCGAACTTCTGGTCATGATTACCCCGCGTGTTGTCCGCTCGACGGATGCCTCGCTTGCCGTGACCGATGACCTGGTGCGCCGGATGAAGACAATTGAAGACACATTCGTCGTACGCGAAGGCGCGCCCGTTGCCATGCGGCAGGGCGAGTCCAGCCCTGAATCATGACCGCCCGGCGCTCCCGTCCGCGCGAGCCGCAGGACCGGGGCGCCGCGCTCATTCTTGTCGTCTGGGCCATCGGGCTGATGGCGGTGATGGCCGCCATGGTCGCGCGCGATGCGCATCTTGATGCCCGCGAGAGCCGGATCGTCCGTGAGGGCCTGTCGGCGCGGCTGCTGGCCGAAAGCGGTGTGCGCCTGGCGCTGGAAAGACTCGACAGTCCGGCCGGTGCCGCGCCGGACGCGTTTCCCTTCGTGTGTGACCTGCCGGACGGCCGCATCATCGCCGATGTGAGACCCGTCTCGGCGCTGGTCGATCTCAATGCGGCGCAGGAGGAAATGCTCGCAGCGCTGTTCCAGGCCCTCGGCTTCGACGAACGCGAAGCGGCAGGCGCGGCGGCGCGGATTGCAGATTTCCGCGATGCGGATGGCACCGCCCGGCCGGGCGGCGCGGAAGCTGCGGACTATCGCCGTGCGGGGCTGGCGCACGGGCCGGCAAACCGCCCATTCAACCGGAACGGCGAACTCTCTGAAGTACTTGGCATTTCGCCGCGCATGCTCGAAACCGCCCTGCCCCATCTGACAGTTCACTCCTACAGTACGCGGATTGATCCATCACATGCAGCGCCGGTGGTGCTGCGTGCCCTCGATCTCTTCGGCGCCGAAACCGTCCCGGACATTGACGACGAGGGGTGGGACTTCGGCGCGCGCAGCGGTCCCTCCCGGATCGGGGCGGGCGCGGTCGTGGTGCAGGTGATGGCAAGGACAACGGCCGGACAACCTGCTTCGATAAGCGCCACCTACGGTGCGCTGTCGGGCCCTGCCCTGTCCAACCGGCCGCTGGTTGAGACGCATGCCGCAGGCAGCACATTACATCTCGCGGCCGGCAGGCGCCTGCCGCAGCCCCGGCCTTGTTTCTGAAGATGGCGCTAGCGCGCAGGCCGGCCGACATCGCCGACTTCACCCGGCCCGCCGCCGGCGCCGTCGCGGCCGAGGGAATAGACGCGCACGCGCAGGCCGTCTGCCCCTGTCGCATAGAGATATTCCCGGCCCCACGGATCGGCCGGAAGCGTCTCTTCATCCAGATAGGGGCCGCTCCAGCCGGAGGCACCGGGCGGCGCCACCATCAGCGCCTTCAGCCCTTCTTCCTCGGTCGGATACCGTCCTACATCGAGCAGGAACAGATCGAGCGCGCCTTGCATGATCTTGACCTGCGCTTCGGCCGTCTGCGACTTGGCGCGGCTGAGATATCCGACTACGCGCGGCGCCACGATGCCCATGACCAGCGCGAGGATGACAAGCGCCACCAGCAGTTCCATAAGACTGAAGCCGGCCTGGACCCGGCCTTTCTCGGCGTCGCGTTTCATAAGGTTCAGTCCTTGTCCCACCCTTTCCAAGGATACGCATTTTTGCGCCCGCGCCAAGCGTATGCTGCGCGAAAGGCGAACACGGCATGAGCGGATTTGAACTTTTCATCCTGCTGGCCGGACTGTTGATTGGCTCTGGCATCGATGCCGCCGCTGCGCGCTATGGGAAAGGCGTGTCCTGGCTGACGCCGCGCTCGCGCTGTGCAGACTGCGGCAAGGTGCTGGCCTGGCATGAACTCATTCCGCTGATCAGCTGGCTGGTGCAGCGCGGCCGCTGCCGGGCCTGCGGCGCTGCCATCGGATACAGCGCGCCGTTGACCGAAATCGCCGGCGCGCTGGTCGCGCTCGCCGCCATCCTTCTGACGCCGGGAGACGCCGGACTGCTGCTCCTGACGGCCTGCTTCGGCTGGTTGCTGCTTGCCCTTGCTGCGATCGACCTGCGCACATTTCTCCTGCCGGATCCGCTGAACGCCGCGGTCCTGTTGCTTGGCGCCGTGATGGTCGCGCTCTACCAGGCGGCCGCCTGGCCGTTGCATGTCGCCGGCGCATTAGCCGGATACGGGATTTTGTGGCTGATGGAAGTTCTCTACCGCCGGGTGCGGGGCATCGACGGCCTCGGGCGCGGCGATGCGAAGCTGCTCGGAGCAATCGGCATGTGGGTCGGTATTGGCGGACTTGCCCCTGTGCTGTTGATCGCATCAATGAGTGCGATCCTCGCGATCCTTGCCCAGTCAGCGATAGAAAAAGTGTCCGTATCCGGAAAATCCCTTATTGCTTTTGGGCCCTGGATTGCGTTCGGAGGCTATTGCGTCTGGCTTCTCCGCCCTCTTCATTTCTGGGTCTGATTTTATTTCTCGCCTGCATGGCGAATTTACTTGCTTGTATTAACCGTTGTGGCAATTTCCGTACAAGCGGCCCGTGGGACAAAATTGGGCTGGCTTGCAAAAACGGCATCTGGGTCACAGAAGGAAAGCAGGGGACGCAATGTTCAGGAAAATCATTTTGGCTGCGGCATCGGCCGCAGCGATCACCGGCGTGTGCGCGGTTGCCAGTGCGCAGGTAGTGCCACTCGAAATCGAAGGGCCGGTTTCGGCCTATGAAGCGACGACGCCGGAGACCGGCATTCTGACGATCATGGGCCAACTGGTCCATGTGTACGAGAACACGGAGTTCGTCACACCGACCTCCGACCGCTCACAGACGCAGCGCCCGAACAATCCGAACCGTCCGCTGACGGCCAATCAATGGCTGCGCGGCGAGAGGTTTGAGGGGCGGCGCCGCCCCGGCTTCCTGGGCGGTACGCTGATCGTGACAGGATTCTGGGATCCGCTGATGAATGCCGGCGCGGGCGGTATCTATGCTGAGGAAGTCTTTTCCGACATTTCGGAGAACGTCATTCTCGGCGTTATCACAGCCAACTCGTGCGCCACTCCAGCCTGCAACGGCCCGGATGATTTCATTGAGGGTAACGGATCGACCAAATTCGTCGATAACAAGGATCAGCGCCTGCCGGCGCAGCCGATCGTCGATGCCGGCCTTTTCGAGCTGAACCTGACCGGCGCCAACCTCGTGGGAACAACCTTCGGCGGCGAGGGCTATTATTCTGACGACCCGGTTTACCCGCGCAGCGCGCCGGCTGAGCAGGCCCTCGTCTACTGGGATTTCGAACTCGGTGATCTTCGTCCTGACCTTCTGCTGCGCAGAGACCAGCGGGAAGTGTCCGTGCTCCGCGTCCGCTGCACTGTTGGCGACCGTCTCGAAGTCCGCGGCTGGGTTCACCAGGCGATGAACGCTCAAGGTGTGGGGCCCAATGCGAACGTCGGGACAATGCGCATAACCATGCGCCCTCCGGGAGCGACCATTGTCCAAGTTTCTGAGGCCGACTTTGTACTCGAGATCAATCCGGCCTACGCTCGCTATCAGGTTCGCGCAGATGTGCCGAATTGCGCAGAAGAAGTTGAGGTGGACTGGATGATCAACGGCATTTCAGTGGCTAGCACCACTGCGCCGGTCGACCGCCTGCGCGACTGATCGGGCGGCGATCGCCGGATCGTGTAATCCAGATTGCAAAATGGCCCGCTCCGGCGGGCCATTTTCTGTTTCGGGCTGAAACGCTAGCCGGAGTGGCTGTTTTTCTGCTCCGCAGCCGACAGGACATCCTCCACGATCCGCAGCGGCGCGAGATCGACAATGGAGCGCCTTTCGCGGACAAGTGCGGCGAATTCGGCATACACGGCGTCATATTCCGCAACCGGTGCGCGGCGCGCCGGGCCCCCATTCTCCGCGAATGCCGCGCCGCCTTCGGACAGCTCAAGCGTGTCACCATCGGACGCTGTCAGCCGGATGGTCCAGATTTCATCCTCCCGGTCATGAAACTCGAAGGCCGCATGAATGTCTGCGCCGGCGCCCGACAGGGAGAACTCGGCCGCGACGGGCGTATCCGCATCCGGCCGGCGGCGCACGGTGGCGGCCTGCACGGCCCAATGCTCCGGGTAAAGCCCGGTCAGGATCGACAGGGCATTGATGCCGGGATCGAAGACGCCGAAGCCGCCCGGCTGCCACAGCCAATCCTGGCCGGGATGCCATTTGTCGGGGTTCTCGCGCCATTCGATCGTACCGGAGGCCAGCGTGTGGGCGCGCGCCCAGGCGCGGGCGGCCGCCATCTGGGGCGCGAAACGGGAATGCCAGGCGGTGAAGACAGACACCCGTTCCGTCTCGCCCAGCCGGGCGATGGCCTCGGCTTGGCGAAGGCTCGGCGCCGGCGGCTTTTCGAGCAGCAGGGCGCAGCCGGTTGCCGCCAGCGACTTGCATAGGCCGAGGCGAAGCTGGGGCGGTGTGCAGATGGCGGCCGCGTCGAAAGCGATGCCGGAGGCGAGCGCGTCATCCAGCGATGCGAACAGGGGAAGCGGGGCCGCCGCGCCGCCCGCCGGATCGACCGCCAGCACCGCTTCGAAATCAGCGCTCCGGCGAATCGCCGGCAGATGCTGATCCCGCGCAATCTTGCCGAAACCGATAATGGCGATGCGGATGGGTGGGGGCATGAGATACCTGATCGAGAATTCCGCAATCGCGCACCAGCCGCCGATGCACACTTGATGTCGGTTTAGTCGGGAGCTTCAGGACTTCATCCGCAAGGAGACGATATTCTTTGACTTGTCACGCTCGGGGATCAGACTGCGCCACTTATGGGGCACCGTGACGGCGCCCCAGGTCGGATGCGGCGCTGCGAGAACGACAAGATCGGGATTGTTCTTCCGGAAGAAAAACTCCGGCCCGTCGAGGATGGTCAGTACCGATTTCAACACGCCGGGGTTGATATGGCCGCCCTGCACTTCGACGATCAGATCAACATCGTCACCTTGCCGGACATTGATCGGGAACGAATTGATCTGCGTCGACAGCCCCGTAGTAAAGTGCGTATTGATCGCCCAGACAGGCACACCGATGATCAGGTTTCGGGTATCAACATTCGAACGAAACCGGATGCGCAGACCATAGCTCTGATCAAAGGCGACCTGATCAATCGGATTACCCGACAGATCACACCAGAAATGCTCGACATTCTGCACGGCATCAGGGTTCTCGAAAACCGGCCCCATTGTGGAAGCGAGCTTGTCCTTGGTCGCGCCAGGGAGCGCGCCCATTTCAATTTTTTCATACACCTCGATGGCTTCACTCGGCGGCCCTTCGAAAAGCACCTGCCCCTTGTGCATGACGATCGCACGGTCACAGAACCGTTCAATGTCTCCCATCGAGTGGGATACAAAAACGAAGGCGGATCGGGCGCGCATTTCGCGCACCTTTGCCAGGCACTTCTGGCGGAAGCGGAAATCCCCCACGGACAGGACTTCGTCGATGAACAGGATGTCCGGTGAGACGGTAACCATGATCGAGAAGGCAAGGCGCATCCGCATGCCGGACGAATAGGTTGCCAGCGGCGCATGGATAGCGTCGCCGAGTTCCGAGAATTCGATGATCTCTTCCAGGCGCTCCTGCGTTTGCTTGCGAGTAAAGCCGAGCGCCGCTGCACGCAGGAAGATGTTCTCGTGGCCGCTGGCCGAAGGCTGAAACCCGGCTTGGAGGTCAATCATGGCAGCCGAGCTGCCATTTACAACGATCTCGCCGGCATCCAGCGGAATCTGTCCGGCCAGCATCCTGAGAAGGGTTGTCTTGCCTGATCCGTTGAGCCCGATGATGCCGATGGCTTCGCCGCGCGCGAGATCGAAAGAAACGTTCTGCACGGCCCAGAACTGGGACCCCTTCAGACCGGCAGTTCGTTTGGGCCGGGCGCCCCAGAATGCCCGCGCAGCGAGAGAACCGAGCTTCTTTCGGGTATCGCCGGTGCGCCGGGCATACACCTTGCCAAGTCCCTTGACCTGAAGAACAGGCAGATTGTGATTGATGGCGTCCAGGCTGCTCATACCAACTCGCGAATCCGGTGTTCCATGACATAGAAGAAGCGGGCAGCGACAAAAGCCAGCACGACCGCTACACCCGCCCAGATGTAGAGCGCGTGCATATCCGCGTGTACACCGAAAAACAGGAAATCACGAGCCGACTTTATGAATACATTGAACGGATTGTAGTCTTCCAGAACGCTGAGCGGTCCCATTGTGCTCAGCGGGAAGATGACGCCGCTGAGGAAGATGCCGTACTGGAAGATGATGGTCGTGATCCGGTCGACATCGGGATAGATCATGTTGAAGATCGACAGGATGAGGCCCAGCGAAACGCAAAAGATCAGGCCTGTCATCACAGCCAGCGCCATATAAGGCAGATGCGGCGCCGGAACCGGACCGAAAATAACAACAAGTGTGACGACGAGCGCCAGCCGGACAAGCGTATCAAAGCAGAGTTGACCAAATGAAGCGCTGATCGCCGCCGTCAGCGGAATGGCGGTTTTCATGGCATCCTGTGTACGCTGCTTCACCGTCTGCATCGGGCGCGTGACCACGCCGGTAAAAAGCATCCAGAGCGTGACATTGAATGAGATATAGACGGCCGGATCGAGCCCCTCGTGCTGCGGAAACACCCGCAGGTTCACCAGCATGATATATACTGAGATCGGCACCAGCGGCAGGATGAAGTTCCAGAAGACGCCGAGAACCGTGCCGCGATAGGAACTGCGGAAATCACCGGTGAAGACGACCGCAATATGAGACCGGTATGCCCAGATTTCTCGGGCCAGCGCCGCGACAGCCCAAAGCGCGCTCTTGTCCATCCGGTCATCTGGACCGTGGCGCCTTCGGACTGGTTTGGGCGCTTTCCGGGTGGCCACCTGCGACTTCTTCATTCGACTTTACCCATGGCAGACCGGACAGCATTTTTGCCAGTATGCGTCTCGCTAGCTGCCCGAGCGATGGTTGAGTGTCAACGCGCGGACTGCCTCTGCAACCTTGTTGACGAGCGGATTTTTGGCGACAAGAAAGGGCCCGAAGCGATCGGACAGGCAGGTTCATGCTGCGAAATACGACTTGTGAAAGCGCCGCCGCTCTGGCCAGCCAGGGATCAGCTGACCGGACCATATTCGTCATCGGCAATGGTCCCAGCCTTCGCGGCTTCGACTTCGGCCGGCTCAGCGGCGCCGAAACGCTGGGAATGAACGCAGCGTTCCGTTTTTGGGAGCGAATCGGCTGGCGCCCGACGCATTATGCCTGCCTCGACGACGCCCTGATCGATACGCACAAGGACGCGATCCTCAGCCTGATCGAAGAAGGCGAAATCCGCAGCTTCTGCCTGAGTGGCCGGATACTCGACCACTTTCCGGAACTCTCCGGCCGGCCCAATATCCGTTTCCTCGATTCCTACGTCCCGTTCTGGCACGCTGAGCGAGGACAGAAATACGGGTTGGAGCTGCTCGACTCGCCTTTCTTCCGGACTCGTTTCCCTGACCTGCTGACGACAGGGGCGTATTCTCTGAGATTCGCTGCAGAACTCGGCTATCAGCGCATCGCTCTCTTGGGCGTCGATCTCGACTATGTGCCTCTTGCAGAGGCGGAACCGGTCAATGGTCTGAGGCTGGTGGTAACGGAAACGCCCAGCGAGAACCCAAACTACTTCTTTGACGATTACCAGCAGGTGGGTGACGAGTTTCATGTGCCCAATCCTGAAAGTCATGACGAGGAGCTGCATGTGGCTGCCTTTGCAGCGGTGCGGGACGATTTCGAAGCTGAAGGACTGGATATCAGTATCCTGAACTCAAATCCCGCGTCGCGGCTGAGCCGCGAGGGGATCCTTCCCTTTGCGAGCCTGCGATCCCTTCTGGGAGAGCCGACACTCGGCGCTGTCGTCGTTCCCCTCACGGCCAGCGAGCATGACCAGCTGCTCGACAATCTCTGGCTCTGGTCGCAGCCTGCCTTCACACCGTTCCTTGGAAAACGCCCGGGCCGGGTGCCGGACCTTGTCTTTGTCTGCAACAATGAACAGGCCGCAGCCGTCGAACCCGCAGTGCGAGACTATCTGGAAAGTACACCCGCACTCAGGGCCTGCTTTGGCGACATCCGGTTCCTGAACCTGAATCTTGTCGGCGATGCGGACCTCTATCTGCGCGACAATAACGGTCCAGCTGCCGCGTTCGGCTGGCGGGCAGGCCCAAACCATCTCTTTTTCGGCGCGCTTGATGTGCTGCGCGACCATTGGGGCCATGCCCTGTTCATGGAAACGGATTGTGTTCCGCTGCGCCCCGACTGGCTGGGCCGTATAAATACGGTATTGACCGGTGACGAGATGCCCTGGGTTCTGGGCAGCATCTATCGTGGATCAGACCCGCTTGGGCCGCGCGAAAAGAGGCATATCAACGGAAACGCGGTCTATGCCACTGGCGATCCCGAGTTTCACAAATTCGTCGATACAGTCTGGCGCCCGTCATTGGACCGGATGGTGAAAGACAGGCCTGAACTGGCATTCGATTGCGTTCTGGAGGCACTCTACGAACAGGCAAATGCACTTGCGGGCGATAATGACGAGCTTTGGGCTGCGCTGCGCGCCACCAGTCACCGCTTTCGCTACACCGACGCCATCGTCAACCTTACCAGCGGCCGGCGCGGGCCGCACAAGCTGGAGCATCAGGTTTCCGGCACCGTGGCCAGTTCTCCGACGGCCGCCATCGTCCATTCGCGGATGCTGGCAGCATATGTCTCAGCGCTGCGTCATTCCGATTGCCCCCGGAATCTGAACGCGATTCTGGATTTCATGCGGGCAGAGCCGCCCGACGCGGTTGAGCCGCCCCTGCCCGAGGCAATCGCCCTCGCAGCGAATGCGCAGGCGGCAGCGCCCTGGACCTTCAAGCGAATCCTGCGCGGCGGCGCGCGCCGACTCCTGAAGCTTGCCGGCGGCTGATCCTGCCTTTTTTCTGCCCCATCCTGGCAGCATCGAGACGAGATCCGGAATGACTCCAGACCGGTATCCTGGGTTGTCACCCCGAAAGGTGGAACCTATACCCTCATGACCGTTTGCCGTTTGCCCAGGGCCTGATTGCATGACCAAAGCGAGCATCATAATCCGCGCGCTGAATGAGGCGAAATGGCTCGGCAAAGTGCTGGAAGCCTGCCAGCAGCAACAGTTGCCCGACGGTGTGGACATGGAGCTTGTCCTTGTGGATTCCGGCTCTACCGACGAAACTGTCAGTATCGCGCAACGGCATGGTTGCCGAATCCTTCACATCAGCAAGGCGGATTTCACTTTCGGTCGTTCGCTGAATGTCGGATGCGACGGCGCAATCGGCGATATTCTCGTATTCATTTCCGCACATTGCATTCCCAGCAGCCCGGCCTGGCTGACTAATCTGATCGCGCCGCTCCGTGATGGCAGCTGCCAGTATGTCTATGGCGGCCAGCACGGTCTCGACGGGGTGACTCGCTTTTCCGAGGAACAGGTCTTCGCCCATTATTTCCCGCCAGAAAGCGACCTCCGGCAGCAGGGCTTTTTCTGCAACAACGCCAATGCGGCGATCTGCCGGGAGACCTGGGCCGCTATCCGCTTTGACGAGGAAGTCACGGGACTTGAGGATATGATCCTTGCCAAGGCGATAACTGCCAGCGGCGGCCAGATCGGCTATGTCGCCGAGGCAAGTGTGACACATATCCACGAAGAATCTTACCGTCAGGTGCGCCGGCGCTACTTCCGCGAGGCGCTGGTCATGCGGGACATCATGCCGGAAGTGCACTTCAATCTGTTCGACCTGGTGCGGTGCTATGTTGCCGGGGTGACACTTGATCTGGTGGCCGCGGCAGATGAGCGTGTCCTCTGGAAGGAGATGCCCGGCATTTTTGGCTACCGGTTTGCGCAATACTGGGGCACCTATCGGGGCCACAACGAACACCGCGCCCTGTCGAGATCGCAAAAGCAGAGCTACTATTATCCGCGCTCGTCAAAGCGCGCCGAACGCAAGCTCAAGGCATCACTCCTTGCAGAAACCGGTTGGCCGATGCAGACCGAAGCCCGCGCAACCGAGCGTAAACTCCAACAAAAATAATGAGATCATGGCATGATTGATGGCCAGAAACTGACGGCTTTGTTGCCGATGAAAGCCCACAGTGCGCGCGTCACCTCCAAGAACTTCCGGCCGGTTGCCGGAAAGCCCCTGTTCCGCTGGATCCTCGACACGCTGCTTGCAGTTCCCGAAATTGATCAGGTTGTGATCAATACCGATGCCCGGGACATCCTGGCGCGCGAAGGCCTCCGCGACGGCGATGCCGGCGGACGGGTTATGATCCGGGACCGGAAGCCGGAAATATGCGGCGACTTTGTCTCGATGAATCTCGTCCTCGCAGACGACATCGAGAACGTGCCGTCAGACCACTATCTGATGACGCACACGACCAATCCCCTGCTGCGCGCCGGGACAATTTCGGACATGCTGCTCACCTATAAAAAAGGTGTCGATGCCGGGACGGCCGACTCGCTGTTCACCGTCAACAAGATGCACACACGGTTCTACACAGCCGACGGGACGCCGATAAACCATGATCCGGACAATCTGATCCGCACTCAGGATCTTGATCCGTATATGGAGGAAAACTCTGTCTGCTACCTCTTCTCCCCCGAGAGTTTCAGGGCGACGAATGCGCGGATCGGGAAGAAGCCGCTGCTCTATCCCACGCCAAAACTGGAATCGGTCGATATAGACGAACCGGCCGACTGGTTCATCGCCGAATCCCTCCTTATGCGTGTCGCTGCTGGCGACCTTCTGCCAGCGGGCTGATCCATGACCCATCCGCGTGTCCTCGTGACCTGCCCCCCCATGCTTGGCCTGTTTACCGAGTTCGAGCCGGATTTCGCATCTGCCGGCCTGACAGGCATCGCTGCCCAGACAACACAAGTGCTGAGCGAAGACGAACTCATCGCGCTACTGCCTGCGTATGACGGATGGATCATCGGCGATGATCCGGCCTCGCGCCGGGTGATCACTGCGGCGAAGGCAGGCCGGCTGCGCGCTGCTGTGAAATGGGGCGTCGGGGTCGACAATGTCGACTTCCCGGCCTTCGCAGATCTCGGCGTGCCCGTGGAGAATACGCCCGGCGTGTTCGGCGGCGAGGTGGCGGATGTGGCGCTGACCTATACGCTGGGCCTTGCGCGCGAGACCTACCGGATCGACCGCGAAATCCGCCAGAACAATGCCTGGCCGAAACCGAGCGGTATCAGCATGGCCGGCCGGACTGTTGCGCTTGTCGGATTTGGCGATATCGGGCGCCAGACCGCAAAGCGGATCGCGGCCTGCGGCAGCAGGATCATCGTCTATGATCCCGCCTATGCGCCGGTGGAGGGGCTGGACACCGAAACGGCTGCCTGGCCCGACCGGATCGGCGAGGCGGATTTCATCATCTTCACCTGCCCGCTGACCGCGCAGACGCGCGGCATGTTCAATCACGACCTGCTGGGCAAGCTGAAGCCCGGCGTACGCATCGTCAATGTCGCGCGCGGGCCGGTGATCGTTGAGAACGCGCTGATAGAGGGCCTGCGCAGCGGCCTGATCCATTCAGCCGCGCTGGATGTGTTCGAGGTCGAACCCCTTCCGGCGGACTCGCCCCTGCGCGGCTTCGACCGGTGCATCTTCGGCTCGCATAACGGGTCGAATTCGGCGGATGCGGTGCGCCGTGTCAGCCGGATAGCGATTGGCAAAATGCAGCGCCTGCTGGGACTTTTGTGATGCCTGGACGGGGATAGACCGCCACCAATCCGACCGGCCCCGGACGCATTTATCCTCCTGCGGAACCATCCACAGGAGACTAGAAATGGACATTACCGCCCGCCTCGGCTTTCCCTATCTGATGCCCAATCAGGCGCAGAAGCATGTGACGCTGAACAGCGCACTGACCCAGCTTGACGCAATCATCGGCCTCGCCCTTCGCTCCCGCACGCTCACGCTGCAGCCGGAGGCGCCGGCGCCGGGAGATACCTATCTCCTGCCGGATGGCGCTGAAGGGACAGAGTGGGAGAGCGTCGGGCCCGGCAATCTCGTGATCTTCCGCGGTGACGCCTGGATGCCCCTGCCTGCTCCGGCAGGTCTCATTGCCTGGGTGGAGGATGAAGGCGAACTGATCGCGCGGAGCACCGGTGGATGGGTCCCGGTCATTCCTTCCGAATTGCCGGTCCTCGGCATCCAGACGAGCGCTGATGAAACAAACCGGCTCGCGGTGAAGTCCGACGCCGTTCTGTTCTCTCATGATGATGTGGCACCTGGCAGCGGCGATGTGCGCCAGTTCCTCAACCGTGCGGACGCGGCAAAGACAGCTTCAGTGATCTTCGAGACCGGCCACACCGCAAATGCCGAAATCGGCCTTGCCGGCTCCAGCCATCTCGACCTGCGCACCAGTCCGGACGGCACCGCCTTCAATACCGGGCTTCGCCTCGATGCGGCGACCGGAAAGGTGAGCTTTCCTTCAGGCTTCGCTGAGGGGCTTACGATCCTCTCGCAACTGGGTCTGCGCCATGCGACCGGCCTGATTGACGACGACACCGCCGTGACCATCGATTTTGGCGAGAGCGTCTTCGGCTCGGTTCTCCTTGCTGTGCCCAACGCGCTCAGCTCCGGCCCCGTTGTGCTTTTCTTTGCCCGGATGGCATCCTCGCCCGCGCTGACGCCGCTGTTCTCCGAAGGCCACAGCTTTACCACCACGACCGGGGAACTTACCGGGACCACCGGGACCGATGGCGGCATCAATTTCTCGGCGACGAGCGACGGGCGCTTCCTGATCGAGAACCGCCGGGGCTTTGGTGTCGGCTACACCGTTTACGCGTTCAGGTGATCCATCCGGCGGAGCGGAAATAGGTGGCTGGCGCGGCGCTGAGGCGCACTTCGATCGCCTGAGCGGGGCCGAGCGGCGACTGGAAGATTGCCTCGAGGTGCCCCTTCTGCCGCGAGACGGTCTTCAATGGCTGACTGGATTCCAGTTCGAGGGCGCTCGAGTCTCCGTCGATTCTCATGGTCAGTCCCTTCACAGGCGCCTCGGCATAGTGTGCCAGGTGAAGGCAGCAGCCTTCGCGCACGGATCCATCCGCCCCGAGCCCGAAGACGTCCGGCCCGCCACGGCGCAGGCGGCGCAGGACCTTTTGCTTCAGCGCGTCCGGCCAGACACGGTCGGCAAGCGCGTGAATCGCAAAGGCGCGGAAGGTCTGCTTCTGCGCAGCTCCCGGTGCGTGCAGCGCGATCAGGCTGCGAAGCTCATCGCGCCGCCGCCGGTTGAGCGAAGCGGTTTTAGTATCCGCCGCCCAGAGCACCATGGAAAGCGGCGCGTCCACGAACCCAAACCGCGCGCCCGCCTTGAACAGGCGTATCCAGAGATCCCAGTCCATCGTGTAGTGCAGGTCGCGGTTGAGCCCGCCGGCGCGCTCATAGGCCGCGCGGGCAAAGAAGCAGGATGGCTGGGAAACGATGCCGGCCTGCATCAGCCGTGGACCGGGTGGCTCGACATTGAAATGATAGCCAGTCATCGCGCCGGTCTCGTCCAGGATCGTGCTGTGGCCATAGATGACCTCAAGCGCGGGATCGGCGGCATGGGCGGCACGGATCCGGTCCAGTGCGCCGGGCATCAGGATGTCGTCGGCATTCAGCCAGCCGAGCCAGTCACCGTGCAGGTTCGCCCAGCCTTCAAGGATCGCATCCGACTGACCCTTGTCCGGTGCGTGCCGGCGGTAGGCGAGCCAGTCGGCATGCGCATCGCCGGCCGCCTTTACACGCGGGTCGCCGGAAGCATCGAGCAGCGCGACCGCCACATTACCGGCCTGGCATCTCAGGCTCGCCAGCGCCTGCGGCAGGAACGGGTGCCAAGCGCCGACCGGCATGGATATCGCAAATCTCTGCATCGGTTCACGGTCTCGCTATCAGGGATTTCCGCTTTCGAATCAAAACAATCCCGGATTTCCGCAAGTCCGCATCATCGCCAGTTGCGCGCCCGGAGCAAGGGCGGGGTGACAGCTTGAGAGCCGGCCAGCCTGCGCGGATTGCAGTCTGAAACCCGCCCGGACGCAGGGACACCTTGCACCTCTCCCCCGCCCATGTTAGGCGCTCCACAACATATAAAGGATCGTTGATATGAGCACCAAAGAGGCGGTGAAGCCCTACCACGTCAAAGATATCTCCCTCGCCGAATTCGGCCGCAAGGAGATCGCCATTGCCGAGACGGAAATGCCGGGCCTGATGGCCGCGCGCGAGGAATTCGGACCCTCCCAGCCGCTCAAAGGCGCGAAGATCGCCGGCTCGCTGCACATGACGATCCAGACGGCCGTGCTGATCCAGACGCTGGAAGCGCTCGGCGCCGAGGTCCAGTGGGTCTCCTGCAACATCTACTCCACCCAGGACCATGCCGCCGCGGCGATTGCCGACAATGGCACCCCGGTCTGGGCCTATAAGGGCGAAACGCTGGAAGAGTACTGGGACTACACCGACCGCCTGTTCCACTGGCATGATGGCGGCGCCCCGAACCTGATCCTTGATGATGGCGGCGACGCGACCATGTATCTCGTGCTCGGGGAAAAGGCCGAGGCAGATCCGTCGGTGCTCAAGAGCCCGAAATCCGAAGAGGAGAAGTTCCTCTTCGCGCAGATCAAAAAGCGCATCGCGGCTAGCCCTGGCTGGTTTGCCAAGACCAAGGCCGGCATTCAGGGGGTCTCCGAAGAAACGACCACGGGCGTCAACCGCCTCTACCAGATGGAAAAGCGCGGTGAACTGCCCTTCCCGGCGATCAACGTCAACGATTCCGTCACCAAGTCGAAGTTCGACAACAAGTATGGCTGCAAGGAATCGCTCGTCGATGCGATCCGCCGCGGCACAGACGTGATGATGGCCGGCAAGCGCGCCTTCGTTGCTGGATACGGCGATGTGGGCAAAGGGTCGGCAGCTTCGCTGTCAGGCTCGGGCGCGCGCGTAGCTGTCTCCGAAGTTGATCCGATCTGTGCCCTTCAGGCCGCAATGGACGGCTTCGAGGTCACGACGATGGACGACGCTGCCCCGCAGTTCGACATCTTCGTCACCGCGACCGGCAACAAGGACATCATCACCGTCGACCATATGCGCGCCATGAAGGATATGGCGATCGTCTGCAATATCGGCCACTTCGACAATGAGATTCAGGTCGATGCACTGAAGAATTTTCAGTGGACGAACATCAAGCCGCAGGTGGACATGATCACCTTCCCGGATGGGAAGCGCATCATCCTCCTCTCCGAAGGCCGCCTGGTAAACCTCGGCAATGCAACGGGCCACCCGTCTTTCGTGATGTCGGCCTCCTTCACCAACCAGACGCTCGCCCAGATCGAACTCTGGACCAAGGGCGACCAGTATGAGAACAAGGTTTACACCCTGCCGAAACATCTCGACGAGAAGGTTGCGCGCCTGCACCTCGCCAAGCTTGGCGTGAAGCTGACGGAACTGTCCGGCGATCAGGCAAGCTATATCGGCGTGGAGACGACCGGCCCGTTCAAACCGGATCACTACCGTTACTGATCCGGCGCAAGGGGACACGTTTGTCGCAAACCTTCATCCTTACCCTGAGCTGTCCCGACAAGGTCGGGCTAGTGGCAAGCCTTGCCCGGTTCATGGAAGATCAGGGCTGCTTCATCGTGTCCTCGCGCACCTTCGGCGATCCGGAGACGAACCGCTTCTTTGCCCGGCTGGTCTTCAGCCCGCCGGGCAATGGCCGCACGCTGGAGACGATCCGGGCTGAAATGGCCCCGCTTGCGGCAGCGCTGGATGCCGAGTGGCTGATCCGGTCCCCGGACGAAAAACTACGCACCCTGCTGATGGTCTCAAAATCGGACCATTGTGCCAATACACTGCTCTACGCCGCCCGGCGCGGCGAACTGCCGATCGAGGTAACGGGCATCGTCTCCAATCATGACATGCTAAAGGCGAGCTTCGCCCACTGGGGCCTGCCGTGGTTCCATGTGCCGGTGACGGCGGCGACGAAGCCGGATGCCGAAAAACGCCTTCACGAGATCATCAATCACACAGGCTCGGAACTTGTCGTCCTTGCACGGTATATGCAGGTGTTGAGCGAGGATGTGTGCCAGCGCCTTGAAGGCCGGATCATCAATATTCACCATTCCTTCCTGCCTGGCTTCAAGGGCGCCCAGCCCTATCACCAGGCCCACCGGCGCGGTGTGAAAGTGATCGGCGCGACCGCCCATTATGTCACTGCCGATCTTGATGAAGGCCCGATCATTTCCCAGGCAACCGAGGCCATCGACCACACTTTCACGCCGGATGACATGGTCGAGACCGGACGCCATATCGAAGGCATCGCCCTTCTCCGCGCGGTCAAGGCCCACGCCGAACACCGCATCTTCCTGAATTCCGGCAGGACAGTCGTCTTCGCCAGATAACCCACACGTTTCCAACAGGAGCCAGTTCAATGCCCCTCAGATCCCATGAATTCACCAGCGAGAGCGTCGCCGAAGGCCATCCCGACAAGGTGTCTGACCAGATCTCCGACGCCATCGTCGATCTGTTTCTGAGCAAGGACCCGACCTCGAAAGTCGCCGTGGAAACCCTCTGCACCACGAACCGTGTCGTCCTCGCAGGCGAGGTGCGCACCAATAATGGCGCCGTCGTCACGCATGACGAGATGAACGAGGCGGCCCGCGCGGTGGTGAAGAAGATCGGCTATCAACAGGACGGCTTCCACTGGAAGAACATGGTCGTGGAAAATCACGTCCACGGACAATCCTCCGAAATCGCCCAGGGTGTTGAAGAAGGCCAGGGCCTGTTCAAGGAAGAAGGCGCCGGCGACCAGGGCATCATGTTCGGCTATGCAACGGATGAGACGCCGGAGCTGATGCCGGCAACGCTCGTCTATTCTCACCAGATCCTGCAGAGACTCGCTGAACTCCGCCATTCCGGCAAGAACCCTGAACTGGAGCCCGACGCCAAGAGCCAGGTGACCCTGCAGTACCAGGGCTCGCGCCCGGTCGGCGTGAACGCGGTCGTCGTCTCCCACCAGCACAAGGCCGGCGTCAGCCAGGACGAGCTGCGCGAAATCATCCGCCCGGTGGTGAAGGAAGTTCTGCCGGATGGCTGGTTCCCGCCGGAAGACAAATTCTATGTCAACCCGACGGGCAGCTTCGTCATCGGCGGTCCGGATGGCGACACCGGCCTGACCGGTCGCAAGATCATTGTGGACACATATGGCGGCGCCGCTCCGCATGGCGGCGGGGCATTCTCCGGCAAGGACCCGTCCAAGGTTGACCGCTCGGCCGCCTATGCAACGCGCTATCTGGCCAAGAACATTGTCGCCGCCGGCCTTGCAACCCGCTGCACGATCCAGGTCTCCTATGCCATTGGGGTTGCCCAGCCGCTGTCGATCTATGTCGACACGCACGGCACCGGCCAGGCGGACGAAGTGCGCATCGCGAAAGCGCTGCGCGAACTGTTCGACCTTTCGCCGAAGGGTATTCGCACCCATCTGAAGCTCAGCAATCCGATCTACGGCCCGACGGCCGCCTACGGACATTTCGGCCGCAAGCCGGGCGCGGATGGCACCTTCACCTGGGAGAAGACAGACCTCACAGACGAGCTGAAACGCCTGGTGAACTGACCGCGAGAAATCCAGCGACTTTGCCAGACAAGAAAGGCCGCCTCCCTCCGGAAGCGGCCTTTCTGATTCCGGAGCAGCGACAGGTCAGCCGTTGAAACCGAGCACTGTCTCCACAACCCGGTCCTGATCCTCCGCGGGCAGATAGGGGTGCATCGGCAAGGCCAGCACATGGCGGCTCGCTTCTTCCGTCACCGGCAGCGAGCCGGCGGGCGGGGCAAAGCGGGCGGCAAAGTCCTGCATGTGGATCGGCACGGGATAATAGACCATGCTCGGAATGCCATGGGCGGTGAGATGCGCCTGCAGGCCGTCGCGGTTCTCGTGCTCGATGACATATTGCGCCCAGACGCTCTGGCCGCCCTTGATGACGCTCGGTACGCGCCGCACCTTGCCTCCCAGCGCAGCGGTGTAACGCGCGGCAACTGCTTCGCGCTTTTCGATCTCGTCGGCGAATATTTTCAGCTTCTCCAGAAGGATCGCCGCCTGAATCGTATCGAGGCGCGAGTTCATGCCGACACGAAGCGAGAGATATTTCGGATCATGGTGGAAGTTGCGGCTGGCCGCGTCGGTCGGCGTCACCTTGCCATAGACGCGCAGCGACTCGATCAGCTCGGCAAGCGCGCTGTCATTGGTGATGATGGCCCCGCCATCGCCGTAGCAGCCAAGCGGCTTTGCCGGAAAGAAGCTGGTCGTGGCAATGTCGGCCCAGTCTGACGGATGGCGCCCGTTCAGCGTGCAGCCATAGCCCTGTGCGGTATCGGCGATGAGCTTCATCCCCTCGCGCGCGCAGATTGCCTTGATGGCAGGGTAATCCGCCGGCTGGCCGAAAAGATCGACGGCGATGACCACTTTCGGCTTCAGCCGGCCCTCGGCTTTCACGCGCGCGATGGCCGCCTCCAGGCTTGCCGGATCCATATTGTAGGTGTCCGGCAGGATATCGACAAAAACGGGCGTTGCGCCCAGCCAGGGCACGACCTGCGCCGTCGCCACGAATGTAAAGCTCGGGCAGAACACTGCATCGCCGGGTTTGAGTTCCCAGGCCATCAGGGCGAGCGCCAGCGCATCGGTGCCGTTGGCGCAGCTGACGGCATGTTTCGCCCCGCACCAGACGGCAAGCCGGGTCTCCAGTTCGCCGACTTCCGGGCCAAGCACATAGCGCCCGCTCTCGATGACGCGCTGCACGGCCGAACTGATCTCGGTTTCGATGCGGCGGCGCTGGGCCTGAAGGTCGATGAACTGCATGTCTTCGCTGTCCTTGAATGGGATATGCGGCGCTGTCTGGCGCGCCCTGCCCGGCTTTTCCAGTCACACTTGGTTTCAGCCTGTGTCAGCGGCCGTCAGGAAAACTCGACCCGCTCCTGAGAGAAGTAGAACAGCGAGCGCATCTCGTCATCGATCGAGGCGGCATCAGCGTTCAGAAGCCGGCGCATGGCAACCTTGCGGTCCTTCAGGGCGTGCTCGAAATCGCCCTCGATCAGCTTGTCCACGCCAAGCCGCGTCATCGCCTCGCGCACGTCCATATACATCGTCAGCGAACCGCCGAGGAACATTGATTCATAGGCGATCTTGCTGGCGATCTTGTCATGGATATCGCCATAGCCGAACTGGCGCTCCATCACGGACTGGCGCTTGGTAATGAAATCGATCTCCTGCCGGTGGCCCGGATGGCGCAGATAGACCGACTTCAGCCGGACCATCTCGCCGTCGATCGTCTCCTGCACCTCGTCCGGCAGGCTGTCGGCAAGGATGATGACGATGTCGACATCCGACCCCCTCACCATCTCGCCGGAAGCGGCATGTTCGCGCGGCTCGTTATGAGCCAGGAAATAGGCCAGGTCGCCGGCAATGAAGGCGCAGAGCTGGCTGCGGATTTCGCGGGGGAGCTTCAGGAACACCGACTTCATCACCGACTGGGCGAGCGCGATCTTCTCCCGGCTGATTTCGCGGTGCATGTTCGAAAGCGAACCCTGACGCTCGATCATCTCTTCCTGCTGCCCCGGCAGGCCGAACAGGGTGAAGGAGAGGAAATCGCGCAGGATCGATGGGCTGAGGCGCACCTGATCCTCACGCGTGATGTCATAGCGCAGATAATAGCTGGCAAAATGCGAGATCAGGAAGGCGCGGCTGCGGAAGCAGGCCTGCCAGAGCGCCAGCACCGGCACATCCGCCATGGCGAAGGCAAGCTCCTTGCCGAGCTGCGGCCCGTGCTCGCGGATCTGGACAATCACCCTGGCTTCAATATCTGCGATGGAGGTCATGGCCCCGGCTTCCTCTTCAAAGGCAGTTGATCTGCCTCAGCCCTTTTCTGCCACAAGAGTCCTGACGGATTTCTGAAGACCGATCCGCCAGTCCGGCAGAGCGAGACCGAACACAGCCTCCGCCTTCGCCGAATCGAGGCGGGCATTGAGCGGCCGCGCTGCCGGTGTGGGATACTCCGCCGTTGCAACCGGTCTGACGCGCGCGACCGGCCCGCCTGCAGCACGGCTCTCCTCGAACACGGCCTCTGCCATGGCGGCGCGGTTAGTCTCGCCGCGCCCAGCCAGATGATAGGTGCCCCACTCCGCGAAGCCCGGCTGAATGATCCTGTCCGCGATTACGAGAAGGCCGGCCGCAAGGTCCGGGCAATATGTGGGAAAGCCGATCTGGTCGTCGACAACAGTAACTTCCGGCCGCTGGGACGCGAGGCGCAGCATCGTGCGCACGAAATTGTCCGCATACTCCGAAAACACCCAGGACACGCGCACGATGAGATGCTGCGGGCAGAGTGTGGCAACTCCTTCCTCGCCTGCGAGCTTCGAGCGGCCATAGGCGCTGAGCGGGCGCGGCGCATCGTCCGGCGTGTAGGGCGCCGCTTTCTCTCCGTCGAACACGCAGTCCGTGGAAATGTGGATCAGTGGGATATCCCGGCTCTGGCAAAGGCGGGCAAGCGTCGCCGGACCATCCCGGTTGAGTGCAAATGCCTCCGCCTCCTGCGTCTCGGCCGGATCGACCTTGGTGAAACCGCCAGCATTCACTACGAGCCGGGGCTGGTACTGGGCCAGGACCGAAGCGAGTTTGCCGGCATCGGCAAGGTCTGCCTCCGGACGGCCGATACAGATGACATCGTCCCGGCCCTCGGCGGCCAGCGCCTGAGCAAGCTGGCCCTGACGGCCGATAACGAGAACAGGGCCTGTGGCCTTGATCATGAGGCTGCGGCGGCGCGGTACATGCCGGGCCTATACCACAGCGCCGGGGGGCTTCAATCCGAACCGGTCATTCCACTGTCACGGATTTCGCCAGGTTGCGCGGCTGATCGACATCCGTGCCGCGGGTGACGGCAACGTAATAGGCCAGCAACTGCAGCGGGATCGCAGACAGGATCGGCAGCGAGATTTCATCCCCGTCCGGCAGGCAGATCACATGGTCGGCACGTTTGCCGGCAGCCTTGATGCCGGCGGCGTCGGAAATGAGAATCACCTCGGCGCCGCGCGCGCGGATTTCCTCGACATTCGAAATCGTCTTCTCGAACAGCTCGTCTTTCGGGGCGACGACCACCACGGGAAGGCCCTTCTCGATCAGGGCGATGGGGCCGTGCTTGAGCTCCCCGGCGGCATAGCCTTCGGCGTGGATATAGGAGACTTCCTTCAGCTTCAGTGCACCTTCGAGCGCCATCGGGTAATAACGGCCGCGGCCAAGGAACAGGATATCGCGCTTGCCCGCGATGTGTTTCGCGATCTCCCGGATTTCCGGCGCCGCTTCCAGCGCTTCAGTCACCTTGCGGGGCAATGAAAGCAGGCTGCGAACGAATTTCTGTTCATCGCCGGGCAGGAGATGGCCGCGCGCCTTTGCTGCCGACAGGGCGAGCATGGCGAGCACGGACAATTGCGCCGTAAACGCCTTGGTCGAGGCCACGCCAATCTCCGGGCCGGCATGGGTCGGCACGATGGACGCGGCTTCGCGGGCGATCGAGCTTTCCGGCACATTGACGACCGCAATCGCCGGCGTGCGGTTCTCGCGGCAATAGCGCAGCGCCGCCAGCGTGTCCGCCGTCTCGCCCGACTGGCTGACGAAAAGGGAGAGCCCCTTCTGCGGCAGTACCGGACGGCGATAACGGAATTCCGAGGCAATGTCCGGCTCAAAGGCCAGGCGGGCAAGCTGCTCGAACCAGTATTTCGCCGTGAAGGCTGCATAATAGGCCGTGCCGCAGGCCACCGCGACCGCCCGGTCGGCGTCGGCGAACAGCTTGTCTGCCGCCTCAGGCAGGCTGACCGTCTGACTCGCCTGGTTGATAAAGGGCAGAATGGAGCGCGCGAGCGATTCCGGCTGCTCATGGATTTCCTTGAGCATGAAATGGTCATACTCGCCGCGCTCGATCAGCGCGTCATTGACGGCGGAAGTAACACGCGGGCGGTTCACCCGCTCTCCGCGCACATTGCGGATGTCAAAACTGGCCGGGCGGATCACGACCCAGTCACCCTCTTCCAGATAGGTGACATCGCGGGTCAGGGGGGCGAGCGCGATGGCGTCCGAGCCCAGATACATTTCGCCTTCGCCATAGCCCAGCACCAGTGGCGACCCCTTGCGGGCACCGATTACGAGTTCAGGGTCGTTGGCGAAGATCGCCGCGATGGCAAAGGCGCCGTCCAGATGTTTCAGCGCCGCCTCGAAGGCCGCAACCGGGTCCTTGCCGTCGGCCATATAGGCGTCAATCAGCTGGGCGATGACTTCGCTGTCGGTCTCGGACTCGAAGGACCGGCCCCTGCGCTCCAGGTCCTCCCGCAATTCGCGGTAATTCTCGATGATGCCGTTGTGCACAATGGCGACCGAGCCTGAGAGATGAGGGTGCGCATTGGTCTCGTTCGGCGCGCCATGTGTCGCCCAGCGGGTATGAGCGATACCGGTCAGGCCTTCCAGCGGGCTGTCGCCGAGGCGTTCCTGCAGGTTGACGATCTTGCCGCGGGCCCGGCGCCGGTCGATGCCGCCGGCCCCGGCCACGGCGATACCGGCGCTGTCATAGCCGCGATATTCCAGCCGTTTGAGCCCGTCCACCAGGCGGCCAGCTACGTCTTCCTTGCCTGAGATCGCGACGATACCGCACATGAACTGCACTCCATTGAACCAGATGCCCGCCCCCGGTAGGCCCTTTCCATAAACCTCGCGAGTCAGGCTGAACAATGACGATTTATGAGCATTTGTGACATTGGTTCAGGGATTCAGGCGATTTCCCGGCTGGCGTCTTATGGGCTTTCGTTTAGCTTTACTGAAGGGTGAGTGTGTCCCGTGTCCGGAGCCTTCCCTCTGCTGGAAAGGCCCGCTACTCAGCGCGCTCACCCGCCTGAACAGGACGTTATCTCTTGCCGACCCTGACCCATCTGGACCGCCTTGAGGCTGAAAGCCTGCACATCATCCGCGAGGTCGCCGCGGAATGTGAAAAGCCGGTCATGCTCTATTCCATCGGCAAGGACTCAGCCGTGATGCTGCACCTGGCGATGAAAGCCTTCTATCCGGCCAAACCGCCCTTCCCGCTCCTGCATGTCGATACCGGCTGGAAATTCCGCGAGATGATCGAATTCCGCGACCGCAAGGTGAAGGAACTCGGTCTCGAACTCCTCGCCCATATGAATGAGGAGGGGGTGAAGGCAGGCGTCGGCCCCTTCTCGCACGGCTCGGCCTACCACACCGATGTGATGAAAACCGCCGCCCTGAAACAGGCGCTCGACAAATACGGCTTCGATGCGGCCTTCGGCGGCGCCCGGCGCGATGAGGAAAAGTCGCGCGCCAAGGAGCGCATCATCTCCTTTCGCTCGGCCGGGCATCGCTGGGACCCGAAACGTCAGCGTCCGGAGATCTGGAACCTCTACAATACACGGATGCAGAAGGCAGAGAGCCTGCGTGTCTTCCCGCTCTCCAACTGGACCGAACTCGACATCTGGCAGTATATCCGGCGCGAGGGCATCGAACTCGTGCCGCTCTATCTTTCCGCGCCACGTCTGGTGGTCAGCTGGAACGAGACGCTGATCATGGTCGATGACGACCGTGTGCCGAAGGAGATCACTGAGAAGGCAGAGATCAAATCCGTCCGCTTCCGGACACTTGGCTGCTATCCGCTGACCGGCGCCGTCGAGAGCACCGCCGCGACGCTTGACAATGTGATCCAGGAAATCCTCCTCACCACCACGTCCGAACGCCAGGGACGCACCATCGACAAGGACCAGTCCGCTTCGATGGAGAAGAAGAAGCAGGAGGGCTATTTCTGATGCGCCTGACCGACGATCTGATTGCAACCGACATCGGCGCCTATCTCGAGGCGCATGAGCAGAAATCCCTGCTGCGCTTCATCACCTGCGGCTCGGTGGATGATGGCAAGTCGACCCTGATCGGGCGGCTCCTTTACGACTCCAAGATGATCTTCGAGGACCAGCTTGCCACGCTGGAATCGGATTCGAAAAAGGTCGGCACCCAGGGCGACAGTATCGACTTCGCTCTCCTCGTCGACGGTCTTTCCGCCGAACGCGAACAGGGCATCACGATTGATGTCGCCTACCGCTTCTTCGCAACACAGAAGCGAAAATTCATCGTCGCCGACACGCCCGGACATGAACAGTACACGCGCAATATGGCAACCGGCGCCTCGACTGCTGACGCCGCTATCCTGATGATCGACGCGCGCAAGGGCGTCCTGACCCAGACGCGCCGGCACAGCTTCATCGCGAGCCTGCTCGGAATCCGGCATTTCGTCCTTGCCGTGAACAAGATGGATCTCGTCGGCTATCGCCGCGACGTCTTCGACGATATCGTGCGCGACTTTATGGAATTTGCCGACGCGCTCCCCGGCACGGTCCATATCCGTCCCATACCCCTCTCGGCGCTTGCCGGCACCAACATGACCGAGCGCTCCCCGGAGACGCCCTGGTATGACGGGCCGAGTCTGATCGAGTATCTTGAGACGGTCGAGATCGGGGATGCGCGCGCTGCCGCCCCGTTCCGCCTGCCGGTCCAGTGGGTGAACCGGCCCAATCTCGATTTTCGCGGTTTCGCCGGCCAGATCGCCAGCGGCGCTGTCCGGCCGGGCGACAAGGTGCGCTCCCTGCCATCAGGCCGCGAGACCACGATTACGCGCATCGTGACGGCCGGCGGCGATCTTGGCGAGGCCGTCGCGGGCCAGTCGGTCACCCTGACCTTCGCTGATGAGATCGACACATCGCGCGGCGACATGATCGTCTCGGCGGCGTCGCCTGCTGAGGTTTCCGACCAGTTCCAGGTTCACCTCCTGTGGATGAGTGAGCAGCCATTGCTGCCGGGGCGCCGCTATATCCTGAAGGCCGGCACAAAGACCGTCACCGCGACCGTCAATGCGCCGAAGCACGGCATTGATGTCAACACGCTGGCGGAAACCTCGGCGCGGACGCTGGAGCTGAACCAGATCGCCGTCACCACACTGTCGCTTGACCAGCCGATTGCCTTTGATCCGTATCGGGAGTGCCGGGAAACCGGCAGTTTCATCCTGATCGACCGCCAGTCGAACGACACGGTTGCCCTCGGCCTCATCGATTTCGCCCTGCGCCGTGCCTCGAACATCCACTGGCAGGCCCTCGACATCAGCCGCGAAGCGCTGGCCGAACAGAAGGCGCAGAAGCCGGCGGTGCTCTGGTTCACCGGGCTTTCCGGTTCCGGCAAGTCAACCATCGCCAATGCGCTGCAGAAGCAGCTTTTCGCCCTTGGCCGCCACACGTTCATCCTCGATGGCGACAATGTCCGCCACGGTCTCAACCGCGATCTCGGCTTCACCGATGCTGACCGTGTCGAAAACATCCGCCGCGTCGCCAATGTCGCGCGCCTTATGTCCGATGCCGGCCTGATCACCCTCGTCTCCTTCATCTCGCCCTTCCGCGCCGAGCGCCAGATGGCACGCAGCCTTATGGCCGACGGCGAGTTCATCGAAATCCATGTCGACACGCCGCTCGAAGTCGCCGAGCAGCGCGATGTGAAAGGCCTCTACAAGAAAGCCCGCGCCGGCGAGATCCAGAATTTCACCGGCATCGACAGCCCGTATGAAGCCCCGCGCAATCCGGAGCTGAAGATCAACACCGTCGATCAAACGGCGGACGAAGCCGCTGGGGAAATCCTCCGGTATCTTCAGGTCCGCGGCATCCTGAGTGCCTGATTCCCCAGAAATCCCCTCTCTCGGGGGAGATGGGTGCATGGGGCCGCTTCCATGCAAACGCCAGCCATGAACTCTCCGTCCGCGCCGAGCGCATCGAAAAAGCCGGCCGCCGCTCTGGGCCGCTTTCATGGACGAACTGCGCCGGCCGCAGCCCGGCGCGGATAAAGCCCACCGATGGGTTGAACCGGCCCGCCAGCGCGGGCACACATGGCGGCAGCGCGCATAGAAGATGAGGTAAACAGCACGCATGGACATCCACCCCATCATCATGTGCGGCGGCGCCGGCACGCGCCTCTGGCCAGCCTCCGATCAGGCCTGCCCGAAACAGTTCCACCGCCTCGTCTCGGATCGCACCGTGTTTCAGGAAACGGTCCTGCGCTTCCATGGCCAGAAGGGCTTTGCTGCGCCGGTCATCATCAGCAATGCGGCCTATGCCGGCCTCATCGCCGAACAACTCGCCGAGATCAGCGTGACACCGGATGCCGTGCTGCTCGAGCCGGCCGGGCGCAACACCTGCGCCGTTGCCGCAGTTGCGGCCCGCCACCTGGCAGGCACGTCCAGCGGCGGGCTGGGCCTGCTTGTTCCGTCAGATCATTTCATCGGCCGGCCAGAGGTGTTCGTTGCCGCCGTGAGGGAAGCGGCCGCGCATGCCGGGGCCGGGCACATCACCACTTTCGGCATCGCCCCGAACCGGCCGGAAACGGGCTTCGGCTACATCCAGGCGGGCGAGCGGCTGGACGGACCTGTCTCCGCCGTCGCCGCCTTCCGCGAAAAGCCGGACGCAGCCACCGCCGCCAGCTATCTCGCCAGCGGCCGTTACAGCTGGAATGCCGGGATATTCCTGTTCGAGGCAGGCGCAATGCTCGGCGAACTTGAAGCCTATGCGCCGGACATTCTCGACGCCGCCAGCCGCGCCCTGGAGGCAGGCCGCCGCGAGGGCCTCAATATCTATCTCGACCCGGGCATGTTCGCGGCCGTGCGGTCTGAGTCCGTCGACTATGCGGTCATGGAAAAGACACATCGCGCTGCGGTCTATGCCCCGCTTGACTGCGCCTGGAGCGATATCGGCACCTGGGCCACCATCGGCGAGGTTTCGGGGCGGCGCAATTCGCCCGAACCGGTCAACATCGGCGCAGACAACTGTCTCGTCCACGCCGCCGATGGCATCCTCGTGGCGCTGGTCGGCGTGGACAATCTTGTCGTCGTTGCCGATGGCAAGCGCGTCCTCGTGGTGGCCAAGGACAAGGCGCAGGATGTCGGCGCGGTGGTCCGGACCCTTCGTGAGCACGGCCTGGAGACCTATCTCTGAACAGCCACCGGCGGCTTGCCAGAGCCAGGCAACCGGGACAATCTGGCATTATGACCAGCGCCGCCCGCTGGCGCATTCCGAACCGGAGGCACATCGCATGGCCCGGCATATCCTGTGGACCGGTATTTCCGTACGCATTCTGACCGTAGCCCTGCTGACGACAACGCCTGTCTGGCTCGGCGCCTGTGCCAGCGGCGGAGGAGGCGGTGGGGGCGGAGGGGTCCAGCCTCTCCCACCACCTCCTCCGCCGCCGCCACCGCCGCCGCCTCCTCCACCGCCGCCGCCCCCTCCACCGGCGTCCTTCGAGACCAATGAATACAATGTCACTCGCGGCCTGCCCCTGATCGGGGCCTCCACGGCCTATTCGCAGGGCGCAACCGGCGCCGGCATCATCGTCGCCGTGATCGACACCGGTTCGCTGCAGGAACACCCGGACCTGAGTGGCCAGTTCACCGGCCCGACCCATGATGTGCACGCCGCCACCCGCGCGCCGGACGATATCGACACCGGCGGCCATGGCACGCTCGTCACCGGCATCATTGTGGCCAAGCGTGACAATGCCGGCATCATGGGCGTCGCCTTTGACGCCAGAGTGATGGATATCCGCGCCGACCGGCCGGGCAGCTGCGCCGAGGAGGATGGTTGCCGCTATCCCGTCACGGACGTTGCGACCGCGATCGAATACGCCGTCGATAATGGCGCGAAAGTCATCAACCTCTCGCTCGGCAGCGAACCCACCAACAACACGATCGAGAACGCGATCCTCGCCGCCGCCCAGCGCGGTGTGCTGGTGGTGATCTCCGCCGGCAATGATGCAGAACCGCCTGCCGGCGGCGAACCGGCCAAGGGAACGACGCCGAACAGCCCCGCCCGCGCCGCTGGTTATGCCGGCACATTCGGCCGTGTCGTGGCGGTCGGCTCGGTGATCGCAGAGGACAATCCCAACACGCCGGAAGTGGAACAGGTCGGCCGCATCTCTGCCTTCTCCAACCGCGCCGGCACCGAGGCGATGGCCAATTATATCCTCGCGCCCGGCCAGCGGGTGGTCTCGACGGGTCTTGACGACGACATCATGTTCCCCGGCGGCGCCAACAACGACGAAGACGACATTGGCGATTATTACTTTGTCAGCGGCACCTCCTTTGCCGCGCCTTATGTGTCAGGCTCTCTCGCCCTGCTGCTGCAGGCGTTCCCGAACCTGCAGGCGCGTCCGGAAGATGCCCTGCGCATCCTGCTCGACACGGCGGATGATTATGTTGATCCGAACCCCGACCCGATTCTCGGTATTCCGGCCGGTGTGGGCATCGACCCCGTCTCCGGCGTCGGCCTTCTCAACCTGCGCGCCGCCTTCTCGCCGCAGGGCGCGCAGCAGGCGTTCATCAACGGGGAGCTCGTACCCCTCAGCCTGCTGACGGGTTCGGCGGGCGGCGCATTTGGTGACTGGGCCGATCATGGCGGCCTGTTCGAAGGCATCTCCCTGATCGACCGGTATCACCGCACCTTTGAACTCAATGCGGGCGCGATGTCGCGCGCCCCGGCCGCACCGCTCTCGAACATGAATGCGCGCGTCTCCTCCCTGGCCGGCGAGGCACGGGCGGTGCGGGCCGGCAATATAGACCTCTCCTGGCACACACCCAAACTGTTCGAGGACCGCGCGGCGCCCTATCAGGAAGAGACCCAGACACAGTTCGCCGCGACCTTCCGTTTCGATGGCGGGGAAGTCTCCGCCGGGCGGGGCGGCAGCCTGCCGCGCATCGCACCCGGCGCCCATCTGGTTACCGAACCCGGCATGCCGGACGCCTTGTCGCTGACAGGCAGCTGGGCTTCGGTAACGCAGACGCTTGGCCCTGTGGACATCCACGCCTTCGCCGCCAGCGATGAAGGCATGACGCGTCAGGGCGCCGGCTTCGGGCGCTCCGGATACGGATGGGAATGGCGTGCCGGATTCGAAACCGCGCAGGATGAACGCTCTGCGCTTGGCGGCGCCGTCCAGTCCCGTCTCGGCATGAAGAATGAGGGCCGGATCACCGCCTGGAGCGTTGAGGGCCGCCGCGAGATCGGGCCGCGCTGGGCGCTGTCAGGCGGCTACGAGTTTGCCTCGGTCGATCTTGCCGGGATTGCCGCCGAGGGTGTGGAAACAAGCCGCTGGTCCATCGGCGCCGAACGGGGGTTCGGCAACGGGGCGGTCAGCTTCGTCCTCGCCCAGCCGCGCCGGGCCGAGGGCGGCACACTCGCCTTCGATGCCGTGACCGGCGCCGACACCGAAGGCTGGATCATCAGCCGGCGGGAAATTTCCCTCACCCCCAGCGGCCGCCAGCTGAATTTCGAAACGCGGCTTCGCTGGCGCCTGATCGAAGACTGGCAGGTCGAGACCGCCGCCGCCTTCATCCACCAGCCAAATCATGTTGCGAGCGCAGCCGACGCCGGCATTGTGTGGTTCGGCCTGAGAGGACGCTTCTGATGCGCGCCCTCTTGCTGGCTCTTGCCGCCACGAGCCTGGCTGGCTGCACTTATCTCACAAGCCTGTTTGCTCCAGCCGCTGAAGAAGAGACCGCAGACACCTGCCCGGCGGTGCGCAGGGCGGATGCCTGGGTCAACCGGATGCCCGGCCCCTCACCCCAGAATGGCGGGCTTGTGGTCGTCGTCGAACTGGAGACGCCGGACCGCTGGATGCTGAGGACGATATCAGAGGAAGAGGCCCCCCCGGTGCTGGTCCTCGCGCTCCAGCCTGGCGGCACGGGCCATCCCGGTTCTGCCGGCTATCGCAGCGCCCGGGCCGGCCATCCGGACAAGATAGAGATCCGATGCGGCGACAGGCTGCACCACACGATCAGCGAAGTGATGTCCGTTTACTGAAGGATCAGTTTCCGGCCCGCTTGTAACGCGGTGGTCCGCGCTCGCCGGTCTTGCCGGCATAAGGGTTCTTGCCCTGGCGCACGAACAGGCGGATCGGCACACCGTGCATGTCGAAAGCCTCGCGGATGCCATTGATGAGATAGCGCTTATAGCCTTCCGGCATCTGGTCGCCGCGCGAGGCAATGAGGACGAATGTCGGCGGGCGCGCCTTCATCTGCGCCATATAGCGCGGCTTGATCCGCTTGCCCTGCACGCTGGGCGGCGGGTGATGCTCAATCGTATGACGCAGCCAGCGATTGAGATCGCCTGTCTTCACCTTTGCGGTCCAGTCCTTGTAGACCTTCACGACCGCCGGCATCAGCTTCTCGGTATTACGCCCGGTAAGACCGGAGAGGAACACGACCGGCGCGCCGCCCGCATTCGGCATCAGCCGGTTCGCCAGGTCGCGAATGTGCCGCGCAGCCCCGTCCGTATCCTCGACCGTATCCCATTTGGAGATGACGAGCACGAGGCCCCGCCCCTCGCGCAGGGCAAGATCGGCAATCTGCAGGTCCTGCTTCTCGAGCGCCTCATGCGCATCCATAACCAGCGCGACGATGTCGGTATATTTCAGTGTACGGATGGTTTCTGCGGTCGACATCCGCTCCAGCCGCTCCTGGACTTTCGACTTCCGGCGCAGGCCCGCCGTGTCGACAAGGCGCACCTTGCGGCCTTCCCATTCCCAGTCGATGGAAATCGAATCGCGCGTGATGCCGGCTTCCGGTCCCGTCAGCAGGCGGTCGGATTTGAGCATCTGGTTGATGAGAGTCGACTTGCCGGCGTTCGGCCGTCCGATGATGGCGAGACGGATGGGTTTCGCCTCGGCGGCGGCAATGGCCTCCGGCGCCGGTTCGGGCTCGTCCACCTCCGCCGCCTCGATTGCGGCGACAAGGTCCTCGTCCGACAGCGAAGGATCCTCGATATCGATATGGGCGAGCTTTTCGAGAATGTCCTCGCCCGCGCCGCCCGCATAGTCGGGCTCGGCCTCTTCCAGGGCCCGCTCGAAGGCGTCCTCGCCGAGCGCCAAACGGATCGCCTCATAGAGTTCCGCAAAGCCTTCGCCGTGCTCTGCCGACAGGCCGACGGGCTCCCCGAAGCCCAGGCTGAAAGCGTCGAACACGCCCGCCTCGCCAGCCCGGCCTTCGGCCTTGTTGGCCGCCAGCACGACCGGCACATTCGCCTTGCGCAGGAGCTGCGCAAACGTCTCGTCCTCCGGCGTCACACCGATGCGGGCATCAATCAGGAACAGGACCAGGTCTGCCTCGGCAATCGCCGCCTCGGTCTGGGCGCGCATCCGCGCCTCCAGGCTGTCATCCCTCACATTGTCGAAACCGGCCGTGTCGATCAGCAGGAGCGGCAGCGAGGCAAGCCGGCCATCGGCCATCTTCCGGTCACGGGTCACCCCCGGCTGGTCATCCACCAGCGCCAGCTTCTTGCCGGCCAGGCGGTTGAACAGCGTGGACTTGCCGACATTCGGCCGGCCAACAATGGCGAGCTTCAAAGGCAAGGGCGGGCCCCTTCACAAACGGCTATGAGCCGGAAGGCTTCTCCCCCGGCCCGGATTATCGGATGGCGACCAGACGGCCCTTGTCGGTCAGGACATAAAGCCGCCCCTGAACCGCGATGGGCTCAAGGTATACCGTATCGCCGATTTTCAGCGAAGCGGTCTGCTGCCCGGTCTGGGTTGAGAAAGCAAGCAATTCTCCACGCGACGACACTGTGATCACCCGGTCCGAGGCCACGATGGGCGAGGTATAGGTGATCCGGTCCTTCTTTTTCTTCTCATTGCGGAACTGCGGCAGGTCGGTCACCCAATAGGCCTCGCCGGTCTCGGCATCGATACAGGCGAGTTCCCCTTCAAGGCCGACAATGAACAGGTAGCGGCCTACCAGAGCCGGGGCGCGGGTCGAACCGATCGGCTGCATCCAGAGGCGTGTGCCGCTGCGCCCGTCGATGGCGACGGTGGCGCCTGACTGGTTGGAGGCAAACACCATGCCCGAACCGAGAACCGGGCGGGAGCCGATGTCATTGATCTCCGAAATCGGCGTGAACCGCCCGCCGGACTGGATCGCATCGGTCCAGAGGCGGCGGCCATTGGCCTGAAGGAAGGCGATGATCTCGCCGGAAGAGAAAGGCGCGATTACGAAATCCTCGACCGCAGCCGCGCTCGGGCTGCCAAGCACCCGCGCCGACTCGGCAATCGCCTGATCGCTCCACAGCGTCTGGCCATTGCGAAGATCGAGGGCAAAGATCTCGTTATTGTTGGAGCTGACGAAGATGCGGCCGTCATCGATGGTCGGCGAACCGGTCATCGGCGCGCCGAGAGGGCGTTTCCAGATCTCTGCCCCGGTATTCACGTCAAGCGCGGTCACATAACCAAAACCGCTGGCCACGACGAGCCGGTCCCCGGCCACGGCAAGGCCGCCGCCCACCGCAGACTTGTCACGGCGCGACAGGCCGCGCAGGCGCTGGGTCCAGACCGCCGAGCCGTTGTCGAGACGCATCGCCCGCACCGTCTGCTGCGAATCGAGGGTGAAGATCAGCTGCTCATTGGCAACCGGCGGCGTTGTCAGCGTGGCGGTACGGGTCGACCCCTTGCCGGCCGAACGGCGCCAGTCGATGGACAGCGAGGGCGCCGCCTCGACATGGCCGGCCACTTTCGACGGATTGCCGCCGGACTCTGTCCAGCTGCTGACCGGCATGGCGCGGGGAAGGTTGATCGGCACGCCGGCGAAACCCGGATTCGGCGCGATCTTTTCCTCGTCCAGCACCATGGCTAGACGGCCTGCCCGGTCCTCGGCAGTCCTCTCTGCGGCGGACTGGCTGCCGCCGAAACGCGGCAGGCTGTTACAGCTCGTCAGGACGAGCGACGCGGCCAGCGCGGCTGTGAGAAGGACATTGCGGGCTGATTTCATTGGCCGGTCTCCTGCGGCTCCGCCGGCGCATCTGGTTCGGGCGCGGGGGTGGTTTCTGGTTCGGTGCCGGTCGGCACCGGAATGGCGGCAAGGGCCACATCGGCCCGGCGGATCACGCCCTGCGGTGCGGCCGGATCGAAGCGCAGCCGGTTGAACTCGGTTCGCGCGCGGGCGTAGTCCCCGGCTTCAAATGCCTTCGCTGCCACCAGTTCGCGCGCCAGGGCGCCAAGCGCGCTGTTGTCGCCAACAAGGCTGCCAAGGCTCAGTTCAAGCTCGTCCAGGCTCATCGCGTCGGCCCGGAAATAGGCGGCTTTCAGGAGGGCGAGGCGCTCATAAGGCCCCGCCTCGGTGCCGCCGACAGATGCCAGGACTTCGGCCGCGCCATCGATGTCGCCGCCGCCTTCATACAACGTCTGGGCCAGAAAATGCGCGGCCATGGCCGCCATCTTTGGGTCGCTCTGCATGATCGCAGAGAAGCCGGCCTCGGCGTCAGCATACCGGCCCTCTTCCAGCGCCTTGACGGCGTTTTCAAGCGCAAGGGCCCGCTCGGCGCGCTGCGATTCCAGATAGGGCCGCCAGACGAATTCATTGGCGGCAACGCCCCCGACGAGCAGGATGACGCCCGCATAGACAAATGGCCGCCAGCGTTTCCACAGCGATTCCATCTTCTCCTGGCGGAGGGTCTCGTCAACTTCGGTGAAAATGTCGCTCACGCGAGGGCTCCGGCGGCATTGGTTCAGTTACGGGCGCGAACCTAGACGGCCCATGCGGGCCCTGCAACGGATCAGCGCTGTTAAGACCCTTGTTTTCGCAGGCTGTAGGTTTCCGCCGTTCCGGGAAACCGCCGGGAGCGCACATCGGCGGCGTATTCGGCCGCAGCCCTGCCGATTTCGGTCTTCAGGTCGGCATAGCGGCGCACGAATTTCGGGGTCCAGTCGAACAGGCCCAGCATGTCCTGCGTCACCAGGACCTGCCCGTCGCAGGTCGCCGACGCCCCGATTCCAATGGTCGGGCAGCTGACTTCAGCGGTGATTTCAGCGGCAAGGTCCTCAGCCACCCCCTCGATCACGATGCAGAAGGCGCCGGCCTGATCAGCGGCGCGGGCCTCGGCGATCACCCGCTCGCGCTCGCTGTCTGTCCGTCCCTTGGCGCGGAAACCGCCATCAATATGGATCGCCTGGGGCCGCAGGCCGATATGCCCCATCACCGGGATGCCCCGCTCGACCAGATGGGCGATCTGACCGGCGGCATAGGCCCCGCTTTCGATCTTGATCGCCTGGCAGCCGGTTTCCTTCATGATCCGCACCGCATTCAGGAAGGCCTGGTCCGCATTCGTCTCATAGGAGCCGAACGGCATGTCCACGACCACCATGGCCCGCTCCGAGCCGCGCATCACCGCCTGGCCGTGCAGGATCATCATCTCCATTGTCACGCCCACAGTGGACGGCAGGCCATGCACCACCATGCCGACGCTGTCGCCGACCAGCAGGATATCGGTATGCTCATCGAGAATCGCGGCCGTCGGTGCATCATAGGCCGTCAACATCACAAGCGGCGTCGCCCCCTTGGCGGCGGCAATGTCCTTGACGGTCTTGCGGGCAGTCTGGCTTTGTTTTGACATGGCCGAGCGATTAGCCGCTCCTGCGCGCCAGAGCAAGAAAACAGGAGTGTTGACGCCAATGCCGCCCCCTCTCAGATCCCTGTTTGTCTGGGGCGCCGCCTATGGCGCGCTTGGCTTCGCCGCCGGGTTCACTTTCGGGGCCTTGCGCGAACTCGTCCTGATTCCCGCAATGGGCGAGAGGACCGGTCATCTCGTCGAGTTCCCTATGGTCACGCTGGCCGCTTGCGCGATCGGGTTGTGGATTGGCGTGAAGTCGCACGCCCCCGCGATCGGTATTGGCCTCATCGGCGTGGCGGTGCTGATCGTTTTCGAGAGCACACTGGCCCTCAGCATCGCAGGCCTCAGCCTCGCCGACTATCTTGCAAACTATGATGTCACGCGCGGATCGCTCTTCCCGATCGGCCTCGCCCTGATGGCCCTGGCCCCGCTAGCGGGCCGATGGCTTGCACGGCCCTGAGCCTCACCCCGGCAGCGCCGCCACCCCGAACAGGATCGGATGCAGCCAGAGAAGGATCGCGGCATAGGCCGCCGTCCCGATCACCACCGCAGTCAGATCCCCCATCGCCGAGACCGGCGCGTCCGGGCCGGGACCAATGTCGCCGCGCTTCTTCACCGCAATCCGGTCAATCACCCCATAGGCGAGGAAGCTGCCGAACAGGAGCACCGAATTGAGCTCTCCATTCGCCAGCAGATGCCCGAGCGCCCAGATCTTCACCGCCGCCAGCATCGGATGTTTCACGGCCTTTCTGATCCGCCCGGTCGGCGTATAGGCCGCCGCCAGCAGGATCATGGCCGGCAGCATGAGAACCAGGTTCAGATGCGCCATCCAGACCGGTGGCACATAAAGGATCGGCGCCGGCCGGGCCGCTCCATATCCCCAGACAATCAGCACGAAGCCGGCAATCGCGACGAGGCTGTAGAGGCCCATATACGGCCCCGCGCCCAGCTTTGCCTTGATGTCCCTGCCCGGCTCACGCGAGCGCAAGGCGCTGAACAGGTGCGTCCCGAAAAAGATCACGAGACCCAGGATGAGATAGATCATGGCGTTGCCTCCCCGGCTTTTGCGGGCAGGCTAGCCTGATTGGCAGGGCCGGCAAAGCACTACATCCTCGCCCGCCCTGACACGCGCTACCCCCGGGCAATAAGGCAGGCACAATCAACTGAAGAATGCGGAGAGGGAGACATTTGGCATGCAGATCCCTGGCCCGAATGCTTCAGCCTGTTGCTGCACCCTTGAGCGTGATCTTCTGAGGTCGCGCGGGGTCGCCCATCAGGGTCAGGAACCGGTAATTGTGATCGAGCAGGCGCAGGCTCTTGGATGTGTCCTGCCGGAACCTCTCGCTTGGAAGGTTCAACCGGTCATATACAGCATCGCGCAGGGCATAGAGCGACTGCTTGTATCCCCCGACGCTGTAGCCAAGATCGGCTGCCTGCCCCGCAAGATCCTGCTCCGGACTATTCACATACTTCCTGAGATATGTGACCTGCGCCGCCGACAGGTCGAAGATGCGGTCAAAATAGGCTTCCAGGCGAGGGGCATCAAGTGCACCATGTCGAAGCAGCCACGCCAGCGCGAAAGGAAAACTGGCCAGCTCCATCTCGCTCGGCCCGAACCTACCCCAGCTTTGATTGAGCTCGCTCGCGGTATAATCAATTGACAGAAACAGACGATCCTTGCCGGGATAGCGGTAGCCAATCCGCAGTATCCGATAGATGCCGTAGAGTTTGCAATGATCCGTATACAGAGGGCTCCTGATCCACTGACTCTCGCCCATCAACGCCAGATTGTAAATTGCACGCCCTGGATACCGATGAACAAGGGGAGAAAAAGGATCCGGCAGGTCGGCAGTTTCATAATTGCCTATTATGGACGGGCAGATGTCGAGGCAGACGCAACATAGCTGTTCAGGCAGGAAATCAGGGGTAACCGACACCGTTGTGATGACGAGCCCGTCAAACCTGAGCATTCCGAACGAATCCTGAAGCACATCTCTCTGAAACCTCGCAAATTCGAGGTTTCCCTCGGAAGTCGCTGGGACCTTCCGGGCTGCCTGCAGAATCGCTCTGAGCGTGTCCTGACTATATATCTGATTGATGTGACGTGTACTCACGGATGTCCTTTATACGCCTTGATACTCTCATGGCACTGCTTCTGGCCTGCAATAGCTGCTTAGGGTTGATCTCCATGGCAACTTCACTCAACTTCAGACCAGTGTTGTGATCCGGAATGAGTGGTGCAGGATCATCGGTGCGCGTGCTTGGTGAATCAGTTTTTTCAGGGATCTGACAATAGACATTCCCCAGACGGAGGATCGATTCATTCTTGTGCCCTCGATTGTCATCCCCGATTCTCAGAGTGGCGCACTCGGACCCGTCTGCCCGCCGAATGGTGATCGGCGCCCCCAGAGGCGCGGTTATGGAGAAATAACCCTGATCGCTGGTGACAGACTGGTCACCGTTTTCCGAGCGGACAAATGCATTGGGGACAGGGATATCCTCATGGTCGAGCAGGCGACCGAATGCGGCCGTGACATACACAGCTTTCCATGCAAGCCGTACGACATTTCCAGGATATAGCGGGACTTCCTGAGGCGTCAGGTCGATATCGAAAGCCGGCGCGTCAATCGGCACAAGACCCACCAGCGTCCTCGTAAAGGCCGGGACGATCTGCGAGGCACTGCCGCCAACCCGGACGATATCCGACTGCTGATTATCCAACAGGATACGGTAGCGCCCGCCTTGCGCATTGCCCTGATTGTCCGATTCGATATTGAGCAGGATTGCCGCATCCCCATATCCGGCCGAACCGAACTTGAACTCTCCGCCACCGATAACAAAGCCGGTCAGGGCATTGCCGGTTGCGAAGGCCTCTGTTGCCGAACTGTCGCGAAGCTTGCTGACTCCGACAGAACCGTCGAACACGCCCAGGCTTGTTCCGGCACCCGCGTTGAAAGTTGCATTGCTGTCGCCGCCGGCAGTGCCCGCCGACATGCTTGTCGAATAGCTTCCATCCCCGAGCTGCCCGGCCCTGCTGTACGTCATGCGGGCGGCCGGGAAAAATCCATTGCGATCGATCAAATCGGTTCTGGGCTGGAAGATGTCACCGCCAGCCATCGTGTTCAGGGTGGCACTCCTTCCAAGCCTGTTCTGGACACTGAACCGGATGCCGACCCGGGTCTCGGAATCGGTCGTGACCGCTTCGGCGGTAATGAAACCGTTGCCAAAGAAGGTCTTCCTGAGCGAACGGCTGTAGTTGAGACCGACCGTATAGCGTTCTTCAGACAGCTCGGAACGGGACAGGCTGGCCCGGAGCCCAAGACTGCCACCATAAAGCCGGGTCTGCAGGCTGCCAAATATGTTCTCCTCGGACTGTAGAAACGGCCTATAGGCACGCGGATCGTACAGGTCGGTCCGCTCATGATCGGCCCCGCTGGTCTTTCGCGCACTGAGGGCACCGCTGACGGATCCGACCTGGAAATTGACAGCGGCAGAGGCGGCGTACTGGCCGTCTGGTCCGACAGCGAGGGCGGCTGATGTCCTGAACAGACCACGGTACCATTGCAGTTCGGCTTCCGGGAAAAGGTCACCGCCCACGGCCGTCAGGCCGACAGTAGCCGAAGCCGCATCCGAGATGCGTCTGGATGCCGCCGCGCTGACAATCGTCTCCGAGGTTGTTTCAGGAAACAGGCCCGAAGCCTGCATGTCTTCTTCGACGCTCGTCAGATTGTCCAAGGCGCGAACGCCCGCCCGCACCGAATAGACTGTCTCACCCTTCGGGGGCATATTGAGGGAGCGCGTGAAGGTTCTTACCTCATC
>JBKBLD010000016.1:0-56448 GCA_046296675.1 Hyphomonas sp. | reverse complement strand
TGAAGCGGCGATACTGCCAGAAGGTCTCGCCCGTGCCCGCGCGCCGTCGCCCGGCTGAGCCGATATGGGCGGCTTCAGAGGCTTCCGCCTTGAAGTTCAGCCCCGGCAGCTGGCGCGCCAGGCTCTCGGCTTCTGCGCGAAGGTCAGAGGCAAGGGTCATTCGTCCAGCGATATCACACACTCTTTGGCGAAATCGATGCGGTTCCGGGCGCCGTCATCGGTCGTGTCCTCGAAGGTGTAGACCTCGGCATCCTCCGGCAGGCCGTATTCCCTGGTGAATTCACCCAGCATGCCGATCAGGTCGATCCGCAGGACGGCGAAGGTATCGGTTACCTCATTATACGCATCCATCGCCTCTTCGGAGGCAAAGCGCATCACCTTCAGCTGCTCTTCCCGCTGGGCGACATGAGCGCCGACATAGGCGGCGCCTTCAGACAGCAGGACTGCGCAGAAGCGGGCCTTCTCGTTGACCTCCTCTGGCGCGGCATTGGCACAGCCGGTCACCATCAGCGCCGCTGCCATGGCCGCTGCTATATGATGCCGCCTCATCCCGCCTTCCTCACAAGGTCATTGATCAGATCACTGAGCTTCGGCGCCTCGCCGGTCGGGTCATAGCGCATGGCCATCCGGTGGCCGAGGCAGGGGTCGGCGAGCGCTTCCACATCCTCCATCGACGGCGCCAGCCGCCCGCGCAGCAGCGCCCGCGCCCTGGCCGCCAGCATCAGCGCCTGCCCGGCCCGCGGGCTCGGCCCCCAGTCGACCAGCCGTTTCACCCGCGCATCCGATGTCTGCTCGGGCCGCGCCTCACGGATCAGGGCGAGGATGGCCGCGACGATCTTCTCACCCACCGGCATCTGGCGCACCAGCGCCTGGATCTTCATCAGCTCGGCCGCGTTCAGGGCGGGCCTCACAGGCGCCTCGCTGCCGCGCGTCGTCTCGATCAGGATGCGCCGCTCGGTGTCGAGATCGGGATAGGAGACATCCACCTTCAAAAGGAACCGGTCGAGCTGCGCCTCGGGCAGGGGATAGGTGCCTTCCTGCTCGATCGGGTTCTGCGTCGCCAGCACATGGAACGGCGCGGGCAGGTCGTGGCGCGCGCCCGCCACCGTCACATGCTTCTCCTGCATCGCCTGAAGAAGCGCCGACTGGGTGCGCGGGCTCGCCCGGTTGATCTCGTCGGCCATCAGAAGCTGGGTAAACACCGGCCCCCGGATGAAGCGGAAAGACCGCTCTCCGCTCGGGCTCTCGTCCAGCACTTCGGAGCCGAGAATGTCCGACGGCATCAGGTCGGGGGTAAACTGGATACGCTGATTGGCAAGGCCGAGGGCGGTGCCCATCGCCTCGACCAGCCTTGTCTTGGCGAGACCCGGCGCGCCGATCAGCAGCGCATGGCCGCCTGCCAGCACGGCCGCGAGCGAGAGTTCCACCACCCGCTCCTGACCGAAAACGGCCTTGCCGATCTCCGCCTTGACCCGGGCCAGCGCCTCGGCGGCGGCTTCGGCCTCTGCAACGGGGGGCTCGGCATTCACAGTGGTATCGGCCATGTCTAAAGGCGCCTCCGGCTTCACGTCTCAGGCTATCAAGCCTATCTCTAGGGCGTCATTTTGGCGGAGAAAGATGTGACATCCAGTCCCGGCACCATTCTGAGCGTTGAGGAAACGCTTAAGGCGATCCTGCCGGATGGCAAGTTTGGCGCTGAGTTACCGCCTGTGGAGCGGTGGAATCCGCCAGATACGAAGGATATCGGCATGGAAATCCGCGCCGATGGCAGCTGGTGGCACGAAGGCGGGCAAATAAAGCGCCCGGCGCTGGTAAAGCTCTTCGCCCGCATCCTGCGAAAAGATGCCGATGGGCAGACCTTCCTCGTCACCCCTCATGAAAAAGTGATCGTGCATGTCGCCGACGCGCCCTTCCTGGCCGGCCGGATGGACCGGCTCGGCGCGCCGGGCCGCGATCAGGAGCTGGGCTTCGTCACCACGGTGGGCGATGTCACCATTGCCGGTCCGGACCGGCCCATCCGTGTCGAGACAGACCCCGAAACGGGCGAGCCGTCGCCCTATGTGCTGGTGCGCGGCCGGCTGGAGGCGAAGATCGCCCGGGCCGTCTTCTACGAGCTCGCTGATCTGGCAGAGCCCGCCCCGGACGCTTCCGGCCTGCTCGGTGTCTGGAGCCGGGGGGCTTTCTTCCCGCTCGGGCAGGGGGCATAGGCAGCTTCCGATGGCCTTTCGTGACCTTGACGATTTCGTGGAGCGGGTGAACCGGCGGCTCGACCCGCCGGCGGGCGAAGCGCGCCTGACAGAGATGGGCGACATGGATTTCCTCACGCCGGAGGAAGTCGCCATCATCCGGCCCGCAGCCGTCCTCTTCGGGGTCATCCCCCGCATCGAGGGGCCCACCGCGCTTCTCACCCTGCGGCCCAACACGATGCCGGATCATGCCGGCCAGGTCGCACTGCCCGGCGGCAAGGTCGATCCGCTCGATCTCGATGAGGTCGCCGCCGCCCTGCGCGAAGCCGAGGAAGAAGTCGGAGCCCGCCGTCAGGATGTCGATGTGCTGGGCAAGGGCTCGCCCTATGTCACCGGCACCCGCTACCGGATCACACCGGTCGTCGGCCTGCTGCCGGCGGATTTCCAGGCTGTTCCCAATCCGACGGAAGTCGCCGCGGTGTTCGAGACGCCGCTCGAACTGCTGATGAACCCGCGCAGCTATTCCTCAGCCGAAGCCTTCTATAAGGGCGCGGCCCGGCGTTATTACGAGATGCCCCATAATGGCTACCGCATCTGGGGCGTCACCGCCGGCATCATCCGCCGGCTTTACCAGACGCTTTACGAGAGCGACTGATCTGCGCGGCTTCAGGGTTTCTCAAACCCTTTCAGGGGCCTATGTTAGATCAGGGACACAATCGACCCAGAGACTGGAGACACAGTGGCCGGACGCCTCCTGTTACAAGCCTTTATCTTCCTGCTGCCGTTCCTCGTGTTCGGCCTTTACCTGCTGGCGACCCGGTCGGCAGAGGAGGCGGGCAAGCGCAAATGGCCGATACAGATCCTGTTCATCAGCGGGCTTGCCCTCACCACCATCGCCTGGTTCCTCCTCATTTTTCTGGAGCCGCGCGAGCGTGACATGTGCGTCGAACCGGCCCGGTTCGAGGATGGCCAGCTGATCCCGGCGCGCACCTATCCCTGCGAGCGGCGCCCGGAGGATGTCGGCGTGCCGGGCTCCCGCAGCCGGCCAGCGCCCGCCGATGACCCGTCCTGACCGAATTGAGGCACAATGGCTGAACGCACCGGCCAGCCGGGCGGTAATGGCTGCGCTGGAGGCCGCCCGCCCCGGCGCCTCGCGCTATGTCGGCGGCTGCGTACGCAACACACTGCGGGGCCTTCCCGCCGATGACATCGACATCGCCACACAGCTCACGCCGGAAGCGGTGGTCGCTGCCCTGAAAGCCGCGAAGGTCCGCGCCGTGCCCACCGGTATCGATCATGGCACCGTCACCGCCATCCATGAGAGCGTGCCGGTCGAAATCACGACGCTGCGCCGGGATGTCGAAACAGATGGCCGGCGCGCCGTGGTCGCCTTCACGGAGGACTGGAGTGAGGATGCGGCGCGGCGCGACTTCCGCATGAACGCGATCTATGCGGGGCCGGACGGCAGGCTGTTCGAAGTCATCCCCGGCTCTATCGAAGACGCGATCGCCGGCCGGGTCATCTTCATCGGCGAGGGCGACCAGCGCCTGATCGAGGACTATCTGCGCATCCTGCGCTTCTACCGTTTCAACGCCTGGTACGGCGCCGGCATTGACCCGGAAGGTCAAGCCGCCTGCACCCGCCAGCGCGAAGGGCTCAGGAAAATCGCGGCCGAGCGCATCTGGAAGGAGCTGAAACGCACCCTCCAGGCGCCAGACCCTGCACCCGCCCTGCTGGCGATGGAGGAGGCGGGCGTGCTCGAAATCATCCTGCCTTCTGCCTCAACCGCGCTCCTGCCGGGCCTCATCGCAGCTGAAGCCGCCCACGGCCTTGCGCCTGATCCCATGCAGCGGCTGATGGCCATGCTGCCCCGCCGCCAGCGCGACACATCCGCCGCCGCCACCGCCCTGCGCCTCTCGAATGAGGAGGTCGGCCGCCTGCACGCCTGGGCTGACCCGGCTCTGGGCCATGTCCTGTCTCTCAACACGCCCGCCCGGCGGGAGGTGTTCTACCGCTTCGGTCCGGAAACCGCTCTCGACCGCGCGCTGGTCGAAGCCGCGAGCGGCGCAGAGGGCAGCCTCGCCGCCGTGATGGGGGACAAGGCCGGCTGGCAGCGCCCCGTCTTTCCCCTTGGCGGGGACGACGCCCTCGCCGCGGGCCTCAAAGGCCCGGAAATTGGCCAGCGCCTGCGCGCCCTTGAGGAAGACTGGGTCGCCTCTGGCTTCACGTTGAGCCGGGATGACCTTCTGGGACGCCTCAGCTGACCGGAGGTGTCCCGGATTGTCCCGATCTGTCCGGCTTTGTCCCGGTATTGCCCTATTGGTTTCCAGCCGCGCCCGCCCATGTTATAACACATGTTATTCCATAAGGAGGCCTGCCATGACCCGTCTCAAGATCCGCAAGATCGGCAACTCCCTCGGTGTCGTGCTGCCAAAGGATGTACTCGACCAGCTGAAGGTGAAGGAGGGGGATATGCTTGATGTCGAGCCCACCGACACCGGCGTCCGGCTTTCGGTTTCTGACGAGGAGGTCGACAAGCTGATGCAGATGGCTGAGCGTATCATGGAGGAGAACCGCGAGGTTCTGCGCGCGCTGGCGAAATGAGCGAGCCCGTCTGGCTGCCGCTGGAGCTGTTGATACGGCTACACGACCGGCAGATTGAGCTGCATGGCGGATTGGCTGGCACGCGCGATCCCGGACTGCTCGAAAGTGCAGTCTCGCGTCCCCTGAACGCCTGGTCCTATGGCGAAACGGACCTGTACAATCTCGCCTCGCTGTATGCCGCCGGACTGATCCGGAACCATCCGTTCCTTGATGGCAACAAGCGGATCGGCTTTCTCTCCGCACTCCTCTTCCTCGAAGCCAATGGCTGGAAGATGGCCGCGCCGATGGCGGAACGCCTCGCCTTCACGCTTCAACTCGCCGCCAGCGAGCTCAATGAAGAAGACTATGCCGGATGGTTGCGCCGGTCCTGCGAAAAGCTCTGATCTTTCAAGGCCATTTCACGATCGGCGGCATTGAGGAGAGGATGCTCTCGATATTCCCGCCGGTCTTGAGGCCGAAGGTCGTGCCCCGGTCATAGAGCAGGTTGTACTCGACATACCGCCCCCGCTGGACCAGCTGCGCCTCGCGGTCGGCCTCGCTCCAGGGCTCGTTCATCCGGCGGCGCACGAGGGCGGGGTAGATGTCTGCGAACTGCCGGCCGACTTCCTGTGTGAAGGCGAAGTCCGCTTCCCAGTCGCCGGTATTGAACCGGTCATAGAAGATGCCGCCGGTGCCGCGCGGCTCGCTGCGGTGGGCGAGGTGGAAATAGGTCTCACAATGCGCCTTCATCGCGGCGTAATCGGCGCCGGGATGGGTATCGCAGGCGGCTTTCATGGCCGCATGGAAATCCACCGTGTCCTCGAAATCCTCGCGGCGCTGCCAGTCGAGCAGGGGCGTCAGGTCGCCGCCGCCGCCAAACCAGCACTCGCTGGTGACCAGCATACGGGTGTTCATATGCGCTGCCGGCGCGCGTGGGTTGAGCGGATGGGCGATCAGCGAAATGCCGCTGGCCCAGAACCGGCCGCCGGACTTGTCAGCGCCGGGAATCTGGGCGGCGAAGGCTTCGGAGAACGTGCCGTACACTTCCGAGAAATGCACCCCGACCTTCTCGAACACCTTGCCGCGCATCAGGCCCATGCGGCCGCCGCCGAGATCTTCCGATCCGTCGCCTCGCCGCCACTCTTTCAGTTCGAACCGTCCGGCGTTCCCGCGATAGAGCGGCGGGACGGCGGCATCCTCGATTGCCTCGAAGCGGGCGATGATGTCTTCCTGCAGTGCCTGGAACCAGGTGCGGGCCTTTGCCTTCTGTCTGTCCAGTCCGGTAGCGGCGGCGATATCGTTCATGCATGACTGATGCGTTGTACGCTGCGCCCTCGCAAGTCCCCTGTTGTCACAGGGGCGGTTGCAGGGTAACGCCCTGACGCATCAGGGGGCAGGGTCGCGTACAAATTGCCGCGCCCCGCGCCCACTTGCCGCAATGTGCGGCCCGCGCAGCTTTAGTAAAGACGGCGGCTAACGCCACGCACCAGGGACGGACAGACACGTGACGACAGAGACCCATCACGAGACGGTCGATGACGACCGCCGTAACTTCATCCACATCGCCACCGGATCGGTAGCGCTCGGCGGCGCCGCCATGTTCGCCTGGGCCCTTGTGGATCAGTGGAATCCGGCAGCAGACACCCGCGCCGCCTCCGCACTGGATGTCGATGTATCGAAAGTGCCGCTCGGGGGTGAAATCCGGATCCTGATCGGCGGCAAGCCTTTCTTCATCCGGCACCGGACGCCGGCCGAGATCGCTGCGGCCGAATCGGTCAATCTTGCGATCCTGCCCGATCCGGAGTCCGACGAGCAGCGCCTGCGGCCCAAGACCGATGGTTCGCTGAACCGGGCGATCCTGATCACCTCCGGCGCCTGTACCCACCTTGGCTGCGTGCCGGTCGGCCCCGCTCAGGGAAATACCGGTGATTATGGCGGCTGGTACTGCCCCTGCCATGGCTCGCATTACGACACCTCGGGCCGCATCCGCAAAGGCCCTGCGCCGAAGAACCTGCCGGTCCCCAATTATCGCTGGGTCTCTGACTCGGTCGTCAACATCTCCCTCTGAGAAGGATCCCTTTAGATGAGCGGACATGCATCTACCTACACCCCGAACTCAGCCTTCGAGCGCTGGCTCGACAAGCGCCTGCCGATCATTCGCTTTGCGAATGACACGATGATCAGTTTCCCGACGCCGAAGAACCTGAACTACTGGTATGTCTTCGGCGGCATCCTGGCGGTCTGCCTTGCAGTCCAGATCATCACCGGCGTCATTCTTGCCATGCATTATGAACCGAGTGTCGATGGGGCCTTTGCCTCGGTCGAGCGGATCATGCGCGACGTGCCGTTCGGCGACCTCCTGCGCTATATCCACTCGAACGGCGCCTCGATGTTCTTCCTCGCCGTCTATATCCACATGTTCCGCGGCCTTTATTACGGCTCCTATCAGGCGCCGCGCGAAGTGCTCTGGATCATCGGCTGCGTCATTTACCTGCTGATGATGGCAACAGCCTTCCTCGGCTACATGCTGCCCTGGGGCCAGATGTCCTATCACGGTGCCAACGTGATCACCGGCCTGTTCGGCGCCATCCCGCTGGTCGGCGAGAGCATTCAGACCTGGATCCTCGGCGGCCCGTCGATCGGGAATCAGACGCTGCAGCGTTTCTTCTCCCTGCACTATCTCCTGCCGTTCATGATTGCCGGCGCGGTTGTGCTGCACGTCTGGGCGCTGCATGTGCCGGGCAACACCAACCCGACCGGTGTTGAGGTCCAGGATGTCGAGAAGGACACCGTGCCCTTCCATCCCTATTACACGGTGAAGGACGGCTTCGCGATTGCGATCTTCCTGATCCTGTTCGCCGCTTTCGTCTTCTATGCACCGAACGTGCTCGGCCATGCCGACAACTTCATTGAAGCTGATCCGCTGGTGACCCCGGCGCACATCGTGCCGGAATGGTATCTCCTGCCATTCTACGCGATCCTGCGCGCCATCACCTTCGATCTGGGCCCGATCGATGCGAAACTTCTCGGCGTCATCTTCATGTTTGCCGCCATCGCGGTGCTGTTCGTGCTGCCGTGGCTGGACACGTCGAAGGTCAAGTCGATGCGTTACCGCCCGGTGGCCCGCCAGTTCTTCTTCGGCTTTGTCGTGGTCTGCCTGCTGCTCGGCTGGTGCGGTGCGGCGAACCCGGACGATGCCGTGATCCCGGCACTTCAGGGCGATCCGAGCCTGGTCGTCAGCTACACGGTTGATGGCGGGGTTGCGACCAGCACCTATCGCGGTGGCCAGGAAGCGTTCGAGGCGGCCCAGTCCTTCATGGCCAGCCTGCCGGCGGGCGCCAATCCCAGCCTCGCGGCTGTTCCGGCGCCGACCTTTGCCTTCCGCCACTTCTCGCTGATCCTGACGTTCCTGTATTTCGGCTATTTCGTTGCCCTGTTCTTCCTGGGTCTGACCGAAAAGCCGAAGCAGCCGCCGGAATCGATCCACAAGTCCGTGCTGAAGCGCAAGCCCAAGGACACGGGCATTGCCGTACCCGCCGAATAAGCAGCCAAGCTGGGGAATGAAAGACATGAAAACCTTCCGCATCCTTGCTGCTGGTCTTGCTGGCCTCGCCTTTGCGGGCCTTGCTCATGCCGCTGGCGGCGCCAAGCATCCGCACGGTCCCGACGAAGGCTGGCCGTTCGACGGCATCACCGGCCAGTATGACAGAGCTTCCGTGCAGCGCGGCTATCAGGTCTACAAGCAGGTCTGTTCCAGCTGCCACGGCATGAAGCTGCTCAGCTATCGCAATCTCGGTGAGAAGGGCGGTCCGTTCTATGATCCGGCCTATCCGAACCCGAACGACAATCCCTGGGTCAAGGCGCTGGCCGCCGAGAACGAGATTCTCGATCCGGTGCCGAACGATGTCGGCGAGTTTGATTTCCGCCCGGCGACGCCGGCTGACCGGTTCCGGTCGCCTTTCCCGAACGATGCGGCGGCCCGCGCAGCCAATGGCGGCGCCCTGCCGCCGGACCTTTCGGTCATCACCAAGGCGCGCCATTATGGGGCCGACTATATTTATAACCTCATGACGGGGTATCCGGACTTCGACCTCTATGAAGACCGGATCATCGAGGAAGACGGCGAGACGATCTATCAGACCGTCATCGACATGGCGAAGTTCGAGAAACTCGGCAGCTACCGGCCGGAGCACGGCCCAGCCTATCTGATCCAGCCGGCCGGCCAGTACTATAACCCCTATATGGCGGGCGACACGACACCGAACTATCTCGGCGATCCGCGCCATGCGCCTCCGGGCGGTTTCCTCGCAATGGGGCCGCAGCTGACCGAAGGCCGCGTTGAATACACCGATGGCACTGAGGCAACCATCCATCAGATGGCCTATGACGTGGCCCAGTTCCTTGCCTGGGCCGGTGAGCCCAAGCTTGAGGCCCGCAAGCAGACCGGCCTTGCGACCATGGCCTATCTGCTGCTCCTGACGATCCTGCTCTGGTTCTCCTACAAGCGGATCTGGCGGAAGGTTGAGCACTAGATTCGAGCGTGACAAAGCGCGATCTGAAAGCCATCCGCAGGGCGCATCCTGCGGATGGCTTTTTTCTTCTGGGGCAGGGATATGAGCAGCTGGAAACTCGGCATCATCGGCGGCTCCGGCCTTTATGCTCTCGACGGTCTGGAAGACCGGCGCGAGGAAAAGGCCGAAACCCCCTGGGGGGCGCCCTCGGACCTGCTGGTCCATGGCCGGATCGGCGAGACCTGGCTCGTTTTCCTGCCGCGCCATGGCCGGGGACACCGGCTGGCGCCGTCGGAGGTGTCTTACCGCGCCAATATCGCGGCCCTGAAGGCGGCGGGGGTGACCGACATTCTCTCGGTCTCGGCCTGCGGCTCCCTGAAGGAGGCCTACGCGCCCGGCGATGTCGTTGCGGTCGACCAGTATATCGACCGGACAGTGTCGCGCCCTTCAAGCTTTTTCGGCGAAGGCCTGGTGGCGCACGTTTCGATGGCCGATCCGGTCTGCCGGCGTCTGGCGGGTCTCGCGGCAGACGCCGCAGAAGCTGCCGGCGGCCGGGTCCATCGCGGCGGGACATATCTCGCCATGGAAGGCCCGCAATTCTCGAGCCGGGCTGAAAGCAATCTCTACCGCCAATGGGGCGCCGATGTGATCGGCATGACCAACATGCCCGAGGCAAAACTCGTCCGTGAGGCGGAGCTGCCCTATGCCAGCCTCGCCATGGTCACTGATTATGACTGCTGGCGCCCGGACGCGGAGGCGGTCACCGTCTCGAACCTGCTGGAGGTCATGGCGCGCAACACAGCGCTCGCCCGGCAAGCGATCCTGCGCCTCGCTGACCGGCTGAACGGAACGGACCGTACCCCCTCGCCCCAGGGCATCGAGACCTGTCTGGACAGCGCACTGATCACAGAGCCTGGCGCGCGTGATCCCTCGCAGCTGGCAAAACTGCAGGTCATTGCCGCGCGCGCCCTCGGCGTCTAGAAACATGGCGTGCCGGGCGTGATCCGGCGTGCGTCTTGCTCTTCATGGCTATGCCGCAGGGGGATCTCAGAATGAGTGATGCAAATTTCTACACCTTCCTGACAGGCGGCCTCGGCCTTCTGGTCGCTCTGATGACGCTGGTGGCCTGGCATCTCTGGCGCATGCGGGAAGACGCGCGGGCAGGACGGGCCTCGGCGCTGGAAGGGGTTGCGCATGAGCTGCGCATCAATCTGCAGCGGATGGTGGCCGAACTGTCTCAGGTTTCGACAAATCCCGGCGCCGGCCCCGACGTGCTGCTGCCGATCCGCCACCCGCAGCTCGACGGCGTCAACAGCTCGCTGATCACCGCCAATCGCAACGGGATCGCCGTGCTCGGCTCGACCTATCAGGAACTTGAAGCGCGAAAGCTCGGCCTGCGCGCAGTCCTGGCGCAGGGGCGTGAGCCTGGCACCACGCTTGATGATGCGATGGACGCCGCCGTCAACGGGATCGCGGCGCTGTATATCTGGGAAGTGCACAAGGGCGCACGCGCGCAAGAGATCGGCACCGTACGCAGCTGGTCGGTGCGGGACTGGATGAAAGGGCATGGATTCAAGGCCGATGCGTTCCCCGGCATGCATCTGCGCGATGAGGTGGTCGAACGCCTGCGCCTTTACGGCGTGACGCTGACGCCGCGCCCGCTGACCCATACGGCCTGGGAATACTATTCCATGCAGTATGACCGCCATGCCGATGTCCGGGGCCCGCTTGGCCGCCGCCGGACCAGAACCGATGAGCAGGCCGTGGAGCAGCAGGCAGAGGCGGCCGCGCCGAAGCGCGGCGGGCTGTTCGGCATGTTCGGCCGCGGCAAAGACGAGGCAGAGGCTGCGGAAAATGACGCGGCTGAAACCTACGATACCGTCGCTGCAGGGGAGGTTCCGGCCGGTGTCGATAACGGCGCGCCTGAACCCGCCGCAACAGAGGAAGACGGATATCCGGCCGGCGACCAGCCGCCCCGCCCGAACTGACGCATTCACTGTCCTTGCAGGCGCGAAATGCCTGGGTGATCGTATCCGATACGACAACGTCCGTAGACTGACCGGATTAAAAAAAGGCCCCATCCGGCATTCTGTCCGGATGGGGCCGCAGGGCTGCTTCTATCGCAGGGCGATCGCCTGCGGCTAAATGCCGGGCAAAGCCCAGCCGCCTCAGCTGGCGGGCAGGAGCACCGTGTCGATGACATGGATGATGCCATTCGATGCCTTCACACCAGCCTGGATCACCGACGCACCATTCACGCGCACACCATCGGTGCCATCGATCGCGATCGGGCCGTTCAGCGTCTCTGCTTCAAGCTGCTTGCCGGCCAGATCCCCGGACTTGACCTTCTGCCCGGCGATAACGTGCAGCTTCAGGATACCTGAGAGCTGTTCCTTGTTCTCGGGCAGGAGCAGGCTTTCCAAGGTGCCTGCCGGAAGTTTGGCAAAGGCTTCATCGGTCGGGGCGAACACGGTCAGAGGTCCATCGCCCTTGAGGGCATCGACCAGGCCCGCTGCCTCGGCGGCGGCGAGCAATGTATTGAAGCTGCCGGCAGCCGCAGCGGTATCAACAATATCGCCGGCCGGTTTTGCATAATCCGACTTGGCGTATTCGCCCTTGCTCTCGCCCTTTGCCTTGTCGTTGTGGTGGCCGGCATGTGCGGGCATAGCAATGAGGAGGGCAGCGGTGGCCATGGAGAGCATGATCTTCATTTTTCAGTCCTATCAACAAGTCTGCTGCCGGAACTATATCCGGCTTATATCGTATACGGCTCGATATAGAATATAGGTCACAACATGACCGAACTTTAATACGCTGGCGCAGATCGGCGCGGCGGGCTCGCGCCGAACCCCTGACCGGATGTCCGGTCCGGCCGGGGGAACAGCGGGGGTACTTCTCCTGCGCCTGTCAGCGAGACGGTAGGAGAACCGTGTCGATGGCGTGGATCACGCCATTCGAAGCCTCGATATCGCTGGCGACCACTTTCGCGCCATTGACCCGCATGACCGAGGTCTCGTCGATCGCGTCGATGGCGACCGGCCCGTTCAGCGTTTCCGCCGTGATCTGCAGACCGGCGAGTTCGCCGGTTGTCAGCTTGCGGCCGGCGATCACATGCATCCGCAGCATCACGGTCAGCTGGCCCCGGTTTTCAGGGCGCATCAGCATATCGACCGTGCTGACCGGGAGTTTCGCAAAGGCGGCATCCGTCGGCGCAAAGATCGTATAGGGACCTTCTGCCCTAAGCGCCCCGGACAGTCCGGCCGATTCAGCGGCAGCAATCAGGATCGTGAAACTGCCATTGGCGCGGGCGACTTCGAGAAGGTCCTCACCAGCCGCCTCAGCGGGCACTTCGCTGGCAGGTTGCGGGCCATCGGCAAGCGATGGCAGGGCCAGGAAGGCGGCAAGTACAGCGGTTACCGTCACTTTCATGGGCGCAGCCCTCTCCTGGCCTGTCCGGCGGATGGTTCAAAAACCCGATCCGGTTCAAGGCCTATACGGACAGAGCGGCGCAGATGTTCCGGCAGATGACCAAGGTTTAATCCCTCAAGGTCAGGCAACTCCGGGGGTGCTGAAACGTAGAGGAGGGGACTTCACATGCTTGTCAGAAACGCACTCTGTCCAAACCGGATATCAGGCTGCTATACAACAGGTTGACCATGAGTCTCTGGACGACACTTCTTGCGGGCGGCCGCCGGCTGTTTGACCAGGGCCCGGATCCCGATCCGGCGCCGGGTGCGGACAATTGTGCGCCTGACCCCAATGATGTCGGCTTCACGGCCGCCGTGGTCGGCCTGGGCGCCAAAATGGCCATGGCCGACGGGCTTGTGACCGATCAGGAGATCATGGTGTTCTCGCGCGTCTTCCGTGCGCCGCCGGAAGAGGCCGATAATGTGCGCCGGGTGTTCAATCTCGCCCGCCAGACGGTCAAAGGCTACGAATCCTATGCAAGGCGGATCGGTCGGCGCTACAGCCACCGGCCCTGCCTGCTTGAAGGCGTGCTGGACGGCCTGTTCCAGATTGCAGGCGCCGACGGCGTCGTCACCCCGCCGGAAATGGAGTATCTGCGCACGGTTTCGCAGGCCTTTGGGTTCAGCGAAGCGACCTTCCGGCGCATCCGTGCCAGCCATCTCGGTCCGGACAGGGAAGATCCCTATCATGTGCTCGGCGTCCCGCATGACGCGGACTTTGCGGTCATCCGCACGGCCTATCGCCGGCTGATGGCCGACCACCATCCGGACCGCGTCGTGCAGATGGGCGCGCCGCGCGAATTTGAAGGCGCAGCGCATGCCAAGGCGGCGGCGATCACCGCTGCCTATGCGCAGATCCGGGCCGAGCGCGGACTGCTGGTGCCACAGGATTAACCCTGGCAGTCGTCAGAAGGCCGCCGCATCGCCGCACTGCGTTGACGTCCTGCCCTCAAGCCGCCATTTTGCAGTGCGAGGGTACACATATGGTTCAGACGCACGCTTCTCCCCAAACCAGCTTCGTCACGGCGTTTCGCGCTGGCGCGGCGCTGATGGCGCAACTCCTGGTCGGGCTCCTGCTGATCCTGGTGGCCGGCATGGTGGCGCTGATCACGGCGCTTGCCGGTGTCGCGCTTGCCGCCGCCGCCCTCGCGATGCGCTTTGCTGCGCTGCGCGCCTCATCTGAGACGGCCACCGGCAGAGGCGATGGCGTGACCCTGGAAGCCCGCCGTACACCTCGCGGCTGGACGGTCGAACAGTAAATTCAGATTGACACATTGATGCGTCAATGAGTTAGTCCCCGGCCACAGGCTGGAGAAGGGCTCATCGTGAACGACCAGCACGAGCAGGTGATCCTCGTCGATGAAGCGGACCGCGCGGTCCAGCCCGGCGACAAATGGAATATCCATCGGCAAGGACTGCTTCACAGAGCGTTCTCGATCTTCATTTTCAACAGCCATGGCGACTGCCTGATCCAGAAGCGCGCAGCCGGAAAGTATCATTCCGCGGGCAAGTGGGCCAACAGCTGCTGCGGTCATCCACGCCCGGGAGAGGCCACAGGCAAAGCAGCGCGGCGCCGGCTGGAAGAAGAAACCGGCCTGCGTGTCCCGCTGTATTTCGGCTTCAAGGCCCGCTATGTCGCGCGGCTCGACAATGAGATGATCGAAAACGAGATACCCCATCTCTATTTCGGCCGGAGCGAGACGGAACCCTCCCCCAATCCTGATGAAATCGAGGCGATCGACTGGATCAGCCTCACCAGGCTGGAGGCTGACATCCGGCAGCGCCCGGATCGGTACGCTGCATGGCTTTGCCACTATGTCCAACATCATGGTGATGCCCTGCATGCGTGGAGGGACCGAACATAAATTTTCACAATCACCTTGGCGTGAGGGCCGGCCGACCTACCCTCGCGATAAGAGTGAGAGCAAAAGGAGGAAACTGATGCGCCTCTCAAAATCAATGATGACCCTGCCGGCGCTCGGAGCGATAGCCCTGATTCTTGCGGCGTGCGGCGGATCAGACACCGGGACGCCGGCGCCTGCCGCGCAGCCTGCCGCTGCGCCCGAGGCACCGGCCCCCGATCCAGCACCTGCAGAAACGCCGGCCGACGAGGACACCGGCGCAGAAACCGCTGCAGCCGACACGCCGGCTGAGGATCCGCCGGCTGCAACTGAAGCAGCAGCGCCGGCGACCGGCACTGCCACGGGATATGCAGCCCTTACGGGCGACCCGGCCAAGGGGCGCCGCATCTTCGCTCAGTGCATGACCTGCCATGCGGTCCAGGAGGGGCGCAACAATGTCGGCCCGTCGCTGTATCAGATCGTCGGGCGCGAATCCGGCACCGTTCCCGGCTTCCGGTACTCTGCCGCGAATCAGAACTCGGACATCGTCTGGACCGAGGAAAACCTCTTCGATTACCTTGAGAATCCCCAAGCCTACATTCCGGGCACCATCATGGTCTTCCCCGGCCTGCGCAATCCGCAGGACCGTGCAGACGTGATTGCCTATCTCAGGAATCCGAGCTGACCGGGCAATCAAATTCCCAGATAATCCGGAAAAGCCGTCTGAATACCAATCAGGCGGCTTTTCTTATCGTGTAGACTGACATACTCTAGTGTCAATCTATGTTGACGCGAGGTGGGCCCGTGGCCGTCTTTCCCTTTGCAGCCATCGTCGGACAGGCGGCGTTGAAAGACGCCCTTCTGATGGCGGCAGTTGACCCTTCCATTGGTGGGGTTCTGGCGATGGGGGACAGGGGAACGGGTAAATCAACCGCCAGCCGGGCGCTTGCCGCCTTGCTGCCGGAGATCGATGTGGTCAACGGCTGCCGTTACAATTGCGCGCCCGCGGCGCGCAGCGGCATGTGCGAGGCCTGTACAAGGCCCGGCCGGCGTGCGGTGACCCGGATGTCTGCGCCGGTTGTTGACCTGCCACTCGGCGCCACGGAGGACCGCGTGACCGGATCGCTCGACCTGGAGCGGGCGCTGGCGCATGGCGAGAAACAGTTCGAGCCGGGCCTTCTTGCAAAGGCGCATCGCGGATTTCTCTATATCGATGAGGTCAATCTGCTCGACGATCATCTGGTTGACCTCCTGCTCGACGTCGCGGCGTCCGGGGAGAATGTGGTTGAGCGCGAGGGGCTCGGCGTGCGCCATCCGGCGCGCTTTGTCCTCGTCGGCAGCGGCAATCCTGAAGAAGGTGACCTGCGCCCGCAACTGCTGGACAGGTTCGGGCTCTGTGTCGATGTCCGCACGAACTCGGCGCCAAAGGAGCGGATCGAGATCGTCCGCCGGCGCGATGCCTATGAACGAGACCCGGAAGGGTTCGGTGAAAGCTGGGCGGAGGAAACGCAGCAGCTGCGTGGCCGCGTGGTGGAGGCCCGGTCGGCTATCGGCCAGGTGACCGTTCCGGATGAAGTGCTCGAAAAGGCGGTCAGCCTGTGCTGTTCGCTGGGCGCAGACGGGTTGCGCGGCGAACTCACCCTGCTGCGTTCAGCGCGGGCGAGAGCCGCGCTTGATGGCGAGAGCGTTGTTACCGAAGAGACGCTCAAGACCGTTGCGGTGCCGGCCCTGCGCCACCGGCTTCGCAAGGATCCGCTGGACGATACCGATGCCGGCATCCGGGTCGAGCGCGCGCTGGAAGAAGCGTTTGTCACATGACCGCGCGGGCGCCCGCCGGTGAACAGTCGGGGGCGTTGCGAGCCGCGTTCGATACCGCCTGTGACGAGATCAGGCACCGCGCCGACCTGATGCTCGCGCTCATCGCATTATGCCCCCGCCGGCTCGGCGGCATGATTGTCGAGGGAGCGTCGCCAGACGCGGCGGCCTGTCTCTCTGACCGGCTCGGTGCATGGACGCTGGCGGCGGCGCGCCCGCTCCGTCTGCCTTTGTCAATCAGCGATGACCGGCTCTGCGGCGGGCTTGACCTTGCCGCAACTCTCGCCGCCGGACGCCCGATTGCGCAGATGGGCCTTCTGGCGGCGGCAGATACCGGCGCGCTTATTGTTCCGATGGCGGAGCGCCTGCCGCGGCGGATCGCGGCGCAGATTGCGCGTGCCCTGGACTGCGGCGCGATCACCGTAGAGCGCGAAGGGGTGTCACGACAGGCGCCCGCCCGTTTCTCGCTGCTGCTGCTGAGTGATCCGGCAACACCGGATGAATCGGTGCCAGAGATATTGTCGGCGCGCCTTGCGTTCCGGCTGCCTGCCTGCATGCTGCTGTCCGGCTGGCAGCCAGCGCTTGAGACGGCGCGGATCGTTGAGGCCCGCACGCAGCTTGACCGTGTCGAAGTGCCCGGCGAACTGTTCGAAGCGATCACCGCGGCGACAACCGAGCTCGGCGTGACGGATATTCGGGTTCTGGATTTTGTCCTGGCCACAATCCGCGGGCTCGCGGCGCTCGACGGAGCCGAGGTTGCGACGCCGGAACATGCCCGCCGGGCCGCAGACCTCGTTCTCGCCTCCCGTATCGGGCCGCCGGCGCAGGAAGACACGATCCCGCCGCAACCTCCGGAGAAGTCCGAAAGCGAACCCGAACAAAGCGCACAGGACCGGGAGGCGCCGGGCGATCTTGCGGAGATCATGGTGGCGGCAGCGCATTATCAGGCGCGCCTTGATCTGGAGATGCAGCGCAAGACTGTCCGCAAACAGATGAAGGGTGAAAGCGCTGCCGGCAAGTCGGGTGACATGCGAGACTCCTGGCATCGCGGCAGCCGGCTGACGGCCCGGCCAGGAGATCCGCGCCGGCAAGGCCGGCTGGATCTGATTGCGACGCTTCTGGCCGCCGCGCCCTGGCAGCGCCTCCGGCCGCGCCGAAGTGATGCCGCGCCCATCGCTATACGCGCCAGCGACTTCCGGCTGAAGCGGTTCCGGCATCGCTCCGAAGCGGTCGTGATATTCGCTGTTGATGCCTCCGGGTCGACTGCAATGAACCGGCTTGCCGAAGCGAAGGGTGCCATCGAGCACCTGCTTAGCGGATGCTATTCGCGGCGGGAACTCGTGGCGCTGCTCGCTTTCCGGCGAGAAGGAGCCGAGATTCTCCTGCCGCCGACCCGTTCGCTGACGCGCGTGAAACGGTCACTTGCGGGACTTCCAGGCGGAGGTGGCACCCCGCTGGCAGCCGGAATATCCGCTGCGCAGATACTCGGCGAGCAGGAGCAGCGCCGCCGGCGGACGCCGCATATCGTTTTCCTGTCGGATGGGCAGGCGAATGTCGCGCTGAATGGCGAGGGCGGACGGGAAATGGCGGCGGCGGATGCAAGCCGCATGGCGCTGCGCCTGCGGGGGGCGCAACTGCCGATCCTCTTCTTCGACACATCGCGCCGGCCAAGCGCACACGCACAGCGGCTCAGCGAGGAAATGGGCGCGGCCTACAGGATGCTGCCCTTTGCCGATGCCCGGCAGGTTTCGGACACTGTCCGAACGGTTCTGCTGAGCTGAGGAGGGGCGATGAGCGCAGCTCTCGACTGGACTTCAGACGGCGGCGACTGGCCGAACAGGGCAGCGAGCCGGTTTGTGGCTGCGGGCGGCTATGTCTGGCATGTCCAACGCGCCGGACGAGGACCGCGCCTGCTGCTCATTCATGGTACCGGCGCTGCGACACATTCCTGGGCCGGCCTTTTTCCGATGCTTGCTCAGCACCATGAGGTTCTTGCCATGGACCTGCCGGGACACGGCTTTACCCGGTGCCAGGGGCGCCCTGATGTTTCACTGGACGGCATGTCCCGCGCCATCTTTTCCCTGCTCTGGAAGGAGCACTTCATCCCTGACTGCATCACCGGGCATTCTGCCGGTGGCGCTATCGCTGTGCGCCTTTCCGAACTGCTCAAACCGCCGCCCGTGTGCATTCTTGGGATAAATGCTGCCCTGCTGCCATTGAGCGGTGCGGCCGGTCTTCTGGGGCCGGTGATGGCAAAAATGCTGGCGTTCAATCCTCTTGTGATCGAGGCGCTGGCCCGCGCCGGACGGAACAGGATGCGCGTCGCACGGCTGATCCGCTCCACTGGGTCGCAACCCTCGGAGCCATATCTCAGCATCTATGCCCGCCTGTTCTCCGCGCGGTCTCACATTCGCGGCACATTGCGGATGATGTCGAGCTGGGATGTCGGGGGGATCCTGCCAGCAATGCGGACGAGCAAGGCAAGCTTTGGCCTGATCGCAGCCGGAAATGATCGTGCGGTTGATCCGTCCACGGCCGAGGACGTGGCAAGGCGCTGCCCCGCCGCACAGGTCATCGCCCTGCCGGGGCTTGGTCATCTTGTGCATGAGGAAGCGCCCGGCTTGGTCTCGGATGCAATGCAGGAATTCCTTCGCTCGGACCGGGCACATGGTCGCAGGGGAACGGGATGATTCGCCTTCCGGAGAACCACGACCAGCGCTTCGAACTCGCCAATGAGGTTCATGCCCGCCCGCCTGAACCACTCAGCGGTGCGATGAAACTCTCCTGTATCGCGCTCACAGCCAGCGGACCCTACTCTGAGCGTGACCGCGAAGTGGTGGCCGACCTGACGCGCAGGTATGGCGCCACACCGCCCGGGCCCGGCGCCAAGCATTACAGTGTTGACCTCAAAGCATTCCGCCTCGTCTGGGAGCGGCATACGGAATTTACCCGCTACACCTTCATAGTGCCGGCGCGAGATGGCGGGCCGTTCGCACCGCCGGCGATCAGCGCCGTACCGGAGGACTGGCTGGCCGCCTTGCCGGGCGAAGTCATCATCGCGGCCCACGCAGCGCTTATCCCGTTCTCGGAAGCAGACGAGACATATACGGATCTCCTGGAGAAGTCTTTCACCGGAAATGCTCTTATTGGCGCTGCGATAGCGGATGGGGCTGGAACCACTGTCACCGATTTCCGTCTTCATGCGGATGGCTTCTCCCGCTTCCTCCTGCTGAACAGGTCCATGACGCCCTGGCATGCAGGCCGTATCGTCCAGCGGCTGCTTGAGATCGAAACATACCGCATCACGGCCCTTCTGGCTCTGCCGGTCGCGCAATCCCTGGTGCCGAAACTGTCCGTATGGGAATCAGAGCTTTCGGAAATCGTGACCGAAATGACCAGCGCGCAGGTGGATGATGAGGCAAAGCTGCTCGGCCGGTTGACGATGCTTCAGGCGGCAATCGAGAAGAGCCATACCGAGACGCAGTTCCGGTTTGGTGCGGCAGCAGCCTATTACGCGCTCGTCCAGAGACGTATTGCGGAGCTGCGCGAAGATCGTCTGTCCGATATGCAAACGTTTCAGGAGTTCACCGAACGCCGGCTGGCGCCGGCAATGGACACATGCCAGTCCACCGCGCGGCGCCAGTCTGCGCTCTCCGAGCGGGTTGACCGTGCCGCCCAGCTGCTTTCGGCAAAGGTCGACAAGGCGCTGCAACTCCAGAACCGCCAGATTCTGGAAAGCCTCAATTCCCGCGCAGAGCTCCAGCTTCGTCTGCAGCAGACCGTCGAAGGGCTCTCGGTCGCCGCGATCACATATTATGTCGTCGGCGTGGTTGGATATTTCGCAGGAGGTCTGTCGGCCATCGGCATGAATGTCGATCCGAAGCTTGCCATGGGGCTCGCCGCGCCAATCGCCCTCGGTCTTGCCATTGCAGGGGTCTGGTATTCGCGCCGGGAACTTGCGGCGCGCCACCCTGCGCCGCCGAAACCCTAGAAGGACACTCTGGAGATGGATGGAAGTGCAGGTTTTACACCGGGGCGCAGCGACCTGCCTACTGCGGTCGTGATCGGGAGCGGGTTCGGCGGGCTTGCGGCAGCCGTCCGGCTTGCGGGGAAGGGGTACCGCGTCACGGTTCTGGAACGTCTCGATGCGCCGGGCGGGCGTGCGTCGGTCTATCACCGCGATGGGTTTGTGTTTGATGCGGGTCCCACGATCATCACCGCGCCGCAGATGCTGGAAGATGTCTGGTCCTCAGCCGGAGGCTGTCTGGAGGAGGATGTGGACATTCGCCCGTGCGAGCCCTTCTACACGATCCATTTCGCCGATGGCGGGACGTTCACCTATAGCGGCGACGAGGACCGGATGCTCGCGGAAGTTGCGAGGATCTGTCCGGCGGATGTTTCCGGATACCGTCGCTTCCTGAAGAAAAGCGGCGAGATTTACGCGATTGCCTTCGAGGCGCTAGCCGACAAGCCGTTTCACTCGATCCCGTTCACCGCGTCCGCGATGGCCGACCTCGTCCGGCTGGAAGGATACCGCTCTGTCCACGCAATGGTCAGCCGCTATTTCAGCCATCCGCATCTCAGAATCGTGTTCAGCTATCACCCACTCCTCGTCGGCGGAAATCCGTTCACGACGACCGCCTATTACTGCCTGATCGCCCATCTCGAGCGCAAGTTCGGCGTCCATTATGCGGTTGGCGGCATGGGCGCGCTGGTTGACGGACTCGTCCGGCTACTGGAAGCGAGGGGCGGGGATGTTCGCTGCAATGCGGAAGTGACGCGGATCCTCGCTGACAGCGGCCGGGTCACCGGCGTTGAGCTTGCGAGCGGAGAGCGGCTGAACGCGGACGTAGTCGTCTCCAATGCAGACCCCGGCTGGACCTATGGCCGCCTCCTCGGCGATCTTCCGCGCCGGCGCTGGACTGACCGGAAAATCGCGGCCGCCGATTATTCCATGGGCCTGTTCGTGTGGTACTTCGGAACGCGCCGGCGGTTCGAGACCGTCGGCCATCACACGATCCTGATGGGGCCGCGCTTTCGCGGTTTGCTGGACGATATCTTTTCAAGGAAACATCTGTCCGAGGATTGCAGCCTCTATCTGCACAGGCCGACGGCCAGCGATCCGGCGCTCGCCCCGCCGGGCTGTGATGCGTTCTATGTGCTGAGCCCGGTCCCAAACCTCGCATCAGGCGACGACTGGCAGACCATTGGAGAGGCCTACCGCGCGAGGGTTCAGGCACGGCTTGAGGAAACGGTGCTGCCGGGGCTCGGGGATGAAATCACCACATCGCATTTCGTGACACCGGAGGATTTCCGGGTACGGTATAACTCTCCCCTCGGCGCCGGATTTTCGCTCGAGCCCAAACTCTTCCAGAGTGCCTGGTTCCGGCCGCACAACCGCAGTGAGGAAGTAGACGGTCTCTACCTCGTCGGTGCGGGGACGCATCCGGGAGCGGGCCTGCCGGGCGTGCTCTCCTCGGCAAAGATTGTCGCCGATCTCTTGCCCGAAGCCGCGCTTTATCCGGCGCGCATATCCTGAAGGACCGCATCAGCGGCCAGCATGCCGGAGATGAGCGCCATGGGCACGCCCGCACCGGGATGTGCGGAGCCGCCCGCAAGATAGAGCCCCGGCAGGCGGGAGCGCGAACCGGGCCGCGCGAAGCTATCGAAAGGCCCGTGATTGGCGGCGCCATAGAGCGCTCCGCCCGCGCCGGGGAAGGCATGATTGAAGTCAGCCGGGAAGGTCATGGATGCGGTTTCCGCGGGAAAGGTCACCGAGAGACCGAACCGGCCGAGATAATCGGCGAGCCAGCCAGGGTATCCGGCTTTTGTCAGCTTCGGGTCTCCGAGATCGCCGTCGGCGGGTGCATTTATAAGGCAGAATAATCGTTCCGGACCCGTCGCCGTGCCATGCGGCCGGTCCTCGGCGCATATGTAGACCGTAGGTGTACGGCATATCTCCCGGCGTCCGAAAATTGCAGCGAACTCTTCTGCATAGTCGTCCCCGAAAAAGACGGTGTGGTAGTCGAGCGGAAATCCGTCTGTCTCGGTCCGGGCGCAGAGCGTGATGGCCGATAGCGAGCGTTTTGTCTTGGGCAAGGGCGGGGCAGATTTCTGCACGGCTGCGCCCAGCAAGCCCTCAGAAAGAGCGGCGGGATCGCCATTGAAGATCACCCGGTCTGCGCTGAGCCTGTCCCCATTCTCCAGTTCAACACCGCATATCCGTCCGCCGGATACAAGAATGTTGCGCACGGTTGACCGGCTGCGGAAAACGGTCCCCTGTTTCTCCGCCGCGCGAAGGAGCGCTGACGCAAGCGCCGGCATGCCGCCTTCGACCAGCCAAACACCTTCATGTTCCACATGGGCGATCAGCATGAGCGTTGCCGGTGCCAGGAAGGGCGACGAGCCAACATAGGTTGCATACCTTCCGAACAGCTGGATCAGGCGCGGATCGCGGAAATAGGTTCCAAGCTCGGCGATCAGCTTACGGAAGGGCTGGGTGGCCAACAGATCCTGGGGCCGGTGGAGGCCTATGCGCGCGGACAGCCCGGTCGCGCCGGTTTTCGGCGCCATCATGAATGTGTGTCTCAGAATGTCCGTGATCCGGCCTGCCTGGGCGCTGAAGCGGAGATAGCCGTCCGCCTCGACGCGGCCGAATGCGTGTTCGATGGCGCCGTATGTTGCCCCCTGCTCGTGAAAGAGGTCAAGGCGGGTTCCGTCCAGCCAGGCGTGCCGGGCAAGCCTCGCTGCCGGGATAAACCGGACTTCATCTTCCGGCACGAGGCCGCCCTCGCGAAGGAGGTCATCGGCGACATGGCGCATCGTGCATACAGTTGGCCCGTTGGATATCAGCGTACCGCTGGCCCGATTGTGGCGAATCTTGCCCCCGGCGTGTTCGTGGCGCTCGAGCAGCGTGACTGCCAGGCCCGATCTGGAAAGCCGGATCGCCGCTGCCAGACCGCCGGCGCCGGCGCCGATAATGATGACTTTGTCCTGCATTCTGCTTGCGAAAGTCATCCGGACAAGGCTTAATGTCAAACCATGTGGACACTTTTCCCGCCTGATCGCGGATTGCCTGAACCGAGCCTGCCCGATCGGGTGGAGTGCGCCCGCATGATCCGCGAAGGCTCGAAAAGCTTTCACGCAGCATCCCTGATCCTGCCGAAGGATGTCCGGCTTGCGGCCCGGTCGATCTACGCCTTCTGCCGTATGGCGGATGACCGGATTGATGAGTGCCGGGATCCTGCGACCGGGCTGCGGCGGCTGAGCGAGCGCCTCGCTGCGGTCTACGCTGGCTATCCGGAGGACTCTCCGGTTGACCGTGCGTTCTGCTGGGTGGTGAACGCTTATGCCATCCCGCGCGCAGTGCCGGAGGGCCTGCTGGAAGGCTTCGCCTGGGATATCGAGGGCAGGCAGTACCAGACATTCGAAGACCTGAAGTCGTATGCGACGAGGGTTGCCGGAACAGTCGGCGTGATGATGGCCCTGGTTATGGGCGAGCGCCGCCAGGCTGCGCTTTCGCGCGCCATCGATCTCGGGATTGCGATGCAGCTGACAAATATCGCGCGCGATATTGGCGAGGATGCTGCCGCGGGCCGCTGTTATATTCCCGAGGAATGGTTGCGCGATGCCAGGCTTGATCTGTCCGTACTGAAAGAGGCCGAATCGGCCGACGGCAGAATCGGTGAGCTTACGCGCCGGATGCTTTCAGCGGCGGAGCCCTTTTATGCCTCGGGGCGTGAGGGCATCGGGTTTCTGAGGCGCGACTGCCGGGGCGCGATCCGTGCGGCGGCGGACATCTATCGCGATATCGGTCGCTGCATTGCGGCCAATGGCTATGATTCGATAAGATTCCGGGCAGTCGTGCCGAAACACAGAAAAGTGTTCCTCGCGGCAAACGCGCTTGTCCTGCGCGACCCCCAACCAACCGATCGGATGACGGAGCATGCGGGCCTGTTCCTGCTGCAGGCTGTGCAGGCGCAGCCAAAACGCCGGCGCACGGCCGCTGCCCCACTCGCAGGCTGGCCCTGGGTCATAGACCTTTTTCTCAGGATGGAGGACGAAACACGCCTCCACTCAGCTGCGGACCGATAGGTAGGAGACGCGTGTGCCTGAATTCCATGCGCTGTTTCTCCTTGAACTGGTTCTCTTCAGCGGCGCCGCCCTGGCTTGGGGATTCTGGGAATTGTGGCGAACGGACAAGGCCATCAAGAAAACAAAAGCTGACGAGGCCGCCGCAAGCAGGGAGCGCCCGTCGCAGGAGCCTCGTATCTGAAAGGCAAGTCACGCCAGGCGCGGCATCCGGAAGGGCAGCATCAGCTTTACGAGCGCGCTCTGCAGCCTGTTACCGTCGAAACTCTCATGCACCCCGAACCCGCGCTCCCCGCCGAGCGCTGTCTGAATGATCGACCGGCTGTAGAAGGGGGTGTCTTCGAGGGTTGATCCCAACCGGACCAGGTCATCGCCGAGAGGGCTGGTTCGGCGGCGAATGCGGAAAATCCGCGTCGGCGCCAGATCCAGCGGGGCGTGTGCAGGCAGCGCTTCGCATTCACCGTCTCTTCCAAATCTTAGCGCAAGCCGGTTCTGATCGCCGTTTCGTTCGTCGGTGTTGTAGGTTATGGCGGTCACGCCGTCCCTGAGATGGATGCGTGACCAATCCCAGTAACGGAACGCCTGTTCCAGAGGCGAATCGCCGAAGTTCATGTCGAAATAACCCCGGCCGCGCCAGCGTACTCCCGGCTGGTCAAAGTCCACCTCGACATCCGCCACAGGAGATATCGGCTGCCAATAGTGGGCGCCGGCGCGGTCAATGTGAAACGAGGTTGCATTGAGGCTGCGCGGCGCCAGGCGCACGCGGCCACGAATTGGAAATGGCATTGGCATACCGGTTTCCGCCACATCGACCGTCAGCCCGTCCGCGTCCCAAGCGAGCCTGCTTGGTCCGATCTGCAACGTAGCCGATGTGGCCAGCACTTTGTCCCGGCCGCGCTCGGTCATGGCCCAGCACCGGCCGCGCCGGCCATACAAGGCCACATTGAGCGCGCAGTGGTTCAGGGGGTCAGCCCGGCCAGCCCAGGCGTAGTAAGGGGAAAAAACACTGCCGATGAAGGCGATCAGCGTGATCGCAAATTCGGAATCGTCGCTGATCGCATCGACATACCACCAGGCGTATCCGCCTGGTGGAACGCGCCGGTCGAACTGGCAGGCGCCTGATATCGGCGTGCCGTGCGCCATCATTTGCCGTTTCCTCCCGGACTTCAGAACGTCAATACAATTTGACACTTACAAATGACAATATACGATGACGATCAGGAGGCCAGCCTATGGATACCGATGCCTTGATCGAATGGGTGCTTGAACGGTCGGTCAGTGCCGCCTTCGATGATAGAGCCCCGCCATTGCTGGGGCGAGCTGTCAGGCATGCGGTCTTTCCGGGCGGTGCCAGGGTGCGCCCCCGGCTCTGCGTGGCCGTTGCAGCTGCCTGTAGCGGCGCGGATGATCTTGAACTTGCAGCGGCGGCGGGCGGCGCCATTGAACTTATGCATTGCGCGTCGCTCGTCCATGACGACCTGCCGGCGTTTGACGGTGCAGACCTGCGCCGCGGCAAACCCTCTGTGCATCTTGCTTACGGTGAAGCGCTGGCGGTCCTTGCGGGCGATGCGCTCATTGTCATGGCGTTCGATACGCTGCTGCGAGGGGGCAGGGGCAAACCTGAAACCCTGCCGAGGCTGATGCGCATCCTTATTGAGGCAACCGGTTCGCCGCGCGGTATCGTTGCCGGCCAGGCATGGGAGAGCGAAGCGCAGGTCGATTTGTCGGCCTATCATCAGGCCAAGACCGGCGCGCTATTTGTTGCAGCGACCATGTCAGGCGCGGCTGCAGCCGGCGCCGACCCTGATGAGTGGCATGCTCTTGGGGCCCGGCTGGGGGAAGCATACCAGGTCGCCGATGATTTGAGAGATGTGCTGCTCGGGGAGGACATCCTTGGCAAGCCGGCAGGGCAGGACTGCGCGCTTGCACGTCCCAGTGCCGTCGAAAAATTTGGCATACGCGGCGCGCTGCAGCAGCTGGACCGGATGATAGCGGACGCTGCTGATTCAATTCCGGATTCGCCTGGCGCGGCATTCCTGAAGCAGCTCGTTTCGGCGCAGGCCTCCCGGCTCGTTCCGAAGGAATTGATGCGGCGCGTCGCCTGAGTCAGGCGGGCGGCGACGGGAGGGCGCCGTGCATTTTTCCGACCGTCTGGCCAACTGGAAAAACCGGCTGATTGCGAGCTCCCGCTTCCAGACATTCGCAATCTCGAATCCGTTGCTGCGCCCGGTGGCGCTCAGAAAAGCGGCCGCCAGTTTCGATTTGGTGGCCGGGTTTGTCTATTCGCAGATATTGCAGGCGGTGGTTGAGGCGGGGCTGCTTGAGCGCGCGCGCGAACAGCCTCTCGACGCAGCGGATCTTGCAGGGGAGACGGGCTGGACGACAGACGGCGCCGAACGTCTGCTTCGCGCCGCTGCTGCGCTGGACCTGTTGCGCCAGCAGGCTGACCGCCGGTACGGGCTGGGCGAGACTGGGGCTGGCCTGCTCGGCAATCCGCCCGTCTTTGCCATGGTGCGCCATCACAAGGCACTTTACAGCGACCTGACGGATGCGGCCGGGCTGCTCTCGGCGCGCCGGAGCGATACCGAACTCAGCCAATACTGGGCCTATGATCAATGTTCTGATCCGTCGGCCGCGCGTGTCTATTCTGCCCTCATGGCGGAGACACAGTCCCTGATAGCGGAGCAGATTCTTTCGGCGAATGACCTGTCGTCGTGCAGATGCCTGATGGATGTCGGCGGCGGCCTCGGAGCGTTTATCGAGAAGGCGGGGGCGCGATACGCTCATCTGCAGCTGCGCCTTATCGATCTGCCACAGGTCGCGGCAATGGCGCGCGAGCGGCTTGGTGGACACCTGCTTTCCGGCCGGCTTGAGATTTTGGGCCTCGATGCTCTGACAGAGGCTTTGCCGCGAGGCGCTGATGCCGTGACGCTGGTCCGGGTGCTGCATGATCATGACGACGGCCCGGCGCTGCAACTGCTGCAGAATGTGCGCGCGGCGCTGCCCTCCGGGGGGCGGCTGATCATTGCCGAGCCGCTTGCCGGGGTGCGCGGGGCAAAGCGTATGGGGGATGCCTATTTCGGCATGTATCTCTGGGCAATGGGAAGAGGTAAGCCGCGCACTTTCGATGAAATGCGCGCGCTCCTTCGGCAGGCTGGTTTTCCGGTTGCAAGATTGAGGCGCACCCACAACCCGCTGCTCGTCAGCTGTGTGACCGCGCACTGAGCCCGGAAGCGCCGGACAACCGGCAAGTTTTTTGTAAATTAAGATTGACACTTTAATATGTAAACTTAGTATGACGCTTATGGAAACGGGCGTCATCGAGTCTCAAGGGTCCATCCCCGCTCAGCCCAAACCGGCGCAGCCCCCCCATGCGCGGATCGGCGCCTATCGCTTTGCAGATGCGGTCATTTTCTCAGGCGACAGCACAGCCTTTGTTGCCAGGCTCGAGCTTGAGCCGCCGGGACCGGCAGATGTAGTCGTCGAAGTGATCTGGTCGGGCGTCAGTGCCGGAACCGAGCGCCTGATGTGGTCTGGTGAAATGCCGCCGTTTCCCGGCCTGAGCTATCCACTTGTGCCGGGGTATGAGGCTGTCGGACAAATCATACTTGCGTCCGGTGCGCCGGAGCGTGTGGGCGAAGTGGTGTTCGTGCCCGGTGCCCGCTGTTTCCGCGGGGCCAGCGGCCTATTCGGTGCCTCTGCGTCCCATATCGTCGTGCCGGGCATGCGGGCGTATACGCTCACTCTGGCTTCGCCGCGGGAAGGGGTCCTTCTGGCCCTCGCGGCGACAGCGCACCATGCCATCGCGGGCTATCCCTTGCCTGAACTGATTGTCGGGCATGGCGTGCTCGGGCGGCTTGCAGCAAGACTGGTGGTGGCTCTGGGCGGAGACGCACCAACGATCTGGGAGATCAATGCAGCGCGGCGGGAGGCTGACGATTATCCTGTGATTGCACCGTCGACTGACGAACGTCGCAATTACCGTGCTGTTTGCGATCTGAGTGGTGACAGCGCCATCATCGACAAGGTCTTGCCCCATTGCGTGCCGGGAGCGGAAATTGTGCTGGCGGGTTTCTATTCGGCGCGCCCCTCTTTCGCTTTCCCGCTTGCCTTCATGAAAGAGATGCGCCTGCGGGTCGCTGCCGAATGGACGCCCGCCGATCTGGATGCGGTGAGCAGCCTCGTCCATTCAGGCAAGCTCTCCCTTGAGGGGCTTATCACCCATATCCGGCCGGCGGCGGAAGCGGACGAAGCCTATCGCCAGGCCTTCAGTGATGCGGCCTGCCTGAAGATGCTCATCGACTGGAGACCATCGAATGTCTGAAGACCTTCGCCTGACCCGCCACAATGCCGGGACGGACTATACCGACGCTCTCCGCGAGGAGGCCGCTGCAGAACCCGATCCCGTGCACACGGGAGAGGCCAAGCGCGACACCCAGATCATCGCGATCTATGGCAAGGGCGGCATCGGCAAGAGTTTCACGCTCGCCAATCTCAGCTGCATGATGGCGGAGCAGGGCAAACGCGTGCTCCTGATCGGCTGCGATCCGAAATCCGACACCACCTCGCTCCTGTTCGGCGGCAAGGCTTGCCCGACAATAATCGAAACGTCCTCCGCCAAGAAGCTGGCCGGGGAGGAAGTGGCAATCGGCGATGTCTGCTTCAAACGCAATGGTGTGTTCGCGATGGAACTGGGCGGGCCCGAAGTCGGCCGAGGCTGCGGTGGGCGCGGTATCATCCATGGCTTCGAACTTCTGGAAAAGCTCGGCTTCCATGACTGGGATTTCGACTATGTGCTGCTCGACTTCCTCGGGGATGTTGTCTGCGGCGGCTTCGGCCTGCCGATCGCGCGCGACATGTGCCAGAAGGTAATCGTCGTCGGCTCGAACGACCTTCAGTCTCTCTATGTTGCCAACAATGTCTGCTCCGCCGTGGAGTATTTCCGCAAGATGGGCGGGAATGTCGGCGTGGCTGGCATGGTCATCAACCGCGATGACGGCACAGGTGAGGCTGCTGCCTTTGCCAAGGCCGTCGGCATCCCTGTGCTTGCGACCATTCCCGTCAACGAAGACATTCGCCGGAAATCTGCAAACTACCAGATCGTCGGCACCGCAGAATCCCAATGGGGTTCTCTGTTCTCGGAGCTTTCTGAGAATATCGGAAATTCGGTTCCGAATCGGCCCTCGCCGCTGACCCAGGACGGTCTGCTCGGCCTGTTTTCCTCCAAGGACACCGGCGGCGATATCGTACTCGAGCCCGCCACACTCGCCGACATGTGCGGCATATCCGCTGCAGAGAAGCGCAGCCTCGAAGTCGTGTATGAGGAGATCTGACGCCCATGGCCTCCCGCCGCCTTACCCTTCTTGAAAACCGGGAGCGCCGCCCCGCTCCGAAGGTTGAGGCCGAGGCAGAGGTCGTGTCCGCGCCGCCGCCAACACCGGAAGCTTCGGGTTGTCATGCAGGCAAGGATGAGATGCGGGCAGCTGCCGCCGCGGCCGGGAAGAGCGAATTGCTCGATCAGTATGCGAAGGATTATCCGCGAGGGCCGCATGATCAGCCGCAGAGCATGTGCCCGGCCTTCGGTTCGCTTCGCGTGGGCCTGCGTATGCGGCGCACGGCGACGATCCTCTCGGGATCGGCCTGCTGCGTCTATGGCCTGACATTCACTTCGCATTTCTATGGTGCAAAGCGCTCGGTCGGCTATGTGCCGTTCAATTCCGAGACGCTCGTCACCGGCAAGCTCTTTGAAGACATCAAGGAAGCTGTCGAGAAGACGGCAGATCCTGAGAAGTACGATACGATCGTGATTACCAATCTCTGCGTGCCGACCGCTTCCGGCGTGCCGCTGCGTCTCCTGCCGGATGAGATCAACGGTGTGCGGATTATCGGCATTGATGTGCCGGGCTTCGGCGTGCCGACCCATGCTGAGGCGAAGGATGTGCTCGCCGGGGCGATGCTCGCTTATGCGCGCAAGGAGGCCGAAACCGGCCCGGTTCGGCGCGCCGCGAGCGACACCGCCGACCTTCCCAAGATTACGCTCCTCGGCGAGATGTTTCCAGCTGATCCGGTCGTGATCGGGCGGTTGCTCGAGCCGCTCGGACTCGCCGCCGGGGCCGTCGTGCCGACGCGGGAGTGGCGCGAACTCTATACTGCGCTTGATGGCGCGGTCGTTGCAGCCGTCCATCCTTTCTATACGGCCTCTATACGCGAACTCGAAGCCGCCGGACGACCGATCGTGGGGTCGGCGCCAGTGGGACTTGAAGGAACAGACGCCTGGCTTAAGGCCATCGGCGAAGCAGCTAATGTTCCCGCCTCGCGCATTGATGCGGCACGTAACCTCTTCGGCCGCGTGATCGCTGGCGCGATGGCGACAAAGCCCATCCGGGGGCGGATTACGCTGTCGGGCTATGAGGGCTCCGAGCTGCTCGTCGCAAGACTGCTGGTCGAGAGCGGCGCAGATGTGCGCTATGTCGGCACCGCCCTGCCGCGCACACGCTGGTCAGATGCCGACAGGGAATGGCTGGAAACGAGGGGTGTGCAGATACAGTTCCGCGCCTCGCTCGAGCAGGATCTCGCCGCGTTCCGCGAGTACAAGCCTGACCTCGCCATTGGCACGACGCCTGTTGTCCAGAAGGCCAAGGAAGCGGCGACCCCGGCACTGTATTTTACGAACCTGATTTCCGCGCGCCCCCTTATGGGACCAGCCGGAGCTGGCTCACTCGCCGATGTGGTCAATGCGGCCATTGCTGGCCAGTCGCGCTTCGACGAGATGAAATCCTTCTTCGAAGGGGTCGGATCTGGCGACACGGCAGGCGTCTGGCGCGGCACGCCGGATACTCATCCGCAGTTCCGCGCGCATCAGACCCGCAAGCTCGCGGCCCGCGCCAAGCAGGCGGCCAATCTGGAGGCGCCCACGGGATGCTGATCCAGGATCATGACCGGGCAGGCGGCTATTGGGGCGCAGTGTATGTGTTCACGGCGATCAAGGGGCTGCAGGTTGTCATCGACGGCCCCGTCGGCTGCGAGAACCTGCCTGTTACTTCGGTCCTGCACTATACCGACGCTCTGCCGCCGCATGAGTTGCCGATCGTCGTTACCGGACTGGGTGAAGAAGAACTCGGTCAGCACGGCACGGAAGCCGCAATGAAGCGCGCCCGCGCCGTCCTCGATCCCGCTTTGCCGGCCGTCGTTGTCACCGGATCGATCGCCGAAATGATCGGCGGCGGCGTAACGCCGGAAGGGTCGAACATCCAACGCTTCCTGCCGCGCACGATCGATGAGGATCAGTGGCAGAGTGCGGACCGCGCCATGCTTTGGCTGTGGACGGAGTTTGGCCAGACCAAGGGCCGGAATCCGAAGCCCGCGCAACGTGCTGAAGGCGCAAAGCCGCGCGTCAACATCCTCGGGCCGGCTTATGGCATGTTCAACATGGCTTCCGATCTTGCTGAAATCCGCCGCCTGGTCGAAGGCATCGGGGCCGAGATCAATCTCGTCTTTCCGCTGGCCAGCCATATCTCGGAAGTCCGTAAGCTGATCGATGCGGATGTCAATATCTGCATGTATCGCGAGTATGGCCGCGCGCTCTGTGAAGCGCTCGATACACCCTATCTTCAGGCGCCGGTCGGGCTGCATTCGACGACACGCTTCCTGCGCGCGCTGGGCGAACTGACAGGGCTCGATCCCGAGCCATTCATCGAATCGGAAAAGCACTCGACACTGAAGCCGCTATGGGATCTCTGGCGCTCGGTCACTCAGGACTTCTTTGCGACCGCCAGCTTTGGCATCGTTGCCAATGAAACCCATGCCCGGGGCATCCGCAATTTTCTGGAGAATGACCTTGGAATCGCCTGCAGCTTTTCCTTCACGCGCGTTGCGGGGCGCAAGACAGACAATGACGCTGTCCGGCAAGCAATCCACGATGCGCCGCCAATGGTTGTATTCGGGAGCTATAACGAGCGCATGTACCTTCAGGAAGTCGGCGCGAGGTCGATCTGGATTCCGGCGTCATTTCCGGGCGCCCTGATCCGGCGGCATACCGGGACGCCCTTCATGGGATATTCCGGCGCAGCCTATGTCGTGCAGGAGTACTGTAACGCCCTGTTCGATGCGCTGTTCAACATCCTGCCGCTCGGCGCGAGCATGGATGCCGCGGAGGCAACGCCGGCGCGGTCCATGCAGGTTGTAATTGCCTGGGAAGATGCTGCCAGCGAGGCAATGTCGCAGCTCTTGATGCGGGAGTCCGTCCTGACACGGATTTCAGCAGCCAAGCGGCTGAGAGACGGTGCGGAGGCGCTCGCGGCAAGAGAGAATTCAGGCCGCGTCACAGCGGAACTGTTTGCAAGAAGTGTGTCGGGTCTTCAGGCGGGCAGGGCTGCCTGAGGGGATGAGCACTGGGAATTCGGGAGGATGCTGAAGATGATCAACACACGCCAGACCGGACTTTTGGGACAGCTCGAAAGAGATCGGCGAAGCATGATGCTCACGGAAAGAGCGCTGTTTCCCATCTTCCTGATGATTGCGTTGGCGGGGCGGGTTTTCCTTTTGCCTCGCAGGGACGCCGGAGTGGAGAGGACGAAATCGGTTCTGACCGAAGCATCCGATCTCACCCACAGCGTCGTCCCGTGGTTTTATGTGCTCCGTTAACCGACCAGTTGGCGAAGTGCGTGATCTGAGCTTTTGGCGTTCCGGAAAGCCGGGCGTCAATTGGGCCGCAGCAGCGTGCTGTTGCGGTCAATGACCTAGGCCCATGAACGGAGACTGTGAATGGCCGAAAATGCAAATGAGAGGACTGGGTCGCTGACAGGTTTGACAGCATCTGAGGCCCAAGAGTTCCACAAGATCTTCATGATGAGTTTCATACTCTTCACGCTGATTGCTGTGGTGGCTCACTTCCTTGTCTGGTCGTGGCGACCCTGGATCCCCGGACCCGGTGGATATGCCATGATTGAAGACGGGATTAGGCTTGCGAGTTCGCTCGTAAGTCTGAAAGGATAGGAGGATTGAAAGATGTGGAGAATTTGGTTGCTCTTCGACCCCCGGCGTGCGCTGGTGGCACTTTCAGTGTTCCTGTTCGTGCTGGCACTGCTGATCCATTTCATTCTGCTCAGCTCACCTCGCTTCAACTGGCTCGGCACTGCGCCGACGGCTGTTGCGGAGCTGGCAATTGAAACCCCGGTTCGGCAGGTTTGACTATAGCTCCGGGCGGGCGGCGATTCAGCATTCCGCCCGGGGCCCACTTTCTAGATGAGTGGGGCGCTGGAGTCCGCGTGACGGTATTGCGGGCGGCGTGGCACGGCATGATGGAGCAGTATCATGGCGCTATTGAATTTTGAGAGGAAGTACCGGATTCGAGGCGGCACGCTGATTGGCGGAGACCTGTTCGATTTCTGGATTGGCCCGTTTTATGTCGGGTTTTTCGGTGTCACGGCTGCGTTCTTCGCCTTCCTCGGAACGGCCTTGATCTTCCTGGGTGCCTCCATGGGCGATACTTGGAATCCCTGGCTGATAAGCATTGATCCGCCCCCTATAGAATACGGATTGCAACTCGCCCCGATGGCGGAGGGCGGCATCTGGCAGATCGTGACCATCTGCGCGATTGGCGCATTTGTCTCATGGATATTCCGGGAGGTCGAAATCTCCCGAAAACTCGGAATGGGCCTGCATGTGCCCATCGCCTTCAGCGTCGCCGTCTTGGCTTATGTTACCCTGGTAGTGATCCGGCCCATGTTGATGGGCGCGTGGGGCCATGGGTTTCCATACGGAATAATGAGCCACCTCGATTGGGTCTCCAATACGGGGTATGCCTACGGCAACTTCCACTACAATCCCGCCCATATGGTGGCGATCACTTTCTTCTTCACGACGACGCTGGCCCTGGCGTTGCATGGTGGCCTGGTTCTGTCGGCCACCAATCCGGGGCGCGGAAAGACGGTGAAGACGCCGGAACATGAAAACGCATTCTTCCGCGATTTCATCGGTTACTCGATCGGCACTCTCGGTATCCACCGGCTCGGCCTGTTCCTGGCGCTGTCGGCTGGCATCTGGAGTGCCATCTGCATCGTGATCTCCGGACCGTTCTATGACGGCTCCTGGGTCGATTGGTGGAATGGTTGGAAGAATTTCCCAATCTGGCGCGTTTGAAGGAAACAGTCCGATGGCTGACTATCAGAATATATTCACTCAGACCCAGGTGAGGGGCCATATCGACTATGGTGTTGTCGATGGGCCCGGCGATGAGCCCCGATACAACTTCACCGGAACAAGCCACCTGCTTGGCAAGATCGGTGATGCGCAGATTGGCCCGCTTTATCTTGGCTGGTCGGGGCTCGCATCCCTGCTTTGCGGTTTCATCGCGATCGAAATCATTGGCCTCAATATGTGGGCCAGCGTCGGTTGGGATCCGATCAAGTTCTTCGGCCAGCTCCCCTGGCTTTCACTGGATCAGCCCTTGCCCGAGCATGGCCTGTCGCTCTTCATGCCTTTGCACGAAGGCGGCTGGTGGCTCATGGCGGGCTTCTTCCTCACCGCATCGATCATTCTATGGTGGGTCAGGTCCTACCGGCGGGCTATCCAGCTCGGACTTGGAACGCATATCTGCTGGGCGTTCGCGGCCGCAATCTGGCTCTATCTCGTCTGCGGTTTCATCCGCCCGGTGATGATGGGTAGTTGGGCCGAAGCAGTACCGTTCGGCATCTTCTCGCATCTCGATTGGACCAACAATCTGTCGCTAATGTACGGGAACTTCTTCTACAACCCGTTCCACATGCTCTCTATCGTGTTCCTGTACGGGTCCGCGCTGCTGTTTGCGATGCACGGCGCAACGATTCTGGCCGTTGGCCGGTATGGCGGCGAGCGGGAGATCGAACAGATTACGGACCGGGGAACCGCTTCGGAGCGCGCTGCCCTGTTCTGGCGCTGGACCATGGGCTTCAACGCCTCCATGGAGTCGATCCACCGCTGGGCCTGGTGGTTCGCCATTCTCTGCCCGATAACTGGAGGGATAGGTGTGCTGCTCACCGGAACGGTTGTCGACAACTGGTTCCTATGGGGCGCCGACAACGGATTCGCGCGCTTCTGAGTAGCTGGAGCCTCCCAGCTACCCCGACCTGCCAGGCCCGGATCCCGGGCCTGGCTTTTTTATACGGTGCCAGACTGTGACAAGCAGCAGGATGTGCGTTGCGAAAGCGGCGATGAGGGCCGTGCCGATGCAAGCGCTTTCCTGTCCGGCCAGAGCAAACCGCACCGCAATAAGGAGTAGCGCGCCGCTGGCTAGGAACCAGAACACAGGCGCGATCCACGTCCGGCGGCCGGTAAGAACAAGAGCCGCAGCAATCAGGATGAACTCCGCAGCCATGCCGGCGATCACAAGGTCGATCATCCATGGCGCGATCATGAAAGGCTCAGTTGAAGGGTCCATTGAGTGTGACGACCTTGAAGTTGAGCCAGGCGGCAAAGCTCACCCAGGCAAGGTATGGCACGAGGAGCGCAGCGGCGCGAACCGAAAAGCGGGAAAAGAAAAGAATCAGGCAGGCAACCGAGACCCAGAGCGTTGCCACCTCGGCCAGCGCCCAGTCCGGTCGGCGAAGCGTGAAGAAAATGGCGCTCCAGGCGATGTTGAGAACGGCGTTCACAAAGAACAGACTTATCAGCCAGGCCCGCTCGGCGCTGGTGCGCGTGTCGCGCCAGCCAAGGGTCGCCGAGGCGACGGCGAGGGCGTAGATAATCGTCCATGCCGGCGCAAAGGCCCAGTCGGGCGGATTGAGCGAAGACTTCTCCAGCCCGCGATACCAGGCGTCGGTGCGCGTCATCGCGCCGCCTGCAAATGCTGTCAGCAGGGCGGCGGTACCTGCCACGAACACCGGCCGGCGCGATGGCCGGACGCGCTGCGTCACGACGACCGCGCCGGTTTCGGAGCGAGACCCAGGAGATGGGCTGTGTCTTTCACGAATATTCGCAGATGGGCGAGATGGTCGGGTTTGCCGAGGCGTTTGTTCAGGTAGGCGTCCCAGGTCAGCCGCTGGACATCCCGGTCATTGCACATGGCAACGAAGCCTTCGCGCCGCTTGTCGGACCGGTACCAGAAATGCTGCATGATGCCGAGAATGAGGAAGACGCGGCCGTGCGCCTTGAGATAGCGCTTGCGCGTTCTGGCCAATGCCCGCGCATCGCCGGTCACAAGGAATTCGTCAGCGGATATTGCCGCCTCCCGTCCGCCCAGCATGGCATAATAGATGCCTTCACCGGATGCCGGAGCAACGCAGCCTGCCGCATCCCCGGCGAGGACAACATCCCGGCCATTGTCCCAGCGCCTGAGGGGTTTGAGCGGGATCGGCGCCCCTTCCTTCCGGACCAGGCGTGCCTCATCGAGGCCCGTGTCCTTGCGCAGGGTGCGGATTGCATCGCGCAGCGAGAAGCCTTTCCGGGCGCTTCCGACACCAACGCTGGTGGTGTCTCCGTGCGGAAAAATCCAGGCATAGAAGTCCGGGGAAAGCTGGCCCTGATAGTAGATATCGCACCGGTTCGGATCGAACTGGTCGCCGGCATCGCCGGGCGACTCGATGATTTCATGGTAGGCAAAGACGCAGCGGGTTTCGCCGCCGCCGGGGATCGTCTGTTCCGCAACGCGGGACCGTGCGCCATCCGCGCCGATCACGCAGCGGGTACGGATCCTGACCGGGGAGGCTGCAGGCTCCCTCGGCTGGTATTCCACCACGGCCACGCCGTCGGGGTCGCGCGTGAAGTTCAGGAAGCTGCCATCCCGGCGCTCAACGCCGGCCGACCTTGCCCGCTCGCGCAGCCATTCGTCGAACTGTTCCCGGTCCACCATACCGACAGTCCCGCCCTCTACCGGCATGTCGACTGTCCGGCCCGAAGGCGCGATCATCCTGGCACTTCGCGCGCGCGCCACCAGCAGCGCGTCAGGAATAGCGAAGTCCGAGATCAGCCTCGGCGGGATCGCGCCGCCGCATGGCTTGATCCGTCCCGATTTGTCCAGAAGGAGCACTCGGTGATGCCTGCCGGCGAGTTCATGTGCTGCTGTTGCGCCTGCCGGCCCGCCACCGACAATGACGGCATCGAAAGTTTCCTGATCTGCGAGATCGCCGCTCATCCCCTGTTCCTTCCGTCGGCCGCAATAATGTTCCTGGCTGGCAATACATGATGCTGGCTGCGGGTGCCGGCAGATGCGCCGACGCTCGCCGCAAGGACTGCGGCCAGCAGGAAGAGCAAGCCCTCCGCAGCAAAAACGATCGCAAAAGCTGAAGCCGGGTCGTCCAGCAGCCAGCGGGCGAGGTCGAGCGAAGCGGCGCCAGCGAGCCCGCCGGCGCCATAGGCAACTGCCTGCGACGCTCCCCAAAGTCCCATACGGGTGCCCTCCCGTGAACCTCGACCGTCGCTTGCCAGTGTCATCATCGTGCCGATCGCGGCGACTGCAAAGGCGCCGTTTGCGGCGCCCAGCGCCATCACATTGGGGATCAGCGGCCAGGCGCTTCCCATCGCCATCGTGCCCGCAGCCATGACAAGAAGGCTGGCGGCTGAAGCGAGGCAACCGCCGACGGCCCACTGCCGAAGGAAATCGGCGCGGCCATTTCCGGCAAGGGAACAGAACACTGCCGTCGCGATCATCCCTATCAGGGTGCCGACATTCTGGATGCCGGCCAGCTGGGTTGATGCGCCGGCGCTGTAGCCGTGGACCATGCCGGCGAACGGTTCCAGGATCAGGTCCTGCGCGCTGTAAGCGAGCATCGATACAAACACAAAGATCGTAAACCGGCGCGCCGTGCGTTCCTGCCAGATTTCGGCCAGCACCTGACCAAACCTGGCTTCCGGGACCTGGGATGGCTCTGGCGCGGGCACCGGCCCGGCTGTCGCCTTCTCGAGCCTGAACAGCGCTGCCGCAGTCAAAATGACGGCGATCACGCCCACGCCAGCCGTCACGAGGATCAGCCGGTCGAAGCTGAATGGCTTCAGAAGCTGCCCGCCTATTCCGGCTGTCAGGATGAAGCCGAAGATCATCATGATCCAGACAATCGCTGCCGCCGCAGCCTTCCGGGAGGCCGCCGTCCTTACCGCCATCAGGGTCAGAAGGTTCGTTCCGGCTGCGCCAACCCCGCCTCCTATCAATATGAAGGCGAGCAGGCAGAGGATCAGCCCGCCCGCAAGGCGTGCTTCGATCAGGGCGACCGACACCGACGCGAGAAGGGCGCCCGTTGCCAGAACAATCATGCCGCCAATGATCCAGGGCGTGCGGCTTCCCCCGATGTCGGCGCCATATCCCCATCTCGGCCGTGACAACTGGACGGCATAGTGGATGCCCACCAGGAAGCCCGGGACCGAGGCCGCAAGGCCAAGCTCGACAATCATCACCCGGTTTAACGTCGAGGTCATCAGAATAACGATTGCGCCCAGCGATGTCTGAACCAGTCCGATCCGGACAATCTCCAGCCAGCCAAACAGCGGGGGACCAGCCGGTGCGCTCATGCTGATCCCCAGGGGGCGATCGCGAACGCACTGACCAGCATGCCGAGCACATAGAGCGTAACGCCGGTTGAACTATACCAGATCGCCTTGGCACGCGGATTCTCAAGCAGCGGCCGCATCAGCCACACCTGAGCGCCGAGAAGGCCTAGAACGATGACTGCATGTATCGGCTGGCCGATGGCGATGAGGAACAGAACCACCGCCATCTGTGGCACGGCCATGACAATACAGGCCAGGCGGGCCGCCCGGTCGGGGCCAAGCTGAACGGGCAGGGAACGGACGCCCATGACCTTGTCTCCCTCGATCGATTTGAAGTCGTTCAGCGTCATGATGCCGTGCGCGCCGATGGAGTATGCGATGGCCAGAAAGAAGATGAGCCCATTGGGCAGGGCGCCCAGCATCACGGCCGCGCCAGTGAGCCAGGCTATGCCCTCGTAGGAAAAGCCGACCGCGGCGTTTCCGAACCAGCCATTCAGCTTGAGCCTCAGAGGCGGCGCGCTATACGCCCAGGCCAGGAATACCGCGACGAGGGTTGCGGCGAACGCCCAGACGCCCAGCGCCAGGCCCAGCAGCAGGGACAGGCCCGACCAGAGGATCGCCAGAAACAGTCCCCAGCGGCCCGGAATACGCCCGGACGGAATGGGCCTTCCCGGCTCGTTGATCGTGTCAACATGGCGATCATACCAGTCATTGATCGCCTGGCTGGATGCACAGACCATCGGGCCGGCCAGCAACATGCCGCCGAGAATCAGGTGCAGGTTTCCGAGGAAAGGCTGGCCGCTCGAAACCGCGCCACAGGCAAACGCCCACATAGCGGCAAACCAAGTCACCGGCTTGAACAGCTCGAGGACAGCCGAGGCCTGCGGCAGGCGGCTGGACGCGGCAGGGGCGGGCGTCTGGACCATGCCTGACGCTAAGAGTGACACGCCAATGTGTCAATTCAAATTGACGCCTCGGTATGGCAAATCCGGCTTACTCTTTGTCCTCGAACCCGAACCGGTTGAGTTTCGAGTAAAGTCCCTGCCGGCTGAGCCCGAGGATCTCCGCAGCCGAGGCCCGGTTGTCATCCGTCAGCCTCAGCGCGGCTTCAATGCACAGCCGCTCGATCAGCGCAGTGGAGTCGCGCACGATATCCTTGAGTGGCATCCGGCCGACGAGATTGGTGAGATGCTCGACCGATCGCGGCAGTTCCTCTCCGATCGGGGGATCGACGCTGAGCCGGCGCGTGACATTGCGGATGGAAAACCCGTAGAGCGTTGCATCGTCTTGTCCGGTGATGACCGCCGAAACTTCGACGTCTTCCTCGCTGCCGAACCGGTCGCGAAGCACGGTCACGAAATTCCGCGCCGTCCCGTTGTTCCGCATCGTCGAGACCAGCACATTCAGATCGGTCGATGAGCGGCCGACAAAATCTCCGAGCCGGGCCCCGGCCAATTCCGCCGGGCTGGAAAGATGAGCCAGATCGGCGAATGCCTGGTTCGCAGTGACGATCCGCAGGTCATCATCTGCGACAACGAATCCATCCGGCAGGTTTTCCAGGACCAGCAGCAGGGGAGATCTGTCGCGCGGGAATACGCCCGTGTCGGCATTCCTGTCCGTCAGTCTGCAGATCAGTCTCAGGTCGCCCCCCTGGCGGAAGGCGTTCGCGCTCACCGAAAATGTCTTGCCGCCGGCAGTCGTCACCTTCTTGGCGCTCGCCTTGCCCGTTGCCGCCGCTTGAGCGGCAAGGCGCTCTGCGGCGCGGGCGGAAGCCGAATCAAACAAGGTAACGAAGTCAACTCCGGCAATCTGCGCCAGACCGAGTTGCAGGATTTCGGCGGCAGCAGGATTTGCCGCCTCAATGACCAGGTTCTGCGCGTTGACAATGAGGATCGGCTCACTGACGGCCTCGAATACGAGTTTGTAGCGCGCCTCTGCCTGACGCATCAGTGCATAGTCGCGTTCAAGTTCCTGTTGGGCGCGCACCAACCGCTGCTGCAGTTCGGCGGCGCCCCGCAGATCGCGCCCGAGTGCGATCAGCCTGTTGTCCCGGCTTGTCGGCACTGTTCTGTAGGCAACAGGCACGTCTCGCAGGCCGCTCGCCGGGTGGTTCACCTGACGGGGCCGCGACGTGCCCGGAGCGCCCGTCTCACTGAGCAATGCTGCGATCTTGGGCCGGCTCTCAATGGAGACCGTATCGACCCAGGGCTTTCCGATCCAGCCCTCGGCGAACCCTGACTGCCGCAGATCATCCGGCGAAACCGCTACGTCCTGAATCCGCCCGTCCTCAATGACAAGGGCGACGTCCGAAGCATTCTCTATAATCGAAGCTATGGTCGCCGCGTTGAGCCCGGCGAAACTGCCCTCCGCGTCGCGAAAGGATGGCTTTTTGTACTTCGAGTTCGAAGAAGCGTCCATGACTGGTCCGAAAGCTGAAAGGCCTGCATTTTAGGCCCTAGCAGCGGTGCGATATGTTTGCCAACATTTTCCTTGCGAGCTGCGGCGCCGAAAAGCCATCAAGTGCGACCATGTCTGCCCCGGTTCTTTCTGCCAAGGCTGGATTTTCAGTGAACACCCGGCCTCCTACCATGATTCGTGCGTCCGGATTGCGGGATGCGGCTCTGAGGGAACGTATCAGGCCGGGTACCGCCGCGCATTTCTCATCCGATGACACCGAAAGTCCGATGACGTTGAAACTGGACTCCGTCGCCGTCCGGCAGAGCGTCTCCGGGTTGGACCCGGGCTCGCACGACACAGTCCAGCTGTCCCGCCGGAAGATCTCCGCAACCATTACGGTCCCAAAGACATGTTGATCGTTAGGGGCATTGCCGAGCAGGATCGACAGACTGCCGAGCGGTGCCTGTTTGACAGTCCGGGATTCATGATCGCTGATCTGGTGCAGAACTTCATGAAGCCGGCAAAGGCCGATCGTGACATCCGAGAAGGAACAGGTATCGGACTCCCAGAACTCGCCGAGTTGGCGCGCTGACCAGGCGAGCAGGTCCACAAGGATGGCTTGAAGTATCACCCCCTCGCGCAACATGCCGATCGCAATGGCGGTCGCGTCCTTCGCGCCGCTTTCCATCAGGACCTCCAGAAACAACTCCCGGTCGGACTGCCGTATCTCCTTCGGCGCGATGGCTGGCAGCGGCGCCCGGTGGCGCGACTGCTCGGTTGCCAGGACGAGACGCGGAATGATTTCTGTCTCGATAGCCGAGAAAATCTGATCTGCGTCGAAAGTGATGGCCGGAGATCGCCGGTCCTTGGACCAAAGGCGAATGAGCGCAGATATACTGCCGGCCTGCTGGTCACGTCCTCCGGACGTATCGTAGTTCCTGTCTTGCTCCGGCGTCACCGCCACCTCCCTGGAAAAAGGGCGGCAAAACGCCTGTAATCAGGCTTGAAAGGCCGCCATGTTGTCAGCAAACGGATTATATTCGGCGTCCGCGTGCCTTCGCTTGAGACTACACACCCGCACTTCGGTGCGGAGAACTTCAGCGGGAGGCAAACCGCAATGGAGCGGTGGCACTCGGTGTGTTTGCCCGTTAGGGGCCCGCCTGACATTTGGGGAGAAAGCGGGCCGGGGACGCCGGGCGGGGTTTCAGTTTCGTACCACAGGTCAGAAGGGGGGTAAAAACGCCAGGGTTGCATTCTGAAAGAGTGTGCACACGTTTCCAAAAAAGTGTAAAGACAAATAGACGTAAACAAAAGTTGACACCCATTCTGCCGCTGTTATCCTCCTTTCATCAACGAGTGGGAGCGGCACGGTTCAGCGCCATGTTAGAACAACCCATCAGTCCGGGGAAAAGGCCGCCGCTTTATACGCGGGACGAGCGACAGCGCCGTGATGCGTCTCCCTGGACCCTCGTTCAGGCCATTCTTGCGCCGCTCCAGTTTGCGGTATTCCTCATCAGCCTTGTCCTGGTTATCCGCTATCTGGTCTCGGGAGACGGGCTGGCGCTCGCTGTTGCGTCCGTCGTGCTGAAAACCTTCTGCCTTTACGCGATCATGATCACGGGCGCGATCTGGGAGAAGGACGTCTTCGGCCAGCACCTGTTCGCACCGCCCTTCTTCTGGGAGGACGCGGTATCGATGATCGTAATCGCTCTGCATACGGCCTATCTGGTCATGCTTCTGGCGAAGGTCGGCTCTCCGGAGCAACAGCTTGTCATCGCGCTGGCAGGATATGCGGTCTATGTCGTCAACGCCGCCCAGTTCCTGTGGAAGCTCAGGCTCGCCCGTCTGCAAGCCGGCTTTGAGCCGGGCGGGGCGTCATGACGGTCTTGCTTCCCCGCGCCGACAGAGCGGTGGTGGAGGGCTCAGGCGGCCCGGCAGGCATTCTGCGTGAGCGCGGCCAACGGGAAGTATTCTGCGGCCTGACGTCTATCATGTGGCTTCACCGCAAGATCCAGGATGCTTTCTTCCTGATCGTCGGCTCGCGCACCTGCGCGCATCTGATGCAATCGGCGGCCGGTGTCATGATCTTTGCCGAACCGAGATTCGCCACTGCGATCATTGAGGAGCGCGACCTCGCCGGAATGGCAGACATGAATGAGGAGTTGCGGCGCAATGTGGCGCGCCTGATCGAGCGGCGCCCGGATATCCGGCTTCTATTTCTGGTCGGCTCCTGTCCTTCCGAAGTGATCAAACTTGACCTCGGCCGCGCAGCGGCGCGGCTGTCGGAGGAATTCTTCCCGAAAGTCCGCGTGCTCAACTATTCCGGCAGCGGCATCGAGACGACGTTCACTCAGGGCGAAGATGCCTGTCTTTCGGCGCTGGTGCCAACGCTGCCGGCCGATCAGACAAATGGCGCCTCCCTCCTCGTTGTGGGTGCCCTTGCCGATGTCGTCGAAGACCAGTTCCAGCGCATTTTCTCGCAGCTTGGTATCGAAGATGTTCGCTTCCTGCCGGGCCGGCGATCAGAAAACATGCCGGCAATCGGACCGAATACCCGCTTTCTTCTGGCGCAGCCCTGGCTGCGAGATACGGCGCGGATGCTTGAGGAGCGCGGCGCCGTTCATCTGCCCGCACCGTTTCCGCTGGGCGCCGAAGGCACCACGCATTGGCTGCATGCTGCGGCCCGGGCCTGGGGTATCGGCGAGGAAAGGTTTGCGTCCGCGACAGAGCTCGGCCGCGCGCGGGCCATTCGGGGTGTGCAGAAGTATGTGTCTGAACTTGGCGGAAAATCTCTCTTCTGCTTTCCGGATTCCCAGTTGGAGATCCCGCTAGCCCGTTTTCTTCGGCGCGAACTCGGCATGACCGTCCATGAAGTGGGCACGCCCTACCTGCACGCAGCGCATATGCGCCCCGATCTCGACCTTCTGGGCGAGGACGTCCTGATCAGCGAAGGCCAGGATGTCGATCGCCAGCTGGATCGCTGCCGGAGCGTCCGGCCCGACATTTCGCTCTGCGGCCTTGGCCTTGCCAATCCGCTGGAGCGCGAAGGGCTGACAACAAAATGGTCCATCGAACTCGTGTTCACACCAATCCAGGGCTATGAGCAGGCTGGCGACCTCGCCGAACTGTTCGCCCGCCCCCTGGTCCGGAAGGGGAGGCTGGCCGTCTGATGCAGTTGACTGTCTGGACCTATGAAGGACCGCCCCATATCGGCGCCATGCGTGTCGCAACCGGCATGACCGGGCTGCACTACATTCTGCATGCGCCCCAGGGCGATACCTATGCGGACCTTCTGTTCACGATGATCGAGCGGCGCGGCCAGCGCCCGCCGGTCACCTACACGACATTCGAAGCCCGCGACCTTGGTTCTGATACAGCGGAGCTTTTCCGCCGGGCCGCAATGGATGCAGTCGAACGCTTCCGGCCGGAGGCGATAATTGTTGGCGCTTCCTGCACGGCGGAGCTGATCCAGGACGACCCCGGCGGCCTAGCAAAGAGGCTCGGCCTTGATGTGCCGGTGATCGCGCTGGAGCTTCCGTCCTATTCCAAGAAGGAAAACTGGGGCGCATCCGAGACCTTCTATCAGCTCGTGCGGGCGCTCGCCCAGCCATCGCTCCGGCCGAAGACCGGAAGATTGACGCGCCCGCGCTGCAACATCCTTGGCCCGACCGCGCTCGGGTTCCGCAACCGCGACGATGTTCGCGAGATTGCCGGCCTCCTGTCTCATTGCGGCGTGTCGGTGAATGTCGTTGCGCCGCTTGGTGCGACCCCGTCGGACCTGGTTGATCTGCCGGCGGCAGATTTCAATGTCGTTCTCTATCCCGAGATTGCAGAAGCCGCTGCGCGCTATCTTGAGAAGACTTTCGGTCAGCCATGGACGCGGACAGTGCCGATCGGGATCGGCGCAACCCGCGAATTCGTGGCTGAAGTCTGTCGGCTCGCGGGCACACAAGTACCCGAAATGGCCAGCTATGGCAGCAACCTGCCATGGTGGTCGCGCTCGGTGGATTCCAACTACCTGACCGGTAAGCGCGTCTTCGTGTTCGGCGATGCGACCCATGCGATCGCCGCCGCCCGAGTCGCTTCCGAGGAACTGGCATTCACCGTCGTCGGTCTGGGTTGCTACAATCGTGAATTTGCCCGGCCCCTGCGCGAGGCGGCGGCCGCCCACGGCATCGAGCCGCTGATCACGGATGATTATCTCGAAGTCGAAGAGGCGATCACTCGCGCGCAGCCTGAGCTGATTCTCGGCACCCAGATGGAACGGCACATCGCCAAGCGGCTTGGCATTCCGTGTGCGGTCATATCGGCGCCCGTGCATGTCCAGGACTTCCCGGCGCGTTATGCCCCGCAGATGGGATTTGAAGGCGCCAATGTACTTTTCGACACATGGGTCCACCCTCTGCTGATGGGTCTTGAAGAGCACCTTCTTGGCATGTTCCGGGAGGATTTCGAGTTTCATGACGCTGCCGGCGCCTCCCACCTGGGCGGCCATGGCCATGCTCCTGTTGAAGCGCCCCAAAACGCGGCAGAAGCCGAAAGTACCGGTGTGCAATGGATGCCGGACGCGGAGGAGGAGCTCAGGAAGATTCCCTTCTTCGTTCGTGGCAAGGCACGCCGGAACACCGAAGCGTTCGCCCGCGATTTGCACCTCGATATGATCACCGTGGACACGCTCTATGACGCAAAGGCCCGCTATGGCAGATAAGTCCGCATCCGGAGATCCGGTGGAAGTCAGGGTGGTCATCCTGTCACTGGACTCGCATCTCAGCGCTGCCATAGACCGGGCCAGAATCGCTCTTCGCCGGGAACTTCCTGGCCTGAAGCTCAGCTTTCATGCCGCTTCAGAATGGAACCGGCGCCCCGAACTTCTCGAAGCTGCGCGCACGGATATTGCGACGGCCCACTTTATCCTCGCATCGATGCTGTTCCTTGAGGATCATATCCGCGCCGTAATGCCGGCCCTCAGTGCGCGGCGCAGCGGCTGCGACGCCATTGTCGGCTGCATGTCGGCATCGGAAGTTGTGCAGCTGACCCGGCTCGACCGGTTCGACATGTCAAAGCCGGCGAGCGGCCCGATCGCTCTGATGAAACGTCTTCGCGGCTCCGGCGACAAGGCGAAAGCCGGCGAGAAGCAGCTCAGAACACTCCGGCGGTTGCCGAAGATCCTGCGCTTCATCCCCGGCGTCGCGCAGGATGTCCGCGCCTATTTCATCACGATGCAGTACTGGCTGTCCGGCTCGGAGGCCAACATCGTCAATGCGGTGCGCTTCCTGATCGACCGCTACGCCGCCGGACCCCGCGCGCATCTGCGCGGCACGCTGAACCCGCAGCCTCCGGAGGAGTATCCGGAAACCGGTCTCTATCATCCCGCCATGGTTCCGCGCATTTCCGAGCGGGCCGACGACCTGCCTGATTCGGCGGCCGCTCGCCCGGCGGTCGGATTGCTGGTCATGCGTTCGTACATCACGTCAGGCGACACTGGCCATTATGACGGCGCGATCGCGGCGCTGGAGGCGCGGGGCCTGCGTGTCATTCCGGCTTTCGCCAGCGGGCTCGACGCCCGGTCGGCCATCCGGCGCTATTTCATGAAGGACGGCCGGCCCACGATCGATGCCCTGGTTTCACTCACCGGCTTCTCTCTCGTCGGCGGCCCGGCTTTCAACGATGCGGACGCAGCCGTGGACATGCTGAAGGCGCTGGATGTCCCCTATGTCTGCGCTGTTGCCTCGGAATTCCAGTCTCTGTCGGACTGGGGCGTCAATGAGAAGGGGCTGACGCCGATCGAGGCGACCATGATGGTGGCGCTTCCCGAACTTGACGGCGCCACCGGCTCGATCGTAATCGGCGGGCGCGCCGATCACGGCGCCCAATGCTCGGGCTGTTCGCGCGGTTGCACCTTTGGAAACGATACACGCCGCATGCAGGCATGCCCCGAGCGCGCAGAGATGCTCGCGGCGCGCGTCGACCGGCTTATCCGCTTGCGGCGCAGCGTACCGGCGCATCGCCGCATCGCGGTCACGCTGTTCAACTTTCCTCCAAATTCGGGATCGGCCGGAACGGCGGCACACCTCTCGGTGTTTGAGTCTCTTTTTAATTTCCTGCGCCGTCTCGACGCGGAAGGCTATTCCGTCGACGTGCCGCATTCCGTCGATGCGCTCAAAGCCTCTCTGCTTGAGGGCAACCGCGACCGGTTCGGAACCGAGGCGAACGTTGCGGTTCAACTCCCACTCTCCGACCATGTCCGCCGCGAGCTGCGGCTGAAGGAGATCGAGGCACAATGGGGACCGGCGCCCGGGCGCCAGCTGACCGATGGCCGCTCGATCCACATTCTCGGCGCGAGCTTCGGCAATGTCTTCGTCGGGCTGCAACCGGGCTTCGGATATGAAGGCGATCCGATGCGCCTGCTGTTCGAGAAGGGCTTTGCCCCCACGCACGCCTTTGCGGCCTATTACAGATGGATCCGCGAAGGTTTCGGTGCCGATGCGGTGCTGCATTTCGGCACGCATGGCGCCCTTGAATTCATGCCCGGCAAACAGGCGGGCCTGTCAGGCGCCTGCTGGCCCGATTACCTAATCGGTGATCTGCCGAACATATATTTCTATGCAGCCAACAATCCTTCCGAGGCCGCCATCGCCAAACGCCGCGGCAATGCAACCACGGTCAGCTATCTGACCCCGCCCGTCACGGAAGCCGGTCTCTACAAAGGTCTTTCGGACCTCTCCGACACGATCAGCCGGTGGAGAGGGCTCGGACCGGACCAAACAGCCGAGGCGGACGAGCTTCAAGGCCTGATTGCGTCGCTTGCTGAAGAGCTTGAACTCCTGCCTTCCGGCGCAAGTCTTCCGGCAGCCGAGCTTGTTGAAACGGTGCGTGTACGTCTTGTCGAGCTTGAGACGGCGCTGATCCCGCATGGGCTGCATATTGCCGGCCGGGCTCCGGACACTGAAGAACTCGCCGGCCTGCTTGCGGCGATGCCGCCGGAAGAGGGCGAAGTGGCACTGACCGAACCGGTGATCCGAGCAATTGCCGAAGGCCGGCTGCCCGCACTGATTGCGCGTGCCCATGCTCTTGATCCGGAAGATACGGGATTGCAGCGCCTGAGCCGTGCCCGCAAGCTGATCACCGGCGATTATGAACTCGATGGTCTGGTCCGCGCGCTTGATGCCGGCTTCATCCCGCCGGTTGCGGGCGGAGACCTGATCCGCGCGCCGGATATCCTTCCGGCCGGGCGTAATATCCATGGCTTCGACCCGTTCCGTCTGCCCTCGGCCTACGCGCTCGCAGACGGGCGGCGCCAGGCCTCTCGCCTGCTCGACCGGCATCTTGCAGATACCGGTCAGTTTCCCGAAACCATGGCGATCGTTCTCTGGGGCACCGACAATCTGAAAAGCGAAGGCGCCCAGATCGCGCAGGCGATGGCGCTCATGGGGGCAACGCCGCGCTTCGACTCCTATGGCCGTCTCAGCGGCGCCGACCTCATTCCGCTGGAGACACTTGCCCGCCCCAGGGTTGATGTGATGGTCACACTCTCCGGCATTTTCCGCGACCTTCTCCCGCTGCAGACGAAGATGCTCGCCGAAGCCGCCTACGCCGCCGCAAGCGCAGATGAGCCGCCGGAGCTGAACTTCGTGCGCCGCCATGCGCTGTCCTGCCAGCAACAGCTCGGCGTGGACCTTGCGACAGCCGCGCTGCGCGTCTTCTCGAATGCCGAAGGCACCTATGGGGCAAACGTCAACTATCTCGTCTCATCCGGCAGCTGGGATGACGAGGACGAACTTGGCGACACCTTTTCGCGGCGCAAATGCTTCGCCTATGGCTGCGACGGGCGGCCGACCGCGCAGCCGGAAATGCTCGCGCGCATCCTGGCAGGCGTGGAGATTGCCTATCAGAACCTTGAATCGGTCGAGACCGGCCTGACGACAATCGATCATTATTTCGACACGCTCGGCGGTATCAGCCGCGCCGCGGCCAAGGCGCGCGGCGAAGGCCCGGCAGTCTATGTCGGCGATCAGACGCGCGGTGACGGGATAGTCCGTACCCTGTCGGAACAGGTCGCTCTGGAAACCCGTACCCGCACCCTCAATCCGAAATGGTATGAGGGCATGCTCCGCCATGGTTATGAGGGCGTCCGGCAGATTGAAAGCCAGATCACCAACACGATGGGCTGGTCGGCCACGACCGGGCAGGTCGCGCCCTGGGTCTACCAGCAGATGACGGAGACATTTGTGCTGGATGAGGCTCTCCGCCGTCGTCTGACAGACCTTAACCCGGTGGCGACAGCAAAAGTTGCCGGCCGGCTGATCGAGGCATCGGAGCGCCATTACTGGGCGCCTGATCCCGAAACGCTTGCGGCGCTGCACGCCGCCAGCGCCGAAATCGAAGACCGCATCGAAGGCATCGTGCCGATGCAAGGAGCTGCCGCATGACAACACTCGCCCTCAACCGCGCAGGCGCGCGCCAGCCCGACGGGGAAGGGAGCGTCCAGGTCAAGCTGGATGCCCGCTTCGATACCGGCGCCGCCAAGATATTTGCGGTCTATGGCAAGGGCGGTATCGGCAAGTCGACGACCTCGTCGAACCTGTCAGCCGCCTTCTCCAAGATCGGCAAGCGCGTCCTGCAGATCGGCTGCGACCCGAAACACGATTCGACCTTCACCCTGACCAAGCGGCTGATGCCGACGGTGATCGATGTTCTGGAATCGGTCGAATTCCACTCCGAGGAGCTGCGCACCGAGGACTTCGTCTTCGAAGGCTATAATGGTGTGATGTGCGTCGAGGCCGGTGGCCCGCCCGCAGGCACGGGGTGCGGTGGCTATGTCGTCGGCCAGACCGTCAAGCTCCTGAAGGAGCACCGCCTCCTCGAAGACTCCGATGTGGTTATCTTCGATGTCCTCGGCGATGTCGTCTGCGGCGGCTTCGCTTCTCCCCTTCAGCATGCAGAACGAGGTCTGATCGTCACGGCGAATGATTTCGATTCGATCTTCGCCATGAACCGCATCATGGCTGCCATCCGGGCGAAGTCGCAGAATTACAGCGTCCGGCTCGGCGGTGTGATCGCCAACCGGAGCAAGGCGACCGACGAGATCGACCGGTATTGCCAGGCGACCGGCATGCAGCGCATCGCCCACTTCCCGGACCTTGATGTCATCCGCCGGTCGCGGCTGAAGAAGTCCACCATTTTCGAGATGGAAGCCTCGCCCGAACTGGCTGCTGTTCAGGAGGAATACCTCCGGCTCGCCGCAGCCCTCTGGGTCGGAACGGACCCGATCGATGCAGTTCCGATGAAGGATCGCGAGATCTTCGATTTTCTGGGATTCGACTGATGGATATGACCTACCAATCCCGCCGGGCTGAGCTTCAGGCCTATTTCGGCGACAGCGCGGCAGCCACCTGGGAGAAGCTGACGTCTGCAGCGCCCGTGAGCGGCATTCGCGCCGCTGTGCGCGCCGGTCGCGATGCGATGCATGAGACGATCCTCTCCTGGCTTCCGGAAGACATGATCGGACACAGCGTGCTGGATGCCGGCTGCGGCACTGGCACATTCGCGATCGCAGCCGCCCGGCGCGGCGCGGACGTACTCGCTGTCGATATAGCCGGTCCGTTGGTCGAAATCGCCGCCAGCCGTTTCACCGATACGGCCCCGACCGGGAGGATCACCTGGCGTGTCGGCGACATGACCCATCCCGACCTTGGCGTCTTCGACCACGCTGTCGCCATGGACTCGATCATTCACTACGATGAAGCCGACATGGCCGCCATGATCGGCCGGCTCCTGCCGCGTATCCGCCGCAGCCTGATCGTCACCCATGCACCGAGAACGGCGCTGCTCGGTGCCATGCACATGACCGGCAAGCTGTTTCCGCGCGCAGATCGCGCGCCGGCGATCATTCCCGTCTCTGGTGACCGGCTCGCCCTGCGCATTGAAGAGGCATCCGGAGGCGCCTTCCGGGTGGGCCGGCGCCAGCGCATCAGCTCCGGATTCTACTTTTCCGAGGCCATGGAGGTTGTCCGCACATGACGCCCCGCCGCCGCTTCTCGGAGATATGGACAACGGTTGGTACCCGTTTCCTGCCTTTTGCTGATGCGGCAAGCGAGACCCTTCCTCTCGGCCGTCTGCTCAGGCTGTCGCTGTTCCAGGTATCGGTGGGTATGGCGATCGTGCTGCTCAGCGGAACGCTGAACCGGGTAATGATCGTCGAACTCGGCGTGCCTGCCTGGCTTGTCGCCCTGATGATCGCCCTGCCGCTGGTGTTTGCACCCGTCCGGGCTCTCATCGGGCACCGCTCCGACAACCACAAATCCCTGCTCGGCTGGCGTCGCGGCCCGTTCATCTGGTTCGGCTCTATGTTCCAGTTCGGCGGGCTTGCCCTCATGCCTTTCGCGTTGATCCTCCTGTCGGGAGATACAACCGGCCCGGCATGGGTTGGTCCGGCAGGGGCGGCGCTTGCCTTCCTGCTCGTCGGCGCCGGAATTCACATCACCCAGACAGCCGGACTGGCCCTCGCCAGCGATCTTGCCACAGACGAGACCCGCCCGCGCGTCGTTGCGCTGCTCTACATCATGCTGCTGGCCGGCATGCTGGTCAGCTCAGTTGTCTTTGGCTGGTTGCTGCGCGACTTCAATACGATGATCCTGATCCAGGTCATCCAGGGCGCTGCGGTCGTCACCATGGTCCTGAACCTCATCGCCCTGTGGAAACAGGAGACCCGGAACCGCGCCCTCACCGATCCCGCTCGCCCGCGTCCAGCGTTCAAGGATACATGGCAGCGGCTCGTGACCGATGGCTCCACCACCCGGTTGCTGGTCGCTTCCGGTCTCGGTGCGGCCGCCTTCAGCATGCAGGATGTCCTGCTGGAACCTTACGGCGCTGAGATGCTGGGTATGAGCGTTTCGGCAACCACGCGCCTCACCGCGCTCTGGGCATTTGGGGCATTGGCCGGTTTTGCGCTCTGCTCGCGCCTGTTGAGCCGGGGCGGCGAGCCGCACCGGCTTGCCGGCATCGGTGCGCTGGCCGGTGTGGCTGCCTTTGCACTCATCATCCTTGCCGGCCCCACTGGTCTGATGACGGCATTTCTGACCGGCACTTTCCTGATCGGCTTTGGTGGGGGGCTGTTCTCGGTCGGCACACTGACGGCCATGATGGTCATCGCGCGCCGGCATGAGAGCGGCATCGCGCTTGGCGCCTGGGGCGCGGTCACGGCCACGGCAACCGGCGGTGCGATCGCCTTCGGCGGTGTGCTGCGCGATGTCATTACCCGCTTCGGCGCGGAAGGCCATCTCGGGGCCGCCTTCGCCGGCCCGGCAGCGGGTTATACCAGCGTCTATGCGCTCGAGATCATTCTGCTCTTTGCAACCCTCGCTGTGATCGGGCCACTCGCTCGTCACTCTCTCGCTTCTACCAACCCTCAAGCCACAAAGTTCGGCCTGGCAGCATATCCAGGCTGATCCGACCCCTGAAGGAGAACGGTCATGATTTTCGGTGGTGAGTTCGTAAACGGCATAGACCTTGTAGATGTCTGTCTCTGGGCCTTCACGATCTTCTTCGTCTATCTCATCTATTACCTGCTGCGCGAAGGCGCCCGGGAGGGCTACCCGCTCGAGGAAGATACAACCGGCCGCTCCGAAGGCGCCGGCATATTCTTCTTTCCGCCAAAGAAGACCTTCAACCTGCCCAACGGGCGCGGCAGCATCGAAATGAGTTTCGGCCCTGCCGATACACGCCAGCATGCCCTGAAGCGGACAGCGCCCTGGCCAGGGGCTCCGATGGAGCCGGATGGCAACGCGATGACCGCTGGTGTCGGGCCGGGCTCCTACGCCGAACGTCTCGACCAGCCCGACCTGACATGGACCGGCGAGAACCGGATCGTCCCCTACCGTCTGCATACCGAGTATTCGGTATCCGAAAAGGATCTCGATCCGAGAGGGCTGGCGGTCGTCGGTCTCGACCGGATTAGCGCCGGCCGCGTTACAGATCTCTGGGTCGACAGGGCAGAAGCCATCATCCGCTATCTCGAAGTCACGCTCGACGGGTCCGGTGAACGTGTCCTGCTACCGGTTCCGTTCGCGAAGGTCTCGAAGGCGCGCCGCCGAGTCGAAGTGGATGCGGTCAAGTCGGTCCATTTCGCTGACGTTCCGCGTCTGCGCGATCCCGACCAGATCACCCGGCTCGAGGAAGACCGGATCAGCGCCTATTTCGGCGCCGGTACCCTTTATGCAACCCCGCAGAGGCAGGAGCCCTGGATATGATCCGGCTGCATGATGAAGAGGACGGCGGGGGCGAGCCCGTCCCCGGCCTTCCGGAAAATCTGCCCGATGGTGAACGGATCGTCTGGCAGGGCAAGCCGGACATGATGGCCTTTGCCATCCACGTCTTTCATGTTCGCTTCGTGCTGGCCTATTTCGTCGGCGCTGCAAGCTGGCGCCTCGCGCATGCGGCCTCGTCAGGTGCGGGCGAGGCGATGCCTGCCATCCTTGTCAACACGCTCGTCGGGGCGTTTGCAGCGATGGGGCTGCTCTTCCTGATCGCCTGGGCCATGGCGCGCTCAACGATCTATACAATCACCACCCGGCGGGTGGTCCTTAGGTTCGGCGTTGCCATCCGGAAGTATGTGAACCTGCCGTTCGACCAGGTATCGAGCGCGGACTTTACACGTCACGGATCACGCAAGGGGGATATCCAGCTGGTTCTCGCCGCGCCACGCGGCATCAGCTATCTGCGTCTTTGGCCGCATGTCCGGCCCCTGCGCTTCTCTCGTCCGCGACCGCTCCTGCGCGCATTGAAGGATGTCCGCTCTGTTGCCGAAATACTGGCCCAGGCAATTGCCGCGCATGCGCCCGACAAGGTCTCGGTAAAGCCGCTGGCTGCGAAGCCGGCTTCCCCAAGCCCGATGCCCGCCGGCATCGCATCAAGTCTGTCCTGAGGAGTAGAGTGATGTCCGCCCGCGCCGCGCCTGCCGCCCCGTCCCACTCACACGATGCCAGCCCGCCGCGGGTCCTGCTGATGGCGTGCGCCGCGATCGTCATACTATCCCTGCTTGGCGTGTCGGCGGTTCGCCTGACCGGATCGGCCCACACATCTGACTGGAGACCGCTCGCGGTCGACACTCTCACCTTCCGGTTTGCGGACGGTGAAGGCGGCGCGATCCTCGCCATCAATGCCGATACCGGCGCTCTGGTGTATCGCTGGGAACCCGAAACCGGTGGTTTCGTACGCACGTCGCTGCGCTCACTGGCCATCAACCGGTCGCGAGAGGGTGTCGGGCCGGAGCCAGCCTTCTCACTGCATGTCACCGGCAACGGAAAATATATCCTTGAAGACCCCTCGACGGGCCAATGGGTCAGCCTTGATGCTTTCGGCCGCGACAATGTCCGCGAGTTCGGAAAGCTCTTCGAAGAGGGGAGGGCGACACGGTGAGCACGCGCCAGGTCACGGTCCCCTGCACGATCCGCATCGAGCATACATATGAGTCGCTTGAGGCGCATGTCGAACTCGATGGCGGCCTGGAACCGGGCATCGGCGACCGTGTCCTGGTACACGGCGCGCCGGTATCGGTTCCATTCGGCGAAGGCATCGTCCTGCGCCGCCAGGCGACACTCACGCGCGCGAACTTCCTCGAACGGATGTTCACCCGCCTGCACGCCATGTTCCTGCTCACCGAGCTTTATGAAGTCAGTTTCAGCGATGGGAGGGTCTGAGATATGACCGCACTGGAAGCAACCCTTACTGCGGACGAAATGCGCGCGCTTGAAGGACCGGCGCCCAACTTCGACACAAACCGGCTGGCAATGCAGGAGACCATGCTCAGCCCGCGCTTCTACACGACCGACTTCGCTGAGATCGACAAGATCGATGTGTCGCCGGTACGGGAAGAATGGGACGCGCTGCTGGCGGAAATGGACGCCGATCCCAATCGCAACCATTTCAAGCGCACCGCCGAGTTCGACAACATCCTCGAGACGTTGTCGCCGGAACTGCGCACCGAATTCGTTGATTTTCTCGTCAGCTCACTGACATCGGAATTCTCAGGTTGCGTGCTCTACCGCGAGATCACCCGCCAGGTTTCCAATCCCGATATGGCCGCCCTGTTCAAATATATGAGCCGGGATGAAGCCCGCCATGCCGGCTTCATCAATTTCGTGCTCAAGGATTTCGGCATCGGCGTCGATCTTGGCTTCCTGACGCGCAGGAAGAAGTACACCTTCTTCAAGCCCAAATATATCTGGTACTCGGTCTATCTCTCCGAGAAGATCGGCTATGCGCGCTACATCACGATCTTTCGCCAACTGGAGCGCCATCCCGAATACCGTTTCCATCCGATCTTCAAATGGTTCCAGCAATGGTGCAATGACGAGTTCCGCCATGGCGAGGCCTTCGCCATGATCATGCGCGCCAATCCGGAGCTTCTGAAGGGTGGAAACAAATACTGGATTCGTTTCTTCCTCCTCGCCGTCTACGCCACGATGTATGTGCGCGACCATCGCCGTCCGGCCTTCCATGCCGCACTCGGCGTCGATCCGACCGAGTATGACTATGAAGTCTTCCGCGTCACCAATGAGATCGCCCGTCAGGTTTACCCTGTCGAGCTTGACATCAATGCCCCCCGCTTTCGCCAGGGTCTGGAGCGCCTCCGCCTCATCGCCGACCGTATCGACGATGTGAAGGGCAGGGGTCCGCTCGCCTGGCTTCACCGCAAGGCCTTGTCGGTTTCTGCTGGCCTGACGTTTGCGCGCCTCTACTTCCTGCCGGTCAGGAAGAACGAACTGCCGGACCGGATCCGGCTGCAACCGGTCTGGTAGGGAGGTCGCGGCTCGGATCATGGCGGAATATGCGTCCCCGGTCATTGTTGCCGCGCTCGCCTGGTGGCTGAGCACTGGGGCGATCTTTTTCCTGATCGGACTGCCGCGCAGCACGCATCGGTGGACGGCGCTGGGCGCAACGGCGATGCTGGCGCTGGCGACCATGCTGGCGATATCTCTCCGCCCCGACACCAGCGTGCCGGCCGCCTATGCCGGATTTGCCGCCGGACTGATGCTCTGGGCCTGGCATGAGGTCATGTTCCTCACCGGCTTCCTCACCGGCTCATCCCGGTCCGCCTGCC
>JBKBLD010000015.1:0-65809 GCA_046296675.1 Hyphomonas sp. | reverse complement strand
TATCGACCCAGTCGAACGGCTCGTTCACGGGCAGGCTGTCAAGCAGGCCCTGCGTGCGCGAGCGGATCAGCGGCTCGTACGTTTTCAGCATGTCCGGCGCGACAGCGGGCTGCACGGTCTTGCGCTGTTCGGAATGGCGCGGCTCGTCCATGGCGATGAACATCGGCATCTCGAAATCGCTGATCGGCGGCCCGAGGGTGATGCCGCCATGCTCCCAGCTCGACGAGAAACGCTTGTGATCGGTGTCGATCGCCATCACGTCTTCATAGCGGGTAACCGACCAGAACGGGCCGGCATGGGAATCCGGGCAGAAGTGCAGCGGGTCTTCATTGCGCATCCGCTCGAACCGGTCCCAATAGCCCTGACGGCGCCAGAGTTCGCCGTCCAGCAGGTCCAGCGTTGCCAGATCGATCTCGGAGGCGGGTGGAATTGGCTCGCCGAAACGCAAATTGTGGGGATGAAGCGGTTCGCGCTCGGTGATTTTCGGGCGCTGAAGCGCCGGATGGTTGACGAAAGTAACTGTGTCGGCGGCCATGCAAGTCCTCCAAATTCCGGCCCTCTTGGCGGGGCGCGTCGCGTCGCTGGAGAATTACTTAGCATAGCCGGAATCAAAAAACCATGACGCTAGCGTCATTTTTTTTGCGGATTCAGGTGGGATGCCGCTCCGAACGGGCGGCTGCCAGGGCGCGGCGCAGCGCGCCGGCGAAGGATTTGCGCTCATCCGGCGTCAGGAAACGCCCGATAACCCAGGCCGTCCGGCCATGTTCGATTCGCAGCCAGTCGCCGGGCCCTGCCGGCTCATTCAGTTCCACCCGTGCAAACGCTGCCGGGACTTCAGCCTCCTTTTCCCGGCCTTTGGCATCCCGGTGGTGCAGGCGGATGCTGCGCGCTGTGACTGTAACCCGGGTCTGCTCTCGCTGGCGGCGGAAGGAGAGGCGGAAGGCCAGCCAGATCGCCAGGATGTCCAGCCCGAAGAAGCCGAGCACCGGCAGCGCGCCTATCGACCAGAACATCAGGCCCGTCAGGATAAACACCGCCGCAATCGCCGACATGGCGATGACAAAGCCGCGCTGGCTGAGCGACCGGTTGGGCGTCAGCACGGCGTCCATGTAAATGATGTCGTCGGCGGTCTGCATGGGTCCTGAGGTAACACGCCCTTGCGCCGGGAAAAGGGCGCTCTATGCCTCAGTTCATGCCTGTTCCTGCAAAACCCAAGAAAAAGCCTGCCGCCAGCACGCCGCGCTCGAAATTCACGCGTGCAAAGGCCGCCGCCCTCTATGCCGCCCTCGCCGAAGACCGGCCAGACCCGCGCACCGAGCTGGAATTCATGAACCCGTTCACCCTGCTGGTGGCTGTGGCCCTCTCGGCGCAGGCGACGGATGTGGGCGTCAACAAGGCGACGCGCAAACTGTTTGCGGTCGCCGACACGCCGGAGAAGATGCTCGCTCTGGGCGAGGAGGGCGTGGCCGGTTACATCAAGACCATCGGCCTGTGGCGCAACAAGGCGAAGAATGTCATCGCGCTCAGCCGCAGAATCCTCGATGAATTCGGCGGCGAAGTGCCCCGCACGCGGGACGCGCTGACCACCCTCCCGGGCGTTGGCCGGAAGACAGCGAATGTCGTGATGAATGAAGCTTTCGGCGAGCCGACCATCGCGGTCGACACGCATATCTTCCGCGTTTCCAACAGGACTGGCCTGGCGCCCGGCAAGACGCCGGATCATGTCGAGGCAGGGCTGGAGCGGATCACGCCGCCCGAATTCAGGAAGGGCGCCCATCACTGGCTGATCCTGCACGGGCGGTATGTGTGCAAGGCGCGCACGCCGGAATGCTGGCGCTGCGCGATTGCGGAGCTTTGCGCCTTCAGGCCCAAGACACCGGATCCGGCGGCGCAGGCCGCGCTCGGGCCAAAAAAACCACGAAAACAACCATCATCCACAAATTGAATTGACCTGCCGGGCCGGCTCGGCAAACCTTTGCCCTCAGAGTACCGACGGAGGAAATTGACATGCGCCAGAAGCTCACCCGCTCCGGATCGCTGAAGGCCGCCGCGATTGCGCTCCTGACGATGACAGCGCCTGTCTGGGTTGCCGCTTGCGGCGGAGGAGGGGGGGGGAGGCGGGTCACCCCCGCCCCCGCCGCCGCCCGGCGGTGGCGGCCCAACATGGACACCCGGCGTCTATCCCTCCGCCAGCGGTTTCAAGAACCGCTGCGCCGTCGTGCGCACAGGCACGGACATCGAAGGCAATACATATCCGGACGTGCAGGGCACGGCGCTGGAGGAACGTTTCTGGCTGCGCTCATGGACGAATGAAACCTATCTCTGGAACACCGAAGTCCAGGACCGCAATCCGGCGAACTATCCCGACAAGCTCGCCTATTTCGATCTCCTGAGAACCTTTGCCCTGACGCCGTCGGGCAAGGAGAAGGACGACTTTCATTTCAGCGAACCGACGACGGAATTTCTTGCCCGCCGGAACGCGGCGCCTTCGGCCACCTATGGTGCGAGCTATGTCGCATTCCGCACGACGCCGCCGCGCGATTTCCGAATCCGCTATACCGAGCCGAATTCGCCCGCTTCGGCGATGACCGCTGGCCGGGTCAATCTGGAGCGCGGCGCGCGCATCCTTGAAATCAACGGCATCGATCTCGTCAACACCAATTCAGCGGCGCAGATTGACCAGCTCAACGCGGCGCTTTTCCCCGCAACGCCGGGCATTACAAATACGTTCCGGGTGCAGTTGCCGGATGGTGTTACACGCTCGGTCTCCCTCACATCGGTCAATCTTGCGCCGAAGCCCGTGAACCGTACCGCGATCCTCAGCACGCCGAGCGGCAATGTCGGCTATATCCTGTTCAACACGTTCAGTCCGTTCGCGAGTGAGAACGACATCTATCTGGCGATGCAGCAGATGCAGGCCGCTGGTGTCAGCGATCTCGTCCTGGACCTGCGCTACAATGGCGGCGGCCTGCTCGCGGTCGCCTCGCAGCTGAGCTACATGATAGCCGGGCCGAGCCGCACGCAGAACCAGACCTTCGAGACGCTGCGGTTCAATGCCGCCGCCGGCAATCGCAATCCCGTAACCGGCCAGATCAACAATCCGATCCCGTTCTACAGTACCGGGCAGGGGTTCACCGTTGCGCCGGGTACGCCATTGCCCGCCCTGAATCTTGGCCGTGTCTTCGTGCTCTCTACAGGGAGCACCTGCAGCGCCAGCGAGGCCGTGATCAACGGTCTGCGCGGCATCAATGCCGAAGTCGTCCTGATCGGCAACACCACCTGCGGAAAGCCGTTCGGCTTCTACCCGACCGACAATTGCGGCGAGACCTATTACACGATCCAGTTCCAGGGCGTGAACGGACAGAATTTCGGCGACTATCAGGACGGGTTCATTCCGAACAATTCGTCAGCCGCCTTCGGTGTGCGCCTGCCGGGATGTCAGGTGCCGGATGATTTCACCCGCGAGCTTGGCGATCCGAATGAGTCGCTGCTGGCGGCAGCGCTGACCTATCGCGCCACCGGCGGCGGCTGTCCGGCTCTGCCGTCCGCCGAAGTCGGGCAGGCGGGCGCCGTCCTCCGGGAAGTCTCCACTGCCGGCTCGCCCTTCGATTTCCCAGAACCTTCTCCGATGGAAACCAATCGCGACATGACCATGCCGCCGGGCTGGCAATAGGAGAGTGCGATGCGCCGCTTACTGATGTCTTCCGTGCTGATCGGCCTTTCCGCCTGCCAGACGGCGCCGGCAGCCGAGCCGGCGTTGCTTGTGGAGGCGACGCCGGAGGCGATGACCATTGTCGCCGAGACGCTGGCGTCGGCTGTTGACCGGGCGCGGATCGAACTCGGGCCGGGTGACCTGACCCGTGACCCGGCCATCTCCGTTTTGCCGCCGCCGCTCGGTGAGCATGAAACCCACAGCCCGGCGATGCCGGTGATGTTCGATCTCGTCATACAGGACGGTGACTGTTTCCTTCAGGCCCGGGAAGACGGCGCGCTGTATCCGCTGCCGGGTGTCGCGTGCCGCGCGGTCGAGGCCAGCCCCGAACGTTAAGCGCCGATCCGCTTCGCGACGGCCGCTGCCATGCGTTCGCCGAGCTCCGGTCCCTCGACGGGGTAGAGGTAGGGTTCGATGATTTCGAGTTCCATCAGCAGGAGGCTGCCATCCTCGCCGCGCAGCATGTCGACGCGGCCATAGAGCGGCGGCTCATCGAGTGCCGCCAGGATCGCTTTCGCCGCCGCAAGGTCTTCCGGCGACGGATGAAGTGCTTCCTCGCGCCCGCCATAACTCGACTGGATGCGGTAGTCGCCGGGCTGCGCGCGCTTGACCAGCGCGTGGGAGAGTTCGCCGTCGATGAAGATGAAGGAAAGTTCGCCCTCGGTCTGGATCATCGGCAGGAAGGGTTGGACCATCATCGGATGGGGCATGCCGGGGATGGCCTCGCCGCGCTTCAGCATGTGCTGGCCTTTCGCGCCCGCGCCGACCTGGCGCTTGAAGACCAACGTATCGGCGCCAAGCGTGTCGAAGGCCGCCTTCGCTTCAGCCTCACCGCAGGTGTCGATCCAGAGCGTCGGGATCAGCTTCGCGCCGCGCGCTTCCAGGTCGCGCAGGTAGGTCTTGCGGCAGTTCCAGCGCACGAGGGCAGAGGGGTTGAACAGAAGCGTCTTCGCCTCGATGGCTTCCAGCGCCGCCAGGAACTCGTCCAGCCTGTCCCAATAATCCCAGGTCGTACCGATGATCGCGGCGTCATAGGTCGCCCAGTCCGCCTTGCTGTCATCCCAGCTCAGGTCTTCGAGAAGCATCCCGCGCGCCGCGAATGCCGGGCGCAGCGCGTCCATGGTGTAATCATGCTCGAAGGCATCGGTCCGGCGGATCAGGGAGCCGGGCAGGGTGACGCGGCTGGCGAGATAGGCGACTTTCTTCATGGGGCGGGGCGCTCGCGCTGATAGGCCGCCGGCTGATCCGGGGCCGCGCTGCGCTCTAGCGGTGTCCGGGCCTTGTGTCCACGCGGCGCATCTGGCAAGGCGCGGGGCACCTGACTTTCCTCATCTTTCCGGGAGCCCAGCTGCGTGACCCAAGCCAAATTCGATGTCGTCGGCCTCGGCAATGCGATTGTTGATGTTCTTGCCCGGGCTGATGACGCCTTCCTCGCGCGCCATGGCATCCAGAAGGATGTGATGCAGCTGATCGAGGAGCCGCGCGCCGAAGAGCTGACAGGGCTGGCCAAGGACGCGGTCATCACCTCCGGAGGCTCCGGCGCCAATACGATTGCCGGCCTTTCCAGCTTCGGCGCGAAAGCCGCCTATATCGGCAAGATCGCGAATGACGACCTCGGCCACCAGTTCATGCGCGAGATGATGAAGGCCGGCGTGCCCTTCCATACCCGTCCGCTGGAAGAGGGCCCGGCAACGGCCCGCTCGATCATCTTCGTCACCGAAGACGGCCACCGCTCCATGAACACCTTCCTCGGCGCCTCGGTCCTGTTCTCGAAGGAAGATGTCGACGCAGACCTCGTCCGCAGCGGCCAGATCCTTTACCTCGAAGGCTACCTGTTCGACCGGGATGAGGCGAAGGACGCCTTTGTCCATGCCGCCGAAGTCGCCAAGTCTGCCGGGCGCAAGGTCGCCATCACCATGTCGGACCAGTTCTGCGTCGATCGTCACCGGGCGAGTTTCCGCCACCTCGTGAAGGGCTTTGCCGACATTGTGTTCGCCAATGAGGCAGAGCTGCTGTCCCTCTACCAGACCAGCGATTTCAGCGCCGCGCTGAAGGCGCTGCAGGCGGATTGCGGTGTTGCGGCCGTCACCCGCAGCGAAAAGGGCTCTGTCGTGATTGGGGCAGGCGAGCCGATTACGGTGCCGGCGGAGAAGACCAATGGCGTCGTCGATACGACCGGCGCGGGCGACCAGTATGCCGCCGGCTTCCTGTTCGGCATCGCCCGCGGCCTGCCGCTCGCCACCTGCGCCCGGCTCGGCCATATCGCGGCGGCTGAAGTCATCGCCCATATCGGCCCGCGCCCGGCCACCTCCTACAAGGCGCTTGCGGAGGCCGCCGGAATATCCGCGTAGCGTTTCGTTCTGGAACTTTCTGATAGCCACGTTACACTGGCGTCATGAAATGGTCAGATCTCAGCGATAACTGGTGCCCCGTTGCGCGGACGCTGTCGGTCGTAGGCGACCGCTGGACGCTGCTGATCCTGCGCGACTGTTTCCTTGGCAAGTCGAAATTCGAGGAGTTCGCGGCTTCCGGCGGCATGACGCGGCACATCCTGGCCGACCGGTTGAAGCGCCTTGTCGAGGTCGGCATCCTGGAGCGCCGTCTCTATTCCTCGGCCCCGAAACGCTATGACTATGTGCTGACGGACAGGGGCGAGGAACTCCGGCCCGCCCTCAGCATCATGAAGGAATGGGGCAAGAAACACCTGCCCGTCCGGCGCTCCGCCGCCGATCAGACCGGATAGCGCAGGATCGCGCCGACCGAGCGGCCCCCCGGCACCTCGCCTGCGCGCACCGCCACCACCCGTCCGCCGTTCAGGATCACACGGCGGGCGACTTCGTCGACAAGGCCGTAATTGTCCGCTGTTTCGCCCTCGGCAAAGCTGACCTTGCCGTCTGCGTCGATCTTGCCGGGGCGGGCATCTTCCAGATCGGCAAACAGCGTATCGACAGCGCCATAAGTTGCGGCGCGCGCTACGTCGGTCAGGTCGGTCGCCGTGCGGCCGATGGCGGCACGCTCTGCGAACAGCTTCGCGCCGGCTTTCAGCTCTTCGGTATAGACCTCGTCCAGCACCGGTACGGCGAGGCGGGCGAGTTCGGCATCCCTCGTATTGTCTGGGCTGACATGGATCTGCTGATGGGCCAGGCGGGGATAGGTGTTCACGCTGGCATAGAGATGGGCGAGGGGGTTCACCGCCGCCACGATCAGCGGCGTGTCGCGGCCAGACAGGACCGGGCGCAGCGCACCGTCGATGGCGCGCAGATAGGAGAGATGACGGAAGCGCTGGCCTTCCTCGCCCTGAATGCGGGTGAAGGCGGATTTGTCATTGATGGTCGTCTTGCCGGCATGGCTGGCGGCATCCTTTGGCAGGCCGGGCACCTTCACCTTCTTCGGCGGCATGTCGGAGAAGGTCTGGATGAGGCGCACGCCATTCTCGGCGACTGCCAGGATGAAGGCTTCATGCGGGAAGGTGACCGCGCGCAGCAGCGGCAGCAGGTGGAACCGGTCGGAGACTTCGACATTCCCCTTGAGCTTGTTGGCGAGGCGGAAGGTCGTCACGCCTTCCGGCGTCGCGAACACGGCGAGGCTGTTCGCCTGCACCCGCCAGAAGCTGTCATCCTCGGCCAGATGCAGCAGGTTTATCTCGATTATGCCGATGGTGCGCTTGTCATGGCCGGCCGCTTCCAGCTGTTGCACCGCCTCGGTGACAAGATGGCGAAACTCGATGCGTGCCTTGCCGATCTTCTGCGTCAGCGGGGTCGTCGGCACATAGATCGAGACGCAGAGCCCGCCCTCCAGCGAGTTGAGGCGCGCAATGTCCCGTTCGGCGGGCGTGTCGACATACAGCATTCGCAGGATCTCCCATTAATTGTTGTGCCGGGGCAGGTTGGCACATCATCCCGCCCCGGCGAAGCCTCAATCCGGTGAACTACGGATGCGGGCCGTGCGTCAGAGTATGAACTTTGACAGATCCGCATCGCCCGCAAGGCTCGCAACCTTCTCATCCACCATCGCGGCTGTGACGGTGAAGGTCTCCCCGCCCCTGTCGGGCGCGTCGAAACTGATTTCATCGAGCAGGCGTTCGAGCACGGTCTGAAGCCGCCGCGCCCCGATATTCTCGACCGATTTGTTGACCGCCTCGGCGAGGTCCGCGATCCGGTCGATGGCGGCATCCTCGAACACCAGCGTCACATTCTCCGCCGCCATCAGGGCCTCATACTGACGGACGAGGCTCGCCTCAGGCTCGACCAGGATGCGGCGCAGGTCATCGCGCGTTAGGGGCTCCAGCTCGACCCGGATCGGCAGGCGGCCCTGAAGCTCGGGCAAGAGGTCTGACGGTTTGGAGACGTGAAACGCACCCGAAGCAATGAACAGGATATGGTCGGTCTTCACGGCGCCGCGCTTGGTCGAAACGGTCGTGCCCTCGATCAGCGGCAGCAGGTCGCGCTGCACGCCCTCGCGGCTGACATCGGCGCCGCCCCGGTCCTTGCGCGCGGCGATCTTGTCGATCTCGTCGAGAAAGACGATGCCGTCCTCCTCCACGGCCGAGACGGCTTCGCGCACGACCTGATCCTCATCGACCAGCTTGTCAGCCTCCTCGTTGAACAGCGGCCGCGCGGCTTCGCGGACAGTCGTTCGCACGCGTTTCGTGCGTCCGCCCATCGCCTTGCCCAGCATGTCGCCGAGATTGATCATGTTCATCGAGCCGCCCTGTCCGGGCAGGTCGAACATCTGCATCGGACCGCCGGTGTCGGCAAAGTCGATTTCGACCTCCTTGTCGTCCAATTCACCCGTGCGCAGCTTGCGGCGGAAGACTTCGCGCGTCGAGCTTTGCGCCTCGGGGCCGACGAGCGCGTCCAGCAGGCGTTCTTCGGCCTTGTCTTTCGCCGCCTGTTCGACGCCGGCGCGCTTCTGCTCGCGGATCATCCCGATGGCGGCCTCAACCAGGTCGCGCACGATCTGTTCCACATCCCGCCCGACATAGCCGACCTCGGTGAACTTTGTTGCCTCGACCTTCAGGAAGGGCGCGTTCGCGAGCCGGGCGAGCCGGCGCGACACTTCTGTCTTGCCGACACCCGTCGGCCCGATCATCAGGATGTTCTTGGGCGTGATCTCGCCGCGCAGGGCTTCGGGCGCCTGCTTGCGCCGCCAGCGATTGCGCAGAGCTATGGCGACCGCGCGCTTTGCCGCTGACTGTCCGACAATGTGCCGGTCAAGTTCGGAGACGATTTCACGGGGCGTCAGGTTTTTCATATGTCGGTCTGGATCAAGAGGCGGCACGGGATCAGTGCTTGGAGGAAAAACCTGCCCGGTTGGAGGAACCGTTGGAGTTTTTCCGGCGGGGTGGCGGGTCAGATGTCGAGCACTTCCACGCTGAAATGGCTGTTGGTGTAGACGCAGATATCGGCGGCAATCTCCATCGCCTTGCGCCCGATGAGTTCGGCATCTTCCTCATAATCGTAAAGACCGCGGGCAGCAGCGAGGGCGAAGTTTCCGCCGGAGCCAATGGCGACGACCGGGTGCTCCGGCTCCAGCACGTCTCCGGCGCCGGTTATGACCAGCGTCGAACTCTTGTCAGCCACCACCAGCAGGGCCTCGAGTTTCTGCAGGTATCGCTCGGTCCGCCAGTCCTTGGCGAGTTCGACGGCCGCGCGCTGCAACTGGTCCGGGAAGCGCTCGAGCTTGGTCTCGAGCCGCTCGAACAGTGTGAAGGCGTCGGCCGTTGCCCCGGCAAAGCCGGCGAGAATCGCCCCTCCGGCAATCCGGCGCACCTTGCGGGCATTCCCCTTCATGATCGTCTGGCCCATCGACACCTGGCCATCGCTGAGCATCACGAGCTTGCCGTTCTTGCGCACGGCGAGCACCGTCGTTCCGTGCCAGAGGGCCTTTGAATCCGCTGGATTTGTCATGGGGCACACATGGCGGTTTTGAACTGCTGGCGCAATAGTGCAGCCCTGCGTCAGGAAATACGAAAGATTGTCACATAACTGTCGCTCGCATCTTCTATCTGGGGCGTCATTACACCCGGAAGGATACATATGCTTCAGAGCCTCGGCCAACTGCCTATGGGCTGGCTCCTGATCGCGCTGATCGCGGTCTTTGTCTCTATTGCCTTCTTTTTCGGCCGGATCGGCGCCGAAAGGCTGATTCTGGCCGGTGCGCCGCAGCTGCATTCGCGCCCGAACTATCACGGCTATTTCGTCGCGATGTGGGCCGCCATTCCTGCAGGCCTGGTGGCCCTGGCCTACGGGCTCGGTGGGGAGAGCCTGGCGCGGAACCTGCTGGTTCAGGAGCTTCCTCCGGCCTTTGAACTGCTCTCGCCGGCCGAAATGAGTGTCTACCTTGACTCCGTCTCGCATGCGGCGACCAGCCGGGTGCCGGTCACGACGGACCATGTCTTCACCGCCGTCACGAACCGTTACCTGGAGATCCGCGGCAACCTGAACGTCTGGGCGCTGTCGCTCATCAGCTTTGGCGCCGCCGCGGGCATTTTCTGGTCGCGCCGCCGGCTCTCTCCGGTTTTCCGCGCGCGCACCCTGGTCGAAAGCGGCATGGAGGCAATGCTCTTCCTCTGTGCGGCGGTTGCGGTTGCCACCACCGCCGGCATCATCGCCTCGCTCCTGTACGAGAGCCTGCAATTCTTCCGCGTGGTCCCCATCTGGGAGTTCCTGTTCGGCACGCGCTGGAACGCTCAGACCGAGGCCGAGTTCGGCGCGCTGCCGCTGTTCTTCGGCACCTTCATGATCGCGCTGATTGCCATGTTCGTGGCGGCGCCTATCGGCCTGTTCTCGGCGATCTACCTGTCCGAATATGCCGGCCCGAAAGTGCGGGCCTGGGTCAAGCCGATCCTGGAAATTCTCGCGGGCATCCCCACCGTGGTTTACGGCTTCTTCGCATTGCTGGTCGTGGCGCCCGCGGTGCGATCGGCAGCGATCTGGATCAATGAAACGCTTGTCAGCGTGGGGATCGCCTCCGAGCCGGTCCTGTCGGCCCAGCCGACCAGCGCGCTCGCTGCAGGACTGGTCATGGGCATCATGGTGATCCCGTTTGTCTCGTCTCTGTCGGATGATGTCATCAACGCCGTACCCCAGACCCTGCGCGACGGCGCCTATGCCCTCGGCGCGACCAAATCCGAGACGGTGCGGCATGTCGTTGTTCCGGCCGCTCTGCCCGGCATCATCGCGGCGCTTCTGCTCGCTGTCTCCCGCGCCATCGGCGAGACCATGATCGTTGTCATGGCCGCCGGCAAGAGCGCCCGCATTTCGATGGACCCGACCTCGGATCTCACCACGATCACCGTCCAGATCGTCTCGCTGATGACCGGCGAGACGGGCTTTGACGACCCGAAGACGCTGTCGGCCTTCGCGCTCGGCCTCGTCCTCTTCGCCGTGACGCTGCTCTTCAATGTCATCGCCCTGCGCGTCGTCCAGAAATACCGGGAAAAGTATGACTGATCAGGCCGCATCTCCCTTCTCCAGCCCGCAGGCGGTGAAGCGCCTGAAACGCCGCCGTGCGGCAGATGTGCGCTTCCGCCTCTACGGCCTTGGCGCCATCATCCTGGCGCTGAGCGCGCTGGTCATGCTCGTCCTGTCCATCGGGTCGCAGGCCGTGTCTGCGGCGACCTATCATGTGGTCCGGTATGACGTCATCCTCGATCCGGCAGTCATTACTCCGCCGGGCGAGGAGACGCCGGAAGACATCGCTCGCAATGTCGACGGCTTCTGGGAGCTTGCCCGCGACAACCTGATTGAGACCTTCCCGGAGGCCGGAGCAGACCGCGGGCGCCGGATGGAAATCTCGACCTTCATCACACGGCTTGCGGTGCTGCCGACCGCGCGGCATGTGGCGGCGCATCCGGAACTGCTCGGCCGCCCGATCACGCTGACCGCGCCGCTTGATGATGATATCGACCTCTATCTGAAAGGGCGGGGCGTCAAGGAACGCCGTCTGCGCGCAGGTCCGGTCACTACGGTCACCCCCCTCGAAGACGGCGCGGCGCAGTTGTCGGGCGACGGCGCCTTTGCGGCTATCGCGCCCGCCTTGATGACGCTGGCCGACGAAGGCGCTCCGGTGGACGAACTCTCCGTCCTTCTCACCTCCGGCAGATCGACCGGCCGGCTCCATGATATCCAGCCCGGTGCGGCCCGTCTGGAATTGCTGACCGGCACGCTTGATGCGTTCGCCGGCTCCGGCGCTACGCTGCGTATTGTCGAGCTGCCTGAAGCGCAGCGTACGGTGTCCGACCGCCAGATCGGCTGGGCGCTGGCGCTGAAGGACATGGGCCGCGTATCCCGCGTGCCGCGCTGGTCGCTCCTGACGAACTCCGACAGTACATATCCCGAACTCGCCGGCGGCCTCGCCGCCATTGTCGGCTCGCTGCTGACCATGATCGTGACGGCACTGGTGGCGATCCCGATCGGCATCCTGGCGGCGGTCTATCTGGAAGAGTTCGCGCGCCGCAACCGGTTCACGGATTTCATCGAGGTCAACATCAACAATCTGGCCGCTGTGCCGTCGATCGTGTTCGGCCTGCTCGGTGCAGCCCTGTTCCTCAACTTTCTCGGAATGCCGCGCTCGGCGCCGCTGGTCGGCGGGCTCGTGCTCGCGCTGATGACGTTCCCGGTGGTGATCATCGCCTCGCGTGCTGCGCTGAAGTCCGTGCCGCCATCAGTGCGGGCCGGCGCGCTGGCGATCGGCGCCTCCCCGATGCAGACCGTGTTCCACCATGTCCTGCCGCTGGCGGCCCCCGGAATGCTGACCGGCGCCATCCTGGGCATGGCCCGTGCCCTCGGCGAGACCGCGCCACTGTTGCTGATCGGCATGGTTGCCTTCGTCGGCGATGTGCCGTCCGGTCCGACCGACGAGTCGACGGTCATGCCGGTTCTGATCTACAGCTGGTCGAACAATGCTGAGCGCGCCTGGGAGCCGATGACATCGGCGATGATCGTCATACTGCTGGCCTTCCTTTTGCTCATGAACGGGCTGGTGGTATTCCTGAGACGGAAATACGAGCGGAGATGGTAATGGATACGGATCACACGCCTCAGGCGCAGAGCCTCGCCGCAGCCCCGGTCACGGCGGATGCGCCCGCCGCGCCGCGGATCGACTGCCGCGATATCCGCGTGTTCTATGGTGAAACGGAAGCGATTCACGGCGTTTCGATGTCGTTTCAGGACCGGGCCGTTACGGCACTCATCGGCCCTTCGGGTTGCGGCAAGTCGACCTTCCTGCGATGCCTTAACCGCATGAACGACACGATCGAGAACTGCCGCGTCGAGGGCCAGATCCTGATGGACGGGCAGGATATCAACGATCCCGCCGTCGATCCGGTGCTCCTTCGCTCGCGTGTCGGCATGGTGTTCCAGAAACCGAACCCGTTTCCGAAATCGATCTATGACAATGTCTCTTACGGCCCGCGCATTCATGGTCTCGCCTCCGGACGGGAAGACCTTGACGCAATCGTGGAAAAGTCGCTCCGCCGCGCGGGTCTCTGGGAAGAGGTGAAGGACCGGCTCGCCGCGCCCGGGACCAGTCTCTCGGGCGGCCAGCAGCAGCGCCTATGTATTGCCCGCGCCATCGCTGTGCGCCCTGAGGTGATCCTTATGGATGAGCCCTGTTCGGCGCTCGACCCGGTGGCGACTGCCCGGATCGAGGAACTCATCGACGAGTTGCGCAAGCGCTATTGTATCGTCATCGTCACCCATTCCATGCAACAGGCAGCCCGCGTCAGTCAGCGCACGGCATTCTTCCATCTCGGCGATCTCGTCGAGATGGGCGATACCGAACAGATTTTCACCAATCCGCGCGAAAAGCGTACGGAAGATTACATAACCGGCCGGTTCGGCTGACGGAGGCAAGCATGTCGGATCATATCGTCTCGGCCTATTCCGATGAGCTCGACAAGCTCTCGGCCGACATCATGCGCATGGGCGGCATCGTGGAGACGATGATTGCCGACGCCTGCCGGGCGCTGAATGTAAATGACCAGGTGCTCGCCAAGGACGTGATCGAGCGCGATCCGCAAGTGGATGCGATTGAGGCCGAAGTTGAAAAACAGATCGTCAGCCTGATCGCGCGGCGCCAACCCATGGGCCATGACCTGCGCATGATCCTCTCTGCACTGAAGGTATCCAACGAGCTCGAGCGGATCGGCGACCTGTCGAAGAATATTGCCAAACGCACCCTGCGCCTTGACGATTTCGTCAGCGGCGAGATGCGCAACGCCATCCTGCGCATGTCGCGGCCGGTTTCGCGCCAGCTGAACGAGGTGCTCGATGCCTATGCCAGCGGCAATGCCGCGCTTGCGAAAACCGTCTGGTCCAGTGATGACGATGTCGACCAGCATTATAACGCTGTCTTCCGCGAGATGGTGACGTATCTGATCGAAGACCCGCGCCGGATCAGTGCCGGTGCGCACATGCTCTTCATTGCCAAGAATCTCGAGCGGATCGGCGATCATTGTACGAACATTGCCGAATTCGTCTATTATCAGGCTGTGGGTGAGTATCTGTCGACTCAGGAACGGCCGAAGCTGGACCAGGTCTGATATGCCCCAAAAGCCCCTTCCATACGGAGCTGCCAGATGAAACCCTATGTGCTTGTCGCAGAAGACGAAAGCGCAGTGTCGGAGCTTCTGCTCTACAATCTCCGCCGGGAAGATTATGATGTCGGTGTCGCCGCCGATGGGGAAGAAGCGCTGATCATGATCGAGGAGCGCGCGCCGGACCTTCTCCTGCTTGACTGGATGCTGCCGAAAGTCAGCGGCATTGAAATCTGCCGCCGGGTGCGCGCCTCCGGCGTGAATCCGAATCTGCCGATCATCATGCTTACAGCGCGCGGCGAGGAAAGTGACCGGATCCGGGGGCTTGATACCGGTGCGGATGATTATGTGACCAAGCCCTTCTCGACTACGGAGCTGATGGCGCGGGTGCGCGCCGTGCTGCGCCGTATCCGGCCCGGTCTCAAGGAAGACCGGCTCACGGTCGGCGATATCGAGATCGACCGGGTGGCGCACCGCGTCACGCGGGCCGGCTCGGAAATCCATCTCGGGCCGACCGAATTCCGACTGCTCGATTATTTCATGCAGCATCCGGGGCGCGTCTTCTCGCGCGAACAGCTTCTCGATACGGTCTGGGGCTCGGATGTCTATGTCGAGGCCCGCACGGTTGATGTGCATGTCGGGCGGCTCCGCAAGGCGCTGCGCCAGGATGGCGGCGACGACCCCATCCGCACGGTCCGCTCGGCCGGCTACGCGCTGCGCGCAGACTGACGCCTCCACCTCCGAAAGGAAAAAGGCGGAACCGGAAGGTCCCGCCTTTTCCGTATACGGAACTCGCCGCCCCGCTCAGCCGAACAGTTCTGTCAGGAATGCCCTGAGATAGGCAAAGCTGCGCTGGTCGGCATCAGCGTCATAAACCGTGCCCATCTCGCGATTGTCCGCGCCGAGCGTGGTAAAGGAATGATAGGCCTTGCCATGCGCGTGCAGTTGCCAGTCGGCGCCCTCGAATTCCTTTGCGATCGCAAGCACATCCTGCGGCGTCGCCATCGGGTCGAGCCAGCCATGTTCGATCAGCACCTTTGCCTTGACTTTCGGCTGCGGGATATTTTCCGCCGGGCGGAACAGGCCGTGGAAGGAGGCAACACCCTTCAGGTCATGCCCGGCCCGCGCCATGTCGAGCACGCAGAGCCCGCCGAAGCAGAAGCCGATCGCAGCGGCTTTCGAGCCATCGACACCTGCCGCGGCCTTCGCCGCAGCCAACCCGCCTGCCAGCCGTTTCTGCAGCTCGGCCCGGTCGCCGACCAGCGGGTTCATCAGCGCCTGGCATTCCTCGACTGTCTCGCCGCGCTTGCCCTTGCCATAAACATCCATTGCAAAGGCGCCGTAGCCGAACTCTTTCGCGATAATGGCGGCTTTCTGCTTTTCATTGTCGCCGAGGCCGCCCCAGGCATGGGCGATCACGACCACGGGTGCGCCTGTCTTGCCGTCCGGTTTCACGAACCAGCCCTCATAGCTCTTGCCGTCCACCTGATAATCAACTGCGCTCATGGGGGGTCTCCTTTTGAATGTCGCCCCAGTGGATAGAGGGCTTCCGCGGGGGGATTCAAGCGCGCCCGCCCGATTAGTATGCGCTTTCTAGACTTTTTCCCTACATCCGGCGTCATGAACCAAGCCGCCAGGGAGATACTCATGGCCAAGACCACCAAATCCACCACCCGCGTCAAAGCTGAAGCCGCCGGCAAAGCCCTCGAAACGCATTCGACCGAAATGGCCTACAAGATCTGGCTTGCCGGCGTCGGCGCCTATGGCAAGGCCTATGACACCGCCCTCGCCAGCGCAACGGTCGTGAACAAGCAATCGGCCGAAGTCTTCGAAGACCTCGTCAAGCGCGGCGCCGAAATAGAAGGCGATGTGCGTGCCCGCCTCGCCGCCGATACCCGCCTGACCAAAGCCAATGAACGCGTTGCCAAGGCCGTCGAGACTGCCCGCGATTTCCAGACCAAGGCCCGTAGCGAGTTCGAAGCCCGTATGGAGCGCATGCGCAACCTGCTCGGCGTAAACGGTCTCGACACGGCCCGTGAAGCGTTCGCCCGCCGCGTCGACAAGCTGGAAGACGATGTCGCCAGCGTCAGCGCCAAGGCCCGCGCCCGCGCCGGCGACCTGCACCTGAAGGAACGTATCGCCCGCCTGACCGCCGAGATCGAAGCTGTCGCCGCAGAAACCGGCGCCGATGTCGCCAAGACGGCCCGGCGTGCGGCAAAGCGCGCCGGCAAGGTTATGAAATCCGTGACCGACCCGGTCGAGGGCCCGGATGACCTGACGCAGATCAAGGGTCTCGGCCCGGCGATGGCAAAAAAGCTCAACGATGCCGGCATTACCCGCTTCGCCCAGATCGCTGCCATGAAAAAGGCCGATCTCGAAGCGCTTGACGCCCAGATCGGCGCCCGTGGCCGCGTGCTGAAGGGTGAATGGGCCAAGCAGGCGAAAATCCTCGCCAGCTGAACCTGACCTGATGAGGGAAGGGTGGGCGTCGCCCGCCCTTGCCCGTCAGGCCCGGGTTTCCTGGAAATGGCGGATCATGGCGCCGAGCGCGCCGGACGCCGCCGGCCCCATATAAGGAACGATCAGACACATCACCTGAAACACCGTCCGGTGGATCAGGGCCGGGCCGTCATGTTCCTCGCGCGAGAGAGCATCTCCCGCGAGCCAGAAGGTCAGTGTGGTGATGATCTGATCCGTCAGCGGAGGCTTCAGGCGCGGATCGATTGCGATCAGTTCCAGCCTCTCCAGATCGTCGAGAATGCGGGTGATCGTCAATCGCTTTTCGGCAACCAGGCTGCGAAAGCGGCCGGCCAGGTCGGGAAAGCGTCCAAGCAGCCCGGCAAGGTCACGGTAGAAGAAGCGGAAGTCGTAGATCTCCTCCAGCAGGATGTAGATATACACCCAGTTGTCGTCAATCGAGGCGACGCCCCCGCTGGAGCCGCGGAGGATGATGCGCATCTCCTCTTCGAACCGGTCGAACAGGGCCCGGATGATCGCGTCCTTGCCCTTGAAATGGTAGTAGAGGTTGCCGGGGCTGATCTCCAGCGCATTGGCAACATCGACAGAAGACAGCTGCGCCTCTCCTTCCTCATTGAAGAGTAGGAGGCTCACCTGAAGGATACGGTCGCGTGTTTTCATGGCCGGCGAAGCAGTTTGACAGAGAAAACTGACTGTGGAACGAATTTTGTTATAAACTTTACCAAGTTCTCTTTCCCGAAAAGAAAGAGAAACGGGGTAAAACCGGCGGCCGGTGCCCAGTGCCCGGCGGCAGACCGGAGATCTGGGGAGGAATACCGTGACGTCGCCCAAAGACGAAATTGCCCGCCATGCTGCGGAATCCACGACGGCGCTGAACCCGCTGCTCGGTGGCATCAACCGCCAGGAATTGCTCGGCGCGGTGGCGATGATGCTGCGCTCCAGCATGACCAATCCGGTCACAACGGCCCGGACGATGCGCAAGATCGCCGCCGAGAACACCGAAATCCTGCTCGGCAAGTCCTCCCGGCAAGCCGACAAGAAGGACCGCCGCTTCAAGGATCCTGCCTGGGAGCACAACCCGTTCTACAAACGCGGCATGCAGGCCTATCTCGCCACCCAGGAACATCTCAACAGCTGGGTCAGCGAAGTCCAGATGGGCGAGCTTGAACACGCCCGCGCCAAATTCGTCATGGGCATGATCACCGATGCGCTCGCCCCGACGAACACGCTGATCGGCAATCCTGCCGCCACCAAGCGCGTTGTTGATTCCGGCGGCCTCTCCCTGCTCAAGGGCATGAAGAACCTCTATGACGACCTGACCAAGAATGGCGGCCTGCCGGCGCAGGTCGACAAACGCCCCTTCGAAGTCGGCAAGAACCTCGCGACCTCCAGAGGGCAGGTGGTGTGGAAGAACGAGATGCTGGAACTGATCCAGTATCAGCCGCTCACGGAAAAGGTCCACAAGACCCCGATCCTGATCATCCCGCCACAGATCAACAAATACTATGCAATGGACCTGACGCCGATGGTGTCGATGGTCCAGTTCCTTCTGGCGATGGAACAGCAGGCCTTCGTGATCTCGTGGCGCAATCCGACCAAGAAGCACAAGCACTGGGGGCTTGGCGATTATATCGACAGCCTCGTCCAGGCGAGCGAAGTCGTCCGCAAGATCACGAAGTCGCCAAAGCTGAATGTCTCCGGCGCCTGTTCGGGCGGCATCACCACGGCCACATTCGCAAGCCTTCTCGCAGCTGCCGGCGACAAGCGCATCAATTCGCTGACCTTCATGGTCTGCGTGCTGAACCCGCAACGCGAGGACAGCGATATCGGCCAGATCGTCTCCGATGGGAGCCTCGAAATTGCCCGCAAATTCTCGAAAGCGCGCGGCATCCTGAAGGGCGATGATCTCGCCCGCATGTTCGCCTGGATGCGCCCGAACGACCTCATCTGGAACTATGTCGTCAACAACTACCTGATGGGCGAAGATCCTCCGCCGTATGACGTTCTGTTCTGGAACAACGACACGACCAACCTGCCGGCCCAGCTGCATTCCGATTATCTCGACATTGCCCTCAACCAGCCTTTCGACAATCCGGGCAAGGTGGAAGTCGCGGGCCATCTGGCGGACCTCAGCAAGGTCACGGCGGATGCCTTCGTCGTTGCCGGTGTGACGGACCATATCACCCCCTGGAAAGCCTGCTACCGGACGCCTTCGCTTCTTGGCTCAAGGAATGTCGAGTTTATCCTCTCGTCCAGCGGCCATCTCCAGTCCCTCATCAATCCGCCGGGTAATCCGAAGGCGAAGTATTTCCGCGCTGCCGGTATCAAGCCGACGGCCGATGAATGGGCCGCCAGCGCCGAGGAACAGGCCGGCTCCTGGTGGCCGCACTGGGGCCAGTGGCTGAAGGAGCGCTCCGGTCCGCTGAAAGCTGCACCCAAAGAGGTTGGCAGCGCCGCATTCCCCCCCATCTATGCCGCGCCCGGCCGCTACGTCTTCAACGACTAGGCCCAGACGCAGGAACCGCCCGATGTCTCATCCCGCCCGCACGCCCGTCATCACCATGCAGGATATCGACGGTATCCTGCTTCGCGCGGCGCATTGGCCGGTCGAGGGGCAGGCGGCGGGGCGTCCGCTGGTCTTCTTCAACGGCATCGGGGCGAATATCGAGATCGCGCTCGGCCTTGGTGACATGTTCCCTGGCCGGGAAATCCTCACCCTCGACGTTCCCGGCGTCGGCCTCAGCCCGGTGACGCAGTGGCCCTACCGCCACTGGATGCTGGCCCGCTGGATCCGCAAGCTGACCGACCGGTTCGGCATCGATGAGATGGATGTTATGGGCGTCTCCTGGGGCGGGGCGCTGGCCCAGCAATTCGCCTTTCAGTACCGCGACCGCGTCAAGCGCCTGATCCTGTGCGCCACCACGGCCGGTGTCACCATGATCCCCGGCCGCCCGGCCTCGCTGTCAAAGATGGCGGACACGCGCCGCTATACCGATCCGGATTTCATGCGCGAGAATTTTGCCAAACTCTACGGCGACCTTGCTGACGATTCCGCCGGGCGCCATATCGACAATCTGCTGCCCCCCGACCCGAAGGGCTACATCTACCAGCTGCTCGCCTTTGCCGGCTGGTCTAGCCTGCCCTTCATCCGTTTCCTGAAGATGCCGGCCCTTGTCATCATGGGCAACGAGGATTCCATCGTACCCGTCGCCAACGGCCATATCCTGAATTTCGCGCTGCCGGACGCGCGCCTGCACATCATCGAAGGCGGCGGTCACCTCTTCCTGGTCACGCGGGCAAACGAAACGGCACAGGTCATCCATGGTTTCCTGGATGAAAGTGATACGGCCCTGGCGCCGGCGGCCTAATCGTTCATCAGCCGTTCGGCCTGGGTCTGCACGGCGCCATAATCGACCTTGCCGGTGCCCAGCACGGGGATCGCTTCGACCCGGAACACCCGGCGCGGAATCGAAATTTCCGGCACACCGTGAGCCTGAGCCCAGGCGAGGATGGGCGTGCGCGCGCCCTCCGGCGCATCGGTCAGCAGCACCACCTGCTCGCCCTTCTTGGGGTCCGGCATCGTCACGGCGGCGTGCATATTGTCCGGCCACACGGCAGCGGCGCAGTTCTCGACCACTGCGAGCGAAACCATCTCCCCGCCGATCTTCGCAAACCGCTTCACCCGGCCCATGATGCGGATATAGCCATCCTCATCGATCGTCACGATATCGCCGGTGTCATGCCAGCCGCCGGGCAGCTTTTCGAGAGCGCCGGGATTGGAGGCGCGCAGATAGCCCAGCATCACATTCGGCCCGCGGATATGCAGCCGGCCACCTTCGGGAATACCGTCCACCGGCTCCAGCTTCGCTTCCATGTCTGACATCAGCGGACCGACCGTACCGGGACGGTTGTCTTCCCATTTGTTGGCCGCCACCACGGGTGAGGCCTCGGTCGCGCCATAGCCTTCGAGAATCTCGATATTGAACTTCCGGCGCACATAGGCGCGCGTCTCGTCCTTCACCCGTTCTGCGCCGCAGACCGCCAGACGAATGGAATCGAGTTCGCCGTCCCCGGCCGTGCGCGCATACTGAGAGATGAATGTGTCGGTCGCCAGCAGGATCGTTGCGCCGCTGTCCTTGATCCGGCGCACGATTTCCTTCGGCTGCAGCGGGGAGGGGTGGAACAGTACTCGAATGCCCGCCACCAGCGGCAGCACAGCGCCGACAGTCAGGCCGAAACAGTGAAAGGTCGGCAACGGGTTGAACAATATGTCCGTATCGGGACCAAGCCCGATATGCGCGCGCACCTGCTCGACATTCGCCATGACATTCTCATGGCTGAGGACCACGCCCTTCGGCTCGCCCTCCGTGCCGGAGGTGAACAGCACAACCGCCGGTTTCCTGGGCCCCGGCCGCGCCGCCACCAGCCCCGGCATCACGAGGCCCGCCACCGCCGAGAGCTTGTTACCGAGCGAGAGGCTTTCGCGCACATCTTCCAGATAGACGATCTCGGCCACCTTCTCGAGATCCGCGATCAGCGTCTCCAGCCCGCCGAGCTCCACGAATTTGTGGGCCGTGATGATGCGCGACACCTTGGCCGCCTTCATCGCCGCCTTGAGGTTCTTCGCCCCGGCTGTGAAGTTCAGCATCGCCGGCACGCGGCCATAGGCGCTGACGGCGTAGAAGGCGATCACCGCGCCTGCGCCTGACGGTAGCATGATGCCCATCGCCTCGCCGGGCTTCGTGCCCTTCTTGAGCGCCGAGCCGAGCGCAAAGCTTGCCTTGATGATTTCCGAATAGGTCAGTTCGCGCTCGTCGCCATCGACCAGGATCACCTTGCCCTTGCCGAATTCGCGCGAGGCGCGAAGCAGGGCTGAGAAAAGGTCTGTCCTGGTGCGCTGGGGCCGATACTGAAGCGGCGCCGGCACCAGCGGTTGGATGTCTTGCTGCATAGGTTTCCGCCCTGAATCATCCCGGCTTTCGCCGCTTTTTGGTAATATTCTGTCATGTTGCGTCATATCTGCAACACTTATTGCCAGTCATTCACCAGTCCTGCATGGGACATCTGCGGTGCTCCCCGCTTGATGGAATCGAGGCGAAAGGCCATTTTGGGCTGGCATGGCAAACCTTATCGACACCCGCACCGGCCTCCCGCGCGCGCGCCACCCGGAAAAGCAAGCCCGCCCGGACACGCCGGTGCTGCGCAAGCCGGACTGGATTCGGGTCAAGGCGCCGACCTCGGCGGGCTATGCCGAAACCCGCAATATCGTGAAGTCGAAGGGTCTCGTCACCGTCTGCGAGGAGGCCGGCTGCCCGAATATCGGCGAGTGCTGGGACAAGAAACACGCCACGATGATGATCCTGGGCGATGTGTGCACCCGCGCCTGCTCCTTCTGCAATGTCGCCACCGGCAAGCCGAAGCCCGGCGTGGAAGAAGACGAGCCCGCCCGCGTGGCCGAGGCTGTCGCCGAGATGGGTCTCGCCCATGTCGTCATCACCTCGGTTGACCGCGACGATCTGGAAGATGGCGGCGCAATGCATTTCGTCCACACGATCAATGCCATTCGCGAACGCGCGCCCGGCACGACGATCGAAATTCTCACGCCGGATTTCCTGCGCAAGGATGGCTGGGAAAACCATGTCATCGATGCGCGCCCGGATGTGTTCAATCACAATCTCGAAACCGTCCCGCGCCTCTATCTCTCCATCCGCCCCGGCGCGCGCTATTTCCATTCCCTCCGTCTGTTGCAGAAGGTGAAGGACCGCGACCCCGCCCAGTTCACCAAGTCCGGCCTCATGGTCGGCCTCGGTGAGACGAAGGAGGAGGTCATGCAGGTGATGGACGACATGCGCTCGGCCGGCGTCGATTTCATCACCATCGGCCAGTATCTTCAGCCTACGCGCAAACATGCCGCGATTGACCGGTTCGTACCGCCCGAAGAATTCAAGGCCTATGAAGAGATCGCCCGCGCCAAGGGCTTCCTCATGGTCTCGGCCAGCCCGCTGACGCGCTCCAGCCACCATGCCGGCGAAGACTTCGCCCAGCTGCGCGCTGCCCGCGAAGCCCAGCTTGCCGCGCGCAAGACTTAAGGCCGGGCATGGCGCGCTTCACGAAGACGATGCGCGTGCCTTACGGGCCGGATGATTGCCTCTCGCTCGTCGCCGACATCCGTCATTACCCGGACTTTATAAAGTGGATCACGGCGCTGCGCGTTTCCGAGGAGAAGACCGCCGGTCCTGGCCTCACAGAATGTCTGGCCAATGTCGTGGTCGGCTTTCGCGGCTTCACCGAACGCTTCACCACCCGTGTCGCGATCGACGAACCCGCCCGCCGCGTCACAGCCGCCCTTGTGCGCGGCCCTTTCCGCAAACTCTTCGCCGAATGGCGCATTACCGAAAGCGTCTCGGGCGCCTCCGACGTCTCCCTCGAAATCCACTATGAATTCCGCAACCCCGTCATCAGCTTCCTCGCCGCCGCCAATCATGATCTGGCTGTGGACCGGATACTGAACGCATTTCTCGAAGAGGCGCGGCGGAGATATTCGGCGCCTGGTATATAGAGGCGCACTCTCTTCCTTCGTCACACTCGACGGGCGCAAGCCCGTCAGAGTGCCCATCTCCTGACCCCGCCGCCTGCGCTTGCGGCGCGTTCCCGAGATAGGCACCCAGATGCGCTGACGCGCATCGGGTGTGACGAACAGTGAGGGAGCGGGCTTCATCCTCCCCCGCCTGCGGGGGAGGTGCCCCGAAGGGGTGGAGGGGGGAACCTTACCGCATCTGCGCCTGGATCAGCCCCAGCGCCGCCTCCACCGAGGCCATACGGATGCCCTCGCGCCCGATATCTCCCAGCTGCAGCATCTCATGGATGATCGCCCGGTTCTCCCGCGCGCACGCTATGTGCACCGTGCCGACCGGCTTCAGCCGCGTGCCGCCGCCCGGTCCGGCCACGCCGGTAATCGCGACCGAGATATTCGCCCGGCTGTTGGCCAGCGCGCCTTCGGCCATCATCCGCGCGACAGGCTCCGACACCGCACCGAAATCGGCCAGCACGTCCCCCGGCACGCCGAGCATCTCTTCCTTCGCCTTGTTGGAATAGGTAACGAAACCACGGTCGACCACGGCGGAGGAGCCGGCGATCTCGGTCAGCAGCGCGGTGACGAGCCCGCCGGTACAACTTTCGGCGGTGACGATCTTCAGGCGTGCGCGCTCGGCATCGTCGAGCACGAGCATGGCCAGGTTGCGCAGGCGTTCCGGAAACATGGCTCCTGAATAGACCCCGTTCAGCGTCCCGTGAAGACGGGTTTTCGCTTCTCGATGAAAGCGGCGGCGCTTTCCTTCGCGTCCTCGGTCTGCATCAGGCGGCGGATTTCGGTGATCGCCCACTTGCCGGTATCGCGCCAGTCGGGGTCGAGCGTCCGGCGCAGTCCCGCCTTCAGCGACTTCACCGCCTGGGGCGGGTTCGCCGCGATCTTCTCCGCCAGCGCCAGCGCCGTCGGCATCAGCTCATCCGGCGGCACAACCCGGCCGACGAGGCCAATCGCTTTTGCTTCGGCGGCATCAATGATGTCGCCGGTGAACAAGAGCTCGCTCGCCTTCTCCCGCCCGACCAGTTGCGCGAGCCGCCCCAGCCCCGGCGCATCGCAGCAGAGCCCGCGCGTGACGAATATCTCGCCGATCTTTGCCGTCTCCGACATCACGCGGATATCCGCCATGATCGCCAGCTCGGCGCCCCAGCCGAGCGCAAAGCCGTTGATCGCGGCAATCACCGGAATATCCGTATGCAGAAGGGCGTCTGCCGCCGGGGTCAGCCCACCGGTCTCCTTCGCCCTGGCCGCCCGCTCCTGCGTCACCGGCGCGCCCTTGGAGAGGATCTTCTTCACATCATCCCCGGCGCAGAAAGCGCGGCTGCCCGATCCGGTAATCACAATCGCCCGCGCATCCGAGTTGCGTACCGCATTCTCCAGCGCGTCATACAGCTCATAATCGAGCGAGTTCATCGCCTCCGGCCGGTTCAGCGTCAGCACGGTAACGTGCCCGCGCTTCTCGGTAATCAGAATGTCCGACATGGCTTCCTCCCGGGTATCTTTTGCCGGAAGGCTCGCATGAAGGCGGAGGCTTGGAAATAATGCCGCTAGGTAAGGGCAGGGGGGCTTTGCCGGGCGCAACTTCATCCTCCCCTGCGAAGCGGGGGAGGTGGACGCGAAGCGGACGGAGGGGGGAATGAGGCTGGATACAGCCCTTAAAGTTCAGATCGGCATCAACAGCGCCACCGCCTCCGCCGCAATCCCCTCGCGCCGGCCGGTAAATCCGAGCCCCTCGGTCGTCGTCGCCTTCACGCTGACGGCGTCCAGCGGCAGGCCGAGCAGCTCCGCCGTCCGCGCCCGCATCGCCTCGCGGTGCGGCTTTACCTTGGGCGCCTCGCAGATCACCGTGATATCGCAATTGGCGATCACATAGCCCTTCGCCTCGGCGAGCCTCTGTGCCTCCTTCAGGAAGAGGCCGCTATCGGCGCCCTTCCATTTAGGATCAGACGGCGGGAAATGGTCGCCAATGTCGCCCAGCGCGACGGCGCCAAGGATCGCATCGGTCAGTGCATGCCAGGCCGCGTCGGCGTCCGAATGGCCCTTCAGCCTGGCCACATGCGGAATCGCCACGCCGCACAGCGTCACATGATCCCCCGGCTCGAACTCATGCACATCATACCCCTTGCCGATGCGCGGGGTGCCAGCGGGGGAGAGGAGGCGGGCCAGCATATCGAAATCCTCGGCATAGGTGAGTTTGTGGAACCGCTCTGATCCCGCCACCATGACGACCCGGCCGCCGGCGGCTTCGATTGCGGCGAGGTCGTCCACCAGGTCGTTTCCGGCGGCGGCGAGGGCGGCGCGGATTTCGCCGAGGCGGAAGGCCTGGGGTGTCTGGACCCGGACGAGGCCCGTCCTGTCCACATTTGACCAGTTTTGTCCCGTTTGTGACTTCAGCGCGTCCGAGACGGGCAGGGCGGGGGCGGCGGCTGACACCCCGCTGTCCCCCAATGCCGCGATCAGCGCGGTGATCGTCGTCGCATCGATCCCCGGCCGGGCCGCGTCGTGGATCAGTACGATGGCGTCATCGGGCGCGGTCAGCGCCGCCAGTCCGCTCAGCACCGACAGCGTCCGCGTTGCCCCCGGCTCGGCCCGGCGCACTTCGATCCCGCCGGGCCGCTCGCCCAGGTCTTCACCGGCCACGACGACGAAGTCTGAAATCTCCGGATGGCCCGAAAAGGCCCGGATTGACCAGTCGACGACCCGTCGTCCGAGCAGCAGCTGCCATTGTTTCGGGCGGCCTGCGCCTGCGCGCTGCCCTGATCCTCCGGCGACGATTACAGCAACTGCCTTGGTCATGATGCGGCTTGTATTCGACCCGCCTGCGGCTGGCTACTCCACGAAATGTCTCGAAAAGGGAATTATTTGCTCATGATTTGTGCGCTTGCGAAAAAATCAAAAGTGAGAAACAAAAGCACATGACCAATTTTGAGGCACCGAAAGTCTGGCTGGCCCCGATGTCCGGCGCAACCGACGCCCCGATGCGGCGCCAGGCGGTCTATTTCGGCGCGCCCGCGGTGGTTTCGGAGATGGTGGCGGGCGAAATGCTCACCCGCGCGCGCCCGGACGTAGTACGTCGCACCTGCCGGCATGAAGGGGGTGGCTACTGGATCGTCCAGCTCGCGGCCCGGCGCCCCGAGGACATGCTCGCCGGCGCCCGGCTGATGGCCGAAGCGGATGTTGATGTCATCGACATCAATATGGGCTGCCCCTCGAAACAGGTGACCGGCGGCCAGTCCGGCTCCGCCCTGATGCGCGACCTGCCGCTGGCAGGCGAGATCATCGATGCCGCCATTGACGGCGCCGGCGGGCGCCCGGTGACGCTGAAGATGCGCCTGGGCTGGGACGATGCGCATCTCAACGCCCCCGAACTTGCCCGCATGGCGCAGGATCGCGGCGTGCAGATGCTGACCGTCCATGGCCGTACGCGCTGCCAGTTCTACACTGGCGCGGCCGATTGGGCTGCTGTCAGGGCGACGGTCGAAGCCGTCAGCCTGCCGGTAATCGTCAATGGTGACATTTCAGGCGCCGCCTCCGCCCGTGAAGCGCTGCGCCTGAGCGGCGCGCATGGTGTCATGATCGGCCGCGCCGCGATGGGCCAGCCCTGGCTGGCCGGGGAAGTGGCGGCCGCGCTGGAGGGGCGCTCCTGGCGCAGGCCCGGCCTGAATGAACAGCTGGCCAGCCTGTGCGAGCAGATATCGGACTCGGTAGACCTCTACGGACCCGCACTTGGCCTCAAGATGGTGCGCAAGCATGTCTCCGCCGCCATCGGCGGTCTCGAGATTGGCCTGCCCGATACCGAACGGCGCCAGCTCCGCGCCGATCTGTGCCGCATTGCGGATCACCGTGAACTGATGTCGGCGCTGCGTCAGGTCTATGCCGGGCGGGTGCTCGAGAAGGGTATTGGGGGATGACGACATTGACAGGGGTAAGGCCATCCGGTCTTGCAGATCTATCGCCGGTCGCGCTGCTGCACGTCGATCCGCGCCGGCGTATCGCCAATGTGAACCCGGCCGCAGAAGACCTGTTCAAGCTGTCGCGCCGGGCGCTGGTCGGCCGCCCGCTGAGCGAGGTGATCTATCACGACTCGCCGCTGTTCGAGCTGATCGACCGGGCCGAACGCGACCCGGCGGAGTTGACGGCCCCCGCCACGCCGATTTCCGGCCCGTCGATGCAGCAGCGTGCGGTCTGCGATGTGCACCTGCGGACTGTCGATGCCGGCGGATTCATTATCGCCCTGTCGGAAAGCCCCAGCCGGGATTCTGGCGAAGGCATTGCAGGGGCTGCCGGTTTCGGACGCATCCTCGGCCATGAAGTGAAGAACCCGCTCGCCGGCATCATCGGTGCGGCCCAGCTGCTCGAGCGCCAGGGGCAGGCCGGTCAGGCCGAACTCCTCGACATCATCAAGGACGAGGCCCGGCGCATCGAGCGTCTCGTCAACCGGCTTTCGGCTTTCGAGCTGTTCTCGGCCCCCCGCATGCAGACCTGCAATGTCCATGCGCTGCTCGACAAGGTCATCGCTTCGGAGCGCGCCGCGATGGGCAGCCGGGTCGAGTTCCGGCGCGAATTTGACCCGTCGCTGCCCGACATGCTGGGCGACCCCGATCACCTTCAGCAAGCCTTCCAGAACATCGCGCGCAATGCCGCCGAAGCGGCTTCAGAAGGCGGCGTGCGGGGCGAGGTCGTGATCCGCACGGCCTATGCGGCCGGCCTTTCCATGCGCCAGGCGCGCCTCGGGCCGGGCCTGCGGCGTGCCATGCTGATCTCTTTCGAGGATAATGGCGCCGGCATTCCACGCGAGCGTCAGGCAACGATCTTCGATGTCTTCCAGTCCACCAAGTCGGGCGGCCGCGGGCTTGGCCTGTCGGTGGTCAGCGAAGTCGTGACGGCCCATGGCGGACAGATCCGCGTGGACAGCCAGCCCGGCTCTACCCGTTTTACCATTCTTCTACCGCTACCGGAGGCGTAAGCCATGGCCGAGAAAACCGTACTCCTTGCCGAAGACGATGCCAGCATCCGCCTGGTCGTGAACCAGACGCTGGTGTCCGCCGGATATGAAGTCCGGGCCACGAGCTCGCCGGACGCGCTCCAGCGCTGGGTGCGCAACGGGGAAGGCGATGTGGTCGTCACCGATGTCTATCTCGGCGACACCTCGATCTTCGACCTGCTGCCCTCGATGAAACTTGCCCGGCCAGACCTGCCTTTCATCGTGATGAGCGGCCAGAACACGATCCTGACGGCGGCCTCTGCTGCCGAGCATGGGGCATTCGACTATCTCCCCAAACCGTTCGATATCGACATGCTGTCCAGCCTAGTGCGCCGGGCATTGAAGGCTTCGCCGGCACCGGAAAGGGCAATCCATCCGGAGGCCCAGAAAGCCGTCGCCGATGCCGGCCTGCCGCTGATCGGCCGTTCGGATGCGATGCAGGAAGTCTACCGGTTGATCGCCAAGGTGATGAATACCGATCTGACCGTCCTGATCGAAGGCGAAAGCGGCACCGGCAAGGAACTCGCCGCCCGTGCGATCCATCAGCTGGGTCATTCCAAAGGCGGTCAGTTCATCGCGCTCGATCTTGCAGCGATGCCGGCAGCAGAAGTCAGCCGCGAACTGTTCGGGACCGATGGCAATGGCGGCGCGGTCCACATGAAGGGCGGCACGCTGTATCTCGACGAGATCGGCGATCTTCCCGCCGAGGCGCAGGCGCAGCTGGTCAAGCTGCTGCGCGAGCCGGGCGGGGCGCGCCTCATCGTATCGACACGGCGCAATCTCGGCCGCCTCGTGGAAGAGGGCAAGTTCCGCGAAGACCTCTACTACCGCCTGAACGTGATGCGCCTGGCGATCCCGCCGCTGCGCCAGCGCAAGGAAGACATCCCCGAACTGGCCCGCGCCTTCCTGATCCGGGCCCAGCGCCAGGGCCTTGCGGCGCGCACCTTCGACAAATCGGCGCTGGACCTGATGGCTGCCTATGACTGGCCAGGCAATGTCCGCGAGCTCGAGAACCTTGTCCTGCGTCTCGCCGTGCTGAGTTCCGATACAATCATCACCGTTATGGATGTCGAGCGCGAGATGCGCATGGGCGTGGCAGAGCAGACCGGCTCCAGCCTCGGCTTCGAGGCGGAGATTGAAGCGCTGCTGCACCGCTATGTCATGGGCGATCTTGTCTCCGGCGGCGAGGGGGACAGCTCCGATGTCTATGAGTCGGTTGTCAGCCGGGTGGAGCGCCCGCTGATCCGCCTCGCCCTGTCAGTCACCTCCGGCAACAAAGTGCGGGCAGCCCAGCTTCTGGGCATGAACCGCAACACATTGCGGGCCAAGATCAATGCGCTCGGCATTGCAGAAGACTGATTGACGCGACCTGAATCTGTGGCTTTAGTGCACCACTGTTGCGGCAGGGACACTTAATATGTGTCCCAAATGCAACGGGGCGGGGGCCCTGAACAAGCCGGATATGAGTGTCGACCACAGTTAATTCCCCAGCCAACAAGGCAAGCTGGGCTCTGTTCGAGGGGCTCTTCATCATCGCGGCGCTCGTCGCGGTGTTTGCGACCTTTATTGCAATCTCCGGGGTAGCTCCGGACGATCCGACCGCCGGCGCAACGCCCTGGCTGCTGGGCCTGAACTTCCTCCTGCTGACCGTGCTCGCGATCATCGTGACGCGCGAATACCTGAATATCCGCGGCGGGCGGGCCGATGGCACGGGAAAGCTCGCCCGGCGGTTCGTTCTGCTGTTCGGCTTCTCTGCGCTGATCCCGGCGATGGTCGTCGCCATCTTCATGGGCGCGTACATCAATCGCGGCCTTGACCGCTGGATCGGCGAGCGGGTCGACAATCTGATGGAGCAGAATGCGGAAATCTTCCGTACCTATGTCGAGAATTTCCAGTCCACTTTCGACTCCGACATGCGCCTCGCCGCGCTCGATATCGAGAATTTTGCCCGCCAGGTGGACCGCAGTCTCGCGACGGCGCCGGATGCTGACGAAACGGATGGCGCAATTTATGACTATGCCTCGGCAGCTTTTTTCGACGGTCTGCGTACGGAGCTTGCGATCCGGGAATTCCTGACAATTGCCATTCTCGGCGCAGACGGGGTTGAACTGATTGCCGAGGCCAGCGTGCAGGATCCGATCCTGCTGCTGCCGCCGAAGTCCGCCTATACCGAGGCGGACGAAGGGGCGGTGGCAACGACGCTGTATGAAGGCAGGGGTCTTGCGACCGCGCTGATCCGGATTTCCGCGCCGCTCGATGGCTATGTCTATGCGGTGAAGGTGTTCGACCGTAACGCCGCGCGCTCGCTGCGCGAGGCGGAAGCGGCGCTTGAGGACTATTACGCCGCCAAGCGCAGCGGCGGGCGGCTGCAGACGATTTTCGTCATCGGTTACGCCCAGATCGCCGGCCTTGTCCTCCTGCTGGCGGGCCGTCTCGGCCTTGAAGCGGCGGGGCGGGTCACCGGGCCGATCGGGCGGCTCGCCTCGGCGGCGCATGCGGTGCGCGACGGCGATCTTAGCGTGCGCGTACCGGTGCCGGGGCCTGTGGATGAACTCCATGCGCTGGGCAATTCCTTCAACGCCATGACCGAACAGCTGGCCAGCCAGCGCGAGGCGCTCGTCCGTGCCCGGAATGAGGAGGAGGACCGGCGGCGATTTGTCGAGACTTTGCTCGCCGAACTCGGCGCTGGTGTCATGCGCGTCGGCCCGGATGGCCGGATCACGCTCGCCAACCGCTCCTGTGTCGAGCTTCTGAGCCTTGACGCAATAGAGGAGGGCGCGCTGCTGTCCGATGTGGCACCGGAATTCGAGCGGCATGTGCGCGATACGCTGGAGCGCGGCGCCCCGGTCGATGCGACGCTTGATCTCAATCGCGGCGGCGAGACGCGCAACATCCGCCTCAAGACAGCGCCTGAGGCGGACGGTGGCTGCGTGCTGACCTTTGACGATACGACGCGGCTTGTCACTGCGCAGCGCCAGCTGGCCTGGCGCGATGTGGCGCGGCGCATTGCCCATGAAATCCGCAATCCGTTGACACCGATCATGCTGTCCACGGAGCGTCTGAAGCGGCGTTATGGGCCGAAAATCGACGATACGGACGGAGTGTTCGAGCGCTGCACCGACACGATTCTGCGGAAGGTGGACGACATCGCGCGCATGGTGGAGGAGTTTTCGTCCTTTGCCCGGATGCCGAAACCCAGCGTTGCGCCCTTCGATATGCGCGCCCTGCTTCAGGGGGCTGTCTTTTCGCAAAGCGTCGTTTCGCCGGAAATCGAGATTGAAATCGAATCCGAACTGGAAGAAGCGCCGTTCCTCGGCGATGAGCGACTTCTGGGGCAGGCGTTCGGCAACCTTCTGAAGAATGCGGCGGAAGCCATTGAGGGCCAGCCTGAGGGAAACGACGTATCCGGACATATCCGTGTGCTTCTGCGCCGTGATTATCGCGGGCTGGAGATCGTCATAGAAGACAACGGGCCGGGCTTCCCGGTGGAAGTTCGCAACCGGCTGCTTGAGCCCTATGTGACGACGCGCGAGAAGGGCACCGGCCTCGGCCTTGCCATCGTCAATCGCATCATCGTCGATCATGGCGGCTCGATTGCGCTTCAGAGCCGGCCCGACGGCCTGAGCGGCGCGCGGGTCCGTGTCCTGCTCCCGGAAAATGGTGCACTGGCGATGCAGGCTGATGAAGCATCCGCTGATGACGGTGCGGGCGGCGAAGGCCGCGTGCCGCACCCTTTGAGTTTGTAGAGGAGTGGTCAATATGGGACTCGACATCCTGGTAGTAGATGATGAGCCCGACATCCGTGAACTGATGGCGGGTGTTCTTGGCGATGAGGGTTATTCCGTGCGTACGGCCGAGACGGCGGAACGCGCGCTGGACGAGGTGCGCTCGCGCACGCCGCGCCTGGTGATCCTCGATGTCTGGCTTCAGGGCAGCGGCATGGACGGCCTGTCGGTGCTGAAATATCTGAAGTCGATCGACCCGATCCTGCCAGTCATTGTCATCAGCGGGCATGGGAATATCGAAACGGCGATTGCCGCCATCCGCCGCGGCGCGTTCGACTTTATCGAAAAGCCGATCAAGACGGACCGGCTGATGCTGGTGGTCGAGCGGGCAATCGAGTCGGCCGCGCTGCGCTATGAGAACGCTGCGCTGCGCAACCGCGCGGGCGACGAAGAGCGCTGGATCGGCAACAGCCAGGCCGCCGCGGCCCTGCGCGCGTCGCTGGACAAGGTGGCGCCGACGAATTCCCGCGTGCTGATCTCGGGCCCGGCCGGCGTCGGCAAGGAACTGGCGGCGCGTCTTATCCACAAGAATTCGGTGCGCTCGACCGGGCCGTTCGTGGTCGTCAATTCGGCAACGATCGCGCCGGACCAGATGGAAGTCGCCCTCTTCGGCGAGGAGGACTCCAACAGCCGCACAGTCCGCGTCGGCCTGTTCGAGCGCGCTCATACTGGCACGCTGCTGCTTGACGAAGTTGCGGACATGCCGGTCGGCACTCAGAACAAGATCCTCCGGGTCCTGACGGAACAGCGCTTCCAGCGCGTCGGCGGGCGTTCGGATGTCAGTGTCGATGTGCGCGTGATGGCGGCAACGACGAAGGACCTGAAGGCCGAGATCGAGGCAGGCAATTTCCGCGAAGATCTGTTTTACCGGCTCAATGTCGTGCCCCTGAGAGTGCCGTCACTGTCAGAGCGCCGGGACGACATTGTCGATCTCGCCAACTATTTCTGCGAGCGCATCGCGGAGACATCCGGCCTGACCTGGCGCAGCTTCTCGCCGGAGGCGCTGGCTGTGTTGCAGTCAATGGAATGGCCGGGCAACATCCGCCAGCTGCGCAATCTGGTGGAACGTATCCTGATCCTGTCGCCCGCCGATGTAACCCGCCCGATCAGCGTCGATGAACTGCCGCGCGACCAGGGGCGCGGCCCGTCGCCGGCCACCAAGGCGGGCTCTGCCGAGCTTGTCGGCCTCTCTCTGCGCGATGCGCGTGAGCAGTTCGAGAGGGAATATCTTACCCTCCAGATCACCCGCTTTAACGGCAATATCTCGCGGACGGCCGAATTCATCGGGATGGAGCGGTCGGCGCTGCATAGAAAATTAAAGGCTTTGGGGATATCAACAGGCGTTCGTCAGGATTCCTGAGCCAGACGCTGAAGGCTTGTTACAATGCATGTTCTGATCTGCGGCGCAGGGCGGGTAGGCCAGGGCATTGCCCGGCGCCTTGCCCGAGAAAAGCATGAGATCACCATCATCGACGAGAATCCGGACCTCGTCGATCAGGTCTCGATTGAGCTCGATGTGCGCGGCGTTGTCGGCCATGCGGCGCATCCCGATGTACTGAAGCGCGCCCGCGCTGCCGATTGCGAAATGATTATCGCGGTCACGCACTATGATGAAATAAACATGGTGATCTGCCAGATCGCCCACACGGTCTTCTCGGTCCCGTTCAAGATCGCGCGCGTGCGCGACCGGTCCTATCTGGAGCCGGCCTGGAAGAATATCTTCTCCCGCGAAGGCCTGCCGATCGATATGGTCATCTCGCCGGAGGCAGAGGTCGGCGATGCGATCCTGCAACGCTTCCGCACGCCCGGCACCATCCTCAGCGCGAGTTTTGCGGGCGGCATGGTCAAGCTTTTGGGCTTCGAACTGCATGCTGACAGCCCGCTGATCGACATGGCCGTCGATCAGATGAAAGGTCTGTTCCCGGACCTGTCCGCCCGCATCATCGGTATCGGCCGAGGCGAGTCCATCCATGCGCCCCGCGGCAAGGATGTGCTCAAGCCCGGCGACCGGGCCTATGTAGCTGTACTGGACGCACATGCGAGCCGCCTCACCTCGATCTTCAGCGCGGACCAGCGCCGGCTCGACCATGTTCTGATCGTCGGCGGTGGCAATGTCGGCCTGCATGTGGCCAAGATGCTGGAGCGCGAGAGCCATATCCGCGTACGGATGATCGAACGCGACGCTGCGCGCGCCAACAAGGCGGTGGCCGAGGTCAAGCGCTCGATTGTCATTCACGGCGATGGTCTGAACCCGGATATTCTCGCTGAAGGCGGGGTCAACCGGGCGGACTTTGTCATCGCCATCACGGACGACGACAAGTCAAACCTCCTGATCTCGAACCTCGCCAAGCGTGCCGGGGCGCGCCACGCCCTTGCCCTCATCAATTCACCGGAACTCGCCAGTCTCGCCTCCGACATGCGCGTCGATACCGTCCTCGATCCGCGGGCGCTGACCGTCTCCCAGATCCTCCTGCGTATCCGCCGGGGGCGTATCCTCGGCCTGCAATCGCTCGAAGACGGCATGGCAGAGGTTGCCGAGGGTGTGACGCTGGAAAGCTCATCCCTGATCGGCAAGCCGCTCGGCTATGATGACCTGCCCGAAGGCGCCACCGCCGCAGCCGTCATCCGCGACGGCCAGGTCCTGATGGCGGGCGAAGATGTCATCGTCCGCCCCGAAGACCATCTCATCCTCTTCTATGAGGCCGAAATGGTGCGCAGTGTCGAGAAATTCTTCCGGGTCAATCCGGATTACTTCTGATGATGAACTATTCGTCCGTCGTCCGCGTACTGGCTCTCCTGATGCTGATCCTGGCGGGCTGCGCGGCCTCGGCGGCGCTCGTTGCGCTGATGCTGGGGGACAGACCGCAGCTCGTCTCCTTTGGCGCAACCGCGCTTGGCATCTCTGTCTTTGCCTCAAGCCTGCTTCTGCTGACGCCGAAACCCGCGCGTCCCGCCCGGCCGTCGGATGCGCTGGCGGTCGTCCTGCTCTGGTGGCTCCTGTCGCCGTTTGCGGCGGCCATGCCCTTCGTGTTCGGTGTCGGCAATGATTCCGTCATAGCGGCCGTCTTCGAGGCCGCCTCCTGCCTGACCACGACCGGGCATTCTATGCTCAGCTTTCCCGCAAATACCTGGCCGGAGAGCCTGATCTACTGGCGCGCCATCCTCCACCTTCTCGGCACCTATGCTGCGGTGGTGATGGCGGCGGGCGTCTTTGCCGCGATCAATCTCGGCGGCCCGGGTGTGCACCGGACGGTCCTCTTCACCGTTCCGGAGTCGAGCTATTTCGACGCCATGCCGCGCATCTACATCGCTGCCGGCACGATGATCGCGATCTGCGTCAGTTTTGTCCTGCTTCTCCTGCTGGTATCCGGCATGCCGCCAGCGCGGGCCCTGGCGAATGCAATCAGCGCCATCTCCACCGGCCTGGTCCTTCCGGATGCAGACCTTGCCATGCCAAGGGGCATCGCGGCGCAACTGGTCATGTCCGTCGGTCTGGCGCTTGGCGCGCTGGGGCTTGCGGTCTGGTTGCCGCTGCGTATCGGGGCGATGAAGTCGATGTTGCTGGACCCGGAAACGTCCGTGTTCCTGGGCCTGGCCCTCCTGTTTGCGCTGGCCCTGCTGCCACTGGGCCTGGCGTTCGGCGACAGTCTGGCCTGGTCGGTTTCGGCCCTGTCCACCTCCGGGCTTCCACTGACCGAAGGGGCCCGTGATGCCGCCATCCCGATCACGATCCAGGTTCTGCCCTGCCTGATCGGCGGATCGGCCCTGTCGGCCGCCGGCGGCATCAAGATTGCCCGCTTCATCGTCCTCGGCCAGCGGGCCGGGCAGGAGTTCCGCCAGCTTGGCTATCGCCGCTCGGTGCTCAGCTTCCGCTTCCGCGACCGGGAACTGGACGAGCGCAGCGTCATCGGCGTCTGGGTGTATTTCATCGGCTATGTGCTCGCGGTTTTCCTTGTGATGGCCGGATTTTCCTTCCTCGGATCACCGTTTGAGGATGCGGTCCGCCTCTCGATCGGGGCGCTGACGAGTTCCGGCGGGCTGATGAGTGAGTCGGCCAATGGGATCGGCCCACAGGGGCAGGTCCTGCTGATCCTTGCCATGCTTTTGGGCAGGGTCGAGATTCTGACCGTGCTTCCGGCTCTTTCCCTGAGCTTCTGGCGGGGGTAAAGGGAGAACAGTCTTGCACCGGGCAGGCAAGCCCCTTAGCTGCGCAGGATATGATAACGAAAACAAGAAAGATAAACTGATGTCCGCCGACAAGAAGCAGAACCTCCAGGACACATTCCTCAACGCTGTCAGAAAATCGCGCACCCCGCTGACCGTCTTCCTCGTGAATGGCGTAAAACTTCAGGGTGTTGTCACATGGTTTGACAATTTTTGCGTCCTGCTCCGGGGCGACGGGCGCCCGCCGCAGCTCGTCTACAAGCACGCCATATCCACCATCGCGCCGAGCGCGCCCGTCCAGCTCTTTGACGAGGAATTGGACGGAGACTGATCCCGATTGAGCGAAAAACTGATCGATCGCCTTCCTGCGCCGGAGATCGCCGGCGTCGTTATCCCCTGGTTCACGCCAAGGGACAGGCCGGGTCCGGACCGATTGTCGGAAACCGCAGGTCTTGTGGAGGCGCTCGGCTGCCAGCTGGGCTTCATCCGTCCTGATCATGTCCGGGCCGTGAACTCCTCCTACCTCCTTTCCGGCGGACTGCTGGACAGGATGGCGGAAGATATCGAGGCACAGGCCTGCACGCTGGCGGTCATCGACGGCGCTCTGACGCCGGTCCAGCAGCGCAATCTCGAAAAACGCCTCGGCGTGAAGGTCATCGACCGGACCGGGCTGATCCTTGAAATCTTCGGCCTCCGGGCCCGGACGAAAGAGGGGCGGCTGCAGGTCGAGCTTGCGCGTCTCCTGTATGAGCGCTCTCGCCTTGTGCGGACATGGACCCACCTGGAGCGCCAGCGCGGCGGCGGCGGCTTCCTTTCTGGCCCCGGCGAAAGCCAGCTCGAAGCAGACCGGCGGATGCTGGACGACAAGATCCTCCGCCTGCGGCGCGATCTCGACGAGGTGAAGCGCACGCGCGCCGTGCAGCGCGCCGGACGGCGGCGGAGCGGCAAGCCGGTGATCGCCCTCGTCGGCTATACCAATGCCGGCAAGTCGACCCTGTTCAACCGGCTGACCGGCGCGGATGTGCTGGCCAAGGACATGCCCTTCGCAACACTGGACCCAACCATCCGGCGCATCGACCTGCCGACGCTCGGCGAAGCCGCGCTCATCGACACGGTCGGCTTCATCACCGACCTGCCCACCCACCTGATCGACAGCTTCCAGGCCACACTGGAGGAATCGCTGCAGGCGGATATCCTGATCCATGTCCGTGACCGGGCCAGTGCGTCCGATCTCGATCAGGCCGATGATGTGATGAAGGTGCTGGAACGGCTGGAGAGCGAGTCCGGCCTGCCGCTGCCGCCGATGGTCGAGGCATGGAACAAGATCGACGCCCTGCCGCCGGAGCGCAGGGACTCAATGGTGGCGCTCGCGGCGTCGGCTGACAGCCCACCGGCAGCAGCGGTCTCGGCGCTGACCGGGGAGGGCATCGACGGGCTGCTGGCGCTGATCGAGCGGGCACTCCTCCGGGGCCGGACGGAAATTCACCTCACGCTCGGACCGGCTGACGGCAAGGCCCGCGCCTGGCTCCACCAGAACGGCGAAGTCATGGGCGAGACCCAGCGGGACGACGGAGCCGCCGCCCTCACCGTCCGCCTCTCCCCCGAACGCCTCGGCCAGTTCCGCGGAGAGTTTCCGGAATTGGAGGTGGGTGTTTCGCTCGGTTCCTGAGCGGCCATGCCGTCCAGTCGCGACTGACTTCGTCGCGCTCCAAGGCCGTTGTCAGGGGCGACGAATGAAGCGAAAGGTGCCGGGTCAGGCCCGCTCCGTCTTCTTCACCGCCTGCCAGTAAGCCTCCTGCTCATCGAGGCTCAGCGAGGCGAAATCCACGCCGTCCGCAATAGCAGCCGCCTCCATCGCCCGGAAGCGCCGCTCGAACTTGGCATTTGCCCGCCGCAGTGCCTGCTCCGGATCAACTGACAGGCGCCGCGCGAGATTGGCCGCCACGAACAGCAGGTCGCCGATCTCGTCCTCGATGGCATCGGCGTCCCCGCTCGCCATGGCTTCCTTCACTTCCTCGACCTCTTCGGTGAGCTTGTCGAAGATCGGCGGGGCCTCAGTCCAGTCAAAACCGGTGCGTGCGGCGCGCTTCTGCAGCTTCTCGGCGCGCAGCAGGGAAGGCAGGGAAAGGGCCACGCCGTCGAGGGCGCTCGCTGCCCTGGCAGCCTTCCCCTTTGCGGCGCGTTCGGCCGCCTTCATCTCTTCCCATGCGGCTGTCTGCCCGTCCGCATCGCGCCCGTCGGCCGCCTCGAAGACATGCGGGTGGCGGCGAATCATCTTGTCATTGATCGCATTCACGACATCCGCCAGCGCGAAGGCGCCGGCCTCCTCCGCCATCCGGCTGTGAAAGATCACCTGGAACAGCAGGTCGCCCAGCTCCTCGCGCAGATCCGCCAGATCGCCCCGCTCGATGGCGTCAGCGACTTCATAGGCCTCTTCAATCGTATAGGGCGCGATGGTGGCAAAGGTCTGTTCCAGATCCCATGGACAGCCGCTCACCGGCGTCCGCAGCCGCGCCATGATGTCGATCAGGGTCTTGAGGCCTTCAGCAGCTTCCTGCGGGCTGGTAACCGGACTGGACATTGGCGGGGCTCCCGAATTCGTGACGCCGTGTTTACGGTTGCTGCGCTGCCCGGCAAGGGCAAGAGGGCATCTTGCTGCTTGCATGCGCGCAGTCGCTGGCCCAGAGGGGTATGGAGCGGGAGACCGGCACACAGGTGAACAGGTGAGATGAACGAAACGCTCGCGCTGATCGGCGTTGATTGGTCTGGTGCCCGGCTGTCGGCCTGGGCGTTCGATGATGCGGGAGAGATTCTCTCCTCCGCGGTGATGAACGAGCCCCGCCGGCCGGAGCCTGCCGAGTTTGCCGCACGGACGAGGTATCATCTGGCCGAGTGGCTGGGGGCCTGGCCCGAGGTGCCGGTCATTGCGTCCGGCGAGATCGGCATCCTGTCTCTCAGCTGTCCCGAATTGTCCCGGACTGTCCCGCCGCTGACCCTTCCGGTTACGCTGCCGGCCATCGCGGGCGCGCTTCTGACCGTCGAGGGGCTGCATATTGTCCCCTGGGCCGGGCAGGCATCGCCGCCCGACCTGTCCTGCGGCGCCGAGGCGATCCTCGCCGGGCTGGAGGACGATCACGGCATTGTCTGCATCGCCGGGCGCCACACCCGCCATGTCAGGCTTGAGCACGGCCGCATCACGCGCATGGCCACCGGAATGGTGATCGAATTGCGCGACCTGCTGCTGGCCGCCGGCAGCCTCGCCCTGCGGCCCGGCGCCCCGGCGCAGACATTCAGCGCCGACGTCTTCCGGGAATGGGTTGAAGCCGCCCTCGACACCGAGAATCGCCCGCCTGTCTTTGCCGTCGAAGCCGCAGTCCAGACCGGTCGGCTCAGCCCCGCCCACAAGGCCGCTGCGCTCACCGGCCTGCTGATCGGCGGGGACGTTGCCGTTCACTACGATCCGGGCGATGAAGTCCTGCTGGTAGCTGACGATCCGCTGCTCGAAGCCTATGGTCTGGCCTTTGACGCGCTCGGCGTCGAGGTTGACGAAATTTCCGCCACCGGAGCCTTGCAGGACGGGTTGTTCGAACTCGCTGATCTTGCAGGACTTCTCGGTCAGGATTAAGCCGCCCCGAACGGTTACAGAGATGGTCCGCCAGCCATGATGTTGTCCCCAGAATGTGTTGCCCCGACCGGATGCCTGCAGGGCGAGGCACCACTGTGGAGCCCGACGGAGGGGTTTCTCTGGTGGGTTGATGTGCGCCGCGCGAAACTGCACCGCTACAATCCGAGAACCGGCAACACACGGCGCTATGACCTGCCGGTCAAGGCCAGCAGCCTGGCGCTTTATGATGGCCACCTCCTGATGGCGGCGGATCGCGAGATTGGATTCTTCGACCCTGCCAACGAAGCCTATGAACGCCTCTGCACGCTGCAAGACGAGCCTCCAGGCAACCGCACCAGCGATGGCGGGGTCGCGCCGGACGGCGCTTTCTGGTTCGGGACCATGGATGATGCCGAGCGCGAGCCGAGCGGTGTCTACTACCGCTACGGGCCGGACCGGTCGGTGTCGCAGTTGCGCCTGCCGTCGGTCCTGATCACGCGGACCATGCAGTTTTCCCCCGATGGGCGGACCTTCTACACCTGTGATTCGGCTGAGGCCGAAATCCTTGCCTTCGATGTCGATCCGCAGACCGGCGCCCTCTCGGGGCGGCGCACCTTCGCCTTCACGCATGAGCTTGGCGGCCTGCCCTGTGGGTCCGCCGTCGACAGCGAGGGCGGGCTCTGGACCTGCCTGCATGGCGCGTCCCGGGTTGTCCGCTTTACGCCCGACGGCACGATCGACAAGACCATCATCCTTGCCGCGCCGCTGCCCACCGGCTGCGCGATCGGCGGCAAGGACATGCGCACCCTGTTCATCACGACCGCCCGGACGGGGCTCAGCTTCCCGCAGCTGGACGCGCGGCCGCTGTCGGGAAGCCTGTTTGCCGTGGAAGTGGACGTGCCCGGCCTGCCGCCGCGTCCGTTCGGCAAACCGCAGAACGCGTGATATGAAGGCAGGCGAGGGCTTGTATCACTCCCTCATCTGTCTCACATCCGCATGGGACTGACGCCTTTACGGCGGATTCCATGCATATTTGCCGTGGACGCGGGCGTCCAAACGGGCTAATCGCCCGCCTTTCAAGTGAGTGGTGACATGGCCGATAAGGACCAGAAGGAAAAGAAGAAGCGCATCGGGCCGCTGACCTTTGCCCGCCAGGTGCGCGCAGAGGGCAACAAGGTGACATGGACGTCGCGCCAGGAGACCATCCAGGCGACGATCTTCGTGCTCATCATGTCGATCCTGATCGCAATCTTCCTTTTCCTCACTGATACGGTCATAACCCTGTTCGTGAATTTCGTCCGCGGCGCCTGAAGTGCCTGCGGCCAGTCCTGTTTCTCCGGAGCGCGTCGGCCCCATGTCTGAAGCCAAGTGGTATATCGTCCACGCTTATTCCAACTTCGAGAAGAAGGTGGCCGCCACGATCCGTGAGCAGGCCGAGCGCAAGGGCCTCCTGCACCTGATCGAGGAGATCGAAGTGCCGACCGAAGAGGTCGTCGAGGTTGCGCGCGGCAAGAAGAAGACGGTCGAGAAGCGCTTCTTCCCGGGCTATGTCCTGATGAAGGCGCAGCTGACCGACGATATCTATCACCTCGTGAAGGATACGCCGAAAGTTTCGGGTTTCCTTGGTGCCGAAGGCGGCAAGAAACCGCTGCCGGTGCGCCAGCGCGAAGTTGACCGCATTCTGGGCAAATCGGCGGATGTTTCCGCTGAACGTCCGCGTCCCAAGATCAGCTTCGAGATCGGTGAGCAGGTCCAGGTCAATGACGGCCCGTTCCAGGGCTTCGAGGGCGCTGTCGAGGAAATCGATGAGGCGCATGGCCGCCTGAAGGTGACCGTATCGATCTTCGGACGCGGCACACCGGTCGATCTGGAATTCGATCAGGTCGTGAAAATCTGATACTTTTGCGGCGCTGTCGTCGCTCCGGAGCGGCTACGGACCGCTTGAAACACATCCCGGGTGACTGTATGTCGCCCGAAAGGCTGCCGCCTTAGCTCAGTTGGTTAGAGCGCTAGATTGTGGATCTAGAGGTCCCCCGTTCAAGCCGGGGAGGCGGTACCATCTTCCCCATCCTGATTTGCCGCGTTTCCTGTTTACCATCGCCGTTGGGATGCTGGGAATCTGCAGGTTCCGGCACTGCGCCGGCGAGGGCTCCCGGTCGCGAATTTTTTGCCCCCTTTCAGGAACCTTTTCCGGTTGTGTGCGTTCACAGTCCGGTCGAGCGGAAAGCGTAAACAAACTGTGGTTTGACCTCATCGGCAAACCTGTTGCAAAAGGGTCTCGCTAGGCAAGAATTTCCACCGGAATCGAGCATCAACCAAGGAAAAATGCTCGCAGACGGGGGAAAAAACGTTTAACACCAAAGCATGCGGCTCAGACCGTATGAACCTGCGGCCGAGGACAATCCCGTCATTCGGCACACATAAGGGGATTGAGTATGAAGAAAACTCTATTGTGCGCGACTGCCGCGGCCGCTTTGGCGTCTGTCGGCGCCACGGCCCACGCCCAGGACGGCTGGTATGCCCGCGGCGACGTTCAGTACAGCTTCGACGGCACCGTGGACCATGATGGTACAGCCGATGTGATCGGCAAGATGACCGGCGACTCGAGCGTTTCCAAAAACGTCGGTGGTGCTCTGGGCCTCGGCTACGCTTTTGACACTGGTCTGCGTCTTGAAGGCGTTCTTGGTCACCGTGCTGAGCAAATCGATGTAACACGGACGATTGCTGGCACCCTGCCGGGCTCCATTGTGCAACCGACCGGTCATGTCGGGGTCACGGACCTGATGATCAACGGTCTGTATGACTTCAATAAAGGCGGCCAGGTTCAGCCTTACATCGGTCTCGGTATTGGTGGTGCGCGCGTGAAGGCGAAAGCTTCCAATCGCGTCGTTACTGCTGGCGATGTCACGAATGCCCTCAATGGCTTTGCTGATACGTCGACCGGCGTGGCCTATCAGGGCCTCCTTGGGGTCGGTATGAAGCTGACTGAGCGAGTTACGGTTGATCTCGGCTACAAGTATTTCTGGGTTGATGATCTGGACTTCGATGGCAAGCACGGCGGTATGCCTTACACCGTGAACTATCAGGACCACACGGCGACCCTCGGCGTGCGTTATTCCTTCGGCGCGCCTCCGCCGCCTCCGCCGCCGCCTCCGCCGCCTCCGCCGCCGCCGCCGCCGCCTCCGCCCCCGCCGCCTCCGCCGCCGCCTCCGCCGGAAGAGACAACGCCTCCGCTGGCCCAGCAGTGCTCCGCGCTCAGCCAGGAGTTCGTGGTCTACTTCGAGTGGGACAGCTCGGATCTGACGAGCCAGGCTTCTGCGGTTATCGATCAGGCTGTGGCAAACATCCGTTCGGTCGATGGCTGTACGCCGGGTTCGGTGGCTATCGTTGGTCACACCGATACGTCGGGTAATGCGGACTACAACATGCGTCTCTCGGTTCGCCGCGCAGACGTGGTTGCAAACGCCCTGACCCAGCGCGGGATCGGCTCGAACCTGATCAGCCGCGATGGTAAAGGTCAGACCCAGCTGGCCAGAGAGACCCGCGACGGCGTTCGCGAGCCTCTGAACCGCCGCTCGGAAGTCACGATCATCGTCCAGTAAGACGAGGTCACTTCACTAACGGAACGGCCCGGCATCAAGCCGGGCCGTTTTTGTTTTCGCCGGGAAAGGGCGCGGGCTTGCCGCCCGCGCTCAGCTGTGAAACCAAGGGACATGAACGAACTCAGCATACTTTCCCGTGACGATGAGGCGGCCCGCGAACGTCTTGCCGCCGCTGCCGGTGACATGGTGGCGCGCACAAGAACCTGGGCCGCGATCAATACCGGCAGCCACAATATTGCCGGCCTCAAGACCCTCGCGCCAATACTGGCGGACGCTTTCTCCGCGCTGGATGCCGATATCCGGCTTGTCGACGGGCCGGGCTTCGACTCGGTCGGCGCTGATGGCAAGGTGACCGAAATCCACACCGGTCCGATTGTGGAAGTGGCCGCCCGTCCCGATGCGCCTGTTCAGGTCGTCATGTCCGGCCATTATGACACCGTCTTCCCGCCGGGCACCTTCGAAGCGATCCGCGACCTCGACAATGGCCAGATCAACGGCCCCGGCATGGCTGACATGAAGGGCGGTCTCAGCCTGATGCTGGAGGCGCTGAGAACATTTGAGGCAGGTCCGTTGCGTGACCGGCTCGGCTACCGGATCGTGATCACACCGGACGAAGAGATCGGGAACTTTGCCAGCGCCGGTGCGCTGACGGCCGCTGCGCGCTCCGGGGCGCATATCGGCATGACCTACGAGCCGGCGATGGAAACGGGTGCCATGTCGGGCGGGCGCAAGGGCTCGGCCGTCTTCGACATTGTCCTGCATGGCCGCGCCGCACATGCCGGCCGGGCCAAGGAAGAGGGGCGCAGCGCCATCGAAGCAGCGGCCGAGCTGGTCGTCGCTCTGGAAGCGTTGAACGGCAAGCGGGACGGCGTGACCTTCAATGTCGGCGCCATTGAGGGCGGAAGCCCGGTCAATATCGTGCCAGACCTCGCGGTCGTCCGTTTCGGTGCGCGCGCGCCCGATGCGGAAGCGTCTGCCTGGGCAACCGCGCAGGTGCAGCGCCTGTTCGAAAAAGCGTCCGCGCGCGACGGCATCCATGGCCACCTGCATGGCGGCTTCTACCGTCCGCCAAAACCCCGCAATGCGGCGCAGCAGGCACTGTTCGACGCTGTCCATGCCACCGGCCAGGCAATCGGTCTGGACCTTGAGTTCATCGACACGGGCGGCGTCTGTGAGGGCAACAACATATTCGCTGCCGGCGTTCCCAATGTGGATACGCTGGGCGTGCGCGGCGGGCGGATCCACTCAAATGAGGAATTCGTCATTACAGAGAGCTTTCCGGAACGTGCGCTGCTGTCGGCGCTCATCCTCAACCGGCTTGCGGATGGCCGGCTGGATGGCCGCCGCATCCGGGACCTGATGGGGCAGGGGGGATGAGCACCAGCTATGTGATGCGCCCGTCGCGCCTTGACGATCTCGGGGCGCTGATGGAGCTGGCCGAGCTTTCCGGCCCCGGCTTTACAAGCCTTCCCGTGGACGAGCCGATCCTCTCCGAAAGACTCGACAAGTCGGAGCGAGCCTTTCACAGCCGGCAGAAAAACCTTCAGTACGGAAAGTACCTGATGATGATGGAGCATGTGCCGACCGGCAAGGTCGTCGGCTGCTCCGCCGTCAAGGCCGGCACCGGCATTGATCAGCCCTTCTTCAACTACCGTATCATCACGCTCGCCCAGGCAAGTCATGCGGCCGGCAATCTCCGCTTCGATATGGACGCCCTGGTGCTGACCAATGAGTATGTCGGTTTTACCGAGGTCGGTACGCTGTTCTTGAAACCGGACCATCGCGGCGGCGGGGCTGGCCGGCTGGCCGCACAGGCGCGCTATCTGCTGATGGCTGCCGCGCCGGATCGTTTCAGCGACAAGGTGCTGGCAGAGCTGCGAGGCGTTGTCGACGATGAGGGTGTCTCGCCCTTCTGGGAATGCCTTGGGCGTCATTTCTTCCGTATGGATTTTGCAGAAGCAGACCGGCTGTCGGCGACGACAGACAATCAGTTCATCATGGACCTGATGCCGCGCTATCCGATCTATGTGGACCTGCTGCCGCCGGAAGCGCGCGAAGTGATCGGGCGTTGCCATTCGGACGGCGTCGGCGCTTACAAGCTGCTGCAATGGGAGGGGTTCGAGTTTGACCGGACCGTTGACATATTCGATGGCGGACCGCTCGTGGCCGCGCAGCGCCGGCACATCCGTACAATTCAGGAAAGCCGGAGCGTGACCGTCGAGGCCGGCGATGTCGAGGCGGACCCCGATGCGCGCCAGGGTCTTCTGTCCAGCAACCGGCTGCCGGATTTCCGGGTGACGCTCGGGCGCTTTGTTCGCCGCGGCGAGACGGCCCTTGTCGCCGCGCCGGATGTGCTGGAAGCGCTTCACCTGAAGCCGGGGATGCCGGCAAGGGTCTGGGTGCGGAGTAAATAATGAGCGACGGCGTGTATATCGACGGCAAGTGGCGAACCGGCAGGGGCGCGGTCTTTTCCAAGACCTGCCCGGCGACCGGTGAGATCAGCTGGCAGGGCGCTGGTGGTGGGCCGGAAGACGCCGCAGAGGCCGTGTCCTCGGCGCGCAAGGCTTTTCCCGGCTGGTCGAGGCGTCCGCTGGCCGAGCGTATTGAAATTCTCGAAGCCTATGCCGCAGAAATCGGAAAGCGAAGCGAGACCATCGCTGAAGCCATCAGCCGCGACATGGGCAAAGCCTTGTGGGACTCCCTTGCCGAAGCCGGCACGATGAAGGCGAAGATCGCAGTGTCCATCGCCGCGCTCAAGGAGCGCGCCGGCGAACGAGAGGAGCCAGCTGCCTTCGGCAGCGCGCGGCTGACGCACAGGCCGCACGGCGTCATGGCCGTGCTCGGACCCTTCAATTTCCCCGGCCACCTGCCAAACGGCCATATCGTGCCGGCGCTTCTGGCGGGCAACACCTGCGTTTTCAAGCCCTCGGAGCTGGCGCCTTCGGTCGCCGCCCTGATGGCCGAGGCATTTGCAGCGGCCGGCCTTCCGCCCGGATGTGTCAACATCGTTCATGGCGGCCGCGACGCCGGCGCTGCGCTTATCGAGGCGCCGATCAACGGCCTTCTCTTCACAGGGTCGGCCGCGACCGGCGTGTTCTTCCACCGGCATTTTGCGGGCAGGCCCGATGTCATTCTTGCTCTCGAGATGGGTGGCAACAATCCCCTGATCATCTGGGACCCGGCGGATATCGACGCCGCCGCCGATATCGCCGCCCAGTCCGCCTACCTCACCACGGGGCAGCGCTGTTCCTGCGCGCGCCGGCTGATCCTGCCGGAAGGCAAATTCGGCGATGCGGTCATTGATGCCATCGCGGACCGCGCCGACGGCATCCGGATCGGCGCCTGGGATGAGCCGGATATCTTCATGGGGCCGCTCGTATCGCCGGAAGCCGCAGGGCAGGCGATCAGGTTCCATGACATGCTTGTGTCGAGGGGCGCCCGTCCGATACGGCCCCTGGCCCAGATGGAGCGCGGCGGCGGCTTTGTCTCTCCGGGCATCGTCGACGTAACACACGCTTCGGACATCCCGGACGAGGAACTGTTCGGACCACTCATCCAGATTTACCGTGTCAGGACTATAGACGCTGCCATCGAGCGGGCCAATGCAACCAGATATGGCCTGTCCGGCGGACTCATATCGGATGATGAGGCGCACTGGGAACTTGCTGTACGCGACATGCGCGCCGGTATTCTCAATCATAACCGGCCGACGGCTGGGGCGAGCGGCGCTATGCCGTTCGGCGGGCCGGGCCTGTCCGGAAATTTCCGTCCGGGTGCCTATTATGCGGCGGATTACTGCGCTTGGCCGCAGGCCAGCCAGCTTGCGCCCCGAGCCGCGCGCATGACAGCGCCGGGATTTCCGAAGTAGAAAAGGGAGGCGTGAATGGATAACACAGCCCAGATCGATTACTGGAACGGACCGGCCGGCCAGAAATGGGTGCGCGACGCCGACCGGCTGGATGTGATGCTGGCGCCATTCGCCGAAGCCGTCATTTCCGGTCTTGCCCTGCAGCCAGGCAATACAGTTCTCGATATCGGTTGCGGCGCCGGGGCGGTATCGCTCGGAATTGCCGCTTCCGCGATCAATGTTTCCGTGACCGGCGTAGATGTGTCCGAACCGCTGGTCAATCTCGCGCGCCGCCGCGCCGCCGCAGTTGGGGCGCCGGTCGAGTTTGTCGTGGCCGACGCCGCCGTGTGGCAACCGAAAGCGCCGTTGGATTTTGCCGTGTCCCGGTTCGGTGTGATGTTCTTCGCCGATCCGGTCGCCGCATTCGCCAACATTCACGCGGGTCTGCGCAAAGGAGGCAGGCTGAGCTTTGCCTGCTGGCGCCCGCTTACGGAGAATGAATGGGCGCTGGCGCCGCTTCAGGCCGCCATGCCGCTGCTCGCCGCTCCGCCGCAGATGCCGGAACCTGGTGCGCCGGGACCATTCGCCTTTGGCGACGCTGACCATGTCCGCCGGATATTGTCAGAGAGCGGATGGTCGGAAATCACGATCACCCCCTGGGACGGGCGCATCACCCTGCCGGGAAGTTCGGCGGCGGAAACGGCCGATTTCATGCTCGACATCGGCCCGCTGGCCCGCGCGGTTGCCGAACAGGGCGTTGACCTGGCCCCGATACGCGCCGCGATCGAGGCGCGCGTGGGTGAGCTCGCCGGCCCCGGCGGGCGCACGCAGCTGAAGGCGGCGGCATGGATCGTCGGAGCGCGCGCATGAGCGAGGCTGTCGAGGTCAATTTTGATGGCCTGATCGGTCCGAGCCATAATTATGGCGGCCTGTCGGATGGCAACCTTGCCAGCGCGAAGAATGCCGGGAACATGTCCAATCCGCGCGAAGCGGCCATTCAGGGCCTCGAAAAGATGCGGTTCCTGGCGCGCGCCGGCCTTGTGCAGGGCGTTCTGCCGCCCTTGCCCCGGCCGAATTTCGACCTGCTGGTCTCGGCCGGCTTCGGCGGCAGCGATGTGCAGATGATCGAGGCTGCCGCCCGCTCGGCGCCGGCCCTCCTGAAGGCGGCGTATTCGGCAAGTTCGATGTGGACGGCCAACGCCGCCACAGTGTCGCCCTCCGCCGACACCGCCGATGGCCGCCTGCATTTCACGCCGGCCAATCTTTCGACCATGCTGCACCGCAGCCTGGAACATCCCGATACAACCGCTTCGCTCATTTCCATATTTTCGGGAGACGACCGATTTTCCGTCCACGGCGCACTTCCCGGTCATGCCGACTTTTCCGATGAAGGCGCCGCCAACCATGTCCGCCTCTGCAGCACGCATGGCGCGCGCGGCGTCGAACTGTTCGTATTTGGACGAGACGCAGGTGAAACCGGATCCGGCTTTCCGGCTCGTCAAACGCGGCTTGCGTCCGAATCGGTCGCCAGAGCGCACGGTCTTGATCCGGAGCGAACCGTGTTCGCCCGTCAGGCGAGGCGGGCAATTGAGGCGGGCGCATTCCACAATGACGTCGTCTGTGTCGGCGCGCTGGACACGCTGTTCTTTCACGAGTCCGCGTTCGAGGATACCGCCGGCACCCTCGAAGCGCTGCGCCGGGCTGCGTCCGGCCTGTTCGACCTGAAACCGGTCATGGTGCCTGAAGCAGATGTGCCGCTCCCCGATGCGATCCGCTCCTACCTGTTCAACTCACAGCTTCTTCAGCTTCCGGATGAAGACCGGCTGGTACTCGTTGCGCCGAGTGAAGTTGAGGTCACAGACTCCACCCGGCGTTATTGCGAACAGCTTGTGTCTGGCAATGGGCCGATCGGCCGGGTCGAATTCGTCGATGTCCGCCAGTCCATGCGCAATGGCGGCGGCCCGGCTTGCCTGCGCCTGCGCGTCGTGATGACCCCGGCAGAACTTGCCGAATGTCATCCCGGTGTGCTGCTCGACGACGAAGTGATCGACGAGTTGCAGGCGGTCGTCCGGCGCACCTATCGCGACCGGCTCTCGCCCGCAGATCTCGCAGACCCGGCCTTCGCGGACGAATGCCGCATCGCCCGGGAAGCCCTGCTCGCCGTTCTCGATCTGGAGAGTCTCGCATGATCCGGCTTTATGACTATTGGCGTTCCTCGGCGGCCTACCGGCTCCGCATCGCGCTCAATCTCAAGGGCGCCGATTACAGCCTCGTGCCCGTCAACATCCTTGGCGGCGCCGATGAGCAGATGACGGATGAATACCGGCGCGTGAACCCGCAGATGCGCGTGCCGTCGATAGAGGTTGACGGGCGCGTTTCCGGCCAGTCGATGGCGATCATCGAGTGGATTGATGAGGCGCTGCCCGGCCCGGCGCTCCTCCCGGATGATCCCTGGCAGAGATTGCAGGCACGCGCTTTTGCCGACACGATCGCCTGCGATATCCATCCGCTCAACAATCTCAGCCCGCTTGCATATCTGCGTAAGGAGTTCGGCGCCGATGACGCCGCGATCGCCCGCTGGTATGCCGAATGGATCGTGCGCGGCTTCGATGCGCTGGAGGCAATTGCCCAGGCGCTGCCGCCCCGGCCCTTCCTGTTCGCAGATACGCCGGGCATCGCCGAAATCACGCTTGTTCCGCAGATGGTCAATGCGCGCCGGTTCAAGGTGGACCTTGCCGCCTATCCCCGGCTCACGGAGATCGACGCCCGCTGCAACGCGCTGGAGGCTTTCATCCGCGCCGCGCCGGAAAACCAGCCGGCTGCGAAAGCCTCCTAATCCGTCTGGCCGGGGCGGCGGATGTCGATGATCTCGATTTCCTCGAGTTCGCCCAACGGCTCGGCGAGTTTCGGCGCGCTGGAGTCCAGCCACTCCTCGAACCCGTCGATCACGGCGCCGCCATGGGGCTCGTCTCCGGCGATGATCCAGACGCCGTCGCTGCGGCGGATCTCGAGGGGGGCTGCGCAGATCTCGCCCGCGCCGAACCTGTCCGAACAGACGCTGCCCGGAGACACGCCGGTGGCAAATGCCGCCTCCTGACCTTCCAGAAGCAGGACCCCGGCGAACCGTGCACGGACCATCGGATCGCTGTTGATGACGGGCACGATCGAAGCCGGCAGCGGCCGGTCGCTGGCGATCACAAGGGCGCGGCCGTTATTGTCCGCGTCGAGATAACGCTGCAATGCCTCGGCGGCATCCACATCGAACTCCGGCCCGCGCAGTTTTGGCGCATAGACCGGGCCGATGGCGGAAAGCGCCTCGCCGTGGGCGTCAGGGGCCCGCCGGGCGCCGGGGCTCAACATCAGCACGACATCGGTGGCCCAGCCGGCTTCCCAGACCGGCGGCGGGGCAGGATCCGGCCGCACATGCCAGCTGTCTTCAAGCGTGTAATCATAAGGATCCAGCGCAACCGGTTCCGGAGGCGGCGCCGGGTTCATGTACCAGAACGCAAACGCCCCGCCCACGGCCAGTAACGCGACCACCGCCGCAATCCAGATACTCTTTCGCATCGCCACCTCGAAGTTTCAGCGGGCAGCGGTCCGAAGTCCCGAATAGCCCGGTTGATCGACAGACAATTGCGCAATTGTGGTCGATTTTAGGTGGGTCAACAGGCCCGGCGTTGTCAGGTCAACCCGTCCGGCGCGAATTTCTTCACAAAGCTGGCGGTTCAGCAGGTCAACCTCCTGTTCGGCGGAGGCCAGCAGCGCCTGCAACCGCTCCCGTTCGGCCGCTTCGGCGTCCGGCCTCTGATCCAGTTCGCGCAGCACCGTGGCCAGCGCATTGGATGCCACCCGCGCATGAAAGGCAGCATGCCCGGTCAGCCGCACCATCGCGGTCTTGTCGATGAAGGATTTCACCGCCTCGATCAGTTCCTTCGCAGAGGGTGCGTCATGCATGGCGGCCCAGCCCTTCGAACAGGTTGATAAGGTCGATCTCGGTTTCCGACACGCGCCGGCCGATAGCGGCGCGCTCGACGCTCGGGTCAGCGCCGGTCTTGAAGGCGGAATACATGATCATGCACATCACGCCCCATTTCAGGCTGCCAAGGATTTCCCACCAGTCTATATCGGCGGGGCGATACTGCGCGCCGCCGGCGCCGGCATAGGCGTCCAGCATCTCGCCAAGGTCGCCAAACCCGCCAACACGGTGCTCCGTCTGTCCGAACCGCCAGGAATTCACGCAGATCCAGGCGATGTCCTCCCGCGGATCGCCGATATGGGCGAGTTCCCAGTCGAGCACGGCGCCGAGGCCTTCAGTATCGACGAGCAGATTGCCCAGCCGGAAGTCGCCATGCACCAGCACGGGCGTGGCCGGTTCGGGCTCATTCGCCTTAAGCCAGGCAAAGGCCAGTTCGAACACGGGCCGGGGCAGGTCAAAGGCGCGATAGATGGCCTCATACTTGTCGATCTGGTCCCGGCCGAGGCTGCGCGGCAGTTCAGGCAAGCCGCCAGGCGGGACCGAATGAATGCGGGCAAGCGCCTCGCCGCAATCGCGGGTCAGCCGAGTCCGGGCCAGCGCGAAGGCCTCATCGCGCAGGATTTTCCGGCCGATGGTTTCGCCTTCCACCCGGTTCATGATGAAGGCTTCGCCAAGCGGCGATCCCGGCGGCGACACATGGCGCACGCCCGGCACCCGCACCCCCGTCTGGCCGGTTGCCGAAAGCAGGGCGGCCTCCATCGCCAGGGTGATCGCCTCGGAGCTTCGCGCCGCAGCTGCGCCGCCCGGCGCCCGGCGCAGGATCAGTGCCTCGCCGCCGCTCGCGGCTTTCACCTCGAAGGCCCATGTTTCCTGACTTGCGCCGCCTGAAAGCCGCCGGAGACCCGTTATCGTGGCGTCTGCGCCATAATGCCCGGCAGCCCAGTCATTTAGGGCCTTTTCTATGTTGGTCTCGGTACCCATCTTGGCCACAATTGCGCGGAAGAAGGATCCCGCCAAGCGGTAACGCAGAGTAAGCTGCAGGCGGCAAAGGGGCAGTGCATGACTGAGAATGAAAAGCCCGATTTCGGACTGATCGAAGTAGCGACACCGAAAAAGCCCGGCCTCGCCAGCTGGCTGCAGGCGCGGTTTGTGGCGGGGATGCTGCTCGCATTGCCGATCGTCGTCACCTTCATGCTGCTCGGCTGGCTGATCGGAGAGATCGACAGGCGCGTGGTTCCGCTGCTGCCGCCGGCGCTGCAGCCGCAGACCTATCTGGACTATGCCGTGCCGGGCTTCGGTCTGATCGTGCTGTTCCTCTTCCTCACCCTGCTCGGGGCCGTGACAACCAACTTTCTCGGCCGGTATTTTGTCAGGCTCAGCGACCGTATCATCCTCGGCATTCCGGTTGTCCGCTCGGTCTACTCCGCCTTCAAGCAGATCACCGATGTCTTCCAGAACAATGCCACCGGCCAGTTCGACGAAGTTGTGATGGTCCAGTATCCCCGCCAGGGGACATGGGCGGTGGGCTTTGTGTCCGGCTCGGCCAAGGGCGTCATCCGCGGGACACTGGGCGAGAATTTTGTCGGTGTGTTCGTGCCGACGACCCCGAACCCGACATCCGGCTTCCTGCTTTACGTTCCGGAGGACCAGATCAAGCGGCTCGACATGACCATTGAGGAAGGCGTCAAGGTCATCCTGTCGGCGGGCCTCGTGGTGCCGGAGCTGATGCCGGTTGTCCCGGAAGAGCCGAAGGCGCCGGAGGCGCCCCCATCCCCGTAGTCCGTCACGAGCCGGTCTCGGCGGCCTGTACGACCCGCGGTGTCAGCAGCTCGCGGGCAAGGCGCAGTGCCTGCCAGCGCTCGCCCTTGCGCTCCGGATCGGCGGCAAGCACCGCTTCGGCATCCTTGCGGGCAGTGGCCAGAAGGTCGCCATGCCGGGCAAGGTCGATGACCCGATAGTCTGTCAGGCCCGCCTGCCTCACCCCCAGAATGTCGCCGGCGCCGCGCAGCCGGAAATCGGCTTCGGCAATCTCGAACCCGTCTTCGGTGCGGCGCAGCGTGTCCAGCCGTTCGCGCGCGGTGTCGCCCAGTGGCGGGCGATAGAGCAGGAGGCAGAAGGAGGGCTTGTCGCCGCGGCCGACGCGCCCGCGCAGCTGGTGCAGCTGGGCGAGGCCAAAACCTTCGGCCCGCTCGATCACCATGATGGTCGCTTCGGGCACATCGACGCCGACTTCGATCACCGTCGTGGCGACGAGGATACGGGTCTGGCCGGTGCGGAAGTCTTCCAGCGCGGTATCCTTGTCCGGCGGTTTCATCCGGCCATGCACAAGGCCAACTCGCACGCCGAGCTCGTCTTCCAGCGCCGCATGGCGGGCAACGGCCGAGGAATCATCCTCATCGGCATCCACGCGCGGGCAGACCCAGAAGGCCCGCTCACCGCGCTTCACCGCACGCCCGACCGCTTCGACGACATCCTCAAGGCGCGTATCCGGCACGGCGCGGGTCTCAACCGGTTTGCGCCCCGGAGGCTTCTCGTCGAGGATCGAGACGTCCAGATCGCCGTGTACCGCCTGCGCCAGCGTGCGCGGAATAGGCGTCGCGCTCATCACCAGCATGTGCGGGCTTGTCCCCTTGCCGGCGAGCTTCATCCTGTCCGAGACGCCAAACCGGTGCTGTTCATCGACAATGATGAGGCCGAGACTGCGGAAGGTGACGGCCTCCTGGAACAGCGCATGGGTGCCCGCAGCAATCTGGATCGACCCATCGGCAAGGCCCATCATCGTCGCTTCGCGGGCATGACCCCGGTCACGGCCCGAGAGTGCCGCGACGGTGTAGCCGAGCGGCGAGAGCAGCGTGTCCAGCGTGTCGAATTGCTGGCGCGCGAGGACTTCGGTGGGCGCCATGAACGCCGCCTGGAAACCGGACGCAGCCGCTTCCACGGCCGCCAGCGCCGCCACCAGCGTCTTGCCGGAGCCAACATCGCCCTGCAGCAGCCGGCGCATCGGATAGCCGCGCGAGAGGTCGGAGGTGATGTCTGCCATGGCCCGAAGCTGGGCGCCGGTGGGTTTGTAGGGCAGCACGTCCATCACCCGGTTCGAGGCGCTGGGCGGGGCCTTGATGACGGGGGCAGGCCGCTGGCGCCGCGCCGCCTGGGCAAGCGCGAAGGCGGACTCCCGCGCCAGCGCCTCATCATAGGCGAGGCGTTCGCGTGCCAGCGCAAACGCCGCCTCGTCATAGGCCGGGGGATCATGCAGCCAGCCAAGCGCCGCCTTGAAGGCCGGCCAGCCTTTCTGGGCCACGAGATGCGGGTCGGCCCATTCGGCGAGATCGTCCGGAACGCGCTGCAGCGCCTGCACGGCCCAGACATGCACCCGCCGGTTCGTGAGGCCGGCGGTCAGCGGGTAGATCGGCTCGACTGGCGGCGGGGCCTCGCCCTTGGCTGGGTCGATCACGAAGTCCGGATGGGTGATCTGGCGTTCGCCGCGATATTCCTCGACCCGGCCTGAGACGATGCGCATCGCGCCCACGGGGAACTGGGATTTCAGCCAGCGGGGATCCGCCCGGAAAAAAGCGAGGGTTAGAAACCCAGTTGAATCAACGAGTTGGACGCGGTGAGGGGATTTGTCATTGTAAGGCTGGTGATAGGCATGGACCTCACCCTGGACGGTGACCACCTCGCCGGGGGCAGTTTCCTCGAAACTGGCCCGCACCCGCCGGTCCAGCCAGCGGTCTGGCAGGTGGAGAAGCAGGTCCCAGACAGTATTGCCGCCCACCAGCTTCTGCAGCAGGGGGGCCAGTTTCGGCCCGACGCCGGAAAGCGTCTCAAGGCCGGCAAACAGCGGAAAGAGTCGCTCGTCACGCATCACGCGCAAGTCTAGGCGGGCCCGGCGCGGCGAACAATCTGCTGCGCTTCAATTGCCTTTCCGCGGCAGCGAAACTAGGTGGATAGCCGCGCGCCCGCCGCGTGAACAAGGGCCGTGAAAAACTCCAACCATTCCTCCAACGCGGCAGGAAATTCCTCCAACAAAACTCCAACGGTGTTGGAGTTTCTGGCGACACCGGGAAGGACGAGGCATTCCATGGACCAGGCCCGCCGCAGCAAGCTGAAATTCCGTGCCTGGCGCCGGGGCTTCCGCGAGCTTGATCTGCTGATGGGCAGTTTCGCCGACGAGACCCTCGATTCGCTGGATCAGGCCGGGCTCGACGAGTTCGAACGCCTGCTCGACCTGCCGGACTGGGAAGTCTTCGCCTGGCTGGTGGGGCAGGAGGCTGTCCCTGCGAAACATCGGGGCCCGGTGCTGGACCAGCTGATCGCCTTCCGCTACGCCCCGCGAGGCGGCTGAACCCGACTGGGCAGGCCGCCCGGAAAAGAGACTGCCATGACCCCCGCTGATGTCCTTTCATCCATAAGCGGCCCCGCTGCTTTTGCCGGCGCGCCGTTCGGCGCCGACCTGATCGTGTTCTGCGAGGCGCTGCAAAAGCGCGGCGGGATCGGGGTCTATGTCGCGCGCGATGATCGCCTCGCGCAGGCGGCGCGGCGGGCGGCACTGTTCGCGGCGCCGAGGCTCGAACAGGTGGACCTGCCGGGCTGGGACGTGCTGCCCTATGACCGGATCAGCCCGACCCCGGCGGTGGCCGCGCGGCGCTGCGCGGGCCTTGCCAGGATTGCGCGGTATGACAAGGCGCAGGGGCCGCTGCTCGTGATCACGACTGCCGGGTCTCTCGTCCAGCGCGCCGCGCCGATCGACACGCTGAAAAAAGCTTCGCTCTCGATCCGGGCTGGCCAAACGGTGAAAGCAAACGACCTCACCGAATACCTCGCCTTCAATGGCTATGTCCGCTCCGGCACCGTGCGCGAACAGGGTGAGTATGCGGTGCGCGGCGGCATCATTGATATCTTCCCGCCGACAGCAGCCGAACCCTTCCGGCTCGATTTCTTCGGCGATGTGCTGGAGACGGTGCGCACTTTCGACACCGAAACCCAGCGCTCCACCGGTAAGGCGGAGGCGGTGACCTTCGCGCCGGTCAGCGAGATCCTGTTCAATGACACGGTGCTGGCCGGCTTCCGCGACCGGTTTCTTGACGTGTTCGGGCCACCCTCTGGCGACCAGATGTATGAGGCGGCGCGCGCCTCGATCCGCCGGCAGGGCGTCGAGTCGTGGCTGGCACTGTTCCACGCAAATCTTGACACGCTGTTCGACTATGCCGGAGAGGACGCGCTGATCGGTCTCGGCCATCTTGCGAGTGAGGCAGCGCATGAGCGCCTGGCGCAGGCAGCGGACTATCACGCCGCGCGCCTCGATGCCGGCGGCGGGGATATCCGCAAGGCGCGGGTGCTGCCGCCCGCGCGGCTCTATCTGGAACTCGACGAGCTGGACAACCTTCTGGCGACGCGCCCGGTGGTCCGCTTCTCGCCGGCCGAGCCATCCCCCGGCACATTCGACATGGGCGGCCAGCGGGGGCGTGATTTCGCGCCTGAACGTCTGCGCACGGACGAGAATATCTTCGAGACGGTGATCGCTCATGCCCGCGCGCTCTATGCCAGCGGCCGGCCGGTCGTGTTTGCCGCCTGGTCGGCCGGTTCTGCAGACCGGCTGATCAATGTGCTGAGCGATCACGGCTTGACGGGTCTTGCGCAGGTTCACTCGCTCGACGCGGCCAGGAAGACGGATTTCACCGTCGCCGAAGTGCCGCTGGAAGAAGGCTTCAGCCTGCCGGACATCGCGATGATCTCGGAGGCCGATGTTCTGGGCGACCGGCTTGCCGCGCCGCGCCGCAAGCGCAAGACGGCGAGCTTCATAACCGATGCGACCTCGCTGACCCCCGGTGATCTCGTCGTGCATGTCGATCACGGGGTCGGGCGCTATGTCGGCCTCAAGACGCTGGAAGTGACCGGCGCACCGCATGACTGCCTGCAGCTAGAATATGCCGGCGGGGACATGATCTTCATCCCCGTAGAGAATATCGACCTGATCAGCCGCTATGGCTCGGAGGATGCTGAAGGCCAGCTCGACCGGCTCGGCGGTGCGGGCTGGCAGACGCGCAAGGCGAAAGCGAAGAAGCGCATCCTCGAAATGGCAGCCGAGCTGATGGCGATTGCCGCGGCGCGCGAACTGAAGCGCGCCGACGCCGTGCAGAGCGGGCAGGGGCTGTATGAGGAGTTCGCCGCGCGCTTCCCGTATGAGGAAACGGACGACCAGTTGTCGGCCATTGAGGATGTGCTGGCAGACCTCGCCTCCGGCAAGCCGATGGACCGGCTCGTCTGCGGCGATGTCGGTTTCGGCAAGACCGAAGTAGCGCTGCGCGCCGCCTTCGTGGCCGCCATGAGCGGCAAGCAGGTTGCCGTGATCGCGCCGACCACGCTGCTCGCACGCCAGCATTTCAAGACGTTCGAGGAGCGCTTTGCAGGCTGGCCGCTGAAGGTGCGCCCGCTGTCGCGTTTTGTTGGCGCACGCGAAGCGGCGGAGACGCGCGACGGGCTTGCCGATGGCAGTATCGATGTCGTGGTCGGCACGCATGCGGTGCTGACCAAGGAGATGAAATTCAAGCGCCTGGGCCTGATGATCGTGGACGAGGAACAGCGCTTCGGCGTCAAGCACAAGGAACGGCTGAAGGAGCTGAAAGCCGATGTGCATGTGCTGACGCTGTCGGCCACGCCGATCCCGCGGACGCTGCAGATGGCGCTGACCGGCATCCGCGATCTTTCAATCATCGCAACGCCGCCGGTCGACCGCCTCTCGGTGCGGACCTACATCACCGAAGAAGACACCGTCACGCTGCGCGAGGCGCTGCTGCGCGAGAAATATCGCGGCGGTCAGGCCTTCTTCGTGGCGCCGCGCATCCAGGATATCGACAGGCTGGAGACCTTCCTCAGCACCCATGTGCCGGAAGTTTCCTTCATCGTTGCCCACGGACAGATGGCGGCGGGCGAGCTGGAAGACATCATGACGGCGTTCTATGAGGGCAAGTATGACGTGCTGCTCTCCACCACGATTGTCGAGAGCGGCCTCGACATCCCGCGCGCCAACACGCTGATCATCCACCGCGCCGACATGTTCGGCCTCGCCCAGCTCTATCAGTTGCGCGGGCGTGTCGGGCGGTCGAAGCTTCGTGCGTATGCGTACTTTACCACACCGAAGGACAAGGTGATCACCGAGACCGCCGAGAAACGCCTCAAGGTGCTGCAGTCGCTGGATTCGCTCGGGGCCGGCTTCCAGCTGGCGAGCCATGACCTCGACATGCGCGGGGCGGGCAACCTGCTCGGAGACCAGCAGTCCGGCCAGGTGAAAGAGGTCGGGGTCGAGCTTTACCAGTCGATGCTGGAGGACGCCGTCAAGGCGCTGCGGGCCGGGGCGACGGATGAGGCCGATGTGGCCGATGACTGGGCGCCGCAAATCAATCTTGGCGTCGCGGTGCTGATCCCGGAGGATTATGTCGATGATCTCAATGTCCGTCTGTCGCTCTACCGGCGCCTGTCGGACATTGTCACGGCGCAGGATCGCGAGGCGTTTGCCGCCGAACTGATCGACCGGTTCGGGCCGCTGCCAAACGAGACGCGCCAGCTCCTGGATGTCACGGCGATCAAGGTCTCATGCAAGGCGCTTGGCATATCGAAGCTGGATGCCGGGGACAAGGGCGCGGTGTTCACCTTCCGCACGGATACAGTGATGGACCCGCAGACGCTGATGCAGATTGTCCGTACACGGCCAGCGCAGATGAAGCTGCGCCCGGATTCGAAGCTGGTGCATACCGGTCTCGGCGGGCCCCCGGAGCGGAGGCTGTCGGGTGCGAAAGCCTTCCTGCGCGAGCTTGAGGCGGCCTGCGGCATCGTTTCACCCGCCTCGACGGATGCGGTGGCGGCAATGCCGTCCCGCAAGGCGGCCGGGCCGGAAGACAAATGGACCAGGCCGATGGCAGGCGGTTTCCTGAGCGAGGAAAACTAGGCGTCAGGCGGCAATCCGTGTGCGCACGAAGGGGCCGATGAGGCTCGCGGTCAGGAATGTCTGCGGCGTGTGATAGCTGCGCTTCTCGGTGACGCGCCAGCTAAGGCCGGGATGATCGAAACCGCTGCCGCCGAGGGCTTCGTCGATACGCTCCGCGAGGCGCACGCCGCCGCGATAGGGCGTTGCCGGAAGCGAAATGGCAAAGACGCCGGGCTGCATCAGGGCAGCACAATCGGTGTCGCGGATCTGCCGGAGGATCGTCTGACCGGCGGCCTTCTGGATGTCCCGGGATTTCGCCGCCGCCGGATCAAGGCGCAGCGCCAGAACCGACAGGGATTCAACCTGCTCGGTTGCGGCCTTCATCTGCCGCGGCAGGTGAGCCTCGAAGAAGGTGCGGCTGAACAGGCCGGAGACGATATCGGTCACCTTCAGGACGAGGCCCGGCAGGGGCATCATCGGGGCTGCCGCGTGCAGACGGCGGCACTGGGTTTCGATCACCGCAATGATCGCCGCTTCCGGACCTGCCGGGTCTATGATGGCGGCGGCATGGCTGAGGAGGCCCAGCTGGCGTTCGGTAAAATCCGTATCCGGACGGGCGGCGACGATCAGCGGCAGTCCGGAAAGCCCGTCCTGTTCCACGATCCACTGATGAATGCCGCCGGGGTCATCCTGGGCGCCGGTGATGTCGATCAGCGCCGCGGCAAAGCGTTTGCTTGTGAGATGCTGACGCGCCGTCTGGCGGGAGAGGGCGGCGGTCATCTCGACGCCGCGCCGGGTGAGACCGTTCTGCAGCGACAGAAAGAAAGGCGAACCCTCGCCCAGATAGAGAAGCGCCGGGACCGCATCGACATCGACCGGCGGCAGTTTCGCGCCGAGGTCCAGCGTCGTCTCGCGGCGGATGGAGGCCTCGCGCTGGCGGCTGGCCCGGCGGGCGAGGGCGGCGAGGCGGCTTTTCAGGATGGCGAGGTCGCGGTCCTGGCGCAGATGGATGACGCCTTCGATATGCGCAGCGGCGCGGATGGACGTATCCAGAAGGACGACCTGGCGGGATGTGCCGATCATCGCGGCGCGCGAAAGACGTTCGAGCATGGCGCGCGGCGCGCTTTCGATGTCGACGAGCAGCGGATCGGGCGCAGAAAAGTCGGGTGCGTCTGAGGCCGAATAAGGCCGGAGGCCCGACGCCTTGAGGCGCGCAACGATCATTTCCAGACGCGGGCTGGTGGCTGCGACTTCAATCGGAGGATCGTAGAAGGAGAAGTCGAGCATTCCTGGGACGCATCTTTAGGGCTGAAAATGCACCGGGCGCGACGCTGCGGCACCCCTTCCTTTTGCCCGCTGCACCCTTAAGGTTCCGCTAATCCGATCATTACGAACGAGACAGAGGGAGGCATCAGATGGCTCAGGGACCGCTTGCCGGCGTCAGGATTGTGGAATTTGCAGGCATCGGGCCGGGTCCGTTCTGCGGGATGCTCCTGTCGGACATGGGCGCCGATGTGGTGCGAATCGATCGTCCGGGCGATGGCCGGCCCGGCCGGGCCGCCGATGTCGTCGGGCGCGGGCGCCGGTCGATCGGGCTCAATCTCAAGGACCCGGCGGATGTCGAAGTCGCGCTGAAACTGCTGGAAAAGGCAGACGGCCTGATCGAGGGCTTCCGCCCCGGCGTGATGGAACGCAACGGCCTTGGCCCGGATGTCGCGCTGAAGCGCAATCCCAAGCTCGTCTATGGCCGCATGACCGGCTGGGGCCAGACCGGCGCGCTGGCGCATTCGGCGGGCCATGACCTCAACTATATCGCCATCACAGGCGCGCTGCATGCGATGGGCGATGGCAACGGGCGCCCGCGCCCGCCGCTGAATCTCGTCGGCGATTATGGCGGCGGCGCGCTGTACCTCGCGATGGGGCTGCTGGCCGCGATCATCAACGTCAAGAATGGCGGCAAGGGGCAGGTGATCGATGTCGCGATGTCTGACGGCGCGGCATCGCTGACGGCGATGTTCTGGGGCATGCGCGCCATGGGCGTATGGACCGACGAGCGCGAGGCAAACCTGCTCGATGGCGGCGCGCATTTCTACGACACCTATGAGACCAAGGACGGCAAATGGGTGTCCATCGGCTCCATCGAGCCACAATTCTACGCCATCCTGCGCGAGAAGGCAGGCCTGACCGATCCGGCCTTTGACGCCCAGATGGACAAGTCGAAATGGCCGGAGCTGAAGGCGAAAGTCATGGAGGTCATCAAGACCAAGACCCAGGCCGAGTGGAACGCGATCATGGAAGGCACGGACATCTGCTACGCGCCGGTGCTCTCCATGGCGGATGCGCCGAGCTACAAGCACAATGCCGACCGGGGCACCTTCGTCGAGATCGAAGGCGTCGTTCAGCCGGCGCCGGCGCCGCGCTTCTCCGTGACACCGGGCGCCATTCAGGGGCGGCCGCCGGGCCTCGGCGAACACACCGAGGCCATCCTAAAGGACTGGGGTGTCGCGCGCGGATGAATGCTCTTCCGGGCACGACAGGGCGGCGGCGCATCTACCTGATGCGCCACGGCTTTGTGGATTACACGTCCGCTGCCGTGCGCAAGGCCCGCGACCCGAAGGTGGCGACCCTGACGGATCGGGGCGTCGAGGAGGCTCGTGCAGCCGGGACGGCCCTGTCGGAGGTCCACTTTGATCTGGCGCTCTGTTCGGGCCTCGTGCGCACGCGCCAGACCGCAGAGATCGTGTTGGCCGAGCATCCGGATGCGCCGCCGCTGGAGGAGGATCCCCGGTTCGGGGAGCTGCGCTCAGGATCGTACATGGATTTCCATTCCGCCGAGCATCTGGCGGCGGTGATGACCTTCACCTTTGAACAGGCGGGCAAGGAGGGGGCGGAGTTCCTGCCTGGCGGCGAGCGATTCGCGGATGCGCTGGTGCGCATCCGGGAGGGCGTTTCGGCGCTGCTCGCGCGGCCAAACTGGGCCACGGCGCTGGTGGTCGCTCACGAAGTCGTGAACCGGATGCTTCTGGCGGACGTGATCGGCGCCCCGCTGGGGGCCAGTGCAGGCTTCGAGCAGGATACCGGCTGTATCAATATTCTCGACTTCGACCTGGTCCCGGCCGAGAGCGGCGTGGGCACGAAAGTCGAGCGCGGCGTCATCAAGGCAATCAACCTGACACCGGCCAACTATCTGAAAAACGGGATGAATTTGCGCAGCCTTGAGGCGATCTTCACGCAGCCGCCGCAAGAGGATCACTCGGGCTGAGCCGCCGGATGCCTGCCGGAGCGGGCAGGCGGGCAGGCGGGCGCCGTGCGCGGGCCGGGGAGCCCGATCAGGCGGCTTCATCCAAAGTGTGAACGCCGCACAACGCCGCTCCAAGGCCCACATTCAGACTCATTCCCATATTAACCAAACCTGTCAGCGCAGAGCCAATCAGGCAGTTGCCAGGGCGAAGTGTTGACGTCCTTCTTGCATACCTTGGCCGGCCTTATTGGCCGGCCATTTTCCTTTCAGGGGTCGGCTTTCGGGACGCCGCTGCCAGCACGAAAAGCCGGACAGGGCGGGGCCCTTCCGGTTTTGAGGCTGTGTAGCGAGCGGAGACGGAATCAGGCCGCAAGCTGGGGTTGGTGTTGAAACGAGGGTTGCGACCCGCTCGTCTCCGCTGCCGGAGCTTTCGCCCCCGCCCGCCAGTGCATACCCTGCACGGACGACAGGGGCGATATTACCACCGCTGCGGAGGTGTAGGATAAGATTCCTGAATTTTTCTGCGATCTGTCGTGGTTGCTGGGGGTGGCCCTGAGCAAAGTGGGGGATAGGCGCCTCTCGTGCGGCGCTCGTTTTCCATTCTTTCGTCACCCCGGAATGGCCCCGGACGGGGGCAGATCCGGGGTCCAGAGCTGCAGACGCGGCGCCTGCCACGCTGGTTCCCGGATAAATCCTTGCGGATTTTCCGGGATGACGATGCCGGGGAGCCAGGGAAGGTTCTTGCCCCCGGGGGGGGCACGCTTGCGCGGGTGTCAGCGGAAAGGCGGCTCCTGCAAATCCTGCCGTTTCTTGCTTGCCTTGAGGGCCGGGCTGCGTTAACAGGCCCCCTTTCCCGCGATCCAAGTGAGGCGCGGGGCCCACCAGATTCCGGAAGAGTGCCATGGCAGTCCCAAAGAGTAAGAAATCGAAATCGCGCACCCGCATGCGCCGCTCGCATGACCGCCTGGCGATGAACACCTACATCGAAGACGCCAACTCCGGCGAGCTTCGCCGCCCGCACCATATCGACCTGAAGACGGGCATGTATCGTGGTCGCCAGATCCTCGAGCCGAGCGACGAAATCTAGGTTCCGCGGTTGCGCTGAAGAGCGCAGCGGCATAAGGCTTCCGGCGCCTCCTGCAGCTCGCAGGGGGCGCTTTTCATTTATGCGACTCACGCCGGTAAGGGGACCCTCTCCATGAGCGAAATCATCGATATTCACGCCCGCGAAATTCTCGACAGCCGGGGCAATCCCACCGTCGAGGTCGATGTCACGCTGGATGACGGCTCCACAGGCCGCGCGGCGGTTCCATCCGGCGCTTCGACCGGGGCCTATGAGGCGCATGAGCAGCGCGACGGCGACAAGACGCGGTACAATGGCAAAGGCGTGCTGAAGGCGATCGAGGCGGTCAATGGCGAGATCCTGAATGAGCTCGCGGGCCTCGACGCGACCGATCAGCGCCTGATCGACACGGTGATGATCGACCTCGACGGCACCGACAACAAGTCCCGCCTCGGCGCCAATGCCATCCTCGGCGTGTCGCTGGCGGTCGCCAAGGCCGCCGCCGAGACCAGCGCGCTGCCGCTCTACCGCTATCTCGGCGGCGCCAATGCGCGCATCCTGCCGACACCCATGATGAACATCATCAATGGCGGCGCCCATGCCGACAATCCGATCGACATTCAGGAATTCATGATCATGCCGGTCAGCGCCGAGAGCATCGCGGATGCGGTGCGGATGGGCGCGGAAGTGTTCCATGCGCTCAAGAAGACGCTGCACGATGCCGGCCACAATACGAATGTCGGCGATGAAGGCGGCTTTGCGCCGAACCTCGCCTCGACCGACGAGGCCATCGGCTTCATCATGAAATCGATCGAGAAGGCCGGCTACAAGCCGGGTGAAGACATCGCGCTCGCCCTCGATGCGGCGTCCACGGAGTTCTACAAGGACGGCAAGTATGAGCTGGCCGGCGAGGGTAAGTCGCTCTCATCCGAACAGTTCGGCAAATATCTGGCCGACCTTTGCGACCGCTACCCGATCCTCTCGATCGAAGACGGCATGGCCGAGGATGACTGGGACGGGTGGGTTGCGCTGACCGAACTGCTCGGCGACAAGGTTCAGCTGGTCGGCGACGACCTGTTCGTGACCAATCCCGACCGGCTCGCTATCGGCCTTCAGAAGGGTGCGGCCAATTCCATTCTCGTAAAGGTCAACCAGATTGGCACCCTGTCGGAGACCTTCGATGCGGTCGAACTCGCACACCTGCACGGCTATACGGCCGTCATGTCGCACCGCTCCGGCGAGACTGAGGATTCGACGATTGCCGACCTCGCCGTCGCCACCAATTGCGGACAGATCAAGACCGGCTCGCTGAGCCGCTCTGACAGAATCGCGAAGTACAACCAGCTGATTCGGATCGAGGAAGAACTTGGACCTATCGGCATGTATGCCGGCCTCGCACGCATCAATGCCCGCTGAGGCCGCCGGCCGATCTCAACTGCTTTGATCGGGGCCTTTCGGGGCCCCGAACCGTTTCCGGATCCCGCCATCCTGTTAATGGTCATCAAGCCTTAACCAACACGCGGCATCCATTCGGCATGGTTTCACGCCTCCAGGCCCTCGGGCTCAGTCTTCTTGTGCTCTACTTTGCCTTCCACGCTTTTGCGGGGGACAAGGGCCTTGGCCGTTGGACGGATGCGCAGATCGAACTGGAAAGCCGCAAGGCGGAACTCGCTGAAATCGAACAGGAAATCGAGCGGTTGCGCGTGGACATCCGCCGTCTGACGCCGGGCTCGGTGGACCCGGATTATGTCGAGGCACTGGCGCGTGATAAGCTGGCTTTTGTATATCCCGGAGAGATCGTCCTTCTGACTCCGGAACGCAGCTCTGCAAATTGACAACGATGTTCTGACTTGTCGTTGCAAAATTGCGGCGACATAAAGGCCTCTGGGAGGCACATCGTTATGGCGACAAAACCGAAAGGTGCAAAAAAAGCACCCGCGAAGGCCTCAAAGGCCGAAATGCTGAAATACTACCGCGAGATGCTGCTCATCCGGCGTTTCGAGGAAAAGGCCGGCCAGCTTTACGGCATGGGCAAGATTGCCGGCTTCTGCCACCTCTATATCGGGCAGGAAGCCGTCGTGACCGGCATGCAGGCCTGCCTGAAGGACGGCGACCAGGTCATCACCGGCTACCGTGACCACGGCCATATGCTGGCCTGCGGCATGGACCCCAACGGCGTGATGGCGGAGCTGACCGGACGGATCGGCGGCCTCTCGCGCGGCAAGGGCGGCTCGATGCACATGTTCTCGAAAGAGAAGAACTTCTATGGCGGCCACGGCATTGTCGGCGCGCAGGTGCCGCTGGGCACC
>JBKBLD010000014.1:0-66240 GCA_046296675.1 Hyphomonas sp. | reverse complement strand
GATACAGCCATCAGCTGACGCAAATTAAGCGCCCGGGGCTCTAACTTCGCGCCGCGACGGCGACAGGGCCAGCAGGCCGCCCAGGCCAACAAGGATCGTGCCAAGATAGAGCACATCGACAAAGGGGTTGTAGTAGACGCGGAAAACCCAGCGGCTCTCCCCAGCCACTTCGCGCTGCTCACCCAGAGCGATATACAGGTCGCCGAGCCCGGTCTTGTGGATCGCCGTCTCGGTCGTCGGCATCATGGCAGCCGGATAGAAGCGCTTCATCGGCAAGAGGGTTGCGCTGCCGCCGCCCTTGCGGGCCGTCAGTTCCGCCTTGTCGGCATACCAGTTGGGCCCCTCAATGGCGCGCACATCGTTGAGCGTGATGTGCCAGCCGGCCACTGTGCCGGAGCCGCCCACGGGCAGCGCAAGGGTCGCCTCATAGCGCCCGCTCGTCTCGACGACCGCGCCGATGACGAACAGGCCGAGGCCGAGATGCGCCAGCGTCATCGCCCAGACACGGCGCGGCAGGCGGAAGATGCGGCCGGGCACAACCGCCCTCCGCTTCATCTCCCACACAGCTCCGAAGATCAGCCAGACACCAATGGCCACACCGAATGCGGCGCCAAGGGGAATGTCCAGCGGCCCGACGCCGAGCGCCATGAAGGCGACGGTCAGCGCTGCGCCGCCGATGGCCCAGCGCGCCCAGCCTTTGAGGTCTGCCTTGCCCCAGGCCCAGGCCTGCACAACCGGCAGGACGATCAGGATCAACGCAAAGATCGGCACGAAGGTGAGGTTGAAATAGGGCTCGCCGACCGAGATGGTCCGGCCGAAGGCCTCGGCGATTAGCGGGAACAGGGTACCGAGCAGGACCGTCAGTGTGGCGACGATCAGCACGACATTGTTGGCCATCAGCGCGCCTTCGCGGCTGACAAGCTGCCAGGGCTTGCCGCCGCTGAGCGCCGGCGCGCGCAGGGCAAACAGGCCAAGCGCAAAGCCGCCATAAGCGATGAGGCCCAGCAGCAGCAGCGTGCCGCGCTGGGGGTCGACGGCGAAGGCGTGCACCGAAGTCAGCACGCCGGAGCGTACGAGGAAGGCGCCGAGGATCGAGAACAGAAAGGCCAGCACGGCGAGCAGCGCCGTCCATGCGCCGAAGCTCTCGCGCTTTTCGGTAACGATCACGGAGTGAAGCAGTGCCGCCCCGATCAGCCAGGGCATCAGCGAGGCATTCTCCACCGGATCCCAGAACCACCAGCCGCCCCAGCCTAGTTCGTAGTAGGCCCAGTAGGAACCCAGCGCGATGCCGAGAGTGAGTGGTGCAAAGGCCGCCAGCGACCAGATGCGCGCCTCTTTCGCCCACGCCCGGTCGATGCGCCCTTCCATCAGTCCGGCGGCTGCGAGCGCAAAGACGAAGGAGTAGCCGACATAGCCGAGGTAGAGCATCGGCGGGTGGAGCGCGAGAGCGGGGTCTTGCAGCAGCGGGTTGAGGCCCGCGCCCTGGAACGGTGCCGGGTCGAGCCGCAGATAGGGCGAGGAGGCGAACAGAAGATAGGCGAGCGAGCCAACGCTGAGCAGTCCCTGTACGCCCAGCGCGCGCGCCTCGAATGCCTCGCGGCCCGTCTTCATCAGCCCTGCGGCGGCCGCGCCGAAGCCGATCGTGACCAGACACCAGAGCGCCATAGAGCCTTCATGGTTTCCCCATGTGCCGGCGATCTTGTAGATCATCGGCTTCAGCGTGTGTGAATTGGCGGCCACCAGCGCGACGGAGAAATCCGAGCGGACGAAGGCATAAACGAGGATCAGGAAGGACAGCGCCATCACGCCGAAGGCAGCTATGGCCGAGAGGCCGGCCAGGCGCCGCTCGCCGCGCAGGCCGAAGACTGCCTGAGCAAAGGACAGGCCGAATGCAGCAAAGGCCAGGAAATGGCCGAATTCGATCATCCGCCCGCCTCGAGCGGTTTCAGTTCGCGCGGCTGGTAGTTCTCGTCATGCTTTGCCAGCAATTGGCGGGCGGTGAATCCTCCGTCCGGGCCGAAGCGGCCCGTGGCGACGACGCCCTGCCCCTCGCGGAACAGGTCCGGCGCGACGCCGGTGAAGCTGACCGTGATCGTGTGGGGGCTGTTGTCGATCACGGTGAAAAACATGGTCGTGCCGTCACCGCCATAGCTGAGTGAGCCAGGCTCGACCCAACCGCCGACCTTGACCTCGCGCCCCTCTTCCGGAAGGCCTTTTTCTGCAAGGATTTCCGGCGTGTAGAACAGGTTCGCATTCTCGCGCAGGGCAAAATACGCCAAGCCCGCCGCCGCCAGAATGAGGACAGCGGCAATGCCGAAGGTGTAAAGGCGTCGGGTGCGGGCACGCATGATCATAGGTTATAGGGCGACCCGTCCCGCTTGGGGAGTGCGGCAGATGTAGCGCGGTCGGGCGACCTGTTTTGGAGCTTACTCCGGCTCCTGTCCGATCGCTTCGATCATCGGGCGGAAGCGTTCGCGGCGGGGGTCGTCCTCCGGGAGGCGGGAATAGATGTAGCGCATCGCTGCTTCAGCCTTTTCCTGATCGCCTGCCTGGGCCGCCCCCATCGCCGCGCGCATGCCGGCGCTGACCTGGGTCTCATCAAGCTGGTAAGCGCGGGCATAGAGCTGCGTTGCCTGCGGACCGATGGCCCCATCGGCGAGGTAGGCAAGAACATCGGCAAGTCCGATCAAGGCCGGCACAAAGTCCTCATCCCGGCGCAGCGCCGACTGGTAAGCACGCGCGGCATCCTCGGCGCGGCCCTGCGTGCGCAGGAGCTCGCCGATGAAATAATGCGGCTCGGGCGAAGCGGGCTGGTCAATGACGGCCTGTTCGAGGCGGGAGAGCATCTCGGCACCGGTCAGCGACGCGGGATCATTGCGGATCTTTTCGGCAAGCGCTGCCTGGCGGGCAGCCATGGGCTGGTCCGCCAGGCCGGGCCGGCCCATCGCGAAATAGCCTGAAATGGCCAGCAGGAGGCTGGCGCCGAGGATCATCCAGTTCAGTCGTGTCATGGCCGCGGAAACCTGAGCGTTGCCTTGAGGCCGCCAAGGGCGGCGTCGCCGAGTTCGAGGCTGCCCTTATGCAGCTCTGCCAGCTCCGTGACAATCGACAGACCCAGCCCTGTGCCGGGTGTTGTTTCATCAAGTCGCACCCCGCGCTTCAGCGCGCCGGCCCGTTCCTCCGGCGTCAGGCCGGGTCCGTCATCCTCCACTGTGAGCGTCAGCGCTTCCGGCGTATCGCTGATCGAGACGCGCACTTCGCTGCGGGCCCATTTGCAGGCGTTCTCCATGAGATTGCCCGCCATCTCCTCGAAATCCTGCTGTTCGCCGCGGAAAACGCCGCCCTCGCCTCCGGCGATCGTCACTTCGATACCGCGCGCATCGAAGAGGCGGTTCAGGAGGCGGGCAAGCCCGTCCAGCACCGGGCGGATTTCAGTGCGCGCGCCGATCGCCTCGGCGCGGGCCGCCATGCGGGCACGCTTGAGATAATGTTCAACATTGGTCTGCATCGCTTCGGACTGGCGGCGCACGACATCGTCAAGCTGGGTTGCGCCCTTTGCTTCATTACGCAGCACTGCGAGCGGTGTCTTCAGGGCATGGGCAAGATTGCCGACATGCGTACGCGCGCGCTCGACAACCTCACGATTGTGCTCGATCAGCTTGTTCAGCTCTTCTGTCAGGGGACGGACTTCTTCGGGATAGTTGCCCGAAAGTTTCTGCGCCTCGCCGCCGCGCACGCGCGCGACATCCGCCTCCAGCTTGCGCAGCGGGTTGAGGGAATAGCGCACGGCAACCATCATGGCGGCGAACACGCCCCCGAACAGGGCAATCATGGTCATGACCAGCATGTTCCGGAACCGGCTGGCCGCTTCGTCATTCGGCGTCCGGTCGGCTGCCGCGACAAGGATCAGCGGCGTCGCGCGGTTCTCCACGATGATGGCGCGAGCTGCGACGCGCGAGACCTGCTCGGCCGGGCCCGGATAGTTCGTATAATGCGTAACGCCGGGCATCTCGACGACGCGCGCGATCAGGTCCGGCGTGATCGGTACCGGCTCGTCCCAGAGGCTGCGCGAGCGGAAATCGCCGGCCACCTCGCGCTCGGGCGTGATGCCAACGACCGCCCAGTAATGGCCGGAATACTGCGTCTGGAAGCGGGCATCATTGGAGAAGAAGTTGCGATCTGTATCGGTCACGCGGCCATCGGCGAGGAATGCATCTTCGCGCGTCAGCTCCCGCGACAGGGTCACCAGCGTCTGGTCGAGATCGTCTTCGATCAGCGCCAGTGTCTGGGCGCGGTAAACGGCCGACAGGGCCACTGCCCCGCCGATCAGCACCACCAGGCCCCAGATCGCCGCCGCGATCATCACGCGCCGCGCCAGCGAAACGCTGGACCAGCGGTCGATCAGGCTTTTCTTTGGGGGCGCGGTCTCGTCCATCGACGCGGGTTTAGCCGCGTTCGGCGTCAGCCTGCAACGCGCGCTTCATCCTCCGGAACGATCAGGCGGTAACCGAGGCCCCGCTCAGTCTGGATCCGGTCCTGGCCGATCTTGCGGCGCAGGCGTCCGATGAAGACCTCGATGGTGTTCGAATCGCGGTCGAAATCCTGATCATAGATATGCTCGACCAGTTCGGTGCGCGGCACGACACGGCCCTGATGATGCATCAGATAGGACAGCACGCGGTATTCATGCGCGGTGAGCTTCACCGGTTCGCCATTGACCGTGGCGCGCGCAGCGCGGGTATCGACCATCAGCTTGCCGCACTCGATCGTCGCCGCCGAATGGCCGGCAGCCCGTCGCAGGAGGGCACGCAGGCGGGCCAGCAATTCCTCGGTGATGAAGGGCTTGGTCAGATAGTCGTCGGCGCCGGCATCGAAGCCGGAGACCTTCTCGCTCCACTGGTCCCGGGCCGTCAGGATCAGCACGGGGAAGGCCTTGCCCTCCTTGCGCCAGCTTTTCAGCACGCTGACACCGTCAATCTTCGGCAGGCCGAGATCAAGGATCACCGCATCATAGGGCTCGGTTTCGCCGAGGAACTGGCCGTCCTCGCCATCGGCGGCGAGGTCCACCGCATAGCCGGACTGGGAAAGCACATCGGCCAGCTGCCGGCGCAGGTCTGCATCGTCTTCAACTACCAGAATACGCATGTTCGCTTCTCCAGAATTCCGCTTTCGCCTCAGCCGCCGCGCCGATTGATCACGCGGCCACTCTGGGCGTCTACCGTAAACTGCGCCTTGCGGCCGTCCTCGGTCATCCAATCGATTTCGTAGAATGTGGTCCCATCCTGACGCGAGTAAAGCTCTGCGCCCAGCTGGTAGCCGCCATATTCGCGCTTCAGCTGCTGGAAAATGCGGCTGAGCGGCACTGTTTTGCCCTCGCGCACGGCTTCGCGGGCCTGGCCGGGGGAAAACTGGTTGGCCCAGGGGTTGGTCTGGCCCTGCGCCAGCGGGCCCTTGTTCCAGTCAAACGCATCCCCGCCCTGCGCAAGCGCGCCGGGAGCAAGAGCGAAAGCCGCAAGGGCAAGGATGGCGAGGGTCCGTTTCATGAAGCCCGATATGGCGGGCAAGCTCTGAACACGAAGTGAATGGCAGGTTGCGTCTGACAAGGGGTATGGCGCACATGTCGTAACCTGCTGAAAATACAGGAGACCCGGCTTTGGCCGGAACTGTATCTTATCGGCATGGACCCCTCCTGCCCCGGGCGAAGCCGGAACAATAATCGGGGCACAGGTACGAGTCGAGCCAGCGGGCCGGCAAGCGCTTCAGCGCCTCCGGCCCGGAGCTTTACGCTGCGCCGCCTACAGTCGGGAGCCGCGCAACTCGATGTCCGCCTTTTCCCAGGCCTTTTCGAAATGGTGGCTGAGATGGCCCGCCTCATCAGCCTTGCCCTGCGCTTCGAGCGCGCCGATCAGCCCGGCCATGGACCAGCCATTGTGGGGATGGTCTTTCAGGTCGCGCCGGTAGACGGCCTCCGCCTCGCCATAGCGTTCCGCCTGCATCAGCGCCTCGCCGAGCGACTGGCGGGTCGGATAATACCAGAAAGGCGGCTCGGTATAGGGCAGCGTATCCTGCAGGGCCACGGCCTTTTCATAACGCGCCACGGCCTTGGCATTGTCGCCGCCAGCCCCGGCGATCTCACCCAGCAGCAACTCGTCGGCAATGCCCAGCAGGAGGCTCGCCGGATAGTCATTTGTGTCGAGGAACTGGATCTCGACGGTATCCTTCAGGGCCGCCAGCCTGGCTTCCTCCGCTTCGGCAAGGGCGATCTCGCCGGTCCGGGCATAGGCCACGCCGCGCGCATAATGCCAGATGCCCTTGGAGTAGTCGCGGTCCGTGGGCGGCGCTTCCAGCGCAAGGATCTCCTCCCATTTGCCGAACTGGACATGCGCCAGCACCGGAATCGTCCGGAAGAACTCGACCGTCGGGAACTGCTCGACCTGCTCGATACGGACATTGTCGGCGACCTTCTGTGCCGCCTCCAGCGCCACCTTGCTCTGGCCGGACATGCTGGCCGCAGCCCAAAGGAAGTGGATATTGTGCGGATAGTAGAGCGCCGGATAGAAACCCTGTGCATTGCACTGGGCGATGTAGTCCTCATCCACCTTTGCCGCCATGATGTTTGCCTCCGCCGCATCGTCATACCGGCCGACGCGCCAGAAGATATGCGCCGACATGTGCACCAGATGGCCGGCCCCCGGCACCAGCGTCAGCAGCGTGTCGGCGGCAGCTTCCGCCCGGCCCGGATTGTCGGAGGCCTCGACCGCATGGATGTAGAGATGCAGCGCCAGCGGGTGTTCCGGCGAGCGCGCGATGATCGTCTCCAGCGCCTCGATCACCTTCACCGTCTCCGGCTTCGGTTCTCCGTCAGATGACCAGTAATCCCACGGCATCGTATTCATCCAGGCCTCGGCATAGATGGCCGCGGCGTCGTCATCCTCCGGATACGCCTCAACATAGGCCGCCATCGCTTCGGCCCAGGCGATGTCTTGCGGTTCGCGTTCGGCATCGAAATCGGCGCTGTAACGGGTCGCCAGCGCCTCGATCAGCGCCTGTTCAGATGGGCTGGCTGTATGTCTCAGCGACATCGCCTTTTGGACGGCGTTGTACGCAGCTTCGCGATCCGCCATCGACATGACCGCCCGGCCATTGCTGGTCACATTGATATTGGGGCCTGTCGCCAACGCCTCGCCCCAATAGCACATGGCGCAGCCCGGATCGAGTTTCTGCGCAGCGCGGAAGGAGCGGATGCTTTCGGCGTGGTTGAAGCCGAAGGACAGAACCATGCCCTGATCGAAATATTTCTGTGCATCAGGGCTGGACGTCGTGATCCGGCGATGGAAGTCACCCATACCGTCGAACAGCGGCGCCCCGGCACGGGTAGCAAGGTCTACCTCCTGCACGTCCATGGGCGCGACGAGCGCGCTTTCCTCCGTTTTCGGATTGATCCATCCCTGAATCGTCTGGCAGCCAGCGAGCGCAAAGGCGCTGGCCGTGGCAAGCAGCAATCTGGTTTTCATTTGGAAATCCCCATCATCCGACCCGCCTCACCATGGGGTGGGTCTTTTGTATGATGAGTGACGTCTACCACAGAGTGGGGCTGATGTTTAGCGCAGCGCCATCACGATTTTTCCGCCCAGCGGCGCAGGCCTTCATCCTTGGGGTCGATCAGCATGATTTCCAGACGGACATAGAGGTCACCCGGCGGGCTCATCTGCACGCCCTTGCCCTTCAGCCGCAGCTGCGCCCCGGTGTTCGAGCCGGGGGGCACTTTCAGCGACACCGTGCCGGTCGGGGTGCGCACATCGACATTGCCGCCGAGAATCGCCGTTCTCAGGTCAACAGGCACACTCATGCGCAGATTGCGGTCCTCGCGGACCCAGTATGGGCTTGGTTGCACCTCGACTTCCAGCAGCGCATCGCCCGGCGGCCCATCACCCGGCGAGGGCTGGCCCTGGCTCTTCAGACGCAGCACCTGGCCAGAGACTATACCGGCCGGTATATTCACCTCCAGCGTGCTGCCATCGGCCATGGTCATGCGGCGCCGCGCGCCGCTGACGGCATCCTCGAAGCTGATCTCCACGCGGTAGCGGACATCGCGGCCCTTGATGGGGCCCGGCCCGCGCCGGCGGCCGCCACCGAACATGCCGCCCAGGATATCCTCGAAAGGATCGCCCTGCGACCCGAACGGGCTGCCGCTGCGGCTTTCCCAGCGATACTCGCCCCCGCCCGGACTGCCGCCGGGAAAACCGCGGGGATTGCCGTCTCCATCGATCTCGCCGCGGTCGTATTTCGCCCGCTTTTCCTTGTCGCCGAGAATGTCGAAAGCGGAAGAGACCTGTTTGAACTCATCCGACTTTTTCGCGTCATTGGGGTGCAGGTCAGGGTGCAGCGCCTTTGCCTTGGCGCGGTAAGCCTTCTTGATCTCTGCCTCGCTTGCCGTGCGGGGCACGCCGAGCACCTTGTAAGGATCGAGCGCCAAGTGCGGGCTCCTTCCTGTGAACCAACCGCGCCTACAGGTAAGGTGATCCGGCAAGGATTGAAAGCCACCTGCCGGTGCGGCCATCCGGCCCGGTCTCGGCGATCCGCACCGCCAGTGCGCCGGGAGGCCATGCCGCTTCCGTCGAGCTCGTCACGGTAAGCGGGCCGAATCCCGCGCCGGAATCGGCCTCAAGCGTGAAACCGGCAACACGCCCAGGGTCCGGCAGGTCCCAATTGTCCGGCACATCGGCCCCCCGCCGCGCCCAGCGGACCAGCCCCGGCGGTGCGGGCAGGCGGGCGGGTGACCAGGCAAGGCCCGCCCGGTCCTCAAAGATTGCGTCCTCCGCTTCGCCCATCCCTGCGGCCCGCCAGATCAGGCTGAGCCCGGTTTCCAGACGCGAAATCCGCGCCCGCACGACGGAATCGTCTAGCAACACAACCCTCGCGCCCACCCCCGCCGGCGCGCCGACGCTGCCCGCCTGCCCGCGCAAGAGGCCGCTGAGGCGCCAGCGATCCGGTGCTACCAGTTCGGCCTCACGGAACTGCACCAGCTCCCATCCCTTATCCGTCTCGAGCAGCGCTGCGTTCGCGCCCGCCAGAACCGCCGCCTCGGCCGCCGAGGCGAACGCGCCGCCTGGCGCTTCCACCTCAATGACATTGACACGATCCCAGCGGCCCAGCGGCCCGGCCTCCACCGGCGCCGTCAACCGCCCGATCACCGCCGGCCGGGTCAGGCGCGCCCGCTCGCTCACCGCATCGGCCACCGGCCCCGCGAGCACCGCCACCTCGCCCGGCCAGGGCTCGGCATAGGCCGCCACCAGCGGTCCCGTCTCCGCCGTCCCCGGCAGAGCCGGGGCGTCCATAACGACAAGATCGATGCCGGAGAAGACCGGTGCCGGTACTGGCGCCCGCACCAAGCCCCCGTCGCGCGCCGGCGTGAGCCTTGCCGTATCCCGCACCAGCGCCAGTGCCCGGCGCGCGCCTTCATCCCGCGTCTCCGCCACCCGCCAGAGCGGCCCGTCATCGATCCGCACACGGTCGCCCGGCTCCAGCGACAGGCCGGCCAGCGGCAATCCGACCTCCGCGCTGCCTTCACCTGCCGCCTCGGCCAGGAGCGCCGCCGCGACAGCCTGAGCCCGCCCGCCGGAGAGCACGAGCGGCAATGTCATGTCGGCCACCAGCCGGGCATCGCCGTCGCCCCGGCGCGCCTCCGCCACACCCGGTTGGTAGTCCCTGTCCGGATCAATATAGGCAAGGCGCAGCCTTTCCGGCGCCTTGTCCATGAGCTGCCGGATCACCACGGGTCCCGGTTCGGCGAGCGCGTCGCCGGAAAGCTCTGCCGCCACCCTATCGCCCATATGGAACACCAGACCCTCCGGCCGCTCCACCACCTCAAAGCCGAACGCCGCCTTCAGCGGCTCCAGCGCCGCGCGCACCGAATGGACCCCGTCGAGCGCGTAGCCTTCGAGCACGCCGCTGAGCCCGCGGACATCCGCCGCCACGCCGCCGCGCGCGCAGATGTCGCCCACCACCGCGGCCAGCGAGGTCAGCCCCTCGCGCCCGTTCAGCCAGTGGCCGCGCGCCCAGTTGCCGCCATCCCTCCAAAGATCACTGCGCATTGGCCAGGCAGGATAAGGCCGCCCGTCCCAGGCCCAGACAAGCGCCACATCGGTCTCGCCCGGCAGGCGCACCGCTTCGACAAAGCCGTTGCCCGTCAGCAGGATCTCCGTATACAGCGCTTCCAGGAAGCTCGCGGTCGAGGCCTCCGGCATCGGCGCCCGGATCAGGCGGACTGCGCCCTCATGCGCTGTCTTCAGCGGAATGGAGGCCGCCGCCTCGGCCACCATCCGCACGCAGCGATAGGCGACCGCATTCTTGAGGTATCCGTCCCGCGTCAGCGCGCCGGCCTCGCGTGAGCCCCAGCTCGCCGCCCGCGGCTCGCTCAGCGCCACCAGCGGCCAGGCCGCCTTTTCCTCTCGCCTTGCCCATGCAAACGGCCAGTGCAGTTTCATTCCGGTTCCTCGCTTCCTGCCGGAGCCTTCCGACAGTCAGCAATCTGGACCCGCCGCACCCCTGGTCGGATTGGACCACGCGAAAAATCGTCACGCCGGGTGCCTCATCTTTGAAAGATTGAAAATTTTTCATTCAGCCTTGAATGCGAAAAACATGGAAAGAGGTGGCCTTGTCCCCCCAAATCTGGCATGAGCCCGGCTTCAGAAGGACAGGACAAGAAAAGAAGAATGTCTGCCCGCGTTATCTCCATCGCCAATTCCAAGGGCGGTGTCGGCAAAACCACCACCTGCGTCAGCCTCGCGGAAGCCTTTGCCGCTTCCGGCATGCGCACGCTCGTGGTCGATCTCGACACCCAGGCCAACGCCTCACTGCTGATCTTCGGCCACAATGGCGACGAGATGCTGTTCCAGGCCATCAATGATTACGCAACCATATCGGACTGGCTGCTGGAGAACTTCTTCGCCGGCGAGCAGCGCCGCCTGTCGGAATTCATCATCACCGATGCCAGCGATGTCACCTTCAAGGGCAAGCCCCTGCCGCTGGACCTGATCCCGTCCTCGCCGCGCCTGCGCAAGACCGAGCGTGAGCTGATCTTCGAGCTGACCTCGAAGGGATATTCGATGGAGGCGCTGCAGAACCAGGTCGGCAAACGCCTGCGCGACGATTTCAACCTGCTCAAGGCCCAGTACGACGTCATCCTGTGCGACTGCCCGCCCGGCATCTCGGTGATGACCGAAACCGTGCTCGCCGCCAGCCATCTCATCATCGTGCCGACCATTCCGGACTTCATGTCCACCCTCGGCCTCGATCTCTTCACTGGCGACATCATGCAGAATCTGCGTAACCGGGATATCGAGACGCTCCCGGCCGTTCTCGCCACGCGCTATGACGGCACGCCGCACCAGCAGGTTGTACTCGGCGCCATGCGGGACGCGGCCGGCGCGGCCGAAACCGAATTCCAGATGTTCAGGACCGTGATCCCCATGAAGCCGGGCTTTGCCACCAACCCGATCGAGCTGGGCCCCGATCCCACCCTTCAGGCCAAATGGCCGGGCGAGGCGCTCTCGATCATCGAGCAGCTGCTCGGCGAGGTCCGGGAGAAGGTGGCATGAGTTCAGCCGGCGCCCTCCAAGCCCTGCTGGACGCGCGGAGCGGCTTCGCCAACGTGCCCGAAAAGGACTGGGCGGCAGCCGCCGGCCTGATCGTAAAAAAACTGCTGATCTCGGCCGGCCAGACCGTCGAGACCGTGAGCGCCATCAAGGCCGCCGTCGGCGACGAGATCTTCGAGACCCAGCTGAAATCGCTGACCCATCATCAGGCCCGCCAGCTCGCCCGGCGCCTCGACAAGACTGTGCCGGACATTGAGGTCTCCACCGCCGGGGCTGCCATCGCCTGGGTCCGCGCCCTGCTCACTGCCGGAGGCACCGCGCCGCAGGAAGAGCAGGAAGGAACGCCGGAACACGCTGGCCAAGCCTGGGATGCCCCCGCAGTCAGCCTGTCAGGCGCTGACGACGAGTCCGAAGGCGAAGACCCCGCCGCCCCATCCCCGGCCAGCCCAAACCCCTATTTCGGCCGCCGCTCCTTCCGCAGCTGAAGGGCCTTCAGCGCCGAAGGCAAATCTTCAAGGTTGAATATTGCGCCGCGATGGCGAAAAGTGTGATCCGTCACTGGACACAGGACATCACCGGAAGAAGAGCGGGGACGCGGATCAATGAACACGATGCAAGAGCTGGAAGCCGAATTCGCGGCGGAGAAATGGTTCCACGCCATAGATTTTGGTGACTTTGCCAGCAGCGGCCGCTCTAAGCCGGGCGTCCCGCCGAACCGGACCCTGTTCGGTTTCATGGACATGATCCAGCATATCGATCTGAAAGGTATGGACGTCCTCGATATCGGCGCGACCGACGGTCTCGCCAGCTTCGGCATGGCCGCATTGGGCGCGCGTGTTCGGGCCACCGACACTGTCGACAGAAAAACCTTTCGCCGCGCCAGGGAAATCCTCGATCATCCAGTGGAATACCACCCCACGGCGCAGATAAAGGACTTTCACCGGCTGTTCGCCCCGGGAACCTTCGATTTCATCCTGTGCGCCGGCGTTTTCTATCACATGATCAACCCGGCCTCCTCGATCTTCGAATGCCGGAAAATCCTCAAGGATAACGGCCTCCTGATGATCGAGACACCATTTTATCCGAACGAGGACCGCGCCGCGATCTTCATCAACTCCGAAACCGAAACGGTATTTGAGGCAAACACATATTCCGTACCCACCAAGAGCGCCGTCACCGGTCTGATGAAACTGGCCGGCTTCGAGATCCTCGCCGTGCGCGAAGCTGCGCCGTTGAACCGAGTTACTGTGCTCGGACAGGCACGCAACCCGGATCAGGTGAGTGACCGGACGCCGCTGCTCCAGCGCATCCATGAAGTCGATCTGTGCGACCGCGAATTCCGCTTCAAGGACGAGCCGCCCAAGACACGCTCTGCGATCAGCTACACAGGCCCGTTCGGAGAACAAAAGCTTGATACATCGACGTATCAGCCGAATTTTCCCTACCAGCCGTCGGTCACCAAACGCACCGTCGGCAGCACGATCTGGTCGACCCCCGAGGGAAACCGCTAGCAAAAAGGCCCGGGCCGGCAATCGCGGGACAGGCCTTGACCAAAGGCCTGATCCACCCTGCTTGCCCTAGCCCTCGATCAGCCGCGCGCGGATTTCCGCCTGCATCTTCTCGTCCACTTTCAGCGTGTCGGCGAGATATCCGTCCAGGGAGCCCGCGCGTTCGTTGATCGTCGCGAACGCCTTGTCGAGATAGCGCAGGTGCACGCCCATGAAGGGGCGGAACACATCGGCCGGATACTCCCGGCCCAGCATCGAATTGAAATATGCCGCCGCCTCTGGCAGCCGCCCGGCGACATCCACGGCCTCATTCGTCAGGTCATAATCGGCCCGCAGGTCTGCCTCGGCCACGCCGAGCACATGATGCGTCAGCGCACACAGGATGCCCGTGCGGTCCTTGCCAGCGGCGCAATTGACCAGCCCTGCCGCATCCCCCGGCAGCGCGGCCAGATGGCCGAACCAGCCCTGGAACATCTCGACATGGTGCGCCTTGAAGGGCGCGGCTTCGTAATATTCCACCATCCACTGATCGGCCGCCTCGGCATCGACCTCCATCTGCTGCAGGAAGCGCATATGCGGCGCTTCGGTCTCGCGCCCGCCATCATGGGTGATCGTCACCGGCGCCCGGAAGCGGCTCTGCTGCTTCTCGCGCTCATCCGGCCGGCGCAGGTCCGCCTGCACATGGATGCCGAGCGCCGCCATCGCCGCCAGCTCGCCCTCGCTCGCCTCGGCATGATGGCCCGACCGGTAGAGCCGCCCCATCCTCACCCGCCCGCCAAAGCGGCTCTCATAGCCGCCAAAATCACGGAAGTTGCGGACAGTCTCGAAAGGCAGGAGGCGCGGGCGTGTCTGGGTCATGCCCCGGAGGTAATGCCCCCGGCCCGGCCGGTCCAGTGACAATCCTGTGTCCCCCGCCACTGACGCGGCGGCATCCCCTTGCTCCGCGCCCGCAAAAGCCCGAAGCTTGCCGCCATGAACGCGCTGCCGCCCGACCGTCTCGAAGCCATCGCCCGCACCGTCCACGCTGCCCTGCGCGAATGGGGCGCCGTTCATGGCCAGGACGATATCCCCGAATGGCACCTCGCCCCCGCCTGGATGCACGAGTCCACCCGCGAGAGCGTCCGCCACGCAATCGCAAACCCCGGCTCGGATGGCCGCGCCCAGCATGACCAATGGGTCGCGCAGAAACGCGCCGATGGCTGGCGCCACGGGCCGGTCAAGGATGCGGCGGCGAAAACCCATCCCCTGATGGTGCCCTATGAAGACCTGCCCGACTGGGAACGCCGCAAGGACATCCTGATCAACGCCGTCGTCCGGGCGCTGGCCTGACGCAAACTGCGCCCCGGCCCGTCAGCCCTCGTCCTTTTTCGGCCCACGCCTCGGGGCCCACACAATCGAGTCCCGGGGGAATGGCGGCTCTGCGGGCCGGCCATATTCTGTTTCCACAAACGCCCAGTCTTCCTCCATGCCATAGCCGCGCCCGCCGAAGAAACGCACCATCCGGAACATCACAGAACGCCGGAAGAAGGACACGCCGCTCTCGCGCATCGCATGCAGGAACAACCGGTCGGCAAAGGCGCGCGCCTTGCGCTGGCCGAGGGCATAGAGGAAATCATGCAGCACCGCCGCCGGCGCATGGCGCCCGAAAGGCTGGATGAGCACCTGCGCCGGGCCGGGGATAGAGGCAAAGTCTGTCACGAATCCTTCCGGCACTGTGACGGAAATCTCGATCCCCTTCACTTCATGATAGTATGTGTACGGCCTTGTTACCACCGCTAGCGTGCGGCCCTGTTTCGCCAGATCCGCCAGGATCGCAACATTCATCAGCCGGGTGCGCGGCCGGTCCGAGGCAACCGTCAGCGCCTCCAGCGCCTCATCCGAAACGCTCTCGAGCGCACGGATATCCTCCCCCGCATCAATGAACGGCATGGCCCCTCCCCTTCAGGCGCCCGGCCGGCTTTCGCCAGGCGGCGCGGCGGCGCCCGGACCGCCCGCCTCCGGTTCGTCCGTATCCGGCATCACTGCGTCCGGCCCGCCGCGCCCGCTGACAGGTTTCTCCGCCCGCACCGCCTGGATGATGGAACATATCCATTTGCCCTGGTTCGCCTGATAGGGCGCACCGCGCGCTGGCCGGCGCCCGTTCAGCGGCGTACGGCTTGCCTTGTGGTGGATGGCGATCAGCATCCGGCTCTGTGCATCGAACACCGGGCTGCCGGAATTGCCCTTCTCCGTTGGCGCACGGTAATGCACATTGACCGGATCAGGCGAAGCCTGCGCCGCGCTGTCCGGCCCGTCATGGTCGATGAAGAAATGCTTCTCCAGCGTGATGCGCATCGCGCCGCCGAGAGGGTGGCCGATGACATACACCCGCGATGCCGCGCGCTCCGCCGCCTGCGGATCAAACCCGCCCGAGTTCAGCCAGCGCCGCGGCAGGACCGGGCTTACCTCGATCGGACGGCTGACCGGCGGCAGGTCATTGAGGCGCAGGATGGCGCAGTCATGCTTCAGGACCGGCGAGCGCCAGAACACTTCCTTCACCGTACACGGATATCTATGGTTCATCCGCTCGAAGAATATCCGCGCCTCCCCGGAACTTACCGTGCCGGCATAGGTCCGATGATCGCTGACGACATGGTCATTGGTGAGGAACACATATTCGCCCGCCAGGTCCGGATGGATCTGTCCGCCTTCCATCAGGAATCCGGTGCCCACCTCCGTTCCGTCCGCCCGTTTGACAAGGCCCACCGAGCGCGACAGCTCGATCACATCGGCAATCTCCTCGATCAGCGTGCCGGATACGCCGTCGAAAGATGCCTGCAGCAGGTCGTCCCCGGCCTGCGCCGCCGCCAGGATCGCCTCGGCTTCCTCTGCCGTATAGCTGACCGATTGCGGGCCACCGGCGGCCAGCATGCCCATCTGCTGCACCAGCGCCGGCAGGCGCCCGCGCCCCGCCGGGTCTACACCCCAGAGCTCCACCAGCTGGCGGCGGCAATTGTTCATCCGGAACGGCTCTGCGCGGTGCACCTCCACATAGCGGCCATAATACTCCGCTGCCAGAGTGTCATCGCCGAGGAACATCGCCGCGTCGCCGCCATTGGCGAGTTCATAATCCTTCGGAGGCTCGTTCACAGTCTGCAGACGGGTGAGGATTTCCTCCGCCCAGCCGCGCGACGCCCTGTACGCCCGTTTGCGCCGGCCGAACGCCTTCAGACCCTTCTTCTCGGCCGAATGGATCAGCGCCAGTATGTTCACCCGGTGATAATCCGCATCCGAAGAATTGAACACGCTGTGCTCGGAGGTCAGGTGTTCCGCCTCGCTGTAGAGGTTCAGCGCCTGGCTGTAGGCATGATGGAGTTCAGGGTCGCCCGGCTGGAGGCCCGCCGCACGCGATTTCCAGATCCGCCCACGCAGGCCCAGCGCATCGGACAGCAACAGCGCGCGGCTGCGGCTCACCAGTTCTGCCTGAAGGTCAGCCCGCGCCCGCGGCAACAGCCAGTTCAGCTGCGCTTCGGCTGGCTCCAGCTCACCCATCTCTACGGCCGCAAATGCGCCGTAATAATAAAGCCAGGGCACATGCGCGCCGCCATCGCGGATCTGGATCACGAAGTCGTAAAGCGCCGAGAACTGCCGCCGGCGGCGCAGATGATCCGCCATCTGAATGGCCTTCTCCGCCCAGGCTTCCTCATCCTCGATCACCAGCTGGGCGATGTCGGCCAGCGCAGCGCGCAGGCGCGCCTCCACATCTTCCATCTCGGGCGCGCCGATGCCGTCCGCCGCGCCCGCCTCGACAGCAGCAACGGCGTCCTTGTACGCTGCATCCGCTATTTCGTCCCGCGCCAGCCCGCCGCGCTCTCCGGAGAAGGACGCCTTCGGTGTCGGATGCGCCTCCAGGCGTTCGGCCAGTTTCTCGACGGTCGCCGTCTCGATCCTGCCGCCCGCTGCGCCGATGATCGACAGGATATCCGCATACATCTCATCCGCCTCGGCGGCGAGTTCGGCCCGGTCCTTGCGGTTCAGCCGGTCACAGAACTTGATGCTGAGAAGATACCCCTTGTAGAGTTCGGAAAGCTCCTCGGGCGCGATTTTCGGATTCTCCTTCACCGCGCGGCGCAGACGCATCCGCGCATCCCGGATCTCCGGCAGGTTCAGCCGTTCGGGATGGCGCTCATGCGCAATGATGGAATAGACGAAATACGGACATTTCAGCGCCTTGCCGTTCAGCGTCTCAAGGCGCCGCTCCACCGGATTGAACGTGATCTGCCGGCGCTCGATCTGTTCGGGCAGAACGGCCCATGTCCCGGTGCTGAGTTCCGCGCCGGCCCCTTCCGGCAGTTCGATGTCGATCCCCGCATAACAGGGCGACGGCTTGTCCGGGAACAGCTTCTTCAGCATCGCGAAGGCGAGGCCGGAGACCGGCTTCAGCATCATCACATCCGGCCCGGCCGCCAAGTCGGTGCCGAGCTTGACGAGATCAATCGCCTCGCGCGTCTTCTCGTTCCATTTGGAAACATAAAGCCCCGCGCGCAGCTTGAAGACGCCGTTGAGGCAGACCGGCCCGAACATCACCTTCCGGCCGGACGCGAAACGGCCGCCCCGCCCGGCACCCGCCAGCGGCGTATTGCCCGGCCCGGTGATCGACAGGCTTGTCTCGTCTTCCGAGGTCGGCATCTTCCAGCTGGTTTCGAAGGCGACCACCGGCGTATAGGTCGTTGTCAGGCGCCGGCGGAAGGGAAAATGATACGCCTCCAGGATGACGCTGACATAATAGTCGGAATTCAGCTCGATGCGCCGCGGCGCCACTTCCGTCTGCTGCGCCGGCGACAGGTCCACGATCCAGGACGACCTGTCCGGCTCAATGAACAGCTCCCGCCAGTTCGGCGCGCCATTTCCCCCGCTGCCCGCAGCCCTGTCCCGCTCCATCCGTCCCGCTCCGGCTTGCTTGCACCCGAAAGTTTAGGCCAAGCCCGCCCGGCAGGAAAGCCCCATGTCGCCGCTTGTACCAGTTGCAGGCCCGGCTGCCCTATTTCAGCCGAAACGCATGCGGCAACAGCTCCGCCAGCGTATAGCGCGCCTCCGCCCCTTCGGCCGTGAAGCACAGGATTTCGAGCACCCCATCGGCAGAAAACTCTGCCAATACCTGCCGGCAGATGCCGCAGGGCGTGCCCGCGTCCGGCCCGTTCGTCGCCACCGCAATTGCACGGAACGCAGTATGCCCTGCCGCCACCGCGGAAAACACCGCCGTGCGCTCGGCGCAGCAAGTCGCCCCATAGGTCGCATTCTCGACATTGCAGCCAGTCACGATCTCGCCGCCCGCCGTCAGCAGCGCCGCCCCGACCCGGTAATCCGAATACGGCACATAAGCCCGCCTCTGCGCCTGAAGCGCCGCCGCCTTCAGGGCGGGCCAGTCGATTGCCGCGCCCGCCATCACCGGAACGGAGGCTCATCAAACGCGCGCAGCTTGCGGCTGTGCAGGCTGGCGCCGCCGTCTTCGCTCAGGCGCTCGAGTGTTTCGATCCCGATACGGATATGTTCGCCGATGGCGCGCTCATAGAAGCGGTTGGCCGCGCCGGGCAGCTTGATCTCGCCATGCAGCGGCTTGTCGGAGACGCACAGCAGCGTGCCATACGGCACCCGCAGGCGGAATCCGTTCGCCGCAATCGTCGCGCTCTCCATGTCGATCGCCACCGCCCGGCTCTTGTTGAACCGCCGCGCCTGCGCGGTGAAGCGCAGCTCCCAGTTGCGGTCGTCGGTCGTCACCACCGTGCCGGTGCGCAGCCGCTTCTTCAGCGCCTCGCCCTTGTCGCCGGTAACCGACGCCGCGGCCGCCTGCAGCGCCACCTGAACCTCCGCAATCGGAGGAACCGGGATCTCGGGCGGCAGCACCGCGTCCAGCACATGATCCTCGCGCAGATAGGCATGGGCGAGCACATAGTCGCCGATCGACTGCGAATGGCGAAGCCCGCCGCAATGGCCCACCATCAGCCAGACCTGCGGGCGCAGCACGGCCAGATGATCCGTGATCGTCTTGGCATTCGACGGGCCGACCCCGATATTGACCAGCGTGATCCCGGCCCCGCTCGCCGCGCGCAGGTGATAGGCCGGCATCTGGAAGCGCCGCCAGGGCGAGGCATCGATGGCCGCCCGGCTATGCTCATCCGGCACCGAAATCTCCAGTCCTCCGGGCACCGAGAGCGAGGTATAGCGCGTCTTGCCGTTCAGCTGCTCCAGCGCCCAGTCGCAGAAGGCATCGACATACCGGTGATAGTTCGTGAACAGCACATAGCTCTGGAAATGCTCGACCGGCGTGCCGGTATAATGCTGCAACCGCTTCAGGGAGAAATCCACCCGCTGCGCATCGAACAGCGCTAGCGGGCGCTCCTCGCCGGCCTCGAACGGTTCGCCATCGGCCACCTCATCCCCGATCAGCGTCAGCTTCGGCGAGGGAAACCAGCGCACCAGTTCGGCCGGCGCAATCTCTTCCAGCCCTGCCGCCTGGGACGGGTCCCAGACATAGGCATACGGAATTTCGGAGGTCGAGCGCTCGACATAAACCTCCACATCATAATCCCGCATCAGCGGGGTCAGCACTTCCATCAGATAGGCCCTGAAAAAGGCCGGCCGCGTGATCGTGGTGATATAGACACCCGCCTCGGAAAATTTTCCGAAAGAGCGCGAAATCGGCGGCGGCGGGCCTTCCGGGTCATATACAATGCGCAACTGCGGATAGCAGAACGCGCCCTGATCGCGCCGGCGCAGGTCCGGCGGCGTTCCATCCTTCAGGAAGGAGTTCAGGGCTTCGGAAAGGGCGCTGGTCGCCTCGGAATAGAGCGCGTCGAGCGCCTCTATGACAGTTTCTGGTTTCGTATGTTTCGACATGGCACCCATTGGCGCAAGGGCGCGGAGAAGTCAATTCCCCCCGCCCTTTCCCCGCTGGAACACATCTTCCATTTCTTCCTGCAGGAGAATTGCCGCCTGCGTCATGTACCTCTCGGAATCAAAGAAGTTGAAAATGCGGAAGTTGTTCCATGCGAGCTCTTTCATCCGGAACGCCTTTGATACCTTTTCGCTTGTGGCCGGATTGTAGTCGCCAGACACACGCATCCATGCGATGGCCTGCGCCGTCTGCCCGAAACTCTCGATGGTCTTCTGCCGCAGGCGAACGAGTTCATTGTAGATTTCACCCGCTACGGATTTCGTGTTCAACGCTCCGTGGTCTGACCAGTAAGCGAGGCGGGCGTCGAGGTCATAAACCTCCGGCCCATAATCGTCGAACCGGAAGAAGTAAAAGCATTCGGCAATGGCCTCGTTGATCGATCTCTGGGTAAGGCGTCCTACTTTTCCGCTGTCGGAACTTCCTCCAAGCTCCGATTCAAGATCCATCACTTCACCCATGAATTCGTGGATGTACGAAATGAACCTCCGCATATTCGTGCGGGCATACTCTACCGTGAAATAGCCGACCGACGCGAAACGCAGCACCATGGCGCGGTTCAGGCCCTGAGACCATTTCGTCGGCTCGATGCCCAGCTGCCAGAGCGTATGAGTCACCACATTCTGAAGCTCGCCCGTGATGTCCTGCACTTTCGAATTCGTGTAGGAGAGTTTCGCCTGATCCTTCCTGCCACCTGAGACTCTCGCCTGGAACGCCTCCGTCTTGCGCCGCTCCATTTCATACTTTGCAAGTTCCGACAGCATCTTGGTGCCGAAGTAGGGAACAAAACCGCATTGCAATGCCATGGCATAGGTGTTGGCATTGCCAACCACGAACTGCGCGCCGGTTTCATCCTCCTCATCGGCCTCGATCATCAGGTCCGAGATCAGGGGATCAGATGGGCCGTAATTGCGTTGCTTGCGGATCCGCACATTCCCGGATCTTTCCGCGAAGTCGATGTTCGCCTGACTGGTCTCGGGGTCATCATCGCTCCATGCAAACTTTGCGGCCAGTACCAGCAGATCGCGGCCGGCCCGGTCCAGCGCCGTGACCGTTGCCTGATCCGTACGCAGACGGCAGAACGACTCCCGGATCAATTTGAGAATGTCTTCCTGGCGCTTGGCGGGATCTGTCGCTTTCTGCAGGTCTTCGCGACGCTTTCCGATCTTCTTGTCCGGTGGCCCGATAAGCTGGTTTCCCACAGACACATTCGAGACCAGGATGTCACTGAACTTTGATGCGAATGCCTCTCTTGGGTCTTTCTTGCCAGGTTTGAGCTCTTCCGGCGCATTGCCGGGGAACGCGCCCCAGTTCGCGGCGACCAGAATTCTGCGATTGTTGTCCTTGTAGCGCGCCGCGCTGCCAAACTCTTCCTCCTTTTCCCGCAAGGTCTTCGACAGGTCATCCCATTTCCTGGGTCCGCCCTTGCCGGCCCTCAGGGCGTCAAGCGCCTCATCATCGACGACGAACTCGATTCCCAGCCGCTCACCCAGATTTCGCGACTTTGCAAACTGCGGCAGGTGGCGATCCCAATGATAGTCCCTGGGCACGAAAACCTTCACCGTGTGCGGAGGATCCTCCTTGAGGAACAGATCGCCGCGCTCAAGCTCCTCCGGCGGTTTGACCGCCCCCATGCCCATGCGCATCATCATCGCCATGCTGTCGCGGCGGTTCAGAATGGCCCATTTGCGCAGCGCCAGAGCAAGACTGTCATGGCCGAGCGTGATCATCTGCCCGATCATGTCATCCTTGAGAATATTGTTCGAGGGGTGTTTCAGGGTCACCACGACCTCTTCAAACGCCCGCTTCAGCTTCGCAGCTTCCCGCTTGACGGCCACATCATCGCTGGTCTGCCCGCCATCGGACCGCATCAGCTGACCCGCCAGATCCGCAAGCAGTTCCTCCGCCGTCGTGGCGCGGGTCACCGCGCGCCCGTCCGCTTCGACGCGCACCATCTTGTCCGTCAGGCTGCTCATCCAGGCGTCGATCGATTCCGAAATACGTCCCCGGAAATACGGAACCCCGCAGGCCACCTCGATCGTTTCGAGCAGGTATTCTTCGACCTGGTTGCCGATCTTTCCAAGCCTGAGAAGGTTCATCCTCTCCACGACCAGATTTCCATCGCCCCGCCGCCGGGCCAGCTTCGACTGACGCCACAGGCGCAGGCAAGCGACCTGCATCGCCGGAAGGACGCCGCCATAGGGAATGTCATCCCCGAGCAGTCCCTTCACCAGGTCTTCGACAACATCTTCATCAATGGAGAATCTGTATTCCTCGAACGGCGCCTGGATCTTTCCCAGGGCCTTGTTCTCCTGGGAATCGGCAATCTCCAGCCAGTCAGCGTCGCTTTCCTTCAGGGTCGGTCTCAGGATTGCCTGACGAAGTTCCGCCTCGCCCAGTTCCTTCAGGAAATAGCCGGTCAGTCCGCGCCCCGGGTGCATCCGCCTCTGATCCGGGCCATTTTCCGTGATCCGGTCATCGAACAGACCCTTGTATTCCGTCCGCAGAGAGATCACGATCCGGCTGCTTCGCGCATGCGTCGCAAACCGGTGGAGAAAGCGGAAGAACTGAACCGCCTCGTCGTTCCTCCCGATATCCTGGTTGGTGTGGACCTCTCCGGGTGACGGAGCCTGCTCCTTCGCGCTCCGGTTGGCCATGGTGAAGACTTCTTCGCCCTGGTCGATCACGAAGATCGGGGCTTCCTGCATATTGCTGGCCACATAGGTCAGCACATCGACAAATCGCCGCCCATCCCGGGAGAAAAGGTCGATCGCCTTTTCCACATTCTCGGCAGCCTTGGCCTTGCTGATCTTTCGCTTCGGGTTGGGCATGATGTCTTCAATGCCCAATTCACGAAGCTTTCGTTCCATCTCGGCTCGGTCTGCGAATTCGTCCAGCGCGCCGAAATCCGATCCCGGCTTGCTCTCGTCCAGAAGGTCCGTGGTCATACCAAGCACGATCCGAACAAGCCGGCGCAGCGGCTCGGCGGTCGAGCGGATCACGACGAAACTCTCAGAAAAGTTGAGGCCCAGCTTCAGTCTTGAGACGCGCGGTTTGATGCCGGCGCGAAGGAAGCTGGACTTCCCGCACCCCGTCCGCCCGTGAAGCACAAGTACCTGGGATTCGACCAGCAGTCTGGAACAGTCGCGAATATCCTGCTCCCGGCCCGCAAAGAAGAGAGCCTCGGTGTCGTCATACGACCGGAGGCCGGGATAGGGCTCCGGGTGATTGGTCTCATGTCTGGGCATTGCGACGCTCCTTGAGGAAAGCGCTGATGGAATTGATGAGCGTTTTGGGAGGCGGATCCACATAGACATGGATCGGATTGCAATAGATGCCGAAGATCAGGCCCAGCGGCCAGACCTGTTCACGAAACTCGCGAACGGCCTCCAGGATCGGCTTTCTCGATCCGAGAATATGGGTCAGCACCCGCCAGCCGAGAAATCTCAGCTGCTTGTTGTGCACGTCCACCTCGGTCGCGATCAGACCGTTCTCGCCCAGCCACATCAGATTCTCCAGCCAGCCCAGCCCGCGGTCGCCCCGGATCACTGCATCGCCGTCGAGAACGACCAGCATCAGCACATCCTTCTTCTCATTGCCTCGAAGTTCCTTGATGTCGGGGACCGAGATCGCATTGCGCGTGTTCGGGCGCACATCCGACCGGAGCGACATATAGAGATATGTGTCGCGTTCGGTCTGTTCGACGGCCTCATACACCAGGTCGCTGTAGCTGTTGGGGTCTTCCGCGATATGCTGCTCGGCTGTGGCGATATCCAGCTCCGCTTCCGAAGGGCGTGCGCTCGCAAGCGCCGACTGTTCAAGCTTCCCTTGCCCGCCATCGGGCTGCTCGAACACCACCAGCATGCGCAGCGCCTTGTCGCGCTTTTGCTTGATCCTGTCGATCCTCTCGGCGGGACCGCGTGCCGATAGTCCAAATCTCTGCCCCCAGAAGCCGCCGAACTCCACCGGGTCCGTCGGGTCGAGCTTTTTCAGGGGCTTTTCCGGATCGGCTTCGAAGATCAGCCCCCAGGGAACCGTGCGGGGGTCTGAAGTGGGGTAGTCCAGATACAAGACCTCGATCCGCCAGTCTCCCGGCTTGCTCGGGGAAACATTTTCGGCGAACCAGTCTGCAAATGCTCTCGCAACCCGGCCGCTTCTGTCATCCTCCCTGTTCCCGGTCAGCAGCACCTCCTTGAGGCGCATCCCGGCCCGCGCCAGATCGAGCAGCTCTGAATTATAATTCGGATACTGATCTTTCTTTGTGGAGGGATCGTACATGTCCGGCCAGTCAAGCGCCACCAGCGCTTTCAGGCAGCCGTCGATCTCTGCGGAAACCCTTACCAGGTCATCAACATTGAGAAGATACTCCGGCCAGTGATACCCGTCGGCGTTCTTGTCCTTGGTCTGAGCATCATCTGCCTCCGGATTGTTGAACCATCTCGCGGTCATCTCACCGGAGGGTGAAGGCTTCAAGTTCAAACGCAGTACTCTCGTCATATATCGACCCCAGGCTTTGAAATTTCGGAAGATGTGCGGACGCGGACAACACGGAACCCGTGCAGGCGCCGCCTTCGGGCGCCATCGAAACTCTCCGGCTGGGCGTCTGCCCGGTAGGACGTTTCCTGCAGGCAGAACCAGGAGCCGCCACCCACCTTGAGCAGTTGCGGCTTCAGCCGCCCCCCGTTCAGCTTGTTGACCCGCGGCGTGTAGGGCCAGGGCACGTCGCCGCCTGCCCCTTCAGCGGTCACCCAGCAGCGGACATTGCTGCCGAAATCATAAAGGCCCGGTCCGACGGGCGGAAACACGCCGGCAACGGACGGCCCCTCGATACTCATTTCAGATTCCAGCGCGCCGGTATTGGCGTTTTCCGGCGTGATCTCGTCTCCAAAAGGATACGTTCGCCCGTCAGCGCACAGCAGGGCGATTGCCACCCATTCACTTTCTGTTGGCAGGCGGATGATCTCGTCATCATCCATGTCCCCGTCGCGCCGCAGTTTTCGCGTCAGCCAGCGGCAATACGCCACCGCTTCATACCAGGTGACGCCAACAACCGGCGCGCCAAGCTTGCGCGCCTGCGCCGTCCAGACCGGCTGGGTTGCCGCTTCGGTGTCCGGATTGCCAAGCAGGTCCGTGATGGCGGTCGCCGGGCGCAGCACGTCCGGCACGACCGGCACATGGTCCCACAATTCCGGATCCCCCCGATCCTCCGCCTGGCAGAAGGCTGTGAACCCGGCCACATGCACCGGCCCATCGGCCATCCGGTATCCGTCCGGCAGTCCCGGCGCCTTGCAGGGCACCCAGTAGTCGCGCGGCTCCAGAAGCGTATCGAACAGTATCTTGACGGCCTTGCGCTGCTCATCGGCATTCTCGCGCACGCCCAGCCGCATCAGGCTGTTGAGCAGCCGGTTGCGCGTCAGCACATCCAGGGCCGGGCTGCTGCGCCGGTACAGCCGGATCGCGAGAAGCGCTTCCGGGGGGATATCGGTCGTCAAGGTAACGGCCGCTTCATTCAGAACGCTGATGCCGGTCCTGAGGAATTCGAGCGCATTTGCGATATCGGATTTCGGTGTAACCTTGCCGGGAAGCGACGCCTCAGCGCGTTCCAGCAAGGCTTGTGCGAACGGCAATCCCTCCAGCCCGGACTTCACCCGCCGGCTGTCGGCAAAGGAGAAGGCATTCTCCCATCTGCGGATATCCGACGCGCGCACCGCCCCCACCAGGCCGGCCTCACCAGATCCGGCAATCGCCTCGCTGACAAGATACTCGCCGAACAGAAGCTGTTCCGAGAAGCTGACCTTGGGATCTGACGTCGTCGAGCTTTCGATGACGCTCATCAGATTGGTCTCGATCGCCAGTTCCTGGATGATCTCCTCTGCATCATCCTCATCAAGCGCGTTCAGGCCGAAATCGGCATGCCGGCTGACCAGCACCTTGCCGGCGCGGCCGAGGGAGACTTCGCCCCGCGTGCCATCGCGAAGCGACAGGTCAGCCAGCGCGACCAGAATCCTGCGGGCCGCACGCGCGCTTGCTTCGTCGCCTTCGCCCTCGGCCACAAAATCACGCAATCGCTCGAACGGGCGCCCACTGGTCAGGTGATCGACGACCTTCTCGCAGAAATCCAGAAGATTGGTCGCTTCGCCGCGCTTCTGGAGGTGCCAGCAGAAGACGTTCAGGAACAATGGCCTTTGGACAATCCTCCGGCTCGCCTGGGTGCCGGAATTGAACCGTACCGAAGCCTGTTTCAGGATGCGCTGCAGCTTGCCTTTGCTTTGTCCGGCATACTCGGCGATGAACGCCTCGATCTTCGCCCAGTCCAGCTCCAGCAGGCGGATCTGCAGGTCCCGGTGATCAATATCGAGGACATCGGGCCGCGAGGTAATGATCAGGCGAAAGCTGTCCGGCCTGCCCTTTCGCATCCGGGCGAACAGGTCCTTGGCGGCATTGTTCACCGCCTCGGCGATTTCCCCGGAAACCTCATCGAAAGCATCAAGTATCAGCACCACATTCTGGCTGTGCAGGAAGGCTTCGAAATCCTCCACCGTCACGCCGGAATGGGTCTCCGCCACCTTGTCCGGTAGCTCGGACCGCATGCACTCATGGATGGCAGACACGAGTTCCGAAGCCGTCACCGTATCGCTGTCGGCGAGATATTCGGCCAGATGAGGCACGCTGACACAGATCGGATGGAAGGTCGCGCCCGGCCCCAGATGGCTCTCGGCTTCCTTCATCCATTTGCCATTGGAAAAGTCGTCCAGCTTGCTTTCGTAATCCTCCGGCCGCCACTTCCACGCATAGGCCAGCGCGGTGGCAACCGACGTTGTGGTCTTGCCGGCGCCGGCTTCGCCCTGAAGATAGATGATGCCAGATACAGTCTGGAACAGCCATTTGGAAAGGGGCCCCCGCGAGATGTCCTCGGCGCGTTTGCTTCCGCCGCGCTCAAGCTCGCCCTCTAGCTCCATGAACCGTGCACTGACGAAGTTGAAAGGTCCTTCCGATTTGGTGCTCTTTGCCTTGCGCCGCCCCCTGGTCTTGCGGGCCAGAAGCTTCTGTTCCGCCCCGGAAACCCGTCCGGTCTGCCAGGCAGCGGCGGCTTTTTCGATATAGTCCTCGACGAATGCCTGCACCGGATCGCGCGGGGGCAGAGCCGGCGCTTTCGCTATGTCCGCCTCGGCCTGTTCTGCCTCCGCCACGTTTGCAGCGCCGACTGACGCGAACATGTTTACGGGCTCCCGCTCCTGCCTGCGCTTCGCCTCGTCTTCTTTCTGCCGCGCTTCATACGCCTTCGCGTCAAGTCGGATCTTACTCAACGTATATTGTTGAGCGCGCTTTATCCTTGCGTCGGCCACATGACGGGCCCGCTCTTCAATCTTCACGACAAGAGCGTTGATCGAGGCGGCTCGGTGAACGGAATCCGGATCAAGATACTCGAACACCTGCAAACGGTCGGTAATTCTGCCGAGCCGGCCGTAAATGCCCCGCTCAACCTGGCTGAAAGTCAGATCCCCGATGCGTCCGTATCGCTCGATCTCGTCGATCTCGGCTTCGAATTCGAGGTCCCGCGGCTCCCGGGTCTCTGACAGAAGCACCGGTATGATCTGGTAGCACCCGGCGCTGAACTTGTCCTGCGCATTGCTCGAATCCCCATCGAAGGCCGCCTGCAGTTCAAGAAACTGGAAGTGCTTCTTGTCGGTTTTCGACCGGTAGAAATCCGGCTCGATCAGAACGACGCAGAAATTCACCGTCCGGATGAGGTTCGTCGTCAGCTCATTATGCGCCGACGCGCCCGTGTGCCCGGCAACGTCATGATTGGCGCAGTAAACCCCTACCTTTTCGAGTCGCTTCGCCAGAATTCGCGCAATTTCAGTGCCCCTGGCCCTGGAACTGATGAATCCCTCATACTCGACACCCACTCGCACGCTGACTGTCCCCCGGCGTTAAGTTACGGAAACCTTAACCGATGGACTTCAGGTTTCAAGCACTTCAACCTATTCGCTTGGAATCTGTTGCCCCTCCTCCATCTCCGCTCATCCCCGCGCAGCCGGGGCATCGCGGCCAGCCCTCCCTAAAGCATCCTCACCCGCGGACCCTGGCCCTCCACCATCAGCGCCCACAACGCCCAGACGAGCGCGTCCACCCGGTCCGGCGAGCCGGCCTGTTCCGGGGTGCCGAAGCGGCACATCTGGTCCTCCAGCGTATGGAACACGCCGGTATGGCTGACGCGGCCCTGCGCATAGAGCGCCGCCACCGGCCCGGCGCGCCCGCGCTTGCCGAGCCGCGCCCGCACAAGGCGCACCGGCACGCGCGTGCCCGTCATGCTCAGCACTTCGCGCACCATGTCGCCGCCCTGGTTCGCTTCGGCGAGGATTGAGGAGGCACCCGCCTGTTCGGCCAGCGCCGCCGCGCGCTCCGCCCAGTCGAGCGGCGCAAGGCCGGGCGCAGAAGCGTCCCCCATCACATAAGCCTGCCCGTCCTTCACCCCCGCCAGCACAATGCCGCAGGCGTCCGAACCGGGCCGGGCCGAGACATTCGGGTCCACCGCCACGATGCAATCGTCGAGTTGCACCGGCGCGGCGCTGACGCGCATGGCGTCGATCTGTGAGCGGAGGAACATCGCGCCTGCCGGATCGTCGATCATATGGCCGTCCAGCTCCTGCCGGCCAAGCTGGGTGCCGCCATAGGCCGCCTCCATCCAGCCGACAAATCCGGGAGAGAGATTGGCCGCATTCTCCGCCATCGCCATCCGCGTATGCACCACCGAAGGGTCGGCCATCAGCCGGCGCAGCAGCGGTGTTGCCCGCGGCGTGGTCGTCACCATCGCCAGCGGGCGCGGGCCAACCCTCAGTGCCAGCTGGAGGTTATCCCACACCGCCTCGCCCTTTGCCCAGGCGCCGGCCTCATCGCACCAGGCAAGGTCGAACTCGGGCCCGCGCAGCCCGTCCGGGTCTTCGGCGGAAAAGGCATAGGCGACCGCGCCATTCTTCCATTCCAGCCGGTGGCGCGAGGGTTGCCAGACCGGCACGTCATCCTTGTGCCGCGCCGTCCAGATCAGGCCGCTCGGGCCCTCGATCATCACCTCGCGTGCATCCGAGAAGGTCGGCGCCACCAGCGCCACCCGGCGGTATCCGGCCTGCAGCACCGCCCATCGCACCCATTCCGCGCCCGCCCGCGTCTTGCCGGCGCCACGTCCGCCCGAAAGCAGCCACGTCCGCGAAAGGTCCGGCGGCGGCGCCTGCATATCGCGGCACGCGAGCAGGAAGGGGTGGCGCTTTATGAGACTTTGTTTCGAGTCCGGCAGCGGTCTCTCGTCCAGCAGATGCCGCATCACCTCCCTCCGCCATGGCCCGCTCCATGGCAACCAGTCGCTCGATCTCATCTTCGATTCCAATTCTCCAATCATCCGTGGTCGTTGTTCCATCCTCCTCCGTCTTCGCCGGTTCCGGCAGCTGCGCCATCACCTTCATCGATCCGGTAATTTTCTGCAGCAGGCCGAACATCGGCTCGGGCGTCACCGGCTCCTCGCTGACGACAAGATCGGCGGCCCTGTCCACGATCACCTCAGCCAGAAGGCGCGCCACCTCCCCCGGCCGCCCCGGCCCGCGCAGATTGTGCCGGGTCAGATGGCGGCTGACGGTGGACCGGCTCACCTGCAGGAGCGCGGCAATTTCAGAGATGCGCCGCCCGATCAGCCAGGCGAGACGAATGAAGCGCAAAGCGCGATCGCTGCCAGGACGCAGCTTGTGAGGCGGGGCAAAAAGCGGGGTGTCATGTTTCATGCCGCTCAGTCTGCCACGGCCCTGAAGCGGTTGAATCCGATTGTCCGGATGTGCCGCAAACACAGGAAAAAGGGGGCGGACAAGCTATGCGCCTGTCCCCCAAATTCCATTGCTCCCCGTTCTTCCGTCACCCTCGATGCGCGAAGCGCATCTGAGGGCCCATCACCTGCCCTCACCCCATATTCCTGCGGAAGTGGCTGGAGATGGGCACCCAGACGGGCTACGCCCGCCGGGTGTGACGAAGCTGATATGTCGGCTAAAGTTCCATCCCCAGCCGCAGCATCCGCGCATCCCACAACGCATTGTGCATCACCCCGCCGTCCGGATACGCAATCCCCCGCACCGCCGGCACCAGCCGCGTCTGTATCTCCGGCAGGCTGACCATCATGCCCGGCCCGGTGATCAGGCAGCGCATGAAATGCGCGATGTCCTCGGGCCAGTCGGCAATGATGACCGGGGACGGATCATCCTTCAGGAACTTCTGGATCGACGGGCCGAAAAGGTCGAGCGGGCACCGCTCCGGCACAGCGCCTTCCGCCGAAATCACCGGCCTGACATGCTGCGCCACCCAGGGGTGCAGGTCCAGTTCCGACAACTCGTCCTCCGGCCTTGCGAGGTAGAGCTCACCCGCCTCGCCCGTCAGGGCGAGGCTGATGAGGTCTCCGCAGAAGCCGTTGAATTCGCAGTCGAGATAATGGATCAATCCGCCCGGTCTTCCCGCGAGATTTTCAGGGTCTCGACCTTGCCGACGGCGCCGAGGGCGAAGGCAAAATCGATCGCCGTCTCGCGCAGGCTCTCCCAGCGCCCCGAGGCGCCGCCATGGCCGGAATCGAGGTTGATGCGCAGGAAGTAAGGCCCGCCATTCGGCGCCTCATGGCGCAGCTTTGCGGCCCATTTCGCCGGTTCCCAATAGGTCACGCGCGGATCGGTCACCCCGCCGGTGATCAGCATCGGGGGATAGTTCTGGTCGGTGACCTGATCATACGGGCTGTAGGCCAGGATCGTGTCATAGGCGGCTTCATCCGTCAGCGGATTGCCCCATTCCGGCCATTCCGGCGGGGTCAGAGGCAGGCTTTCATCCGACATCGTGTTCAGCACGTCCACGAACGGCACCGCGCCGATGATGCCGGCGAAAAGCTCGGGGTCCATATTGACCGCCGCGCCGACCAGCAGGCCGCCCGCCGATCCGCCATGGCCGACGATGCGTCCGCGCGAGGTGTAGCCCTGCTCGGCAAGGTAATTGCCGGCCGCCACGAAGTCCTTGAAGGTGTTGGTCTTTTTCTCGAGCTTGCCGTCCAGATACCACTGATAGCCCTTCGCCATGCCGCCGCGGATATGGGCGATGGCATAGATGAAGCCACGATCGACCAGGCTGAGGCGCCCGGTGCGGAAATCCGCCGGAATGGTGATGCCATAGGAGCCATAGCCATAGAGCAGCAGCGGCGCAGAACCGTCGACCGGCGTATCCTTGTGGCGCAGGATCGTCACCGGCACCTCGGCCCCGTCCCAGGACGGCGCAAGGATACGCTCGACGACATAATCGGCCGGATCGTGCCCGGAGGGGATCTCGCGCGTCTTGCGCAGCGTCTTCTCATGCGTGATCAGGTCGTAATCATACACCTGATCCGGCGTTGTCGGCGAAGCATATTCGAAGCGCAGGATCGGGGTGTGATATTCATACCCGGAATCGAGGCCAAGATCGTAGGCTGCCTCATCGAAGCTGATCGTGTGCGAGGTGCCATCCTTGCGCGAGCGGTTGACGATGCGCGGCAGGCCGTTCTCGCGCTCCATGATCGTCAGATAGTCGAGCTGCGCGCTGACACCGAGAATGAGCGTGCCCGGACGATGCGGGATCACATCGCTCCACGCCTCGCGTGTGGAGGAGTCCATCGGCGCCCGAACCAGCTTGTAGTCCACCGCGCCATCGGCATTCGTGGCGATGTAGAATTCGCCGTTCCAGTGCGTCGGGGAATATTCCACATCCGTCTGGCGCGCTGCAATGAGGCGCAGCGTCGGGTTCAGCTCATTCGCCGGGAACCAGCGCACTTCCGATGTCGTGTGGCTGCCAGACGAGACGAAGATCACCTCTTCGCTCTCGCTGGTCGAGATGTTGACGAAGAAGCCAGGGTCTTTCTCTTCATAGATCAGCGTGTCCTCGCCCGTCTCCAGGCTGCGCTGGTAGACGGCGTAAGGCCGGGCATTCGCGTCGCGCGCAACCCAGAAGATCGCCTTGCCGGTCCGGCTCCATTCGAGCGGCCCATAGGCGTTCTCGATCACGACGCCGGTATCCTCGCCTGTCTCGATCTTCTTCACCCGGATTTCGTAATACTCGCTGCCCTTCAGGTCGGTGCCATAGGCGACGTAGTCATCGTCCGGGGAGACCTCGATGTCGCCGAAAGCGAAATAGTCCTGCCCGGCGGCCATCTCGTCACCGTCGAGGATGATCGTTTCCGGCGCGGACGCGTTGAACGGGTCAGAGGACGGCCGGCGGGCGAAGATCATGTATTCGCCGCCCTGGCGAAAGCGGGTGTAATAGGCCCAGTCCCCGTCGATCGCCGGCACGGAGCTGTCGTCTTCCTTGATGCGCCCGCGCATTTCGGCGAAGAGCTCCTCGCGCAGCGCCTTGGTCGGCTCTTCGAGGGCGGCCTTGGTATAGGCATTCTCGGCGACGAGATATTCGCGGATGTCGGCGCGCAGCAATGAGGGCTCGCGCATCACCTCCTGCCAGTTCTCGTCCTTCAGCCAGTGATAGGGATCATTGCGGGTGCGCCCGACCTGGGTGACCTCGTGGTCGATCCGCGCCGCGACCGGCACCGGCGGCACATCTGCGGCCGGGACATCCGCTGTCAGGGCCGTGGCTGTTTCAGTATCATTTTTCAAAGTCGTGCATCCGGTCAAAAGGGTTGCCGCAGCCAACAGGCCGGCGAGAGAGGCGTAGAGGCGCATCGGGGGCTCCGCTTATCGATATTCGGCACATCTGGAACAAGCCGGGCGCCTCTGTCCAGCCCGGACTTATGCTGTGGGGCGGAAGTCCAGCACAATGCCATTTATGCACCAGCGCAGGCCCGTGGGCGGCGGCCCGTCCTCGAAAACATGGCCCATATGCATGCCGCAGGTGGCGCAGTGACATTCGGTGCGCGGCACGCCGATCTTGTAGTCGGTCTTGGTGCCCATCAGCCCCTCGCCCAGCGGCTGCCAGAAGCTCGGCCAGCCGGTGCCGGAATCGAACTTGTGCTCCGACGACCAGAGCGGCGTGTCGCAGCCCTTGCAGTGATAGATGCCGGGGCGTTTCTCGTCCTGATAATTGCCGGGCGTGAAGGCGCGCTCGGTGCCCTCGCCGAACCCGACAGCATACTCCTGCTCGGTCAGCAGCTCGCGCCATTCGCGCTCGGTGCGGGTGACTTTGCGCTGGGTCTGTTGCGGCATGGGAGGCTCCTTCAGGCGGCTTCGGCCCGGTGAATATAGGGCGGACGGAGGTGGGGAGGAAGGCGGTTGGTCCTGAAGGCCGCCGCTAAGCCAGCGTCATCCCGGAACGTCCGAAGGGCGTATCCGGGAACCAGTGGAGGCCCGAAAGGTCAAGGCAGACACGGCCATCTCAGGACTGGTTCCCGGATAATTGCTGCGCAATTTCCGGGATGACGCCCCTCTCCGTTTCATCATCAACCCGGACAACTGACTTGATGACGAAGGTGGGATGAGTAGGCGGGCCGGGCTTTGCCATGCCTCAGCCGTAAAGGACGGTGATTGTCTCGGCGACGAGGGCCGGGCGGTCCTGGCCTTCGATTTCGACGGTGGCTTCCATCTTCATCTGCTTGCCGCCGGATTTGGGCTCGACCGCGAGGCATTTCTGGCGGAGGCGGACCTTGGAACCCACCGGCACCATATTGGTGAAGCGGACCTTGTCGGAGCCGTAATTGATGCCGCGGGTGGTGCCCTCGACGCGCAGGACTTCAGACCCCAGCATCGGCAGCAGCGACAGGGTGAGGAAGCCGTGGGCGATGGTGGAGCCCATCATCTGCTTGGCCTTTTCCTCATCGACATGGATCCACTGATGATCGCCCGTGGCATCCGCAAAAAGATTGATCCGGGCCTGGTCGATGGTGTGCCAGTCGGAGACCCCGACCTCCTGCCCGGCGAGGGATTCGAGATCGGCGTAGGCAATTTTGCGCGGATTGGCCATGGGTGTCCTCCTTGATTGTCTGTCCGGCGCGGCGGCGCCAGCGCGTTGCTTGTGCGATGATTTCTTGTGGCCCGCCTCCGGCAAATCTGCAAGGTTAACGATGCGTCAACCGAAACCCGCCCAGACAGGCAGGATGCCGCCGTTGCGGCGGCAGGCTGACGAGGGAGGCATCCATGGCCGAGTCGCCGCAGATTTCCGTCGATCCCGGAACCCGGGGCAACAACAACCTCATCTATTTTCTCTACCTGACGAGCCTCGTGCTCGGCATCACGGCGATTGTCGGCGTGGTGATGGCCTATCTCGGCAAGGGCAAGGGCGATGCGGTGGTGGAGAGCCACTATGTCAACCAGATCCACATCTTCTGGAAGATGCTGCTCTACTGCATCATCGCTTCCTTCCTGACCCTGATCCTGATCGGCATCCTCCTCTTCCTTGCGGCGCTGGTCTGGTACATTGTCCGTATCGTGAAGGGCATGCAGGCGCTCTCGGCCGGAGAGCCGGTGGAAAATCCGGAGAGCTGGCTGCTCTAGCCGAGATGCCGCGTCAGCGCTTCGAGGAAGCGGGCGATGTCGGCGTCGCTGGTATAGAGGTGGGGCGTGATGCGCAGGCGGTCGCCGCGGCGGGAGACGTGGATGTCTTCGGCCTTGAGCCGCGCGGTGAGATCGCCCGGGGCCGAGGCCGGCAGCAGGGCCGACAGGTAATGCGGCCCGCGCTCCGCTTCCGGCAGGCAGGCGAGGCCCATCGCTTCCAGTTCGGCGGCCAGGGCGGTGTTGCGGGCGCCAAGGGTTTCCTCGACATGGGCAACGCCCCAGTCGAGGATCAGCCTCACCGCCGCCTCGAAGGCGGGCAGCAGCGCAAAATTTGACCGTTCACCCATGTCGAAACGCTCCGCACCCCGCGCATAATCGTCCGTATAGTCGATCAGGCGGGCGAAGTTTCCGGAATTGGCACGGGTGATCCAGTTCTGCTCCAGCGGGCGGCCTTCCCGGTGCTGCGGGGCGACATAGAGGAAGCCGGTGGCATAGGGGCCGAGCAGCCATTTATACCCCGCCGCGACCATGAAATCCGGCTGGACTTCGCCGGCATCGAACCGCATCGCGCCACAGCTCTGCGTCAGGTCCAGCACGAGGGCGGCGCCCACCTCGCGGCAGCGACTGCCGACGGCCACAAGGTCGATCCGGGCGCCGTCTGTCCAGCGCACCTGCGGGCAGGCGACGAGGCCGGTATCCGGGCCGATGGCGGCGAGGAGCGCATCCGACAGGGACGCGTTTCCGCTGGCGGAAACCGTGCGCAGGCGCGCGCCGGTCTCGGCGGCATGGGTGCGCCAGGTGTAGACATTCGAGGGGAACTGGTCGGCGAGGATGAGGATCTCCTGCCCGGGCTTCAGCGGCAGGTTCTTCGCCGCCGCTGCGAGGCCATAGCTGACCGAGGGGACGAAGGCGATGGCCTCCGCCTCAGCGCCGATCAGCTGGCCGAGCAGCGGGCGCAGGCGGCTTGTGTCGGCAAAGAAGTCCGTATCCGGAATGGTCCATGGCTGCAGCTTGCGGGCGAGACCGTTTCTGCCGGCCTCAAAGGCGGCGCGCGGCAGGGGCCCCATCGTCGCGGTGTTCAGATAGGCAACGCTTTCGGGGATGTCGAAGAGATGGCGCTGGTTGGGGATGAGGGTCATGGAGGTCAGCCCGCCCCCGCGAGGTCTGCGAGCCAGTGGTATGACGCCTTTGGCGTGCGTTTCTGGGTCTGGTAGCCGACATGGACGATGCCGAAGCGGGGACCGTAGCCCATCGCCCATTCGAAATTGTCGAGCATCGACCAGACGAGATAGCCGCGGATGTCGGCGCCGGCGGCGCGCGCTTCGAGGACGGCGCCGAGATAGCGCTCCAGATAGGCGATGCGGGCGGTGTCGTTGACCTTGCCGGCGGCGTCCGGTTCCACATCGTCGGCCATGCCGTTTTCGGTGACATAGACGGGGAGCCGGTAGCGGCGCGCGGCGTCGATCAGCGTGTCGCGGAAAGCCTCCGGCTTGACATGCCAGCCCATCAGCGTCGTCTCGGCGCCGGGCGGCGGGTCCATGTTGCGGAAGCCCCAGTCGTTCGGCCGGGCGGCAGCATAGGTCGGCGAATAATGGTTGAGGCCGAGCCAGTCGAGCGGAGCATAGATGGCCTCCTCGTCGCCGGGGCGGAGGCGATCGCCGAGCCAGTCGCGCGTGATCGGATCATACTGGCCGAGGAAGACGGGGTCGGCGGTGGCGCGGTTCATGGCCGCGTCCATCTTCGCGGCGGCGGCGAAATCTTCTGCGGTATCGGTGTGCGGCAGCGCGGGCTGGAGGTTTGGCACCGAGCCGATGAGCGCGCCGGGCGGGAGCGCTTCCCTCAGCCTGCGGACAGCGGCGCCGTGCGAGAGGTTGACGTTGTGAACGGTGTCCAGCCAGGCTTCACGGCTGCGCAGGCCGGGCGCGTGCACACCGGCGCCGTGGCCGAGCATGGTGAACATGTTCGGCTCGTTGAAGGTGGCCCAGCGGGGCACGCGGTCGCCGAAGCGTTCGGCCAGGAGGCGGGCATAGTCAGCGAACAGCGGCACGATCTCGCGGCTGGTCCAGCCGCCGAAGGCCTGCTGCAGCGCGAGCGGCAGATCCCAGTGATAGAGGCAGAGCCATGGCTCGATATCCTGCGCGAGGAGTTCGTCGATCAGCCGGTCGTAGAAATCGAGGCCGGCCTCGTTGACCGCGCCGCGCCCCTCCGGCATCACCCGGCTCCACGAGACAGAGAAACGGTAGGCGGAGAAGTTTGCGGCGCGCATCAGCGCGACATCTTCCCTGTACCGATGATAATGGTCGCAGGCGATGTTGCCGGTGTCGCCATTCTTCACCCGGCCGGGCTCGGCGCAGAAAGCGTCCCAGATGCTGGGCCCACGACCGTCTGCATCATGGGCGCCCTCGATCTGGTAGGATGCCGTGGAGGCGCCCCAGACGAAATCTGCCGGAAAATCCTTCGCGCTGACCATCCTGTGCTCTCCCCGTGTTGTTCGATTTATGGGGAGATTGCGATGGGGGGCGCGGCAGGGCAAGGGGCGGGAAACGGGCCCTCTGACGCGCCGCGGCATCGATGGGGACGATGGGAGGGAGCGGCCCTAGCCCGCGCGGCGGGCGCGCAGGGCGTCGAGGCGGGATTTTATGTCGGAGAGTTCGCTCAGCGTTTCGGTGAGGCGTTCCTGCCTGTCGGGCAGCGCGCCGAAGGCACGGGCGACGGTGTGCTGCAGCGCGCGGGCGGGGCTGGGGGCGCTGGCGGGGGCATCCGGCAGGAGGGTGGCGGTGCCGGCAAGGACGGCGGTGACGCCCTGTTCGACCAGGACGGCCTTGGCGCCTTTCAGCGTCATGCCGCGCTCATGCACGAGGATGCGGATGGCGCGCAGGGCGTCGAGATCCTGCGGGCGGAACATGCGCCGCCCGTCGGGGCGCTTTACCGGGCTGACATGGCGGGGAAAGCGGGTTTCCCAGTAGCGCAGCACATGCGGCTCCAGGCCCAGTTCTGCGGAGGCTTCACCGATCGACCGGTAGGCATCTGCTGATTTCTCAATCCGGGCTTTTGACGCCGCCATGCAGGTGCCTCTCTCTGGTCTATGATCCGCCGACGAGTGCCTTGAGCATCGGCGACGGACGGAAGGTTACAACGCGGCGGGCGGCGATCGGCGCTTCTTCCCCGGTCTTCGGGTTGCGGCCTTCGCGGGCAGCCTTGGCGCGGACCACGAAATTGCCGAAACGCGCGAGCTTCACTTCCTGTTCCTGTTCCAGCGCGCTGCCGATCAGGTCCAGCGTCCGGTCCAGCAGGTCCGCCGACTCCTGTCGCGTGACGCCCACAACACGGACGATCGCATCAGTCACTTCGGCGCGGGTAAGGGTCGAATTGCTCATCTTTTCAGCCCGTCTGTCGATAAAGCCTAGAGAAGCACTCTTAACGAATTCCTAGCGCAGGCGTTAGCGAATTCTCTGTCATGTAACGATTTTTAGTCCCTCAGGCGCCGGGCGCCGCCATCCGGCGGCTTGGCTTACGGCGCAATGGCGCCGGCGGGCAGTCGCCCTTGCGAACAACTTCGTTGTTCGGCTGTGCACGTCATAATTGTTGCTGAGTGTCGTCAGAGCCGGAACAGGCTGGCGCCCCAGGAGAAGCCGCCGCCCATGGCTTCGGACAGGATGAGGTCACCGGGCTTTGCGCGGCCCGAACGCACCGCATGGTCGAGCGCCAGCGGGATCGAGGCGGCCGATGTATTGGCATGTTCGGTGACGGTGATGACGACCTTGTCTTCCGGGATGTTCATCTTCTTCGCGACACCGTCGAGGATGCGCTTGTTGGCCTGGTGGGGCACGAACCAGTCGATATCCGCAGAGGTCAGGCCGGTTTCAGCGAGGACGGCTTCGATCGCGGCGGAGATGTTGGTCACCGCATGTTTGAAGACGCGGTTGCCCTCCATGCGGACATGGCCGATCGTGCCGGTGGAGCTGACGCCTCCGTCAACATAGAGCAGATCGGACTTGGTGCCGTCGGTGCGGACATGATGGGTAATGATGCCGGCATCGGCCGGGCCGTCCCACTCCACGCATTCCAGAACGACCGCGCCGCCGCCATCGCCGAACAGGACACAGGTGCCCCGGTCCGACCAGTCAATGATGCGGGTGAAGGTCTCCGCGCCGATCACGAGGGCCTTGTTGAACAGGCCCTGCTTCATCAGCGAGTCTGCCGTGGCGAGGGCGAAGAGGAAACCGGAGCAGACGGCCTGCACGTCAAACGCCGCGCCGGGGCCGGTGCCAAGCTTGGCCTGGACGGCGGTGGCGGTGGCGGGGAAGGTCTGGTCCGGCGTGGTGGTACCGAGCACGATCAGGTCGATCTCGCTGGCCGCCATGCCGGCCGCGTCGAGGGCGCGTTTTGCGGCTTCGACGGCAATGTCGGACGTCAGCTCGCCGTCGGCGGCGACATGGCGCCGGGCGATGCCGGTGCGCTCGCGGATCCACTCATCGGTCGTGTCCACCATTTTCGACAGATCGTCATTGGTCAGCACGCGTTCGGGCAGATAGCTGCCGGTCCCGCGGATAAAGCTGCGCCTTGCCATGTCAGATATCCTCGTCTTTTGCCCGGCGCCGCTACTCTGCGGCCAGGCCGCCGGTGGAGACGCGGGCCAGATTGGCCGCAATCTCGCTGCGATAGTCACTTGCCGCCAGGTCCGCCGCCAGGGCGCAGGCGCGCGCAAAGCCGCGGGCATCCGCGCTGCCATGGCTTTTGACCGACACGCCGCCAAGCCCGATCAGCACGCCGCCGTTCACATTGCTGGGGTCCATCAGTTCCTTCAGCCGTTTCAGGCCGCTCATGGCGAGGGCCGCACCGGCTTTCGACATGAAATTCTCGGTGAAGGCCCCGCGCATATGGCCGGCCAGCATACGGGCAACACCCTCGCCGGTTTTCAGCGCGACATTGCCGGTGAAGCCATCGGTGACGACGACATCGACCGCGCCGGCGGAAATGTCATCGCCCTCGACGAAACCGCGATAATCCATCTTCAGCGGCGAACTGCGCAGCAATTCATGCGCCTCGCGCACTTCCTCATGACCCTTCATTTCTTCCGAGCCAATGTTCAGGAGGCCAACCGAGGGGCGGTCGATGCGCAGGACAGCGCGGGCGAACGCCTCGCCCATGATGGCGAAGGTGACAAGCTGGGGCGCATCGGCCTCGACATTGGCGCCGACATCGAGAACCACGGTACGCCCGCGCACGGTGGGCCAGAGAGCGGTCATGGCGGGGCGGTGAACGCCTTCCATCTTGCGCAGCTGGAGCATCGAGATGGCCATCAGCGCGCCGGTATTGCCGCCCGAGACCGAGGCCTCGGCCTCGCCCTCTTTCACCGCTTCGACGGCGTTCCACATCGAGCTGCCCTTGCCCCGGCGCAGGGCCTGGGAGGGTTTCATGTCGCTGGTGATTTTCTCTGCGGCGTGGCGGATCGTGACCCGGCCCCGGAGATGCGGTTTCGCGGCGACGAGGGCGGCGAGCTGGGCCTCATCGCCATGCAGCAGGACATGCGCATCCGGCCGGGCCGCGAGAAATTCCGCAGCGCCATCGACGCATGCGCCGGGCGCGGCGTCGCCGCCCATGGCATCAAGAGAGAGCGTCAGTTTGCGCTGCATGGAGACCGGACCGCATGTTACGGCAATGTGCGTCGTTTCGGGTGGTTTAAGTGGCGCCGCCGGGCAAGGCAACGGGCGAGATGCTGTGGGGCCGGCTGGCGGGGGCTCAGCTTTCCGGCGGTTTCCCGCCACAGGCGAAGGTTCCGGCCAGGATTTCAGCGTCCGGCTGCGCCTGAAACGCCTGCTGCAGCGCCCGGAGCGCAGCGGCCATGGCAGGCGCGGCGGCGGCCGGCGACACCTCATTGCGCACCAGGACCGCCACCAGCGGGTCCGGGCCGGCGCCCGATTCGGCGGTCTCCAGCGCCGTCATCAGCGCCCGGCCTAGACCGGAATGGGCTTCGGCGAGGGTGCGCACCTTGCGGGCGATGGAATGGTCGCCGACACCCTTTTCGCGGTAGGCGGCGTCGAACCCGTCGAGCACCTTGCGGTTGATGTATTCGGCCAGATCGGCCGCCTCGGGCCCGCCAATCGCGGCGAGGCGGTGGCAAGCGAGCGCGGTCAGCACCGTGACCATGCGGGCGCGGCCTTCGAACGTGTCGGCGGCGCCATGAGCCAGATAGTGCCGGGGCGAAAGTGCCTCGCGCAGCAGCGTTTCATAGGCGGCCTGAACGGCCCTGTTCCGCGCACCCCGGCGGCGCCACCAGCTGGCTGAAAAAGCGCTCAATCTGTGTACTCCAATGCTTGCCAAGCCGGGTTACCTGTCGCTAGGTCTGCGGTCAAAGCCTATAGGAGCCATTACATGGCGCGATTTTCCCTTTTGACCGCGGGTCTTCTCGCCATTCTGCCGCTGACCGCCTGCCTCAGCCCGGCGCGGGATTTCCACGGTTATATCGCTGACGAGGTTCAGCCCTTCGAGATCAAGCCCGGCGAGGATACGCGCTCGACCGTGCTGGCGCAGCTTGGGTCGCCGTCCAGCGAGAGCCTGTTCGACACCAATACCTGGTTCTATTTCTCCGACGTGCAGGAGCGGTTTGCGTTCTACAAGCCGAAAGTGGTCGAACGCTCGGTCGTGGCGATCCGGTTTGGCGAGGATGACGCGGTCGAGGAAGTCGTGCGCTATGACGCATCGGCCGGGCAGATCATCAATTATGCCTCGCGCGAGACGCCGACACGCGGGCGTGAGCTCGGCTTCTGGGAACAGATCTTCGGCACCGTCGGCGCCGTGCGCCTGCCGAACACGGACGAGCGCACACCGGACAATCCGACCGGGCGGCGTTAGGCTTCGCCCTTCGGGCGCCCTCGTTGCAAAGAAAAACCCCGGAGTTGCCTCCGGGGTTTTTTGGTTTTTATCCGCCGCCGGATAATCAGTGGCCGGCGAGGACAGCCAGCAGAAGCAGGGCCACGATGTTCGTGATCTTGATCATCGGGTTCACGGCGGGGCCGGCAGTGTCCTTGTAGGGGTCACCGACCGTGTCGCCGGTCACAGCGGCCTTGTGGGCTTCAGAGCCCTTGCCGCCATGATGGCCGTCTTCGATATACTTCTTGGCATTGTCCCATGCGCCGCCGCCCGAGGTCATCGAGATGGCAACGAAGAGGCCGGTGACGATCACGCCGAGCAGCATGGCGCCAACCGAGGCGAGGGCTGCTGACGGGCCGCCGATCACGAGGATCGCGCCGAACAGGACGATGGGCGAGAGCACCGGGAGCAGCGACGGCACGATCATTTCCTTGATCGCCGCCTGGGTGAGGATGTCCACGGCGCGGCCATAGTCCGGCTTCTCCGTACCCTGCATGATGCCGGGCTTCTCGCGGAACTGGCGGCGGACTTCCTCGACCACCGACTGCGCCGCGCGGCCGACCGCCATCATCGACATGCCGCCGAAGAGGAAGGGCAGCAGACCGCCGAACAGGAGACCAACCACGACATAGGGGTTGGAAATCTCGAAGTTCGCGGCAATGCCGTAGAAGAATGTGTCGGGCTGGGCGGTGGCGGCGAAGTATTTCAGATCCTCCGCATAGGCCGCAAACAGCACGAGTGCGCCGAGGCCGGCCGACCCGATGGCATAGCCCTTGGTGACGGCCTTGGTCGTATTGCCGACAGCGTCGAGCGCATCGGTGGTGGTGCGCACTTCCGATGGCAGTTCTGCCATTTCGGCGATGCCGCCCGCATTGTCCGTCACCGGACCGAAGGCATCGAGCGCGACGATGATGCCGGCCAGGGCGAGCATCGTGGTCGTAGCGATGGCGATGCCGTAGAGGCCGGCGAGGTTGTAGGTGAGCAGGATGCCGCCAATGATGGTCAGCGCCGGCAGGGCCGTCGACTCGAGCGAGACGGCGAGGCCCTGGATGACGTTGGTGCCGTGGCCGGATTCCGAGGCTTTCGCGATGGACCGCACCGGACGGTATTTCGTCTCAGTGTAATAGGCCGTGATGACGACGATCAGCAGGGTGACGAACAGGCCGGCCACGCCGCAGGCAAAGAGATGCCAGCCGGTGATGTCCGCTGCCTGTCCGGTAACCGGATCGACGAGGCCAAGCAGGGCGCCGGCATTCTCGAGCGTACCGGCCAGGCCGCCGGGCAGGATCGTCTGGATCACCAGTGCTAGGCCGCCGATCGACAGGACACCGGTAACGATGAGCGCCTTGTAGAGCGCGCCCATGACATTGGTGGAGCCTTTCGACAGCTTGGCGAAGAAGGTGCCGACGATCGAGGTGACGATGCAGACCGCGCCGATGGCGAGCGGCAGGAGCATGATCTCGGAAAGGTAAGGCGTTGCAGCAAAATAGATGGCGCCGAGAACCATGGTGGCGACCAGCGTCACGGCATAGGTCTCGAACAGGTCAGCCGCCATGCCGGCGCAGTCGCCGACATTGTCGCCGACGTTATCGGCGATGGTGGCAGGGTTGCGCGGATCGTCTTCCGGGATGCCGGCTTCGACCTTGCCGACCATGTCGCCGCCGACATCAGCCCCCTTGGTGAAGATGCCGCCGCCGAGACGGGCGAAGATCGAGATGAGCGAGGCGCCGAAGCCGAGCGAGACGAGGGCGTCAATGATCTGGCGCTTCTGGCCTTCATCCGAGAGGCTGAGGCCGAGCGGGCCGGTGAGCAGGCCGTAATAGCCGACGATGCCGATCAGGGCGAGGCCGACCACGAGCATGCCGGTGACGGCGCCCGACTTGAACGCGAGCTGCAGGCCTTCATTCAGGCCCTTGCGGGAGGCTTCGGTGGTGCGGACGTTGGCGCGTACGGACACAAGCATGCCAATGAAACCGGCAGCGCCGGACAGGACCGCGCCGATCACGAAGCCGAGCGAGGCTTTCCAGCCGAGTGCGAAAATCAGGACGACCGCGACGACAGCGCCGACGATGGCGATCGTGCGGTACTGGCGCTTCAGATAGGCATTGGCGCCTTCCTGAATGGCGGCGGCGATTTCCAGCATCCGGGCATTGCCGGCGGGCGCCTTCATGATCGACTGGATCTGCAGCCAGCCATACACTACCGAAAGTATCCCCGCGCCAAGCGCGAGCAAGTACCAATCCATTGGTATTCCTCCTTGAACCCCGTTGAATGCAGCCCGGGCGTGCCGGTCTGCTTATCCTTGTTATCAGACGGCTATGGCTGCCAGCCCCCCATCCGCGGCGCAACTTAGCTCGCGTTATGGGCGAATGACAGGTGTTCCGACTCGGCCATGCTCGAAGGCGAGTGTTTCCGGGAGGTTAACGGCGGCGCCATTGGCGATCACGGACAGGCCGGCGCCAATGGCGAGGTGGCCAATTCGCGCGGCCGGAAGGCCTGAACCTGCAATGGCTGCGGCCGATTCGGGCGGTGCGGCAAAGAGCAGCTGATAGTCGTCGCCCCAGCTGGCGAGATCGAGGCGTTCGGCGAGCGAGACCGCGCCGCCGGCAAAAGGCACCCTGTCGAGGTCGAGCGTGGCGGCGAGGCCAGATGCCGCAGCGAGGGCGGCCAGGTCGCCGAGAAGGCCGTCCGAGATGTCCATGGCGGCGGTCGCTTCGGCGGCGATGAGGCGGGCGGCGGCCGGCGGGGGCAGCTCCGGCTCCTGGAGGGCGGCGAGCCAGCGTGCCTCGCCCTGCCCGGCCGTTTTCCACAGATAGCCGAGCCGGGCGGCGCCGATCTCGCCGGTGACCCAGATGTCATCTCCCGCGCGCCCGCCGCCTCGCCGGACAGGACGCGGCCCGAGGCAGGCGCCGGTGAGCGTGAGGGAGAGGAACAGGCCGGCGGGCGCGGTGACCGTGTCGCCGCCGATGAGGCTGGCGCCCCAGCGGGCAAGTTCGTCGCCGAGGGCGGCGGCGAAGGCGGCGAGATCGTCTTCGCTGCGGCCTTCCGGCCAGCCGAGGGTGAGGAGTGCTTCGTGCGGGCGGGCGCCGGACGCGAGGATGTCGGAGACGTTCACGCGCACCAGCTTGCGCGCGACGGCGTCGATGGGATCATCAGCGAAGAAATGCACGCCCTCGACCATCGCATCGACGGTGGCGATGACCGGGCCGGAGGCCGGTGTCAGTTCGGCGGTGTCGTCAGTCAGGTCCGCTGCGCCCGGCGAGCGGGCAAGCGGCGCGAAATAGCGGCGGATCCAGTCTTTCTCGGCCATGTCAGCGGCCTCTCGGGCCCGCGTCAGAGCCCCTCACGGCCGATTGCATAGAACCGGTCGCGGCGCTGGGCGCGCAGCTCGGCGGGGCTCATGCCTTCCAGTTCGCGCAGGGCCGTGTCGAGCGCCTTGGCAGCAGAGGCCATGGCGCGCTGCGGGTCGCGATGGGCGCCGCCGACAGGCTCCTTGACGATACCGTCGATGATCTTGTGGCGCAGGAGGTCCGGCGCGGTAATGCCCATGGCTTCGGCCGCATCCTTCGCCTTGGCCGCGTCGCGGTAGAGGATCGAGGCGCAGCCTTCCGGCGAGATGACCGAATAGATGCCGTATTCCATCATCAGCACCTTGTTGGCCGCCGCGATGCCGATGGCGCCGCCGGACATGCCCTCTCCGATGATCAGCGTGACGAAGGGAACCCCGAGCGACAGCCCGCGCTGGGTGCCGCGCGCGATCGCCTCGGCCTGACCGCGCTCCTCGCCGCCCTTGCCGGGATAGGCACCGGCAGTGTCCGGAAAGGACAGGACCGGCATGTTGAATTTTTCGGCAAGGTCCATCAGGCGGACGGCTTTGCGGTAGCCTTCCGGATGGGCCATACCGAAATTATGCTTCAGGCGCTTTTCGGTCGTGCGGCCCTTCTCATGGCCCATCAGGACGACCGAGCGGCCCTTGAACCGGGCCAGGCCGCCGATGATCGCCTCGTCATTGCCATACACCCGGTCGCCGGCGAGTTCCTCGAAATCCTCGAAGACGGAGCCGATGAAATCGGACAGGTGCGGCCGGTCCGGATGACGGGCGACCTGGGTGACGCGCCAGGCATTCAGCTCGGAATAGATCTGTTTCAGCTGCTTGACCGATTTGGTCTTCAGCTTGGCGAGTTCATCGCTGATCGCGGGACCATCCTTGCGGGCCGCGAGCGCTTCCAGCTCCGCGATCTTGGCGTCAAGCTCCGCGATCGGCTTTTCGAATTCGAGATAGGTTGCCATGGGCCGTTTCCTAGCAATCCCTGCCCGGCTCGCCTAGCGGGTTTTAGCCGAGCGTATTGCCGAGCATCACCACCGCCGGCAGGACAAGGACGCCGAGAAGAACCGGAAAAACAAACAGAATCAAGGGCAGCGTCATCTTGGCGGGCAGCGCCATGGCCTTTTCCTCAGCCATCAGGATGCGGCGCTGGCGCATATCGGAGGAGAAGACGCGCAGGGTCTGGCCGAGGCTGGTGCCCATTTCCTCTGCCTGGCGGAGCATGGTGGCGAGGGAGCCCGCCTCATCGATTCCCATCCGGTCAGCAAAGGCGCGCCAGGCCATCTTGCGGGTCTTGCCGGCGCGCAGTTCGAGGGAGAGCGTACGCAGATGGCCGGCGATGATGGGATGGCGCAGTTCCAGCTCCTCGCCGACGCGCTGCACGGCGGCATCGAGGCTGAGGCCCGCTTCGACGCAGGCAACCATCAGGTCCATCATGTCGGGAAAGCCGACCGAGGCAGCCTGCTGGCGCTGGGAGATGCGGTTGTCGAGATATTTGCCCGGCGCGGCGAGGCCGGCGAGGACGAGGATGACCGAGATCAGGACCGGCCAGTATTTTTCGAGGTCCGCCAAATAGGGCAACGCGAAGAACAGGGCGACCTGGGGAATGACCACGCAGACGAAGCGGGCGAAGAAGTAGCGCGGCACGGCCGTCGGCTGGGTGAAACCAGCCTGGATCAGCTTGGCGCGCGCGGCGCTGACTTCGGCGCCTTCGGTGGGCGCGGCATGATCGGCGAGGCCCATCACCGCCTTGCCGATGCGGCTTTCATTGCGCTTCACTTCCTGGGCGGGCGTGCTGGCGCGGTGCATCAGGCGGCGCTCGACATCGCCCGCTTCCCTCCGGCTACGGATGAAGGAGATGAGGCCCGGCAGCGCCAGCAGCAGCGCGAACGCGCCGAGAAGGATCGGGATGGCGGGGCCGGATGTCAGGAAGGCGGGCATCGCATCAACCTCAGAACTTGAAATTGATCATGCGGTTCATGACGAAGTTGCCGATCGCCATCCAGACGAAGAGGCCGGCAAAGCCATACTGGATCAGCGGATCATGCATCACGCGGCCATAGAATTCCGGGCGCATCATGTGGATGGCCGCCATCACGACGAAGGGCGCCGAAGTAAGGATCATCGCAGAGACGCGCCCCTCGGACGAGGCGGCCTTCACCTTCAGGCGCATGGTCTGGCGTTCACGGATGGTATTGGTGTTTGCCTTGAGAAGCTCGGTGAGATTGCCGCCGGTCTTTTCCTGAAGGCGGACCGTGGCGGCGAACAGTTCGACATCCGGATCGCCGCAGCGTTCGGCCATGCGCTGGACGGCATTGGTGAGCGACATGCCGTAGGAGACCTCATCGGCCGTCATGCCGAATTCGGTGCCGATGGGATCCGGCATTTCACGGGCAACGAGGCCGATGGCGGTGGCGACGGGGTGGCCGGCTTCCAGGCTGCGGCAGACGATCTGCAGGGCATCGATCAGCTGGTGCGAGAGTTTCTTGGCGCGCGCAGCGGCGAGGTATTTCAGCACAAGGACGGGGCCAGCCAGAAGCGTGATGATGAAAGCCGGGATCGCCCCGACGAGGCCGCCGAGATAGATATAGGCACCGATGGCGGCAACAACCGCCCCGGCGAAGGCCATGCCGGCCCAGCGCACGGGCTGGAATTTGAGGCCGGAGCGCACGATGATCTGGTTCAGCCAGCGCAGCGACATGGCGAGATTGCCGTCGCGGTCGAGCCCGCGGCTCTTGCGCAGTTCCACCATCGCCTCGTTGTGCGTGGCATAGCGCTCCTTGAACTGAAGGCGCCGGTTGACGAGGCGCTGAGTGCGCACTTCGGTGACAAGGCTGTACACGGACTGCGCCGCCAGCAGCAACGCGCCGAACGCCATGATGCCAGGCACCAGAAGGCGGGCATCGAGGCTGGCAGGATCCGGCAGTCCGAACATCGTGCGGCTGTCTCCGTCAGAACTTTGCGGAGGGATCAAACATGCCGGGCGGCATGTGAACGCCCTTGCGTTCCATTTCGTCGAGGAATTTCGGCCGCAGGCCGGTGGCGGCGAAATGGCCCTGGACCTTGCCGTCCGTGCCGGTTCCCGTGCGCTCGAAGCGGAAGATTTCCTGGAGCTGGACGACAGAGCCTTCCATACCGGTGATCTCGGCGATAGAGACGACTTTTCGCGAGCCATCCGAGAGGCGGGTGGCCTGGACAATGAAGTTCACCGCGGAGGCGATCTGCCCCCGGATGGCTTCCTCGGATATCTTCATCCCGCCCATCATCACCATCTGCTCCAGACGGGTGAGCGCATCGCGCGGATTGTTGGCGTGGATCGTCGCCATCGAGCCTTCATGGCCGGTATTCATCGCCTGCAGCATGTCGAAGGCTTCTTCCGAGCGCACCTCGCCAAGGATCACCCGGTCGGGGCGCATCCGCAGGGCGTTCTTGACGAGCTCACGCTGGCGGATTTCGCCCTTGCCCTCGATATTCGGAGGACGGGTTTCCATGCGCGCGACGTGCGGTTGCTGGAGCTGGAGTTCGGCAGCATCCTCGATGGTGATGAGGCGCTCATCCGGACTGATGGCGGAGGATAGGGCGTTGAGCAGCGTTGTCTTGCCAGACCCCGTGCCGCCGGAGATGACGGTGGAGGCGCGGCATTTCACGGCGCCGAGGATGAAGTCAGCCACGGGCCGCGGAATGGCACCAAAGTCGACCAGCTTGTCCATGGTGAGCGGTGATTTGGAAAATTTCCGGATCGAGACCAGCGGGCCGTCGATGGCGATCGGCGCTACGGCGGCGTTGACGCGGCTGCCGTCGAGCAGGCGCGCATCGACCAGCGGCTGGCTTTCATCCACACGGCGGCCGACGGCGGCGACGATGCGCTGGACAATGCGCAGCAGGTGGTCATTGTCGGCGAAGCGAACCGGCGCAATCTGCAGCTTGCCGCCGCGCTCGATATAGACCTGGTTGCAGCCATTGATCAGGATATCAGCGATCGAGTCGTCTTTCAGGAGCGGCTCGATCGGGCCGAGGCCGGTCATCTCGTCCATCACGGCGTCGGCGAAGGAAGCCTCCTCGGCAGCGGATAGCGCCATCTCTTCCTTGCGGATGATTTCGGCGATGATACCGCGCACGCGCCGGCGCATCGTGTCGTCATCCATCTTGTCGAGGGCAGAGAGGTCGAGTTCGTCGATCAGCTTTGCGTGGACACGGAGCTTTGCATCGAGCAGGTCGAAGCTGGCGGGCGTGTCCGGTTTGCCGCGCGCGGGTGGTGGCGGCGCTGCGGGGGCCGGCGCTGCGGGGGCCGCCTCGGGCGCCTTCGCGACGGCGCTGGTAAATCCGAACCGGCTCATCGTTTCCCTCGTTTCGCCTTATGGCCCGCTTCATTCGCAGCAAGGGCTTCTTCCGGCGCGAACTTGCGCACCAGGTTCGTCACATCCGTCACGAGTTGGCTTTTGGGTTTCACATCGGCGATAGGCTTGCCGAGATTGACGGCGGTACGGGCGGCGTCCCAGTCCGAGGTGATGGTCACATCGATGGTCCGCTCAATCGCCTTTTCGGCCTTGTCGACGGCGAAGCCTGCCTTGAACTGGCGCTTCGGAAACATCCGGTTGAGTACGAGGCGAGCCTTTGGCGCGTCGCCGCGCAGGATGTCGATGTCGCGGCACATGTCGGCGGCGGCGTGCAGGCTGGGCACGGTCAGCTCACTGACGATGATGGCCTGATCGACCGCTGCAAGGACCGGCTTTGTCCAGGGCAGCATGTGACGCGGCATGTCCACGAGCACATATTCGAACGCGCCGCAAGCAACATCCAGAAGGCGCAGGACGGCGGCCTCGCTGGCCAGCGTGTCGGCATCCGGGTTGCGCGGGGCGGCGATGATCGAGACGCCGACTTCATGCTGCGAGCACCAGGCGGCGAGGAGACGCGCATCAAGGCGCTCGGGGGCGGCGGCCAGCGCCGGCAGGTCGAGCTTGGGTACGGCTTCGAGAAAGGAGGCCGTCATGCCATCGGCGAGGTTCAGGTCCACCAGGCAGACCTTGCCGGGGCCGACGAGGCGGGCGAGCGCGAAGGCGCTTTCAATGGCAATGGTCGAGACCCCTGCCCCGCCGACCGCGCCGCGGAAAGCCCAGCAGACCGATGCGCGCGGCGGGCCTTTTGTGGCCTCTTCGACTTCGCGCAACTCGCCGAGACGATCGAACGCGGCCGCGATGTCAGCCGGCGTCGCCGATGACGGCAGGATGTCGGATGCCTCAATCTTCATCAGGGCCCGGACCATATGCGCCGGCAGATGATCGGAGACGACGATGACGGCGCTTGACGGGCGCTCGACGGCGAGCAGCAGCAGCAGCTGGTCCCAGCCCGGCGCGCCCTGCTCGATCAGAAGGTTACCGCCGCCATGCCGAAGAACGATCTCCGGCGGGGTCAGCGCGGACAGGTCCGCAAGCTCCGCGCAGGCAGGCTTGAGGGCCGCAAGTGTTCCGGGCCCGGCGAGCGCTGCCATCGGCGGCAGCGCGAGGGACGCGTCCGCCGGTGCCGTATCGGCGTGATAGGGGGCGGGCTGGCTCATTGAGCCGCCCCCGTCGCCGTTTCAGCCAGCTGTTTGGTCTTGCCCTCGTTCAGAGCCTGGACGGCCTTCGCGGCGCGCACGCCGGAACTCGACTCGACCGGACGTGAATTCGGCAGATTCACATCGCGCACGGACTGTTCGGCAATATTCTGGCGGGTCGCTTCGCCCAGAACGAACCGGTCCTGGTTGTCGTGAGTCGCACAGGCGGCCAGAACGGCGAGGGCGCACAGCGGGAGGGATTTCAGTGTCTGTTTCATCTGTCAGTTCCCCGGAGGCGGGCTGGTCTGACCGGCGGTCAGCCCCAGCAGGTAGAATTCAGCCTCGGTCGGCTCGGCAACGGCTGCGAGCGGCGAGGCGATGAGGTCGGGATGCGCAACCGGCTGGACGAGGCGCGGCGTCACGATGATGACAAGCTCGGTTTCGTCGCGCTGATAGCGCTTCGAGGTGAAAAGCGTGCCGAGCACCGGCACATTGGCGAGCCACGGCGTCTGGCGCACGTCATTCGTGTACTGATTCTGCAGGAGACCGGCGACCGCAAAAGCCTGGCCATCATGCAGTTCAACGGTCGTGTCGGCACGGCGCACCGAGATGCCGGGGATTTCGATGTTGGCGGCGCGGATGCCATTCGCCCGGTCGATGGACGAGACTTCCGGACGCACGCGCAGATTCACGAGGCCATCACCGAGGACGGTCGGCGTGAAATCGAGACTGACACCGAACTTCTTGAACTCGATCGAGATTTCACCGTCACGGGAGGCTACAGGGATCGGGAACTCACCGCCCGCCAGGAAGCTGGCCGTGTCGCCCGAAAGCGAAACTAGGTTCGGCTCCGCCAGCGTACGGATGATGCCCTTCTCCTCCAGCGCGCGCAGGCGGATGTCGATATTCTCGCCGCCGACATTGGTGAAGACGGCGAGCGTTTTCTCCAGCAGACCGGAGACGGTGGCGCTGTCAGTGTTCACAACGACATCATTGGCATTGATCGTGTTGCCGAAGCCAATTTCGCGCACGGCGCTGCGGCTGGCCTCGAGGAAGCGCACTTCCAGGAGAACCTGCTGGCTCTGGCCGACCGAGAGACCGTTGGCAACGCCGCCCGGCACATGGCGTTCGGCCAGCTGGAGCGCCATTTCGGCAGCGGCGGCTGTCGTCACCCGGCCATCGAGATAGACGCCGTCATGGACCGGATAGACTTCGATCACCTCCCCCGGCAGCAACTGGCGAAGGTCCGTGCGCAGCTCGTCCAGGCCGAGCTTGACTTCGACTTCGATCAGTTCGGCGATCCGGCCGGCCTTGTCATAGATCAGCAGCGTGGTGCTGCCCGGCGCCTTGCCGCGCACGAAGAAGGAGCGGTCGGATGTGGGCATCGCTTCGGCGATCTGCGGATCCGCAACAACGATGGTGGCGAAGGCCGCGTCGGCCTCGATCACGGCGGACTTGCCGCGGCGAAGCTCCAGCCGGTCGGCGCCCGGCGCCGCGGACCGCTGGGTCCAGGCCGAGGCGGCGGGAACGGCAAGCGCCAATGCCAGGCCGGCAACGGCCAGAAAACGGAGTATGGTATTCATCAGCCTGCTCCCCCGGCGAGCTTGGTGGGTTCCGCAGGCGCCGGCGGCGGCGCTACGGGCGTCTTCACTTCGGCATCTTCCGAGCCGCTGATGACGCGGATGGTGGTCGTGGTGGCGCGCGGTGCGGCCGCGCGCGGACTGGCCGTCTGCGGGCGCGGCGGCGCAGGCGCAGCGACCGGTGCGGCGGCGACGATTTCGGTCGCCTCTTCCGCCCGCCCGATCAGCGCGAGGCCGAGTGCGGCGCGCTGGCTGGCGGCGCCGAGTTGCAGGGCGTCTTCGGGTGTGACTTCAAGCGTCACCGTATTGGACGGGCGCGCGCCCTCAAGGCCGGATTCAAAAATCTGGTCCACGGCAAGGACGCGAACGCCCTTCAGCACGGTGCGCGCGATCAGATTTCCGGAGATGCGTGTGCCTTCGACGGCGCTGCCGGGGGCGTTGGCATCGAGGAATTCGTTCACATCCACCCGGTCGCCCGGCAGCACGAACCCTGCCACGCCGGTGTCATTGCGCACAACGATGGAGACGGCGCGCATGCCGGGCTTGATGTTTGCCGCGAGGGTGAGGACCGTGCCCGCGGTATCAACTTTTTCGGTCATCAGCGGCTCTCCGGTGACCATCAGGCCACGCGCATAGGGCGTCTCGCCGAGATCTTCGAGGCTGCGCACGGTGCCGGGCGGGACGGCGCTGGCCGGCCAGTCCACGGACTTCACCATCGCGGGGTCGATCAGCTGGCCGGGTTCGATGGTCGTGGCGGCAACGAGCACGCTCGTCATCTGAATGACGGGCACGCCGACGGCGGCATTTGCCTCCGGACCGGAGTCCGACATGAACTCCCGCCCGAAGAAGATGGCACCGGCACCAAGCGCCAGGGACAGGCCCAGGCTGACAAGGGGTAAAGCTTTCATTCCACAGCCCTCCAGCACAGCTTCTGCTGCGTCTCCGGCTACAGACTTACGGCACGCGGCATAAGGTCTTCTGAAAGCAACCGGTTAATCTCGTCCGGGTACGGAAGCCGGTTTTAACCTTAAGGCGCGTTTACCATACGCGCGCCTTCTCCGTTGACCGGGGCGTCAAAGCGGGGCTCTATCGCGATTGTCGCGGGATGAACGAGGACCGTCATGTCGAAACCGGCATCTGTCGAAGGATTTGCGAAGAATACCGGGCGGGACTGGAATGGATGGCTCGAATTTCTCGGCGCCATCGGCGCAAAAGACCTGTCGCACAAGGAAATTGCCGCCCGGATCGCCGCCACCGGCGAGGCGTCCGGCTGGTGGGCGCAGCAGATTACCGTGGCGTATGAACAGCATATCGGCCGGCGGGCGCCGGGCCAGCGCAGCGACGGGGCGTTCGAGGTCGCGGTCAGCAAGACGCTGGCGGGCAGTATGGATGAGGCGCTGGCGGCCTGGCAGAAACTGGCCGGCGGACGGACGGAGTTCGGCGGGGTGGCCATCGCGGCGGCGCCAGAGACGAGCGCGACGGAGAAGTGGCGCTATTGGCGCTGCGGCCTGGCGGATGGCACGAAGCTCACTGTGACGATCACCGGCAAGGCGCCCGGCAAGGCGGGGCTGACGGTGACGCATGACAAGCTGGCGAGCGCCGAGGACAAGGAACGCTGGCGCGCCTTCTGGAAAGCGGAGCTGTCAGCGCTCTGACAGGATCTCCGCATACTGCGCGGCGTCGACATTGCCGCCGGAGACGATGATGCCGATGCGCTGGCCCTTGAGGGCGGGTGGCAGGCCTTTCAGGGCGGCCGCAAGGGCGACGGCTCCGCCGGGTTCGGCGACGATCTTCAGATAACGGAAGGCCATGCGCATGGCATGGCGCACCTCGGAATCGGCGACGCGAAAGCCGCCGGAAAGGCGCGCGCGGCCCAGGGCAAAGGTTAGCCGGCCCGGCGCGGGCGTCAGGATGGCGTCGCAGATGGAGCGGGTGCCGGGCGCGTTGGCGAGGATTTCGCCGGCCTCCAGCGAGCGGGCCCAGTCGTCATGGTCTTCGGGCTCGGCGGCCCAGATTTTCGTGGCGGGCGAGAGATGGCCGAAAGCGAGCGCGATGCCGGTTATCAGGCCGCCGCCGCCGGCCGGGGAAATGAGGTGGCCGAGCGGCGCGCCCATCGCTTCGGCCTCGCGGGCAAATTCGAGGCCGGCCGTGCCCTGCCCGGCGATGATGTCGAAATCGTCATAGCTGGGCACCAGGGCAGCGCCGCGCTCAGCGGCGAGGCGGCCGGAAATTTCCTCGCGGCTTTCTGTGTTGCGGTCGTAAAGGTAGACCTCGCCACCATCGGCGCGCACGCCGTCCACCTTCACCTGCGGGGCATCCGCCGGCATCACGATCAGCGCCGGCATGCCGAGCAGGCGCGCGGCGCGGGCGACGCCCTGGGCATGGTTGCCGGATGAGAAGGCGACAACGCCGGCCTTCTTGTCCTCCGGAGGGATCTGGGCAAGGCGGTTCATGGCGCCGCGGATCTTGAAACTGCCCGTGACCTGCAGGCATTCGGCCTTGATCAAGAGTTCGGCGCCGGCGGCCTCATCAAGCGCGGGGTGGGAGAGGACCGGTGTTTCGCACACGACGCCGCGCTGGCGCCTTTCTGCGGCGAGGACATCTTCAAAGGCGGGCAGATTCGGCGGCTCGGTCATCGCCGGCTGGATGCCGGAAGTCGGGCGCGGCGTAAAGCGCGCCCTGCCCTAATTCGCACCGGCACGCCGGCAGGCGACGTCGTCCAGCTTCAGGTCTTTCGACTTGCGCTTGTGCTCATCAAAAATGATCTGGCGCGCCTGTTCGAAATCCCCCTCCGACAGGAGAACCTGAATTTCACACAGGTTGAACTGGTCGATCCGGAAGTGTGAGACATTGCGGCGGGCGATGCCAGCCGTGCTTTCAAGCTCTTTGATGAGGGTGTTGGTCTTTTCGCGCTGATCCTTCGATTCATCCGATCTTGATGCCTTGATCTCTTCGAGGAACTTCTCGGCCGTCAGCACACGCATCAACTCGTTCCAAGCGAAGAGACCGGTCGTTTCGATATCCTTGGCCGTCTCATAGGCCTGCTTCGTATCGCCCGCGCGCAGGTGGATGAAGGTGAGGTTCTCCCTCGAGCCGCTGATCTGGTTTCGCGTCTGGCGGAGTTTGCTGCGGCGGATCTCGATCGCTTCATCCAGACAGGCATCGGCGAGTTCGAGCGGAGTCCGGCCAGCACCCGCAACCGGCTTGCAGACCCTGTCGGCAAGCTGGCGCGCCTCAGTCAGGCGCGCATCGTCGGCATCGTTCAGAGTCGAGATCAATACCGTTCCGAGACCATGATAGGCATTCATCTTGATCAACAGTTCGGCGTCCGTGTTGCCTTGACGCCCAGAATCCTGAGCCTCGACTTCCTTGATCCTGACAAGCGCATTGCCATAGGCCTCCAGCGCATCCAGGGACCGGGCCATCTTCCGGGAACATTGGCCGATCCAGTAGAGGGGCTGCAGGGCAATGTCGGTGCTGCTGGCGCTGACGGTGCTCTGCTGGCCGAGCACGATCACGTCGAAACATTGCTTTTCGGCAAAATTGTATCGCTCCGACCCCGCCATGATGAATTCGACCCAGGCGAGCCCGTTGCTCGCCAGGTGCGTCAGCGACGGGTCATCGCGCGCCATCAGGAATTGTGCGTGGGCCTTTGCAAGTTCATCGGGCCGGCCGTCGCCTTCCTTGGGGACAGCGTCCCGGCTGCGCTCCCAGGCCCGAAGCCCGATGGCACCGTTCAGGATGGCGAGGCGCCCGGGTGGCAGGTCATTCGCCGCCTGCCCGCTGCTGCAATGTTCCAGGACACGCTCATCGGCGAGGCTGATGGCGCCCTGCTGGAGATACGTTGCCGCGATCGGCAGCGCTGCGCCGCAATCGATCCCCTGCGTGTCGCTGCCGAGCAGGGAACGGATCTCCTCATAGGTCGAGCGGGTGTAGGCTTCCAGGCCGGCAACGCGGTTGACCTGCTGGTCGAGTTGCCGGCGGGAGTCGAACGCGTTCCGGCTGAGGCGTTCGGATTCTTCATTCAGCGACTTGGCGCTGTTGTAGAACACCACCGCCAGGGTCACCGACAGTGCCATCACGAGCAGAAGCGCAGAAATGCCGGCGAACAGGATGCCGCGGAAGCTGCGCTGCTCCCGCGCGACCAGATCTATCAGCGCCCGTTCAGCATCATTCGACATGTTGTGTGTCCCCTACGCCTTGCTTCAAACCGCAAGCGACCCCGCGACGTCCATCAGCATACTGCGTTTCTTCTTGCTGGCGCACTGCAGCTGTTCGACAAAGCCGAGGAACAGTTTCCACTTCCTGTGACGCGCCGCAAACAGTGAACGCTCGATGGAATTGACGCAGTTGTTGGCCGCCCACCAGCTTGAGAAGAAGCCGATCATCAGGGCGGCGATGGGCGCCAGAATCTGCAGGAAGTCGATGGTCGTGTACTGATTGCGCCCGCCTGCCGTGAACTGGTAGACCACGAAGGCCAGCAGGGAGAGAAGCAGGACGAAACTGAAGACAAACAGCACCAGGCAGACCGTACGGATACCGCGATGCCCGCGCTTCTCTTTCTCCAGAAGCTCGGCCAGGACTGCGCATTCGTCTTCGTCGGGAAGTGTATCCTGTCTGGTCATTCAGCTCCCCTTGAGCCTGATGCGGTGACTATCTCAATATCGGTTCTTGTGCATGATGACGGTCATCACTTCTTTCGCGCGGGCGGCATCAAGCCCCATCAGCTCGGTGATGGTGTTGAGGAAGGCGGCTTCCTGGGGAAGCAGCTTGCCGTCGGCCAGAACAATATCGACGCAATGCGCGAACAGCGAGATGCGCATATCGTGCGGCAGCGCATGACAGGCTTCCTGTAGGGCATTGTCGCGCTCGCGCATGCGCTTGTTGACTGTCTGGTTGATCGCCGCGAGTTCTGCCTGAGAGTGCCGCTTCATCGTCCGGGAGCGGCGCACCAGAGCGGCGATTTCCTGCTTCTCCTCCTCGGCCAGTTCATGGTCCGCATAGGCTGCGGACAGGATCAGGCACATGAAGGCTTCGGAAATCGACCAGTCGCTGGCCTGGAACTCCTGCGCCAGCTGGCTGATATCGGGAAGCGGATCGGACACCGGATCGGTCGGGGAAAAGATCACCGTCATATTGTTGTTCATCTCACTGCTCCTGAACACGAACTGGACGGGCCGCAGCCCGCTTGACGCAGAAGGTGGGTGGAATCGACATTCCGAACGCCCTCACTCTCCTTTGCCTTCATAATTCTTTCCCTCTCCGGGCGGCACAACAACGATGGTTCCCGAACCCGGATTGGAGGCAACCGGGCGGCGATAGGCCACGACCCGGTCACGCAACTGGTTCAGCTCCCTGTTGTATTCCTGCAGGATACGGATGGCTTCCGCATCCCAAGCGGGGGGCGCCTCGGCCCATTCCGGCAGATTGCCGAAGCCCTGCTTTTCGGGCCGGCCGAGCATCGTCTTGATGTCACCCCGGATTTCGGCGCCGGTGACCAGGAGGCGCGAGACCTCGTCATTCTGCCGTCCGCCATTGGTTTTCCAGGCATTGAGCTCGACCGTCAGGCCGGTAACCTGGGCCACCGCAGCGTCTCGCTCCTCGGTCAGCTGAGCGATCTGGGTAGCGCTCTGGTCTCCTGAGACCAGCTGCAGCTTCCTGATCTCCTCACTCTGCTGGAAGACGAGCCAGCCCAGGATGCTGAGTGGCATCAGCATGATCATGAAGACGAGCAGCGCGCCGACCCAGCCGCGCCGGCGTCCTTCCGAGCGCGGTTCCATGATGATCGGCGGCGGTGGCGGCGAAAAGAGCAGACGGTCTTCAAACACGGCTGGCATGTGATCGCGGGGCAGATTGTCCGGATTGACGACTGACATTGCTGTTTCGGCTCCTCTGGGGCCATGCTGGCGCTATGAACAGGGCCCGACCCTGTGATCATTGAAAAATGCGTTGGCTCTCTGCGCGTCTGCCGGCGGCAGCGCCACCTCCGACCGCGCGCCGTTGCAGGTAACCGCGATCGCGATCCCGTATTGCAGCAGGGCGTTGAGAGACGGGGCGCCGTCAGGATTGACCGCCCAGTCAAGCCGCACCTGCGGTGCATTTTCGGGCAGTTGGCTGAGTTCGCGGCGGCCTTCGGAGAATTTCGCCTGCGCGGCATCGTTCAGATAGCGCCGCGCTCCGGCATCCTCGCGGGCGCGCCGCAGGTCGAGCATCCCCTTGAGCAGAAAGCCTTCTGCCCCGCTGATGCCGGCGCACCAGATGTCGATGCCGGACGCCGTGACGAATTTCCTTTCCGCCAGAATGTGCGCGAGGCAAGCATGGCCGGCATAGGTGCGGTTGGCCCCCTGCAGGCTGGCGGCTTCCTTGGCCCGGTTGAGGCCCCGCTCGCTCATCTGACGCGAGGTTCCCGTGATTTCAGACCGGCTGAGCAGGTAAAGCGCTTCGGCGCGCGCCGCACTCATGCCCGGCCGCGCCGAACCATTGCCACCATCGGAACTGGCGAGCACCGCCTCGAGCTTGCGAACCGCATCGGCCCGGCGGCCGGCGGCCATGTAGAGCTTGCCCAGCCTGAGACTGGCATCCGCCGATCCGCCGTCAGCGATCTCGGCGGCAGCCAGCAGGTCGATGACCCGGCCTGTCTCGGCATTGCCGCCACGCTCGACTGCATCGGCCCAGCCCATCAGGCGCGGCGCCACCATCTGGCGCTCCGCCGACGGCAGTCCCGACAGCTGAGCCCTGAATTCTGCCGCAGCAGCTATATTGCCTTCGGCCGGCGGCAACCACGCCGCTTGCTGCAGCGTCAGGCTCATGGCCTGCATGTAGGTGCGGGCCGCTTCGGCATAATCGCCCGTTCCCGCATAGGCGGCGCCAAGCGCATCGCGATAGGCAACAGTCGCTGGCGCAATCCGGATGGCTTCCTCGAAGGCTGCCACCGCCTGCCGCCGCAGCGCGTTCGCCTCTGTCAGGTCGGACGGGTACTGGGTGCGCGCCAGCAGGGCCGCCCATTCCAGCCGCGTCTGGCCGAGATCGTAATGGGCTTTCGCGCGCGCCGCCGGCTCTGCGCCGGCAACCGCGGCAGCGTCGGCATAGGCGCGGGCAGCGGCGGCATAATCATTGCGCCGGTCCGTACCGCTCGCGGCGGCCAGCCCGGCAATGCTGCGGTAAGCCTGCGCCTTTCCGGCAAGCGCCCGGATCTGGCCGGGCTGCTGGGCCAGCGACTTTTCGAAATAGTCGATGGCCCGGAACTTGTCCTGTTCGCTGGCGCTCGCCAGAGCCGCTTCGCCCAGCGAATTGGAGAGGGCCACGAGACGGGTCCGGGCGGTCTGGGCGGCCGGGGTGCCCGGCGCGGCGCTCTGCAGCACATTCTCATAATCAGCGATAGCGCTGGCTGCATCGACGCCCTGCCGCCGGGCCGCGAAAAGGTCGCCGCGCAGCAGGTGGAACTCATCGACCCGGACATCGCGCACCCTGCCCTGCGGCTGGTAGGGCGCCAGCGCGGCAAGCGTGCTCGCGCTGCCCAAGCGGTTGAGCGCCGTCGTCAGGCAGTCTGTCTTGTCACGGCAGACGGAGGAGGAAGACGCCCTGGCGGCGAGGCCTTCATAGGCCCGGGCAAAGACCATGACGCGATTATACTGGAATTCACCCGCCTGCTGGCGCCAGGCATCCTGGTTCCGGCGGCCCCGCACGGTCGATGGGGGCGTTTTAAGCTGGTCATGGCCGTTCTCGAGCCGGGAGAAGGACTCCGTGATCCGCTGCGCCGCGGCCTCAGCGTCGTTGAGCGCAAGATAAGCGGCCGCAGCGTGATAGCCCGCAATGGCGCTCTGCACGCCGGTCAGGCCGGGGTTCTGGGTGGCCTCCCTGGTGCAGGCCGCAGCCACTTCCGCCGCCGGCTGCGATGGCCGGTTGAATTCCAGGCAATATGCTGCGGCCGTCTGCGCCAAGGCCTGCCCGGAGGTGGCGCAGGACGCCATCAGCAAGCAGCCGGCTCCGGCTAATATGACACGCATAAACATAGCCCATGCCCCACTGGCGGCTATTTGGCACTGAGAGAGATTGAAGCGCTTTTCGGTGCTGCCGTAAAGGCGGTATTAACTATTGGTCAACGTTTTCTGAGACCTGCGCAGGCGATTGGCACCTGCCTGCAGGCAGACCTACAGCGGAGTTGAAGTCGGGCGGCAGATTTCCGACAGACTCGCCCTGTTTCCCGCGTTTTCCGGCACCACCTGAGCGAGGGCCAGCGGCCGTCCGGGACTATCGCGGGGCGATCGGGTCAGAGACCTTCAGCGGTCTTCTTCACCAGCGCACGGGCGAAGTCGGCCGTATCCGGATTATCCAGCGCATGGGCCAGGACGGCATCGAAATAGCCGGTCTTGTTGCCGCAATCATGCACCGTGCCTGCGAACTCATAGGCGTAGAAGTCCTGCATTTCCATGAGCTTCGCCATGGAGTCGGTGAGCTGGATCTCGCCGCCCGCTCCGGCGCCCTGTTTCTCCAGCAGGCCGAAGATTTCCGGCTGGAGGATGTAGCGGCCCGTGATGGCGAGGTTGGAGGGCGCGCTCTCGCGCGGCGGCTTTTCGACCATGCCGGACATCTTGATCAGCCGCCCGTCGCGCGAAACCGGCGCAATCACGCCATAGGAAGACACTCGCTCCTCCGGCACGGGGTCCACGGCGATGACATTGCCGCCGACCTTGTCATAAGCGTCGGTCATCTGTTTCAGCGCCGAAGGCTGTCCCTTCACGATCACGTCCGGCAGCAGTACGGCGAATGGCTCATGGCCGATCACATCGCGCGCGCACCAGACCGCGTGGCCGAGGCCGAGGGGCTGCTGCTGGCGCACGAAGCTGGACGAACCGGCCGGCAGGCGCGAGGCCTCGACCTGTTTCAGGATGTCGGTCTTGTTCTTGGCTTTCAGCTGGCTCTCAAGCTCATAGGCATGATCGAAATAATCCTCGATGGCGGCTTTGCCGCGTCCGGTCACGAAGACGATATGCTCGATGCCCGCTTCCAGGGCCTCGTCGACCACATACTGGATCACCGGACGGTCGACGACCGGCAGGAGCTCCTTCGGGATCGCCTTGGTGGCCGGAAGGACCCGTGTGCCAAGGCCGGCAACGGGAAGTACTGCTTTTCTGACGCGCATGCGCGGAAAACTCCTTAATTACCGGGCGGGCCGTGCCCAATCGGCACGCTCGGGCCGAGTCCAGCAAGCTGCCTGCCAAGCGTTCAGATGGGGTCAGGCGCCTGCCTGCATAACCAGTGCGGCGACCCAGGTCGACAGGGCGACGACCAGAAGCATGGTTGTAATGCGAACCGTGCGGCGCTCATTCGGGCCGGTGAAGGCCTTTTCGATGCGAGCCTGCAGCGAGTGGACCGGCGAAGCAGATGCCTTGCGCGGCAGCGCATCCGGCGAAATGGCGGGCGGCGCCGCAGGTACAGCGTCTGACGGAAGGTCTGGCTTCTCGTCGGCCGGTTTTCTGACTGCGTTCATGGGGCCCTTCCCGGAGGCGTCTATCCCCCGACCTCTGGCATTTTTGCCCTAATATCCGCCTAACAGCACCGTTGAAATTAAAAGGATTCGACCGCGCCGGCCTGCAAAAAGGCGCCGGAAGCGCTGCGCCGGACACCGAAAACCGCCGCCAGGCGCTCGCCGGACAGCGCCGCTGCCGGGACACCATCGGCGACCAGCGCGCCCTCCTGCATTACGAGCAGGCGGGGACAGAACCGCTCGGCAAGCTGCAGATCGTGCAGGATCACCAGCACGGCGCGGCCCGCTGCCGCTTCGGCGGCGAGGGTCTCCATCAGGGCGAGCTGGTGGGCGATGTCGAGGGCGGCGCAGGGCTCGTCCAGAAGCAGGATGGGCGCCGGGCTCGCCAGCAACCGGGCAAGATGGACGCGCGCCTGTTCGCCGCCTGACAAGGCCTGAAAGGGCCGGCCGGCGAGGTGCGCTGCATCGGCCTTGTCAAGTGCTGTATCCACAGCGTTTCTGTCGTCCTCGCCCATCCGGTCATAGGGGGCCGGCGCACCGGCGAAGCGGCCGAGGGCGGCGACATCCTCTGCCATCAGGTTCCAGGCCACCGGCCGGGACTGGGGCAGCCAGGCCAGATGCGCTGCGCGCTGGCGGAAGGAGTATTGCCCGGCAGGGAGGGCGCCGATCAGGATGTCTCCGGCCGACGGGACAACACCCGCCAGCGCCCGCACAACCGAGCTTTTTCCGGCCCCGTTGGGGCCAAGCAGGGCCACGAACTCTCCCGCATCGAGACAGAATGAGACATTCCGGGCCACATCACGCCCCGACAGGGTCACGGTCAGGCCGCGCGCTTCCAGCATAGCGGTCATGATGACATCCTCCCGAGTCGCGCGGCGATCCAGATGAAGACCGGCCCGCCGATGAGGGCCGCAGCGACGCCGAGTTTCAGCTCCTGCTGGAAGGGAAGGATGCGGATGGCGAGATCGGCCACCATCAGGATGATTCCGGCGAACAGCGCCGAGGGGATCAGGAGGCGCTGGGGATCATTGCGCACGAAGGGGCGGATGATGTGCGGGGCGACGATGCCGACAAAGCCGATCGTGCCGGCGGTGGCAACGCTCGCCCCGGTCAGCAGCGAGGTGCCGCCGATGACGAGCAGACGGATCCGGCGCGGATCGGCGCCGAGGCTGGCGGCGGTCTCATCCCCGAGGCTCAGGGCGCGCAGGCCAGGGGCGGCCAGGAAGATGAGCGCAGCGCCGATGAGCCAGCCGGGAGCCCCGAGGAGGATGTCGGCCCAGGAACGGTTGGCAACGGAGCCCATCATCCAGTTGACGAGATCGGCGAGGCTGTAGGGATTGGGCGCCATGTTGAGGGCAAGCGACATGAGCGCGCCGGCAAAGGCGGAAAGGCCGATGCCGATCAGGAGGAGCGTGACGCTGTTCGCCCCGCGCAGGGCGGCGAAGGTCAGGAGCAGCATCGACGCCCCTGCCCCCAGGATGGCAGCCAGCGGCACGGCGAGGCTGCTGACGGCGGCCAGGCCGAAGAAGATGGCGATGACGGCGCCAAGGGCGGAAAAGGCCGAGACGCCGAGCACGCCGGGCTCGGCCAGCGGATTCTGCAACAGACCCTGCATCGCGGCGCCGGCAAGGCCAAGTGCGGCGCCGACGGCGAAGGCGGCCGCCGCGCGCGGCAGGCGCAGCTCCCAGACGATGGCGCGCACCGCCGCCTCGCCCCGACCAAACAGGGCGGCAAGGGTTTCATCCACGGGCAGCGGCGCTGTGCCAGCGAGGGCGGAGAGGCCGAACAGGCCGGCGGCGACCAGCGCCAGGATGAGGGACAGGCGGCTCATCGCTTCGCTTCCAGAGCGGCGGCGATGCTGGCGGCCTCGTCCGCCACGAACCATCCGCCGCAGGACACGCGCGCTTCGTCCATGCGGACGATTTCGGCCTGTGTCATCAGGCGCTGCATAACCGGATGGCGCGAGACCGACCAGCGATCGGTGGCGTCATCATCGAAGCCGAAAAAGGCGGTGAGCATCAGCCTCGGCGGCGCCAGGACAAGGCTTTCCAGCGGCAGGCTGGTCCAGCCATAGCCTGTGTTCGCATTCTCAAGGCCCGCATGGGTCATGATGGAATCGATCATGGTCCCCTGCCCGGCGCTGACCCCGCCGGGGGTAACGTAAAGCGCGCGCCGGCCGCTGGGCGCGGCGGGCGGCGGGCGGGCGGCGAGGATTTCATCGGCCCGCGCCTCGGCGCCGATCTCGGCCGCCACCTCGCGCAGGAGGCCGGCTGTTCCTTCAACATCGCCGGCATAGCCGAGCTGGACCGTGCGGATGCCGAAGCGCTCGAACAGGGCAAGCGCACGCGCCTCCCCGCCCCAGCTTCGCACAACGATATCCGGACCGAGCGCAATGACATCTTCGGCGGCCGCGCGGACCTTGGGAATGCCGGCGGCCTTATCCCTCAAATGGCTGAACTTGCGCTCTGAATCTTTGGACAGGGCGAGGATCTGGTCGCGCTCAGCGAGGGCGAGCACGAACTGGTCGGCGCAGTAATCGAGGGATACAATAGCAGGACGGGCCGGCTCTGCCGCAGCAAAGCCGGCCAGCCCGATCAGCAAGAAGGCGAGAACCGCCCGTTTCACCTCAGCTTCAGCCCCACAAAGACGCCAGCACCTGGCGCGTTATAGCCATAGACATCGGTCGGCGTCTCATCGAATACGTTCTCGCCGCGAAGGGTGAAGGCAATCCGATCCGTCAGCGGATATTCCGCTGTCAGGGAGACAAGCGTGTAGGCGCCCAGCGAGACGCGGCGCGCCGGGAACGGGCCGAAATCGAAATCGCCTTGCTTGCCGACATAGTCGAGTGCGGCGCCGAGACGGAAACCGTTCGGGCTGACAAGCCAGTCGGCGGCCAGCGAGGCGGTCATCTCCGGCACGCGGATTTCATCGGCGCCGGTTTCATCCTCGGAGTCGAAGAAGGTCGCCTGGCCGGAGAGGGCAAGGTTTGCGAGCGCCTGCCAGCGGCCTTCGAGTTCCACACCGCTGCGCTTGCTCTTGCCGGCGCGGTTCAGCGCGGTCGAGGTAAAGTCGGGGTTGAAGGCGGTATAGATCTCGTTCTTCAGGTTTGCGTCAAAGTATGTCGCCGAATAGCTGAAGTCGCCGACCGTCTGCTGCCAGCCGATTTCCCAGCTGGTCGATTCTTCCGGCTTCAGGTTCGGATTGCCGATGAAGCTGCCGGGGAAGAAACCGAACAGTTCGACGAAGGTCGGGTTCTTGACGCCGGTGCCGACCGAGGCGCGCACCCGCCCGCCCGTGCCGGCCAGAGCATAGCCGGCGCCGAGGCGCCAGGTGGTCGCGTCCCTGAAGCGGCTCCTGTTGTCGTCATGACGGGCGGAGGCGGAGAGATCGAACGCGCCGGCGGCGAGGCGGTATTCCCCTGCGAAAGCCAGCGACTCGAAGGCTTCGGAAGCATCCGTGAGGCCGCCATACTGGACATCGCGCCGGTCATAACTTTCCCGGCGGTACTCGACGAGACCAGCCAGCGTGTGATCGCCAGCCGTGTAGCCCGGCGACCAGCCGATCCTGGTGCGCTTGCCGTTCGCATCGTCCGTCTTCGTACCATTTGCGAAGTTGTCGCGCTCAACCTCATTATAGCTCGCGCGCAGAACATGGTCGATGGCGCCTGAGCTGCCCGAGAGCGCAGCACCAAGCAGGCGTTGCTCTGCCTCGGTGGAGCGGTCAACGTCGTTGAGGAGGCCGTCAAAGTCCGTATCCGAATCGAACCGGGACTCCGTCTTGCGGGCAAGGCCCAGGACAGAGAGCGACCAGCCGGGCGCAAGATCGAACTTGCCGGTGAGAAGACCGGAGAAGGCTTCAGAACCATCCTTGCCGCCGCCGGTGCCGGAGGCGTCCACGCCGTCTGTCGTGAAACCGGTGATGGCGGCGCCGACATGCACGCCGGACCAGCCGAGGCTGCCGCGCGCTGTGCCGAAGCTGCCAGCCTCGGCAAAGCCGGTGAGGCCTGCGGCCTGGGCGGTGGACAGCGAGATGACGCCGCCGATGGCATCAGACCCATGGATCGAAGACCCCGCGCCGCGCAGCACTTCGATGCGGCCGACCGGCAGCGCCGTCAGCAGGCCGAAATCGGTCTCGCCATTGACAGGATCCGAAACGTCGATGCCCTCGAAGAGGACGAGCGTGTGGTTGGCTTCGGCGCCGCGCATGCGCACCTGAGTCAGGCCGCCGAGATTGCCAGAGCGGGAAATCGCGATGCCCGGAGCAGCGCGCAGCTGGTCTGCCGGATTGGGCGCGAAGCGGATGGCCAGGTCTTCATCCGTCAATACGGATACGGAGGATGTGGCGCGGTCGAGCTCAATGGAGCGCAGGCCATTGACCTCCACCGTATCGAGAATGCGCGCCTCTTCGGCCTGTGCGAGCGAAGCATTGAGTATCAGCGCCGAAGCGCCGAGGGTTGCGAGTCTGAGGAACATATCCACAGCATCCTTCTTTGGCCGGAGGATTTTCCTCGCGGCAGGTTCATGACATGTCGCATGAACGGAAGGTGGCCTTCCGCTGCCCTACGCCTGGTCCCGGACGGCGAGCAAACGACGGCGACAGGCAGGTCTCCTGGCTTCGCGGATCAGCGCCGTGCGAGCTGCCTTCCCGGTTTCCCAGTGGCGTATGGCTCGCGCGGCTCCCCGCTGACAGTTACGGGCATAGCGCCGGATTCACACCGGCTTCCCTTTTCACCCGGGCTTTTGACCCGGGCACCTGTTGCGTACCGTCCCTCTAATGACAATTTTGCGATGCGGCAAGCGGGGGTGTGCGAGAGCATCTTTTGATGAAGGGTCGCACCTGGGGCTCCCCCCCTCCGCCCCTTCGGGGCACCTCCCCCGTGAACGGGGGAGGATGACGCCGCGCTCGGGGCGGGCGCCCCACAAG
>JBKBLD010000013.1:0-68466 GCA_046296675.1 Hyphomonas sp. | reverse complement strand
GGAGTTGTCCTCTTCTGCGGCCGGTTCGAAGGCCTCGACGAACGGGTGATCGAGGCGAGGGGCATGGAGGAAGTCTCCCTCGGCGATTTCGTCCTCGCCGGCGGCGATGTCGCGGCGATGGCGATGCTGGAGGCGACTTTGCGCCTCCTGCCCGGTGTTGCGGGAAATTCTGCTTCAATTACAGGGGAGTCCTTCGAGACGGGCCTGCTCGAATATCCCCAATATACCCTGCCCAGGGAGTGGGAAGGCCGCCCGACCCCGGAGGTTCTCCTGTCCGGCGATCACAAACGCATCGAAGACTGGCGAATCAGCCGCTCAAAGGCGTTGACTTTTGACCGCCGCCCCGATTTATACGCCGCTTACTCCGAAACCCCGACCCCTGCTGCGCCGGAGACTGGCGATGAACCTGATTAAAGAGCTTGAGACCGCCGAAATGGCCCGCGTCCTCGGCGACAAGAAAATTCCGCAATTCTCGCCCGGCGACACCCTCGCCGTGAACGTGAAGATCCGCGAGGGCGACCGCGAACGCGTCCAGCGTTACGAGGGCGTCTGCATTGCCCGCGCCGGCGGCGGCATCAATGAGACCTTCACGGTCCGCAAGATTTCTTTTGGCGAAGGCGTCGAGCGGGTCTTCCCGGTGGTTTCCCCGCTGATCGACTCCATTGAAGTCATCCGCAAGGGCCGCGTGCGCCGCGCGAAACTCTACTACCTCCGCGACCTGCGCGGCAAAGGTGCCCGGATTGCCGAGCGCACCACCGGCCACGGCATCGAAACGCAGGAAGTCGCCGTCTCGAAAACCGAGCGCCGCCGCCAGAAGGATGCCGAAAAGGCTGCCCGCAAGGACACCGCCGCCAAAGCCCGCGCCCAAGCTGCTGAAGCGGCAGCCGCCGCAGAAGCTGTCGCCGCTGCTGAGGCCGCTGCGGCCGCCGAAGCACCCGCCGAGGGCGGCGAAGAATAGGCTTCCGGTTGAAACATATCAGCTATGTGAAACGCCCTCCCTCGCCGGAGGGCGTTTTCGCATGGGGAAGGCTTCCCTATGTGCGTTGCATCGGTATGGTGCGGCGCCGAAGTGAGAGGCCGAAATGACCGGGAAGACGCTGTACGACAAGATCTGGGACGCCCATGTCGTCGACACGGACCCGGCTTCGGGCGAGAGCCTTCTTTATATTGACCTCCACCTCATCCATGAGGTCACGACCCCGCAGGCTTTTGCCGGTCTCAAGGCCGCCGGCCGCAGGGTGCGCCGTCCCGAACTGACGCTGGCCGTGGCCGACCACAATACACCAACCGAGAATCAGGCCCTCGGCCTTGCCGGCGTCAAGGATCCCGAGGCGCGCAACCAGCTTGAAACGCTGTCGCGCAATGTCGCTGATTACGGCATCGAATTCTTCCCCATGGGCGATATCAATAACGGCATCGTCCATGTCGTCGGCCCGGAGCAGGGGCGCACCCAACCCGGCATGACCATCGTCTGCGGTGATAGCCACACCTCCACTCACGGCGCCTTTGGCGCGCTCGCTCATGGCATCGGCACGTCCGAGGTTGAGCACGTTCTCGCCACGCAGACGCTCCGCGCGCGCAAGATGCAGAACATGGCGGTCAACGTCTCCGGCCGTCTGCGCGAGGGCGTCACGGCGAAGGATCTCGCCCTGCATATTATCGCGCTGACCGGCACCGCCGGCGGCACGGGGCATGTCATCGAGTATCGGGGCGAGGCCATCCGCGCCCTGTCGATGGAAGGCCGGATGACGCTGTGCAACCTGTCCATCGAAGGCGGGGCCCGCGCCGGTCTCGTTGCGCCGGACGAGGTGACGTTCGAATACATGAAAGGCCGCCCCTCGGCCCCGAAAGGCGGCGCCTGGGAGATCGCCGAAGCGCATTGGCGCACGCTTTACACCGATGACAACGCCGTCTTCGACAAGCTGCTGCAGGTGCGCGGCGAGGATGTCGAGCCGACCGTCACCTGGGGCACCAGCCCGGAACAGGGTATCCCGCTCTCCGGCCTCATTCCAAAGCCCGAGGATTTTGCCGATCCCGTCAAGCGCGCCGCGTGCGAACGTGCGCTCGGCTATATGGGGCTCGAAGGCGGCAAGCCGATTGCCGGCACGCCGGTCCAGCGCGTCTTCATCGGGTCTTGCACCAATAGCCGCATCGAGGATTTGCGCGCCGCCGCCGAAGTCGCAAAAGGCAACAAGGTGGCAGACGGCGTACGCGCCATGGTCGTGCCGGGTTCCGGCCTTGTGCGCGCGCAGGCCGAAAGCGAAGGGCTCGACCTCATCTTCATGGCCGCCGGCTTCGAATGGCGCGAGCCCGGCTGCTCGATGTGCCTTGGCATGAACCCGGATATTCTGTCCCCGGGCGAACGCTGCGCCTCCACCTCGAACCGCAATTTTGAAGGCCGCCAGGGCCGGGGCGGACGCACCCACCTGATGAGCCCCGCTCTCGCCGCCCGCGCCGCCATCAACGGCGTCATTGGATAATCAGACTACAGATATAGCTTGCAAGGATATGCCGGGATGACTGCAACTGACCTCTCCCCCCGCCAGGACTGGACACGCGATGAAATCCGCGCGCTGTATGACCTGCCGCTCGACCAGCTCTTCGCGCGCGCGCTTGCGGTAAAGGCGGCCAACTGGCCGGATGGGGCGGTGCAGAAGTCCCAGCTCCTCTCGATCAAGACTGGAGGCTGCCCGGAAGATTGCGGCTATTGCAGCCAGTCGGCAAAGTTCGACACCGGGCTCAAGGCGGAGAAACTCCTTCCCCTGAACGAAGTCGTCGAAACTGCCCGCCGTGCGAAAGCCAATGGCGCCGACCGTTTCTGCATGGGCGCGGCCTGGCGGTCCCTGAAGGACCGCGACCTGCCGAAAGTCGCCGAGATGATCACGGCAGTCAAAGCCGAAGGCCTCGAAACCTGCGTCACGCTCGGCATGCTCGAAGACGGCCAGGCCGAAGCCCTCAAGGAAGCCGGCCTCGACTATTACAACCACAACCTCGACACCTCGCGCGAATATTACGGCGAAGTCATCACCACACGCACTTATGACGACCGGCTCGAAACCCTCGGCCGCGCCCGCCGCGCCGGCATCAAGCTCTGCTGCGGCGGCATCCTCGGCATGGGCGAGTCCCGCGAAGACCGGATCGGCCTTATCCATGAACTCTCCCTGCTGGCGCCGCATCCGGAAAGCGTGCCCGTCAACAAGCTCGTTCCCATCGCCGGCACGCCGCTGGGCGGCAGCGAAGAACTCGATACGCTGGAGCTCGCCCGCGCCATCGCCGTCTGCCGCATCGTCTTCCCGAAAAGCTGGGTGCGTCTCTCTGCGGGCCGCGAAAGCATGAGCCAGGAAGGCCAGGCCCTCTGCCTCCTAGCGGGCGCCAACTCCATCTTTGTAGGCGACCGCCTGCTGACCACGCCGCTGCCCGGCGCGGACAAGGATGAGCGGCTGCTGGAATCCGTCGGCGGCTGTTCGAAATGCTGAGTATCGGGTCACTTCGCAAATCGTAGGTCGGATAGAGGCCAAAGGCCGAAATCCGACACGCACGGGCGCCGGGGTCCGCGATGGCGGATTTCGCTTCGCTCTATCCGCCCTACGAAGCGCAGGCGCCGTCGCCTGAGCGCCCCCGCGGCAGGCCTCGTCAGATCCCCAGTGATAGTGATAACTGCGGTGGAAACACGCGCAGAGGAAACCCATGCCCCGCTTCACGCTCCACGGAATGTGGCCCTCGGGCCCGACCTACAAGGTCAGCCTCATGCTGCGCCTGACGAATACGCCGCATGATTACGAACATGTCGACCTGCGCGCCGGCGCCCACAAGGCTGACGCCTTCCTCGCCAAGAACCGCTATGGCCAGGTGCCGGTGCTGGAGGATCACCAGACCGATATCTGCCTTTGCCAGTCCTCGGTCATCCTCGACTATCTCGCCGATGAAACCGGCCAGTTCGGCGGGCGTGACCGCGCCGACCGCCTGCGCGCCCGCGAATGGCAGCTCTGGGGCGCCGGCCAACTCACCACCGGCATCTACCGCACCCGCGCCCTCAAACTCGGCTTTTTCAAATTCCCCGACCAGGTCGCGGAAGCGAACGTTCAGGCGGCCACTGGCGCGTTGAAAGAACTCGACGGCCTCATCGGCACCAGCGGCTGGCTCGTCGGCGGCGGCGCCACGATTGCTGACCTCGATCTCTACGGCATTGTCACCTATGCCGGCCAGGCGCAGATTGATCTCCAGCCCTTCGGCAATGTCCGCAAATGGATGGCACGGGTCGAGGCCATGCCGGGTTTTCGCGGGCCGATGGACTGCCTGCCGCAATCGAGCGTGAAGCTCGCATGATCACGGGGCTCGACCATCTCGTTCTCATCTGCCCGGAAATTACGTCCGGCGTGGCCGTTTATGAAAAGCTCCTGGGGCGCAAGGCGGACTGGCGCGCGCCGGTCGAAGGCGGCGGCGCCTCTGCCCTGTTCCGGCTCGGCAACACATCGCTCGAACTCCTCGCCCCGGCGGGGGAGGGCCCGCTCGCAAGCCGCCTCGGCGAACTGATCGAAGCAAACGGCCCCGGCCTCACCACACTCGCTTTTGCCAGCGACGATCTTGCCGCCGATCACCACACCTTCACTCGCCGCGGCCTTAAGCCGAGTGAAATCGCTCACAGCGAGTCCCGAAACATTCCCTTTGGCGATTTGCGCGATTGGCAGAGCTTCCGTATTCCGGATGACATGACCGGCGGCATTAAGGTGTTTGTCCTTCAGTCGGGGGAGGGCACATTGTCTCCGCATCAAGTGCCCGCTGGCGTTGTCCACAGCCTCGACCATGCCGTCATCAACACCGCCGCGCCCGACCGCGCCCTTGTCCTCTACGGCGCCAAGCTCGGCCTGCGCCTGGCGCTCGACCGCACGAACCCGGACTGGGGCGTCCGCCTCATCTTCTTCCGCACGGGCGGCCTGACGATCGAAATCGCCCGCCGCCTGTCAGAGGCCGAAGATCCCAGCCGTCCGGACACATTCTGGGGCCTCACCTGGGCCGTCAAAGACATCGAAGCCGCCCATGCCCGCCTCAGCGCGGCCGGGTTCGACGTCTCCGAAGTGCGGGGGGGCCGCAAGCCCGGTAGCCGCGTCTTCACAATCCGCAACGGTACTATGAACGTGCCGACCCTGTTCATCGCGCATGAGCCGGGCTAAAAGCGCCCCATGAAACCGTTCACCCGCCTTGATGGAACCGCCGCCCCGCTGATGGACAAGGGCAAGGCCATGTCCAATGTCGACACCGACATGATCATCCCCAAACAGTTCCTGAAGACGACCGAGCGCACCGGGCTCGCAAAGGGCCTGTTCTATGAGCTCAAGACGAAGGCGGATGGCTCTGATGACCCGGATTTCGTGCTCAACAAGCCACAATATGCCAAGGCCAGCATCCTGATCGCGGGCGATAATTTCGGTTGCGGCTCGTCGCGTGAACATGCCCCATGGGCGCTGCTCGATCAGGGCATCACCTGCATCATCGCGCCCTCCTTTGCTGATATCTTCCACAACAACTGCTACAAGAACGGCATCCTGCCCGTGCGCCTGCCGGCCGATGTCTGTGACCAGCTGGCAGCCGAAGCGGGCGGCCCGAACCATGTCTTCTCGATAGATCTTGAAATGCAGACGGTGACGACGCCGTCCGGGGAAGTGCATAAGTTCGATGTGGACCCCGGCCGGAAGGCCAATCTGATCGCTGGCCTCGACGAGATCGGCGCCTCGCTCACCGCCGCGGCAGCGATCGACAGGTTCGAAGACCAGCGCCGGCTCGCGACCCCCTGGCTTGAACCGGCCCGCTGATTCCCGGCGGGCGCTTTTTGAGGAGATCCCGCATGTTGAAAACCGCCCGCCTCTTATTGCCGTTGCTGCTGCTGACGGCCGCTGCCGCCTGCCACACCGATCCGTTCAGCATGAAGCCGGAAGTTCGCGGCCTGTCTCTTCCGGATCATTCGGAACCGCCGCCGGAGCCGGAGGAAGAGGCCCCTGTTGACGCTGAAGAGTAAGCGCGGCGCCTGTACGCCTCGCCTGCCAGCAGGGTTGCGAACATTTGGATTGATTTGTCTCAGCCGGGCTTGATCGGGCGGGCATATCCGCTACGAACAGGTATCGATATTTGATAAGGATACGATCAATGCCCCCCACCCTGAAAGCCGGTCTCGCTGCCCTCCTGGGCGCCGCCGCCCTCCTTGCCGCCTGTGCGACGCCGGAAGGCGCGTCAACAACCCAGCTTGCTTCAGCCAGTGCGATAACTGCCTCCATGGAAGGTCAGGAAGCCCCCGACGGCACGGTGATCCGTTGCCGTTCAATGCAGGTGACCGGCAGCCGTTTCCCGGCGAAGGAGTGCAAATCCGAGCAGGCTTGGAAAGAATTCGACAAGGCGATGGCCGAAAACGCCAAAGCGGCGACGGATGGCTTCCAGCGTCTTAATTCCGGGTGCTCAACCCAGTCGCAGGGTACCTGCTGATATCCATGAAACCGACACTCCTCCTCCTGCCGGGCGACGGCATCGGTCCTGAGGTCATCGGCGAGGCAAGGCGCATCGCCGAGTTACTTGTGCCCGACATCAGGATCGAGGAGGGGCTTGTCGGGGGCGCGAGCCTCGACGCGCATGGCGTACCCTTGGCGGACGCCGTGCTGGATCAGGCGCGCAAGGCAAATGCCGTCCTGCTCGGTGCGGTAGGCGGGCCGAAATGGAATGGTGTTGCGCGGGATATGCGTCCCGAGGCGGGCCTGCTTGCCTTGCGCAAAGGGCTCGATGTCTTCGCCAATCTCCGCCCCGCTTTCTGCTTTCCGGCGCTCGTCGATGCGTCCAGTCTGAAGCGAGACCGGGTCGAAGGTCTTGACCTGATGATTGTCCGGGAACTGACGGGCGGGGTCTATTTCGGTCAGCCGCGGGGCATTGATGAAGCAGGCGGCCTGCGCCGCGGATACGATACGGCGATCTATACGCATCCGGAAATCGAGCGGGTGGCCCGCACGGCCTTCGATATTGCGCGAGGCCGCAAGGCCCGTGTCTGCTCGGTCGAAAAATCGAATGTCATGGAATCCGGCCTGTTCTGGCGCCAGGAAGTGACACTCGCCCATGCCGAATTCGGCGGCGGTGTAGCGCTCAGCCATATGTATGCGGACGCCTGCGCCATGGAACTCGTGCGCGCGCCGAAGCAGTTTGACGTGATCCTCGCCGACAATCTTTTCGGCGATCTTCTGTCGGACGAGGCGGCCATGCTGACAGGCTCGATCGGCATGCTGCCCTCCGCATCGCTTGGCGCGCCGGGCACGCCGGGCCTGTATGAGCCAGTCCACGGATCAGCGCCGGACATCGCCGGGCAGGGCGTCGCCAACCCCTGCGCGGCGATCCTGTCTCTGGAAATGGCCCTGCGCTGGTCGCTCGGCCGGGAAAAGGCGGCTGATACGCTGTTTGCCGCTGTCGGCAAGGCGCTCGACCGCGGCGCGCGCACCCGCGATCTCGGCGGAGAGCTGACGACCCGCCAAATGGCGGATGCGGTCATCGCGGCGCTCTAGCTGTAATCCGCAATCCGGCAGAGCAGGGGCCCGCGAAACTCGAAAAAGCTCGCCCCGCGCACTTTCACCGTCTGGCCGGCTTTCACGCCGTTCGGCAGGTCCACGGCGGCGCGGCCTTCAAACTCGATTTCAGCTGCGGCCTTGCCCGCGCCGGTGACGAGATTGATCAGCCGTTGCCGGCGGTAGGAGAAGGCATTTCCGGACACTTCGGCCACCTGGCGCATCATTTCCTTGCCATCAAGGCGCATGGACTGGCCAGTATTCGAGATGTTTTCGAACACGACATCATCCGTGACATGGGCAAGCATGGCGTCAATGTCGCGCTCATTATAGGCGCCGATATAGCTGCGGATGACTTCGTCGGGCATGGTTTGCTCCGCTTCTTCTGATGCGGGGGCAGTCCTGCCCGAGGCAGACGAATTGCACAACCCGCTTTAAGTGCAAGGCCAGATACGCCATATAGCCCCCAACGTAGCCAGAGGAGAGTATCATGGGCACGCGTATCGCGGTTGTCGGCGCCACAGGTAATGTCGGGCGGGAACTCCTCAACATTCTGGACGAGCGACTCTTCCCCGCCGACGAAGTGTACGCCGTCGCGTCGCGCCGGTCGATCGGCAAGGAAGTCTCCTATGGCGACCGGACGCTGAAATGCCATGATCTCGAACAGTTCGACTTCTCGAAGGTGGACCTTGTCCTGATGTCGGCCGGTGGCTCGGTCTCGAAAATCTGGTCGCCGAAGATCGCGGCGGCCGGCGCCATCGTCATCGACAATTCCTCGCAATGGCGGATGGATCCGGATGTGCCGCTTGTCGTGCCGGAAGTGAATGCGGATGCCGTGCTCGGCTATGAGAAGAAGCGCATCATCGCCAATCCGAACTGCTCGACCGCCCAGCTGGTCGTCGCCCTGAAGCCAATCCATGACGCGGTCGGCATCAAACGCGTGGTGGTTGCCACCTACCAGTCCGTTTCCGGCGCCGGCAAGGAAGCCATGGACGAACTCTGGAACCAGACGCGCGGCATTTTCGTCAATGACGAGCCGGCCCCCACGGTCTTCCAGAAGGAAATCGCCTTCAACCTCATCCCCCAGATCGATGTGTTCATGGAGGATGGCTATACGAAAGAAGAGTGGAAGATGCGGGTCGAGACCAAGAAGATCGTCGACGAGAGCATCGAGCTTGTGGCCACCTGTGTGCGTGTGCCGGTCTTCGTCGGTCATTCCGAAGCCGTCCATATCGAAACCATCGGTCATATGACGGCGGATGAATGCCGTGCCCTGCTGCGCGAAAGCCCCGGCATCATGCTGGTCGATGATCCGAAGGAAGAAGTCTACATCACGCCCAAGGAATGTGTCGGCGAATGGGCGACCTATATCAGCCGCGTCCGGAGTGATCCGTCTACGGAGAACGGCCTTGCCTTCTGGTGCGTGTCCGACAATCTGCGCAAGGGCGCCGCCCTCAACGCCGTTCAGATTGCCGAGGAACTGCTGAACCGCGGCATCATCAAGCCGGAGAAGGCCCACGCGACCGCCTGAACGCTACAGCTCGGAAAAATCGACAATCTCGAAACGATGCCCTGTCGCTTCCACAAAGCGGCGGAAGCTCGTCTGTGAGATGGCCGTCGTGCCGGTATTGGTCAGGGGGTGGAAGTTCACTGTCTCCGCCTCAGCCAGGATGTGATCGACCAGAAAGCGCACGCGCGCCGGACGGTCGTTCATCAGCGCAAAGGCTGTCACCGAGCCCGGCATGATGCCGAGCACATCCGTCATCAGCTCTGCCGGCCCGAAAGACAGCCGCCGTGTGCCGATTCGTCTGTGCAACTGGTTCAGCTTCAGCTGGTTGTGGGCCTCCGCGGCAATCATCACGAGCGCGCCGTCCGCATCCTTCAGGAACAGGTTCTTGGTATGCGCGCCCGGCATGTCCGCTTTCAGGGTGGCCGACTGCCCGACCGTGAACATCGCCTCATGCCAGGTCGTGGAATGGGCGATGCCGAGCGCGTCGAGATAGGCGAACAGGTCTTCAGGGCTTGCCGGCATGGCACCCTTTGGGGCAGGACTCTGCGGTGTCGTCAAGCAGCCATCCAGCGGAAACCGCCTCCATGCACCTTGATTGTTATAAGATTTACGATGTTGCGCCCGAGATCGTGCCCGGCCGGTCCGACCGGGAATGGATGGATGCCTTCATCGACCGCCACCCCTATCGCTGCCTGCCGCTGACCATGGCGAACTCGACGGGGTGGGAAATTCTCTGCCCGATGGACATCAAGATCAAGTGGAACGGGGGCCCTCGCAATGAAGACATCCAGCTGCTGACGCGCGGGGATCCGAATGCGATTTCGAGCTTCGCCGACAGCCATTTCATGCGCGGCATCGTCACCTTCCATACCGGCCACCTGTTCCGCACGCCGCCGGGCTGGGGCGTCTGGGTCACGGGGCCGCCGAACTGGCCGAAGGATGGCATCGCGCCGCTGACGGGCCTTGTCGAGACCGACTGGCTGCCCTTTCCCTTCACCATGAACTGGCAGATGACCCGGCCCGGCGAGGTGATCTTCCAGAAGGGCGAACCCTTCGCTTTCATTACGCTTATGGAACACAAGCGGCTGGAGGAAATCCAGCCCGAGCGCAAGCTCCTGAAGAAGAACCGCGAACTGGTGAAGGAATACGAAGCCTGGCGCGACAGCCGGGCGGACTTCAACACCCGCCTCAAGGGCGGCGAGCAGAACGCCATGAAAGAGCGCTGGCAGCGCCACTATATGCGCGGCGAAAAACCGACCGGCGACAAGGCCGAGACCCATCAGACCAAACGCCGCCTGAAGCCGCCGAAAAACGTGTAGAGGGCCGGACTTATCCGCGGGACAGGGCCCGGCGCCGGGCAGGGATAAACCCCGCCCGAAAACTCCAACCAGAAGCCCGCCGTTGGAGTTTCTCAGCCCTTCGGCGGGCGCGCGGCCTTTTCGGCGAGGCCGGAGGTGCCCTGGCGGGCCTCGAGCGCTTCGGCCACCGCATCAAGCGCAACGCCCCGCGCGCGCAGGGCGACGAGGACGTGATAGAGCACATCGGCTGCCTCGCTTGCCACCCGCGCGTCAGACTCGCGGCGCACGGCCTCAGCCAGCTCGCCCCCTTCCTCGGCCACCTTCGCAGCGGCCGCATCCGGGCCCTTGGCGAGCAGCTTCGCCGTCCAGCTGGCGGACGCATCCCCCTCGGCCGCGCGCGCGTCGATGGTCTCAGCAAGATGCGCCAGCGCGGCGCTCAGGCGGGCGGGCGAGGCGAGGGGCAGGGAAGAGGTCATGAAGACTTCTAACCCCTTCTCCCCTGGCGGAGAAGGGGTTGGGGATGCGGACGCTTGACGTCCCCAGCGGAAGGGCGCCAGCTTGACCTCAAAGTTCCGGAGGAAGCCATGAAAGACCGCGTTTCGATCACGATGCTGGAAGACGGCATTGCCGATGTCCGCCTGATCCGCACCGACAAGATGAATGCCCTCGACCCCGCCATGTTCGCCGGCATTGCCGAGGCGATCGACACGCTGAAACAGACGAAGGGCCTGCGCGTCGTGGTCCTCTCCGGCGAGGGGCGGGCCTTCTGCGCGGGGCTTGACCTGTCAAACTTCGCCGCGAGTGAGGAGAAGAAGCCGGGGCAGGGCAATGTCACCTCCAATCTGGGCGCGCGCAGCCATGGCATCGCAAACCTTGCGCAATATGTCGCCTGGGGCTGGCGCGAGCTGCCGGTGCCGGTGATCGCGGCGGCGCATGGCGTGGCGTTCGGCGGCGGTTTCCAGATCCTGTCGGGCGCCGATATCCGCTTCATCCATCCCGAGACGCGCTGCGCCATCATGGAGATGAAATGGGGCCTTGTGCCGGATATGGCAGGCTTCCCCCTCTGGCGCGGCAATGTCCGCGACGATGTGCTCCGTGAGCTGACCTATACCAACCGCGAGTTCAGGGGCAGCGAGGCCCATGCGCTCGGCTTTGCCACGCATGTCTCGGAAAACCCGCTGGAAGACGCCCTCGCGCTGGCGCGCGTGATGGCCGGCAAGCATCCGGCCGCGATGCGCGGGGCGAAAATCCTCTGCAATGCGATGGCCGACGCCACCGACGCCGAACTGCTGCAGCTGGAAAGCGACGAGCAGGGCAAGGTCATCCGTACACCGAACCAGATGGAAGCGGTGATGGCGGAGATGCAGAAACGCAAGGCGGTGTTCGCGGAATAGGCCTTCAGACAGCCCGCACCGGCGCGCCCGCTTTCGCCAGCGCCGCGCGCGCCTCGGCTAGCGTCGCTTCGCCGAAATGGAAGATCGAGGCGGCCAGCACGGCGCTTGCCCCGCCTTCGATCACGGCGGGCGCAAAGTCTTCCACGCTGCCCGCGCCGCCGCTGGCGATCACCGGAATGGTGACAGCCGACGAGACCGCCTTCAGCAGCGGAATGTCATAGCCGGATTTCGTCCCGTCGCGGTCCATCGAGGTCAGCAGGATTTCGCCCGCCCCGCGTTTTGCCGCCTCGCGGGCGAACGCCACGGCGTCGATGCCGGTGGCCTTCCGCCCGCCATGCGTGAAGATTTCCCAGCGCGCCCCGGACTGACGCGCATCGATCGCCACGACCACGCATTGCCGCCCGGCCTTGGCCGCGCAGGCGGTGATGATCGCGGGGTCGGCCACAGCGGCTGAGTTGATCGCCACCTTGTCAGCCCCCGCGCGCAGGAGCGCCACCATATCCTCCACCGAGCGCACACCCCCGCCCACGGTCAGCGGCATGAAACACGCCTCGGCCGTTCGGCTGACCGTCTCCAGCAGCGTGCCGCGCCCCTCATGGCTGGCGGTGATGTCGAGGAAGCAGAGCTCGTCGGCGCCGGCCGCGTCATAGGCGCGGGCGAGCGCCACAGGGTCGCCGGCGTCTTTCAGGTCAACGAAACTGACGCCCTTCACGGTGCGCCCGTCTTTCACGTCCAGGCAGGGGATGATGCGGGTTTTCAGCATGGCGCGGGTTTAGCGGGGAAAGCGGGGCGAAGGCAAATGATCCGTAACACGGCCCGGCGTGGAACTCTGCGGCGTTTTGCGCTATGTTGCGCCATGGGGTCTGTCTCGCGAGCGAACTGAACAAGTCACCTTGGAGGAGTTTGGACCAATGGATATCAAGCGCGCTGCCCGCCGGGCGGCTGTCCGGATCAATACCGACGAAGCCGAAACCCTGACCCGCCTCGCCGCCGGCCTCACCCGCCTGGAGGCCCCCGCCGACGGGCCAGACGGCGAAGAAAGCGACATGGCCCATGCGCTGAGAACGCGCCGGATGCTGCGGCGGCCGCTGTCTACGGCGCGGTAGGGAGGGGCGGGAGAGGATCCGTAGGGTTGGCTAGGCGGAGCCGTAACCCACTACCATCATTGAATGCGTCAATCCGCGTCGCCGCCAACGCATTCCGATGGCCATCCGTCGGGAAGTTTTAAATCCTGACCCGGTTTTATCAGACAATAGTCTCGATTGCTCACGTCTAGCCAATTGTTTGCTGGTGGGCCGAGTTCGACAAATCTTTCACCGTCCCCGGTACATCGTGCCGCTATCGTGTAGCAGCGATCATTTGCGGCTATCCGAAAAAACATTGGCTGTAGGTCAGCTTCAATAGAAGCAGAACCATTCTCCACAGTAGGCCCGGCATCCTCTTCAGCGACAATATTCACTTCCGCCGCAGCTGGAACCGGGTTGGCCAAATGATCTTCACTAGTCGCTCGACCGCTCCGATTCGCCACTGCAAATAGGAACAACGCACCTAGAGAACCGCAAATGAGTAGGAGTTGCTGCCGGGATCGCGCGTTGGGATTGTCGGTCGCGTCCTCACTTCTGGCAACGACGCGCGGGTCGCCAGAGGCGTTTATTTCATGTGTGTTGGGTTTAGTGCGCTCAGCTGCTGCTCTGGTAGAACCGGGTTCGGCAGTTCTGCGCGCGAAGGTGAACCATTTCCGCTTTGAGTGCGTCTGCTTTCGCCGCCGTTGTAGGTCAAAAAGACGCCGCGCACGGTCAATGATCCACCCGAGAAATTCTGGCTCAAAGGTCGCGATGTAGAATGTGCCAACAGTGAAGGCTACGGTCGTAACATTCGCAACTCTCTCGACCGTTTCCTTCTCAGCACAGAACGCCAACCAAACCAAAGCCAGGCTGCCCAAGACTCGCAACACCCATTTCGTCCAGCGAAAAGTGCTGCTGGCGTTCTCAAGCTCAGAGCGAGGGGGCGATGTATCGCGATCCATTACTACCAAAATTGACTGTGGATCGCGAGTGAAAACTGAGTCGCAAGCAGGAGTCTCGCAGAATCAACCGTTGAGGGAGTGGCACTAACCCGCCGCCTCAAACGCCTCGCCCGCATCAATATCCCCATCATATAGAGCCCGGCCCAGGATCGTGCCCGCAATGGGCGCGCCGCTGGCCTTCAGGGCACGGATGTCCTCCACGCTGCGCACGCCGCCGGAGGCGATGACGGGGATGGAGACGGCGTTTGCCAGCTCTGCCGTAAACGGAACATTCACGCCGGTCTTCAGCCCGTCGCGCCCGATATCGGTGGCGACGATGGCGGCCACGCCGCAGCCTTCAAAGGCTTTGGCCAGCTCGGCGGCTTTCATGTCGCTGGTCTCGGCCCAGCCTTCCACCGCCACCATCCCGTCCTTCGCGTCGATGCCGACCACGATCCGGCCGGGCAGGGCGCGGGCGGCGTCCTTCACCAGCTGCGGATCGCGCAGGGCAATCGTGCCGAGGATGACGCGGGAGATGCCGGCCTCCAGCCAGGCGTCGATCTGCGCCCGCGTGCGGATGCCCCCGCCGAGTTGAACCGGGGCCGGGGTGGCTTTCAGGATACCTTCCACCGCCGCCCGGTTCACCGGCGCGCCCGCAAACGCCCCGTTGAGGTCGACCACATGCAGATGGGTAAAGCCCATGCGCGCGAAGGCGGCGGCCTGATCCGCAGGGTCGGTGTTGAACACGGTCGCCGCATCCATCTCCCCGCGAAGGAGACGCACGCAGGCACCGTCTTTGAGGTCAATGGCGGGGTAGAGGGTGAAGGTCATGGCGTCCATTTCAAAAAATTCGCCAGAAGCGTCAGGCCAACGCGCTGGCTCTTTTCGGGGTGGAACTGGGTACCGAAGAGGTTGTCGCGGGCGACCGCGGCGGCAAACACCCCGCCATAGTCGCACCAGGCCGCCGCCTCGTCCTCATTCTCCGGCCGGAAGACATAGGAATGGGTGAAATAGGCGTGGGGATTGTCGCCGAGCCCGGCGAGCAGGGGGTGGTTGTGCGGCAGGATCAGCTCGTTCCAGCCGACATGCGGAACGGGAAGTCCCGGCGCCGGCTCCAGCGCTTCGACAAGTCCGTGTATCCAGCCAAGGCCGCGCGTCTCGCCGTCTTCCAGGCCCATATCCGCCATCAGCTGCATGCCGACACAGATGCCCAGAAATGGCCGGCCCTGTCTCAGAACCGCCTCTTCAAGGGCCTCGACCATGCCGTCGATGGCGCGCAGGGCGCCGGCGCAGTCGGCAAAATGGCCCACACCCGGCAGCACGATCCGCCCGGCGCGGGCAACTTCTGCGGGATCGGCGGTCACGGTTACATTGCCTTCGGCTGCCGCCAGCGCGCGGGCGCAGGAATGCAGGTTGCCGGAGCCATAATCGATGAGCGCGACGCGGGTCATGGCGCGCTCCTAGCGTGGGGCAGGGGGGCTTACAAGCTGCCCTTGGTGCTGGCCGGCTTGCCGCCGAGGCGGGGGTCGACGGCAATGGCCGTGCGCAGGGCGCGGGCGGTCGCCTTGAAGCAGCTCTCGGCGATATGGTGGTTGTTTTCGCCGTAAAGGTTCTCGATGTGCAGGCACATGCCGCCATTGCCGGCGAGGGCATGGAAGAACTCCTTGAAGAGTTCGGTATCCATCTCGCCGATCTTGTCGCGCCGGAAATCCACCTTCCAGATCAGGTAGGGCCGCTTGCACAGGTCGACCGAGGCGCGCGTCAGCGTCTCGTCCATCGGGATATAGGCGTGGCCGAAGCGGGTGATGCCGGCAAAATCGCCCAGCGCCTTGGCAATCGCCTGGCCGATGACGATGCCGGTATCCTCCACGGAATGGTGGAAATCGATATGGGTGTCGCCCTTGCAGCGCACTTTCAGGTCGATCAGCGAATGGCGCGACAGGCTGTCGAGCATATGGTCGAAGAAGCCGATCCCGGTCTCGATGTCGGACTTTCCGGTGCCATCAAGGTTAACAGAAACCGAGATTTCGGTTTCCTTCGTCTTGCGGCTGACGTCTGCAGTGCGGTTTTGTGTCATCGGCGCCATATAACCCCTTGAGGGCGCTACAGCTAGCGCAACTCTGTTCACGGAATCCTAAACATATATCGGGCAGTTTCTGCGGGAATTACCTAGACAGGGCCCCGAACGGGACAGACGTGAAGCAGAATACGCTCATCGGCCGGTTAGTTGGCAGCCTGTCGATCCCGGCATTTGCGGGGATCGCGGGCGGCCTGCTGTCGATCTTCCTGTTCTCCGCGATTGTTGCGTTGGAAGTCATCATTCGCTCGGCAAGCGAAGGCACTGCGCCGCGATTTTCAGTGCCGATCCTGGTTATCGTCGGCATGCTGGCTGGCACGGTCCTGATTGCCTCCACCTTCTGTTATCTTCTGGCGCGCCCCCTCCAGGATGTCGTCATGCGCTTCACCGATTACATGATGACCACGCGCGGCGATGCCGAGGCAGACCTGCAATCCCTGCAATTCCCGGAGCTGCGCCGCTTGCGGGTTGCCACGACCCGTACCGTACGCAAACTGCGCCGCGAGAACGACTATCTTCGCAAGATCGCCTATCGCGACAGCCGCACCGGCCTGCCGAATGCCATCGCCTGCGAGAAGAAGATCGCCGAGACGCTGCTCAATGCGAGCTTCGAGCGCCCGGCTGCTTTCATGCTGCTCGACATCGACCGGTTTGCGCATCTGGTCGAGCAGGTTGGCGCATCGCATGGCGAACTGATGATCCATGCCGCCGCCCAGCGGATCGCCAGAGCGCTGACCGATGTGCCGGACCCGTCCGCCTCGGCGCTGCGCGGCTCGATGCTGGCGGCGCTGACGGCCGACCAGTTCACGCTTTACATGCCTGATGCCGGCAGCCGGGAGCATGTCATCGCCGTCGCCCGCGCCATCCGCAACGCTTTCGCCGAGCCCTTCACGATCCTCGGCCGCAATGTGACCATGTCGCTTTCCGGCGGTATCGTCATGGCGCCGGAAGATGCCGACTCTCCGCAGAAGCTGATGCAGCATGCGAAACTGGCGCTTCGGCTGGTGCGCAATGAGTCCCAGTCCGGCTTCCGTTTCTTCACCCCGCGCCTGACCCGGATCGTGCAGGGGCGTTACCGGTTCGAGGCCGAGCTTCGCGACGCGGTCGAGAACCGGGAATTCAAAGCGGTTTTCCAGCCGAAGATCGACTTCGCCACTGGTCGCATCGTCGGGGCTGAAGCGCTGGCGCGCTGGCGCCGCTCGAATGGCAAGCTGATCTCGCCGGCAGCCTTCATCCCGGTGGCCGAGGAAGCAGGCCTGATCGAGGAGATTGGCCGGCAGATTCTCGAAGCAGCCTGCGAGGCGGCGCGCGCATGGGAGCTGGAAGGCCATGATGTGACCGTTGCGGTCAATGTCTCGCCCAGCCAGTTCCAGAGGAACGACCTGACTGAGACGGTGATGAGCGCGCTGAAGAATTCCGGCCTGCATCCCCGCCGGCTCGAGCTCGAGATCACCGAAAGCATGGCGGTCTCTGATCCCGCCCGGGTCGCCGAGTTCATTTCGCCGCTACGGGCCATGGGCACCAAACTCGCCATCGACGATTTCGGCACCGGCCACTCGAACCTCGCCACGCTGACACAGCTGCCGTTTGATGTGTTCAAGATCGACCGGCAATTTGTCTCCGCGCTGGAGACCGACCGGCAGGCGCCGGCGATCGTCGAGATGATCCTCGCGATGGCCGAGACGCTCGGGCTGCAGACGGTTGCCGAGGGCGTGGAGACGACCAAGCAGGCCGATTTCCTGCGCCGGCGCGGCTGCACCATGGCGCAGGGCTTCCTCTACAGCCCCGGCCTGCCGGATCAGGCCTTCATTGAACTTCTCCGGGCATGGAAGCCGCTGGGCGCGAATGACGAGACCGGCAGTCCCGGCGTTTATCAGGCGCCGCGCCGGTAGGTGTTGACCACCGCGCCGGCGAGCAGGGTTTCGCCGGTATGCATATAGCCGCACTTCTCCGCGACGCGCCGCGAGGCGGTATTACCCGGCTCGATCACACAACAGCTTGTGGACCCGAGATGCGCGTCCAGCCAGCTGTGCATCGCGCTCACCGCTTCGCTGGCAATTCCCTTGCCCCAGGCCTGCGGCCCGAAGGCCCAGCCGGCTTCCGGTCCCGAGATCAGCTCTGGTGGCAGGCCGCGCTGGAAATCGGCAAAGCCGGCCTCTCCGAGGAAGGCGCCCGTCGCCCGGTCGGTCACCACCCAATAGCCGAAGCCCTTCATTTCCCAGAGACCGACCCCGCGCAGCAGGGCGAACCAGGCGTCCTGGCGCGAGCGGGGCTTGCCGCCGATGAAGCGGGTGACATCCGCCGTGCCCCACATGGCGGCCGCCGAGTCGATGTCGCAGGGCTCCGCGCCGCGCAGGATCAGGCGCTCGGTCTCAAGTGTCGGGGCTTTCATGCGCCAGCCTTCATCCTGGCCAGCATCGCACCCATGGCGGCATGCACCGTCTGGACCGCCTTCAAGGGCCGCACCATCACCTTGAAGTCCGTGATCTGACCTTCCCGGTTCCATTCGATCATGTCGATGCCGTTGACGAGGATGCCGTCCATCTCTGTCTCGAATTCCAGTACGGCCTTGTCGCCGCAATCGAAGATGCGGGTGTAGCGAAAGCTGTCATTGCCAAGCGTCTCGCCGGCGGCGAGCAGATAGGCCATGGTGATCGCCTTGCCCTCCTGCGGCGTGTGGACAACCGGGGAGCGGAAGACCACATTGTCATCGAGGATCGCCGAAAGGCCGTCTGCGGAATGGTCGGCCCGCATCCAGTCGAACCATGCCTGGACGTTCGGAGACCAGCCGGTCAGCGGGATAGTGTGAGACGCGCCGCTCATCGGTTTAATCCCCCACCACCGGCTCGCCGATCAGATAGTCGGTGACCTGGTCGAAACAGATGCCCTTCATGACGACGAAACCGCCAGGGAAGTCCGGCCTGGTGAAGATGATGTCCATCCGGCCCCAGGCATGGGTTGTTCCGCCATTCACAGGGTCTGCCATCGCGGCGGGGCAGGGGCCGGCCTCGCCCGCATCGGGATCGATCCAGACGCCGGAGAAATAGCCGCGGTCGGTGGTCGTGCCGGCAAGGCCGGGGAAGATGCCGAGCAGGCGCTGGCCGGTTTCGCCGGGAAAGGAAAGCACCGCCTCGCCGGTTGGCAGGTCGGCCTCATAGACGACTTCGCCCACGGGCGTCGTCCAGACCTCATCGGCCCCGGCGTGACCGGAAATGACCAGAAGTGTCCCGATAAGTCCCGCAATTGTCTTCCGCATGGCCTGCTCCTGTACGCCCCTGACCGTTCCGGAGCGCCTCTTGTCAGGGTCAGGCTATTCCCGTCCGCAAAGTTTGGCGAGGGCCAAATCAGCCCGCATAGGCCGCCGCAAGGTCAGGGTCTTTTGCAGCTACAAGGTCGGCAAGGTCTGAAATCACCTTCGCCTGTTTCCAGGTGGCGTCGTCCTGCATCTTGCCGTCGATCATCGCGACGCCGGTGCCGTCCGGCATGGCGGCAAGGATTTTCCGGGCGAATTTCACCTCGTCCGGGTCCGGCGAGAAGACGCGCTTGGCGATGGCGATCTGGTTCGGATGCAGGCTCCAGGTGCCGGCGCAGCCGAGCAGAAAGGCATTGCGGAACTGCTGCTCGCAGGCGTCGAGGTCGGCAATGTCGCCGAAGGGGCCGTAGAAGGCGTTGATACCCGCCATGCGGCAGGCGTCGACCAGGCGGGCGATGGTATAGTGCCACGGGTCCTGCTGGGCGCTCATCCGGGCGCTGCCATCGGCTTTCGGGTCTTCTATCACCCGGTAGAAGGGGTGGCCGCCGCCGACGCGCGTGGTCTTCATCTTGCGGCTGGCGGCAAGGTCTGCCGGACCGAGCGAGATGCCCTGCATGCGGGGGGAGGCGAGGGCGATTTCCTCGACACGGGCAACGCCTTCGGCCGTTTCGAGGATGGCATGGAAGAGGATGGGGCGTTTCAGGCCCGCCTTCGCCTCCAGCTGGGCGACGAACTGGTCGGCATAGTGGATATCCCACGGCCCCTCGACCTTGGGCAGCATGATGACGTCGAGCTGGTGGCCCGCTTTCAGGACAAGCTCGGTCACATCATCCAGGAACCAGGGCGAGTTGAGGCAGTTGACCCGGCTCCAGAAGCCGGTGCCGGAGGCCTGCCAGTCAACCATCCCGGCCATCTCAATGGCGCCGGCGCGGGCAGCGTCCTTGGCGTCAGCAGGAATGGCATCTTCCAGATTTGCCAGCATCACGTCCACGGTCGGGGCCATTTCCGGCACCTTGGCGCGCACCTTGTCCAGATGCGGCGGCACGAAATGGATCATCCGCTCCAGCCGCACGGGCAGGTCGCGATAGGGCTCCGGCGCGCCGATGGCGAGGGGTTTGAAGAAACTGCGCGGCGTTTTCTGGCTCATCTGGCCCTCCCGGTTGCGTCGAGAGGATTAGGCCGCGTGCTGCACCGCGTCAAATCAGGAGGCGCTGGCGGGGAACATGCCGCACACCCGCGCGTTGGTGCCGGGTAAAGACACAAATGGGAGCTCCCGCCATGTCACTGGTCATGATCCTGCTCACGATTTTCCTTCCGCCGGTCGCTGTGGCGATAAAGGAAGGATTCGGCCTGCAGCTGCTGCTGAATATCCTGCTGACGCTGATCGGCTGGCTCCCGGGCGTGGTGCACGCCTTCTGGGTCAACACAAGAGGATCGGCGACGGCCGCCTGAGCCGCAGATTTCCCCGGCCTTCAGCTTTCCGAAGAAATTCCGGCCTCGATCCGCTGCTCGGCTGTCAGCGCCCGGCGGAAGATGAAGATGGCAAGCGCGATGACAACGATGCCCGCAACCACCTCTGCGCCGATCACGAAGGGCAGGCTGGCATGCAGTTCCGCAAGGATTGCCCATACGGACGTTCCAAGGAAAACGGCGGCGATTTCGGTGAGGAGGAAGGTGGCGAGCAGCGCGCGAAGCAGGCGGCCCATGGGAAACCCCGATTAGCTGGCAGCGCGGATCTGGCTGCGAGGCAAGATATCGGTCGGCGCGGGCAGGCTCGCAAGAGGGCAATTGCAATCTGTATTCAGCGCTTCCCGGCGCGCGTGGCGAGCGGATGGGCCGTTTCGAGAAGTTCGGCGAGTTCGTCGGTCAGGACATGAGTATAGATCTGCGTTGTGGCGATATCGGCATGGCCGAGAAGGGTCTGTACCACACGCAGGTCGGCGCCGCCCTGCAACAGATGCGTCGCATAGGCGTGGCGCAGGGCATGGGGGTAGACCCGGTCCGACCGGATGCCCGCCCTGCCGGCAAGGTCTTCCAGCATCTGGCCCAGGCGGCGGCGGGTCAGATGGCCTTGCTTGCCGCGCGAGGGAAAGACGAAGCCTTCCGCGCGCCCGCGCGCCATCGGTGTCTGCGGAAGGCTGGATTCGCGCAGGTCCAGCCAGTCGCCCAGCGCCGACAGCGCGGCCCGGCCGAGAGGGCAGAGCCGGTCCTTTCCGCCCTTGCCGCGGATGATGATCTCGGCGCTGACCCATCTGCCGGCCTTGCGGCGGGGCAGGTTGCCAACGCGCAGGGTGACGAGTTCGGAGGCGCGAAGTCCGGCGCCATAGAGAAGTTCGACAAGGCAGCGAAGGCGGACGTCTGTTCCGCACGCCTCAATCAGGCGGCCGACTTCCTCGCGCGACAGAACATCTGGCACGTCCCGTTCGGGGGAGGGGCCATCGAGGCGGGCGGTCGGATCGTCCTTGCGGTCGCCTTCCTGAAACAGGAAACGGAAGAAACGCCGTATTGCCGACAGTTTGCGTGCCTGGGTCGACGGCGCCATGCCGCGCGCGGCAAGATCGGCCAGCCAGCCGGAAAGATCCCGGGCGGAGGCACCTGCCAGCCGGCCCCGGCAGTATTCCGACGCGTCCAGAAGGTCGCGGCCATAGGCATCAAGCGTGTTGGGGCTGGCGCCCCGTTCGGCCGACATCATTTCGAGGAAAGCGCCGATGCGCGAACGGTCATCCATCCGCAGGAGGCTAGGCCGGTGCGGTTAAGGGGGCGTTGAGGCCTATCCGAGCACGCCTTCGACAGGTATGCGGATTTCTCCTTCGGGCGGTGCGTTCTTGACGGCACGCTGGCCCAGCCACCACATGCCACCTAGAACCAGAACAGCGATAATGATGAAAAGGATCAGGTATTTGCGCATGAAACCGGCCCCGCAACTCAAGTGTGGCAGGGCGAATCTGCCTGCCGATTGCGCCGCCTATGTGGCACCACTAGGACAACAGCGCAACGCCGGGTAATATCAGGATATGCCTTCAGACCCCGACCCTTCGAGTCCATTGCCGCCCTATGCGGGCCGCACGATCGCTCTTGTCGGGCTCATGGGCGCCGGAAAGTCCACCGTCGGGCGGCGTCTTGCCGAGCGTCTGGGCCGGGATTTCCATGACAGCGATGCCGAGATCGAGAAGGCGGCCGGCTTGTCGGTCTCCGACATCTTCACCCTGCATGGCGAGGCCGATTTCCGGCGCGGCGAGAAACAGGTGATCAAACGCCTGCTCGATCTGCCGCCGCATGTGCTGGCGACCGGAGGCGGGGCCTATCTCGATCCGGACACGCGCGCCCTTCTGCGTGAGAAGGCGATCACGGTCTGGCTGAATGCTGACCTTGAGACGCTCTGGCGGCGCGTGTCGAAACGCGAGACCCGGCCGCTGCTGCAGCGCACGGATGCGCGCGACCATCTGGCCCATCTGCTGGCCGTGCGCGAGCCGTCCTATTCACAGGCCGACCTTGTCGTCCATTCCAGGGATGGCCCGCATACCCATACGGTCAACGCCATCCTGAAAGCCCTTCAGACCTGGACTCCCAAATGAACCCTGCCACATCGCCGGAAACGGTCCGCGTCGAACTCGGCGCGCGCGCTTATGACATTCTCGTCGGGCACGGAGCGCTCGCCGCCCTGGGCGCGCGCCTTGGCCCGATGCTGAAACGCCCGCGTGCTTTCGTGCTGACGGATGAAACGGTGATGGGCTATCACCGGGCCGCGCTTGAGGGCGCCGTCACAGCTGCGGGCATCCAGCTTGACTGGCTCGCCGTGCCGCCGGGCGAGCAGACGAAATCCTTCTCCCAGCTTGAAAGCGTGCTCGACTGGCTTCTGGCGGCCGGGGCCGACCGGGGCGACACGCTGATCGCATTCGGCGGCGGTGTGATCGGGGATATGGGCGGCCTCGCCGCCAGCCTGATGAAGCGCGGCATGGGGTTCGTGCAAGTGCCGACGACGCTGCTGGCACAGGTCGATTCCTCCGTTGGCGGAAAGACAGCCGTGAATACCCCGCGCGGCAAGAACCTGATCGGCGCCTTCTACCAGCCGCGCCTCGTGATCTGCGATACGGCTTTGCTTGCAACGCTGCCGTCGCGCGAGCTGAAGGCCGGCTATGCCGAGATCGTCAAATATGGCCTCATCAATGATGCGCCTTTCTTTGACTGGCTGGCCGGGCATGGCGGCAAGGTGCTGGCGCTGGAGCCGGAGGCGGCGCGGTATGCGGTGGCCCGTTCCTGCGCGGCAAAGGCGGCGATCGTGGCGGAAGACGAAACCGAGACCGGTGTGCGCCAGCTTCTCAATCTCGGCCATACGTTCGGCCACGCCTTCGAGGCGGCGAACGAGTATCGCCCGGACCTGTTGCACGGCGAAGCGGTTGCGCTCGGCATGGCCCTGGCCTTCCGTTATGGCGCGGCCAGCGGCGTCACGCCTGCGGGCGATGCAGCCCGGGTGAAAGCAGTGCTCGGTGCCTCCGGCCTGCCGGTCTCGCTCGAAGGGTTTGACCGCGAACGCTTCGCCGCGCCGCGCCTTGTCGCGCTGATGCATCAGGACAAGAAGGCGCGCGGCGGAAGGGTGCCGCTGATCCTCGCCCGCAGTATCGGGGCGGCGTATGTCCATCCGGACGCTGACCTTTCCTCGGTCGAGGCTTTCCTCGCCCGCGAATTCGACGACGTTTCCTGACTGAACCGGGGCTGACCAGATGATTGCCGGATTTGCCATCGCCATTGTCTTTCTGCTGATGATATCGGCCTTTTTCTCCGGTTCGGAGACGGCGCTGACAGCGGCCTCCAGGGCGAGAATGCATGCGCTGGAGAAGGACGGAGACCGGCGGGCCCGGACGGTGAACCGGCTGTTGTCGAACCGCGAGAATTTCATTGGTGCGATCCTGCTCGGCAACAATATCGTCAATATTCTCGCCTCGGTTCTGGCGACGGCGATGTTCACGGCAGTGTTTGGACAGGGCGGCCTCGCCATGGCGGCGGCTACCGGCGTGATGACGGTCCTTGTGCTGATTTTTGCCGAAGTGCTGCCGAAGACATATGCAATCACCAGGCCTGATGCGGTGGCACTGGTCGTTGCCCGGCCGATATCCCTTGTCGTGAAGGCCGCAGCATGGATCATCAAGCTGGTCCAGTTGATCGTCAATGGCGCGCTGCGCCTGTTCGGGGTCGGTGCGCCGGGCAGTCCTCTTTCAGCCGAAGATGAAATCCGAGGCGCCATCGATCTGCACGCGGCTGAGGGCGGGGTGGGGATGGCGGACAAGCTGCGCCTCGTCGGCGCGCTCGACCTGAAGGAGTTGACGGTGGAAGATGTGATGATCCACCGAAAGAACATCCAGATGCTGGATGCCGATATGGACAAGCGCCAGCTGGTGATGAAGGCGCTGGCAAGCCCGCATACCCGGCTGCCGCTATATCGCGGAGAGAAAGAGGAGATCATCGGCATCCTGCATGCCAAGGACCTCCTGCGCGCAGCGCTGCCGCTGGGCGCTGACCTGTCCGGGCTCGATCTGGATGTGATCCTGCGTAAACCCTGGTTCGTCCCGGAGACGACACCCGTGCAGGAACAACTCGACCAGTTTCTGGCCCGGGGCCAGCATTTCGCGCTCGTGATCGACGAGTATGGCGAACTGCAGGGTCTGATCACGCTGGAGGACATTCTCGAGGAGATTGTTGGCGCAATCCATGACGAGCATGACGTGCAGGTGCAGGGCGTGCGCCCGCAGGCCGATGGCTCGGTGAATGTTGATGGCTGGGTGCCGATCCGCGACCTCAACCGCGCAACCGGCTGGACCCTGCCGGATGAGGAGGCCGTGACCGTCGCGGGCCTCGTCATCCATGAAGCCCAGACCATCCCGGAGCCCGGCCAGAGCTTTGTTTTCCATGGGTACCGGTTCAATGTGCTGCGCCGGCAGCGCAATCAGGTGACCGGTGTCAACGTGTCTCTCGCGGCCGATGGCGACAGCACCTGACGCCGGGCTTCAGGGCGCGGCCGCTTTCAGCGCGAGCGCGTGCAGCCCGGTGTCGAACTCCTTCTGCAGCACCAGCATGACGGCGCGCTGCACCTGGACGCGTGACAGGCCCGCGAAGGCATCCGCGACAATCTCGACCGAATAATGCGTCTCCCCGCCCGGTGCAGCGCCGGCATGGCCTTCATGCTTGTGGCTGTCATCCCGGACGATGAGGGCGACCGGCTCGAACGCGGCGGTCAGGGCTTCCTCTATGCGCGTCTGTCTGTCGTTTGGTTGTGGCATGTTTAACCGGTGCTCCTTATTATGCTGCCCCATGTCAGACGGCGACTCGTTCATCTACCGCGTCAAGTTCACGGATATACGCGTGAAGCCGCCCGCCGACGAGACGTCGCGCGCGCGCGCCAAGCGTACACGCGTCTGCGAGGAACCGGGATGCGACCTGGAGGGGTCTCATCCTGCGCCGCGCAGGGGCGGGAAGGGACGCCTCTGGTTCTGCGAGGCGCATGCCGGGGCCTATAACCGCCGCTTCAATTTTTTTGAGGGCATGAGCGAAGCGGAGGCCGCTGCCTTCCTGCGCGCCGAACAGTATGGCCACAAGCGCACCTGGAAAATGGGTGTCGGCCCAATGGGTGGGCGCAAGGCGGCCGATCAGTTTGACCCGCGCCGCTGGGCCGGGCGCGGTTTTTTCGACGTGGACGATACGCCGGCCGCCGAGGAGCGGATGCACACGCACCGTTCGGGGCTGCAATTGCGAGCCTTGAGGGAGTTGGACCTTGAGCCGGACGCCAGGCCGGCCGAGATCCGCTCGCGCTATGCCGAATATGTCCGCCGGTTCCACCCGGATTCGAACCGCGGAGACCGTTCCAGCGAACACAAGCTCGAGCGCGTCCTCCGCGCCGGCAAGCTGCTGAAGGCCTCTGGCCTGATGAACAGCTGATTTCTCGCCCGAACTCGCAGGCGTCATGGCCGCATGGACAGAACCCGCGCAAAATGGTGAAAGGCGCGCAGGATTGGATTCGCGGCTCCGGGCCGCCAGACAGGACAAAGAGGGCGATGAGCAAAGGCTTGGTGACTCTGGTTGGTGGCTCAGGCTTCCTCGGGCGCTATGCGGCGCGGGTGCTGGTCGAGCGGGGCTGGCGTGTGCGGGTTGCCTGCCGGCGGGTGCATGCTGCCATTGATGTCCGTCTCGCCGGACCGCCGGGCTGGGTCGATATCGTCCAGGCCAATATCCGCGACCGTGCCTCGCTGGAGCGGGCCCTCGACGGCGCCGATGCGGTTGTGAACCTCGTCGGTATCCTGTTTGAACATGGCCGGCAGACCTTTGCGGGCGAACAGGCCGGCGGCGCGGCGCTGCTGGCGGAAATTGCCGCGGAGAAGGGGATCGATCGATTTGTGCAGATCTCTGCGATCGGCGCTGATGACCAGTCGAAATCGCCCTATGGCCGCACCAAGGCGGCGGCAGAAGCGGCTGTGCGCGAGGCAATACCGTCGGCCGTGATCCTGCGCCCGTCCATCGTCTTCGGGCCCGAGGACCAGTTCTTCAACCGCTTTGCCGATCTCGCCCGGTTTGCACCCTTCCTGCCATCGATTGGCGGGGGCAAGACCCTGTTCCAACCGGTCTATGCCGGCGATGTGGCCGAGGCGATCGCCGCCGCCGTGATCCGGCCGGAGGCTGCTGGCAAGACATTCGAACTCGGCGGTCCGCGAACCTACAGTTTCAACGATGTCTACGACATCATCATGCGGATGACGGACCGGAGGCGGTTCAAGATCCCGGTGCCGTTCTTCGTCATTCGCCCCTTTGCCTATATTACCGGCGCGGTCTGGCGGTTTGTGCCGCCATTCTCTTGGGGCTTTTTCGGCGCGCCGCCCATCACGGGCTCGCAGATCGAGATGCTGACGCGGGACAATATCGTTGCGCCAGATGCCCTGACGATCCGCGACCTTGGTGTGGATGTGCCTGAATCGGTTGAGGCGATTGTGCCGTCCTATCTGTGGCGCTTTCGCCCCTATGGCGAATTCAACAAGACCAGCGAGGCCTGAGCGTCAGGCAAACCAGCCGGTCACGAACGGCGATGTTGCAAACAATGCGATGCCCAGTGCGATCCGGTAAAGCACGAAGGGCAGGAAGCTCATCCGGGACACCACCATCATGAGCAGGCCGATCGAGGCATAGCCGGAGATGAAAGCGATCGCGGCGACGAACAGCCCGTCGGTGAGGGTCACCATCGAACCGGCCGCCGGCTCGGTCATCAGTCCCAGCAAGCCATAGGCGCTGACAGCGGCGAGGATCGGCGCGCCGATCAGCATGGCGAAGCGGGCCGCCTCGGTTCGCTCATAGCCGAGCGCGCGGGCGGCCGTCATCGTGATGCCGGAGCGGCTGGTGCCGGGAATGATCACGGCAATCAGCTGGCTGGCACCGATCAGAAACGCGTGGCGCAGGGTCATGTCGGCTTCCCTGCGCGTGCGCCCGCCGCGGACATCGGCGAGCCAGAGCAGGGCGCCGAAGACGATGGTTGCGGTTGCCACGACATAGATGTTGCGCATGTCTTCATGGAAAGAATCCGGCACGAGGCGCTCATAGAGAACCGAGCCGATCAGGGCGATCGGCGAAGCAATGAGGATGCAGAGCGCGAGGTGCCCGCCGCGAGAGAGCGGCGCCTTGCGCACGGGTGCCGCCACGAGTTCAACCCCGCCTGCGATCGCCGCCGCCACATCCTTGCGGAAGTAGATGAGCATGGCGATCAGGGTGCCGAAGTGCGAGGCGGCGTTGATCAGGATTTCATCCCGCCCGACGAGCCCGAAGAAATCTGACGCCAGAAATACATGCGCCGAGGACGAAATGGGCAGCCATTCGGTAATGCCCTGCACGATCGCTATGATGATGAGCTGAAGTATCGACATGACCCGACGCGCCTGCAGGATTGATGCCTCTGGCTATCGCAGTTCGCCGGGACGGGGCAGAAAAATTATGAGTATCATTACGATATCAAGTAGAGACGGCCCGGCGATCCAGAGAGCGAAAAAACAGAAAAAAACCGAATATCAATATCAATACAATATAGATATTGCGAACGGATGCTTGCGAGCGCCAAATGGGAGCTTATAGCAGGCTGTCACGCAGATTTAGGATAAGCTGATGGCCGAGCGGATGCTGCAGTTCACGAAGGTTTCCCGGGCGATGCCCGCCAAGCGGGGCGCTGCGGAACGCGGGGCCGATTTTGATGAAATCTATGCACAATTCTCTCCGGACGCGGCAAAGGCTCAGGCCAGCCGGTGCTCGCAGTGCGGCGTTCCCTTCTGCCAGCAGGGCTGCCCGCTGCAGAACAACATACCCGACTGGCTGAAGCTGGCTGCCGAGGACCGGCTGGAAGAGGCCTGGCGCGTGTCCTCAGCGACCAACAACATGCCGGAAATCTGTGGCCGCATCTGTCCGCAGGACCGGCTGTGCGAAGGCATCTGCACGATCGAACAGTCCGGCCATGGCACGGTGACGATCGGATCTATCGAGAAATACATCACCGATACGGCCTGGGAGCAGGGCTGGATTCAGCCGATCAGGCCGCCGCGCGAACGCACGCAGTCAGCCGGCATCATCGGCGCCGGTCCCGGCGGTCTCGCAGCGGCCGAACAGCTGCGCCGCAAAGGGTATCAGGTGACCGTCTATGACGCCTATGATCGCGGCGGCGGCCTGCTGATCTACGGTATTCCGGGCTTCAAGCTCGAGAAACATGTCGTCGAGCGCCGGATCCGCCATCTCGAGGCTTCCGGCATCACCTTCCGGTTCAACACGCGCGTCGGCACCGATGTTCAGCTCCCGGAGTTGCGCCAGGCGCATGACACGGTGCTGATCGCAACCGGCGTCTATGCGGCGAAGGATCTGAAATGCCCGGGCGTAGGCGCCGACGGCGTTCATGCCGCACTTGATTATCTTACCGCGTCGAACCGGGTCGGCCTCGGCGATACAGTCAAGGATTTTCAATCCGGCGCGCTCATTGCCGAAGGCAAGCGGGTTGTCGTGATCGGCGGCGGCGATACCGCGATGGATTGTGTCCGTACGGCGATCCGCCAGGGCGCAAAATCCGTCACCTGCCTTTACCGCCGCGACCGGGCCAACATGCCCGGCTCGCAGCGCGAAGTTCAGAATGCTGAGGAGGAGGGGGTCGTCTTCGAATGGCTCGCCAATCCCGAAGCGATCCTGGATACAAAAGCCGGCAAGGTGAAGGCCGTTCGGGCAAGCCGCATGAAGCTTGGCGAGCCGGATGCTTCGGGCCGGCAGAGCCCGGTGAAGACGGGCGAAACCTTCGATGTGAAGGCCGACATGGTGATCAAGGCGCTGGGTTTCGATCCGGAAGACCTGCCGGCCCTGTTCAACGAGCCGGCGTTGACCGTGAACCGTTGGGGCGCTGTGCGCGTCGACTACGCGACCATGGAAACGAGCCTGCCGGGTGTCTATGCTGCCGGCGATATCGTGCGCGGCGCATCGCTCGTTGTCTGGGCGATCAAGGATGGGCGCGACGCGGCAGAAGCGATGCATCAGGCAATGAAAGCCGCACAGGCGGCAGCGAAAGTGGCGGCGGAGTAAGTCAGATGTCTGATTACGTAACGAAATACGAAGATAACCGCCGGCGTCTGATCGAGGCGAATGCGTATAGCCCCGAAGACGAGCGCGATGCCTGCGGTGTCGGTCTTGTTGTGGCGCTTGATGGCAAGCCGCGCCGAGAGATCGTCGAGATGGGCATCAAGGCGCTCAAGAATGTCTGGCATCGCGGCGCAGTCGATGCCGATGGCAAGACCGGTGACGGCGCCGGCATCCGGCTGGACGTTCCGCAGGATTTTTTCCGCGAGCATGTCAGCCGGACCGGACACAACCCGACCGATGACCGCATCTGCGTCGGTCAGATCTTCATGCCGCGGACGGATTTTGGCGCACAGGAAGCCGCCCGCACCCTGGTCGAGCGGGAAGTCCTCAATTCCGGATTCTATATCTATGGCTGGCGCCAGCCGCCCGTCGATGTCTCGGTCATCGGACAGAAGGCAAAGGATACGCGCCCCGCGATTGAACAGATCATGTTCCGCGATGCCCGCAGCCGCACGCCGGAAGAGCTGGAGCGGGCCCTCTATATCTGCCGCCGGCGGATTGAGCGCCGGGCGCGCGAGGCCGCCATTCCGCATTTCTATGTCTGCTCGCTCAGCCATAAGTCGCTGATCTACAAGGGCATGTTCCTCGCCCAGGACATCGACAATTTTTATCTAGACCTGCGCGATGAGCGTTTCGTCTCCGCCTTTGCGATCTATCACCAACGCTATTCGACCAACACTTTCCCCCAATGGGCGCTTGCCCAGCCGTTCCGCCAGATTGCCCACAATGGCGAGATCAACACGCTGCGCGGCAACAAGAACTGGATGAAGAGCCATGAAATCCGGATGGTCTCGGAGGTCTTTGGCGATCACACGCATGATGTGAAGCCCGTAATCCCGGATGGCACGTCGGATTCCGGCGCACTGGACGCGGTGTTCGAACTTCTCTGCAAATCTGGCCGGCCCGCACCGATGGCGAAGGCGATGCTCATCCCGGAGGCATGGTCAAAGCGCGACTCGGTGATGCCAACGGCGCACCGGGCTCTTTACGACTATTGCAACTCGGTCATGGAGCCCTGGGACGGCCCGGCGGCGATCGCGGCTTATGACGGGCGCTGGGCGGTAGCCGGTCTCGACCGGAACGGGCTGCGCCCGCTGCGCTATGCTCTGACAGCGGACGGTATCCTTGCGGTCGGCTCCGAGACCGGCATGTGCCCGCTCGGCAATCATGAGATCACGCGGCGGGGATCGATCCCGGCTGGCGGCATGATCGCGGCCGATCTCGGCACGGGCAAATTCTATGACCACCGCGAGATCGTGGATTTCCTGGCGGGACAGGCGCCTTATGAGGAGTGGCTGCAGGCCGTGACGGAGCTGGAGCCCGAAATCGGCCCGGGAGATGAGCCGGCCCTTTTCAACAAGGAAGAGCTTCTCCGCCGGCAGACGGCGGCAGGCTATACCCTCGAGACACTCGAGCTGATCCTCGCGCCAATGGCCGAAGGCGGCAAGGAGGCGATCGGGTCAATGGGGGATGATACGGCGCCGGCCGTCCTGACGCTTGCCTATCGCCCGATGAGCCATTTCTTCCGGCAGAATTTCAGCCAGGTGACAAACCCGCCGATCGACCCGCTGCGGGAAGGCCGGGTGATGAGCCTCAGAACCCGGTTCAAGAATCTCGGCAACGTTCTCGATACGGATAAATCACAGCAGGAAGTGTTCGTCCTCGAAAGCCCGGTGCTGACGACCGGCATGTATGAGCGCCTGATCGAACGCCTTGGCCTCGGTACTGAGATCATCGACTGCACCTTTGATGCCGAGGAAGTAACGTCCGAAGGAGCGGCTCTGAAGGCAGCCCTCGAGCGCATCCGCCGTGAGGCCGAAGAAGCGGTCCGGGCGGGCCGGGAACACATTATCCTGACCGACGAGCACCAGTCGGCAAGCCGGATTGCGGTGCCGATGGTTCTGGCAACCGGAGCTGTGCATTCGCATCTCGTGGCACAGGGCCTGCGCACTTTCTGCTCGATCACCGTACGATCGGCAGAATGTCTTGACACGCATTATTTTGCGGTTCTTGTCGGGGTCGGCGCGACCTGTGTGAACGCTTATCTCGCTCAGGACGCCATCGCGGACCGCCATGCCCGGGGACTTCTGGGCGACATCTCGCTCGGCCGGGCGGTTCAGAATTTCAAGGAAGCGATCGAGGGCGGCCTCCTCAAGATCATCTCTAAGATGGGCATCTCCGTGATCTCTTCCTATCGGGGCGGTTACAACTTTGAGGCGCTCGGCCTCTCGCGCGCCCTGGTCGCGGATTACTTTCCCGGAATGTCGAGCCGTATCTCCGGCCTTGGCCTGGCCGGTCTCGAGGAAAACGCGCTCGTCCGCCATCAGAAGGCATTCGATGAGGATGTGATCTCTCTCCCGGTCGGCGGGTTCTACCGCCTGAGGGCCTCGGACGAGCCGCATGCGCTGGACGGAAACCTTATCCACACGCTGCAGGCGGCGTGCGATCGGGGCGATTATTCGATCTATCGCAAATATGTCGACGCGGTACATGCCCGCGATCCACTTCAGCTGCGCGACCTTCTGGACTTCAAGGCAGCCGGTCCGAAAGTGCCGCTCTCCCAGGTCCAGTCGATCAATGAGATCCGTAAGCGCTTCGTCACGCCCGGCATGTCGCTCGGCGCCCTCTCACCAGAGGCGCACGGAACACTCAATGTCGCGATGAACCGGATCGGGGCAAAGTCTGTTTCCGGAGAAGGCGGGGAGGACCGCGCGCGCTACCGGCCGCTGCCGAATGGCGACAACATGAACTCGGCGGTGAAACAGATCGCCTCCGGCCGCTTCGGTGTGACGGCGGAATATCTCAATGAGTGCCGCGAGATCGAGATCAAGGTGGCGCAGGGCGCAAAACCCGGCGAGGGCGGCCAGCTGCCCGGTTTCAAGGTGACCGAACTGATCGCAAAACTGCGCCATGCCACGCCCGGCGTGACGCTGATCTCACCGCCCCCGCACCATGACATCTATTCGATCGAAGACCTCGCCCAGCTGATCTATGACCTCAAACAGATCAACCCGGAAGCGCGGGTCTGTGTGAAACTCGTCGCCCAATCCGGCGTCGGAACTGTTGCGGCCGGTGTGGCGAAGGCCAAGGCGGATATCATCCTCATCGCCGGCGGTGTGGGCGGTACTGGCGCGAGCCCGCAGACCTCGATCAAATATGCGGGCCTGCCATGGGAGATTGGCCTCGCCGAAGCTCACCAGATCCTGTCACTCAACAACCTCCGTGAAAAGATCACCCTGCGGACGGATGGCGGCCTGCGCACAGGCCGGGACATTGTCATTGCCGCGATGCTCGGCGCGGAAGAGTACGGGATCGGCACGGCCTCGCTCGTCGCGATGGGGTGCATCATGGTGCGCCAGTGCCATTCGAACACATGCCCGGTCGGTGTGTGTACCCAGGACGAGGCGCTGCGGGCCCACTTCACCGGCAACCCGGACAAGGTGGTCAACCTGATGAGCTTCATTGCCGAGGACGTGCGCGAAATCCTCGCCTCGCTCGGCCTCACCTCGCTCGATGAGGCGATCGGCCGTACCGACCTTCTGAAGCAGGTCAGCCGCGGCGCGACCCACCTCGACGATCTCGATCTCAACCCGCTTCTTGTCCAGGTCGATACCGACAGTCCGGTCGTCTACAAGCCTAACCGGCGCGAGCCGGTGGAGGATACGCTCGACGCCCAGATACTGCGAGATGCCGAGCCTTTCTTCGAGCGCGGCGAGAAGATGCAGCTGGAATACGGCGTGCAGAACACGATGCGGGCCATTGGTGCACGTTCCAGCTCGCGCATCACGCGCAAGTTCGGGATGCACGCACTGCCCGAGGGCCGCCTGCATATCCGGCTGGAAGGCTCAGCAGGCCAGTCGCTTGGCGCGTTCAGCGTGCAGGGCCTGCTGCTGGAAGTGCTCGGCGATGCAAACGACTATGTCGGCAAGGGCCTGTCCGGGGCGTCCATCGTGGTCACGCCCCGTCCGCGGGACCGACGCTCTGCAGTCGGGGACGCGATTATCGGCAACACCTGCCTGTATGGCGCAACCTCCGGCAAGCTGTTTGCGGCGGGCACGGCCGGCGTGCGCTTTGCGGTCCGAAATTCCGGCGCGAAGGCGGTCGTGGAAGGGTGCGGCGCGAATGGCTGCGAATACATGACGGGCGGGCGCGCGCTCATCCTCGGGCCGGTCGGCGACAATTTCGGCGCCGGGATGACGGGCGGGGCGGCCTATGTCTGGGATCCGCAACAGCGTTTCGAGCGCGTCGCCAATCCCGACTCGATCGACTGGTATCCACTGGCTGACATGCCGGAGGAACATACCGGCGAAGCGAAGGCGCTGCTTGAGGAACATGTCCGCCGGACGGGTTCGGTGCGGGGCAAGGAATTGCTTGATGCCTGGGAGGCAACCCTTGCCCAGACGCTGATGATCGTGCCGAAGGAAATCGCTGCAATGCTCCTCGCCCGGAAGGGCGAGGGCGCAAAGCGCAAGGAAGTCGAGAAAGCCTGATCCCGGCGGGGATCAGGCCTCTGCTTTCTTCTTCCTCCGGATGCGGGGCCAGATGGCGCGCAGCCAGATCCAGAGCAGGACACCCAGCAGCAGGAGCCAAGGCAGGCCGAAGGCAAAGGCGGTGATCACGGCTGCGGTGGCGGAGGCAAGGTTTGCAAAGAAGTCGCCGAAGGCGCGCGCGATGGCATTGCCGCCTTGGGTGACGGCATCGCGTTTGGTCTCATAGCTGACAGAGAGCTGGCTCATATCGACGCGCTGGCGCAGGGCAGCAAGAGTCGATTTCAGAGAGTCGATTTCACCATTGACGCGCGCCAGTTCGCGCTCCGTTTCGAGGATCTCGCCGAGATTTCCGGGGCGGTCGGCCAGAAGTTGCTGCAATCGGCCGCGAAGGGTCTCCAGCGCCTGAACGCGGGCGTCGGTGTCGATGATCGATACGGTCAGGTCTTCGGCGGATGTCTGCCGGTTGGAGATCTCGCCCCTGGCCGCCTCTGCTTCTTCCTCCACGCTGTTCAGGAAGGTCTCGATCCAGGCCGGTGTGGCCCGCAGATTGAGATAGGCCGACGTCTGACCTTCGGCATAGGCATAGAGATTTGAATTGGTGACGATGCACGTGGAAGGCCCAGCCGCGTTGCAGGCGGCAACGTGCCCCTGCAGGGTCGGCTCGATGGCTCTGAGTGGAAGGCGCATGCCGACCGAATGGGAGTAGGCAATGTATTGCTGAACACCTGGCGCGCCGCCATCTCCGCTCGACCCGCCCGCATCGGCCGAACGCTTCATCGCCATTTCCGGCGCAGGCGCCGCCATGGGTGGGGTATAGCCACGCTCTGCGCCGCAGGCGGTGGCCATCAGGATCGGCAGGGCCAGAATGGCCAGTTTACGCAGCATGGATATGTCCTCCCGGGAATCCGGCGTCAGAAGGCACCTTCTCCTGAAAAATGGCAAGAGAATGCCGCAAGCGCGGTCGAAAAAGGATGAGTTGTCAGGTCAGGGCCGGAATCCGGTCTGCCTTTCGCCCGGCTCCAGCGCCCGCTGAGCATGCTGCACGAAGTCGACGAGCAGGGGGCGGGTGTCGCGCGGATCGATGATTTCCTCCGCAAGGAAACTTTCGGCCGTCCGGAATGGCGAGCGGATCGCCTCGAACTTCCGGTAAAGCTGAGCCTTCAGTTCGTTCGGGTTCTCCGCTTCGGAAAGCTCCTTGCGGAAGGCAGCCTCGATACCCCCCGCCATGGGCAGCGAGCCCCAGTCGCCGCTTGGCCAGCAATAACGCCATTTGGTCTTCGACTGGTTCATCATGGCCGAGCCGGCAAGGCCGTAAGCCTTGCGGATGACCACAGAGCAGACCGGAACACTGGCCTGATAGACAGCCGTCATCGCGCGCACGCCCGCGCGGGTCACACCTGCAGTCTCCGCCTTCACACCGACGGCAAAGCCGGGGCAATCCACGAAATGGATGACAGGCAGGTGGAAGGTCGAGCAGAGGTCCATATGCCGGGTGACCTTGTCGCACACATCCGCTGTCCAGGCTCCGTCAAGGAAGAACGGGTCGCCAGCCATGATTCCGACGGCGAAACCGTCGATCCGCGCCAGGCCGGTAACGATCCCGCGTCCCCAATACTGGCCGATCTCGAAGAAGCTGCCCTTGTCGACGGCCGCCTCGATGATCCGGCGTGGCTTGTAAGGCGTGCGGCCATCCTTGGGAACGAGGGAGAGGAGGCTCTCCTCCTTCCGTTTCGGATCGTCGGCAGGCTGAACACGTTCAGGCAGGTGGTGCACGGATGGCGGCAGGTATGACAGGAAACGGCGCGCCGCGATGAAGGCATCCGCCTCGGTATCGACGACATTGTCCACGGTCCCGTTCTGCGCCTGGATCTTCCAGCCGCCGAGCTCTTCCTTGGAGACATCCTCGCCCAGCGCAATGGCCACCGGCGGGCCGGCTACGAAGACCTGGGAGAGTTCTTTCACCATGACGCTGAAGTGACTGGCCGCAACCCGGCCCGCACCCATGCCGGCGCAGGGGCCGAGGGCCAGCGAGACAAACGGCACCTGTGTGAGACCGTGAACAATCTCGTTCCAGCCAGGCGTCTCAGGAATGTAGGTGCGCGGATCTTTCTCCAACGACTTGACCGATCCGCCGCCACCGGTGCCATCGATCATCTGTACCAGCGGCATCCGGTATTCCGTCGCCATCTTGATCATCTGGACCATCTTCTGCCAGATCGAGGCGTCCGAGGCGCCGCCGCGCACCGTGAAATCGTCCGCGAGAATGACCACGGGGCGGCTGTCAAGCCGGGCCCGGCCCGTCACGGAAGTCGACGGCGTGAAACTCGCAAGTTCGTCATCGGCGCCGTACGTCGCCTTTCCGGCGATCTTGCCGATCTCGTGGAAACTGCCGGGGTCGGCCAGGAAGGCGACTCTTTCCCTAACGGTAAGTTTGCCGCGTCCGCGCTGGCGCGACACCGGCTCGTCTCCCCCCATCTCCTCAGCCAACCGTTCCCGGCGGCGGAGTTCCTCGATCGCTTTTTCCCAGCTCATGAGATTCACCTGATCGATGTGCCGCAAGGCGCGTCAAGGGATTCTTCTTGCCGCGTCCCTTCCGGTTTGCTTTATCCCCAGCAGGTCTCAATCCAAGGAGGAAGCCTTATGGATCTCGCCCAACTCACCCAGCGCGCAGCGGCGGCTGTCGCTGGAGGCAGTGATTTCAAAAAGAAAGTGAAGTTCGACTTCGGCAGCGTCGGCAAGCTGTTCATCGACGGCGCCGCAGGCGTCGCCGACAATTCTGACGGTGCGGCTGACGCCACCATTTCCATCAATTGGGAAGACTTCGAGAAACTCGCCGCCGGCGCGCTCGATCCGACGATGGCATTCATGCAGGGCAAGCTGAAGGTTGCCGGTGACATGTCCGTCGCCATGCAGCTGCAGTCGCTGATGAAAAAGCTGGCCGGCTGATCGGCCCGGATTTCGACTGCTTGACGCTATGGGCCGCCCCGGGGAGACCTGCGGGCGGCTCAATTCTTCTGGCCCGGGAGTGCGCGAATGATCCGATCTGAAACAGACCGTCCCGACCGGTTCGTTGAAGTACCCGGCAATCCGCCGCCCAAGGGGGCCGAAATCATCTGGTTTGACGGCTCGGAAGGCCGCCGGCTGCGCGGCTGTATTGCGCCGGCGCTGTCGGCAGCGAACCCTCGCGGGACCGTGATTGTCTGCCCGGGGCGTACCGAATTCATCGAGAAATATTTTGAGGTCGGGCGCGAACTCCAGCAGATGGGCTTCGCCATCCTCATTCTCGACTGGCCGGGGCAGGGTCTTTCCGACCGGCTGTTGCCGGACAGCAAGAAGGGACACATCGACCGGTTCGAGACCTTCATGACGGCGCTCGCAAAGGGCCTTGCTGCGCTCGAAGACCGGCTGCCGCGTCCGCATGTATCGCTTGCCCATTCCATGGGCGGCGCGATCGCGCTCGCCGCCATCGCGCAGGATCTTGTGAAGGTCGATGCTGCGGCCTTCTGCGCGCCGATGTGGGGCATCAAATCTCCCTTCCTCGGCATGCGCTATCTCGTCTGGGCGATGCGCGCGACCGGCCGGTCCGGAGACTATGCCGTACAGCCCGGCCCGCCGGAACGGTTCGAGACGAACATCGTCACCCATGACAAGCGCCGCTGGGAAATCCAGCGCGCGCTGACCGATGCCCAACCGGATCTCGAGCTTGGACCCGTCACCTGGGGCTGGCTGGGCGCGTCCCTCGATATCCTGACCACATTTACCCGGCCAAAAGCGCTTGCCAGGGTGACGATCCCCGTCTTCGTCGCTTCGGCGGGGGAAGAAAAGCTGGTGGAGAACGCCTCTCATGGCGCTATCGCCAAACGGCTGAAGGATTGCGAACACATCACCGTCGAAGGTGCGATGCACGAGATCCTGATGGAAACCGACGACCGGCGCGCCGAATTCTGGGACGGTTTCCAGCGTCTTCTCAAACGCGCCGGCATCTAGCACTCTGGCAGAAAATCACCGGGAGGATCAGGCGGTCATGGCGCTCATCTCACTATCGCGGATCATCGCACACTGGGCCGGGGTTCAGCCGGACCGGATAGCGCTCAGCCATGAAGGACAGGAAGTCAGCTGGGCCGAATTCGAGCAGCGGACCAACCGGCTCGCCCGTGCCTATCGGGCGCTCGGTGTAAAGCCGAACGACTTTGTCACGATTGCATTGCCCAACGGGATCGAGTTCTTCGAGGCCTGTTTCGCGACCTGGAAGGCGGGTGCGACACCCCAGCCGGTATCAGCGCGCTTGCCTCAGACGGAACGCGACCAGATCGTGGAAATCGCCGCACCCAGCCTGGTCGTCGGCGTGCCTGGAGGCGCCTATTCGGCCGCTGCGTGCATTCCGGAAGGGTTCACTCCCGATGCAGCGCAACCCGATACGGCGCTGCCGGAAATGACGGCAGAGAGCTTCAAGGCAATGACTTCCGGCGGCTCGACCGGGCGTCCGAAACTGATCGTGTCGAAATTGCCCGCCGCCGTCGATCCCGATGTCCCGATGTTCGAGATTGCGCGGGAAGGCTGCATGCTGATCCCCGGCCCGCTCTATCACAACGGCCCCTTCCTGTGGGCGATGCAGGCGCTGTTCCGCGGCTGCCCCGTGGTCGTGACAACACGTTTCGATGCCGAGGAGACGCTCCGCCTGATCGAGGCGCATAAGGTCGATGTGGTCTACACCGTGCCAACGATGATGCGGCGGATCTGGGCGCTGCCGGAAGAGGTGCGCGGCCGGTATGATCTCTCCAGCCTGCGCGCGCTCTGGCACCTCGCCGCGCCATGCCCGGCCTGGCTGAAGGAATGCTTCATCGACTGGCTCGGCGCGGAGGTTATCTGGGAACTCTATGGTGGTACCGAGGGGCAGGGCACCACAACCATTCAGGGCGCGGAATGGCTTGTCCATCGCGGCTCGGTCGGCCGCCCGATCGAGACCTGCGAGATGAAGATCGTCGGCGAGGACGGCCAGACCCTGCCGCCAGGCGAGGTTGGCGAAGTCTTTATGCGTCCCCATACGGGGCAGGGCAGCACCTATCGCTATATCGGCGCCGAGGCGAAAGCGATCGAGGGCGGCTGGGAGAGTCTCGGCGACATGGGTTGGATGGATGCGGACGGTTATCTCTACCTGACCGACCGGCTCTCCGACATGGTCATCGTTGGCGGCGCGAATATCTATCCTGCCGAGGTCGAGGCCGCGATCGATGCCTATCCGGGCGTTCGCTCCTCCGCCGTCATCGGCCTGCCAGACGAAGACATGGGTGCGCGCCTGCATGCGATCATCGACCGGCCGGACGGGCCGGTGAGTGATGCCGAAATGGCGGCGCATCTCTCAGACCGCCTCGTGCGCTACAAGATCCCGAAAAGCTTCGAATATGTCGCCGAGGCGGTGCGCGATGATGCCGGCAAGGTCCGCCGCAAGGCTTTACGCGAGGCGAGGCTCGCCCCGGCCTCTTGACTTCCCCAAGGTCGCCATAGGTCCCGTCCTGCCAGATTGGGAGGATCAGAGACCATGAAAACTGCAGCTGTGAAAAAGCCGGGCGGGCTGGACAAGCTCGTCATCGAAACCCGCGACGATCCGAAGCCGAAGGCGGGCGAGGTGCTCGTGCGCGTGCGGGCAAGCTCGCTCAATTATCACGACTTCGTCGTTGTCCTTGGCGGCATCCCGACGCCGGACGGGCGTATCCCGATGTCGGATGGCGCAGGGGAGGTTGTTGCGGTTGGTGACGGCGTGACGAAATGGAAGGTCGGCGACAAGGTCATCTCGCTTTTCTTCCCGAACTGGCAGTCGGGCCAGATCGAAGCCGCCGGCTTTCAGAGCGTACCGGGTGACGGCGCCGACGGCTTTGGCTGTGAGCTTTATGCCGGTCCGGAAACCGCGTTCACCCGCATGCCCGCAGGCTGGAGTTTCGAGGAAGCCGCGACGCTGCCTTGCGCGGCGCTGACGGCCTGGCGCGGCATGTTTGTCGAGACGAAGACCAAGCCGGGCGACTGGGTGCTGGTGCAGGGCACCGGCGGGGTGTCTATCTTCGCGCTGCAGTTCGCCAGGATGGCGGGCGCCCGTGTGATCGCGACCTCCTCATCCGATGCGAAGCTGGAAAAGCTCAAGGCGCTCGGCGCAGATCACGTCATCAACTACAAGGAAACCCCGGAATGGGGCAAAAAGGCATTTGAGCTGACCGGTGGGCGCGGCGTGGATGAGGTGGTCGAGATCGGCGGACCCGGCACGATGGCGCAGTCGATCAACGCCTGCCGGCCGGGTGGGCATATTTCCCTGATCGGTGTACTGACGGGTATCTCCGGAGAAGTGCCGACGGCGGCGCTCTTCTCCCGTAACATCACCCTGTCAGGCATCACGGTCGGCTCACGCCGCCATCAGGAAGACATGATCGACGCGCTCGAGGCGTCCCCCGGCCTCCGACCGGTCATCGACAGCCGCTTCCCGCTGGACCAGATCGCCGCTGCCTTTGCCCATCAGGCCAGCCAGAAGCATTTCGGCAAGATCGTCCTGACGATCTGATCCGGCGGGGACGGGGCCCGCCTATTCGGCGGGCTTTGTCTCGCGCAGGTCCTCCATGATGCTGTCACCATCCGCTGTGTCCGGATCGCCGTTCGACCTGTGGATGGCATAGACCACCCCGGAGAGGAGGATGATGGCAATCAGGTTCGGGAAGGCCATCGAGGCGTTGGCGATATCGCCGAAGCGCCAGATGAAGTCGACCTCCTGCAGGCTTCCGACGAAGATGATGAGCACCCAGACATAGCGGAAGGGTTTCGTCGCCCATTCGCCGACGAGGAAGGTGGTGGCCTGTTCGGCATAGTATGACCAGCCGATGATTGTCGTGAAGGCGAACAGCGCAAGGCACAGGGTCACCATCCATCCCCCGACCGGTCCGGGAACGGCATCGGTGAAGGCGCGGTTGGTGAGTGTGGCGGGGTTGACCCCCTCGGCCATCCAGAGATGGGTCGTAGTCTCGCCCGCCCATTCCTTGAATTGCGCGGCGGTTGCCCAGCTGCCTTCCGCCGTCAGGATGACGAGCGCCGTCATGGTGCAGAGAACCATCGTGTCGATGAACACGCCGATCATGGCAATCTCGCCCTGCTTGGCCGGGTTCTTCATCTGCGAGGCGGCGTGTGCAATCGGCGCCGAACCCTGGCCCGCCTCGTTCGAGAACAGGCCGCGCGCCACACCAAACCGGATGGCAGAGAGCACCGCATAACCCGCCAGACCGCCGGCCGCCTGATTGAAGCCGAAGGCTGAGGAGAAAATCATCCCGAAGGCGCCCGGAATGTATTGCAGGTTCAGAAGCAGGATGATGATGCAGCCGACGATGTAGAGCGCGGCCATGGTCGGCACGAGGCTTCCCGCCACTCGGCCGATCGACTTGATGCCGCCGATGATGACGGCGAAGACGAGGCCAGCAAGGATTGCGCCGAGCAGCCAGATCGGGATGCCGACACCGCCAGCCTCAGCAACGGACTGGATGTTCGCCGTCATCGAATTGGCCTGGATCATGCCGCCGGTGGCGGTCGCGGAGAAGATCGTGCCGACGCAGAAGATCGCTGCCAGCCAGGTCCAGTTCTTTCCGAGCCCCTTCTTGATGTAATACATCGGGCCGCCATTGATCCGGCCATTCTCGTCGATTTCGCGGTATTTGATGGCCAGCGAGCTTTCGGCAAAGGCGAGCGCCATACCGAAGATGGCCGTTACCCACATCCAGAAAATCGCACCAGGCCCCCCAAGCGTCAGCGCGGTGGCCACCCCGACGATATTACCTGTCCCCACTTGTCCCGAAAGTGCCGTTGAAAGGGCCTGGAAGGGCGTGATCGCGGCCGGGTCGCCATTGCCCTTGCGGCCTTTCCAGACCTCGACAATCGCCGGCACGAAGCGGCGTAGCGGGCGTCCGCCGAGGCGGATCATGAAGAACAGGCCGGTCCCGAGAAGAATGACGGCAATCGGGCCGAAGGGAAGAATCTGGTTTCCTTCCCATGTGCCGCCCCAGATGAAGTTGCTGACATTCTCAACAGCCGCAGCAAAGGGCTCGTAAACGTTGGCTACCATATTGTGAGGGCCTCCCCGGCGCCGAAAGTGTCGATTTCGCGGAACACTAGCCCGCTTCTCCTGCCTGTGAAGCCCAAGATTGCGGTATGGGCCCGCCGGTGGAGGAAGGTTCTTTCAGCTTGCCCGCTTTTGAGGCATAAGCCGCCCGATGACGACCGCCCCCGACGAGAAGGCGCTGAAGGGCCTGTTTATCAGGACCTATGGCTGCCAGATGAATGTCTATGATTCCGAGCGCATCCGCGATGTGCTGCGCCCGCTTGGCTACCGGCCGGTGGAAAGTCCCGAATCCGCGGATCTCGTGGTGGTGAACACTTGTCATATAAGGGAAAAGGCGACCGAGAAGGTCTATTCTGAGCTTGGCCAGCTGAAACTGATGAAGCAGGCGTCCGGCGGGCGGATGACGATCGCCGTCGCCGGATGTGTCGCGCAGGCGGAAGGCGAAGAACTGATCCGGCGCCAGCCTGCCGTTGACCTCGTGCTGGGCCCGCAGGCCTATCACAAGCTGCCCGAGATGATCGCCCGGGCGAGCCGCGCCATCGGTGACCGGCTGGAGACAGAGTTCGACACGGTCGAGAAGTTCGATGCCCTGCCGAAGACCCGCGAGGCGGACGGCCCGGCCGCCTTTGTCTCGGTGCAGGAAGGCTGTGACAAGTTCTGCACCTTCTGCGTCGTGCCCTATACGCGCGGCGCCGAAATTTCGCGCCGCGTCGATGATATTGTCGCCGAAACCCGCAGTCTCGCCTCGCAGGGGGTACGCGAGATCACCCTGCTCGGCCAGAATGTGAACGCCTTCCACGGGCCCGCCCCGGCGCTCGAAGGCGGAGACGACTGGACGCTTGGCCAGCTTTGCCGCCATTTGTCCCGTGTTGGCGGTATCGAGCGTATCCGCTACACGACCAGCCATCCGCGCGACATGGACGACGACCTGATCGCGGCCCATGGCGACACGCCGGCCCTGATGCCCTTCCTGCACCTGCCGGTCCAGTCGGGCTCAGACCGTATCCTGAAAGCCATGAACCGCGGCCACACCGCCGAAGAGTACCGCGACATCATCGCCCGCGTGCGCCAGGCCCGGCCGGATATCGCCGTCGCCTCGGACTTCATCGTCGGCTTCCCCGGCGAGTCGGATGCCGACTTCGAAGCGACGATGCAGCTGGTCCGCGATATCGGCTATGCCATCGCCTATTCCTTCAAATATTCCTCCCGCCCGGGCACCCCGGCTGCCGAGATGCATGGCCATCTGCCGGAATCGGTCAAGGATGAGCGCCTTCAGGCCCTTCAGGGCCTTCTTCGGGAACAGCAGACCGCGTTCAATGCGGCTCAGATCGGCAAGACCCTCCCGGTGCTCGTGACAGGCAAGGGCCGCAATGCCGGCCAGATGCATGGCCGCTCGCCCTATCTGCAGGCGGTGCATTTTGACGGGTCCGAGCGGTTCAATGGCCAGATCGTCGATGTTCAGATCGTCGGGGCGAGCCTCAATTCGCTGACCGGGGAACTTGCGCGCGTGCGCGAGGCTGTCTCGTGACCAGCAAGCGCCGGTCGTCACCAGAGCCCGAAGGAAAAGCCGCGAGCCGCCTCTATGAGGTGCGCGAAGCCGAGCGGTTGCGCGATCTCTGCGGACCGCATCACCGCCACCTGACCCTGCTCGAGACCCGGCTCAAGGCTTACGGCCTCAGCGCCGAAAGCCAGGGCGGCGGCATCCTGCTCGCCGGCACGGAAGAGGGTGTGTCGCTTGCCGAAGCGGCGCTGGCCGAGTTCGAGCGCCGTCTGCGTTCAGGCTCCGAACCTAGCGAGATGGAGCTCGACGGCGCCTTGCAGGCGGCTCAGTCGCCATCGCAGACCTTTACCGGACTGCGCGGCCTCAAGAAGGCCGTCACCGCGATGACGCGCGGACAGGCACAGTATCTGAGCCTGTTGGCGAACCCCGCAAATGCGCTGGTCTTCGGCGTCGGGCCTGCGGGTACCGGAAAGACCTATCTGGCGGTCGCGACCGGTGTTGCCGAGCTCAATGCCGGCGTCCGGCAGAGGCTGATCGTCACCCGCCCGGCGGTTGAGGCGGGGGAAAAGCTCGGCTTCCTTCCCGGCACGCTGGAGGAAAAGGTCGATCCCTACATGCTGCCCATCTGGGACAGCCTGCGGGAACTGATGGGCCAGGAACAGATGGAGCGGCGCATGGCGCGCGGCGAGATTGAGGTCGCCCCGATCGCCTTCATGCGCGGGCGTACGCTCAAGAATGCCTTTGTGATCGTCGATGAGGCCCAGAACACGACCGCCGCCCAGATGAAGATGGTGCTGACCCGCCTTGGCCGGGACAGCCGTATGGTCGTGACCGGTGATCCCGACCAGGTGGACCTGCCGGCAAACCAGGAATCCGGTCTCAAACAGGCGCTTCGCATCCTGAGGGATGTGGAAGGTATCAGCGTCCAGCGCCTGACAGCTGCGGATGTGGTACGTCACGGTCTCGTCAGCCGTATCATCGATGCCTACGCCGCGTCCGGGGAGGGCTGAGACCCCTGCCATGATAAGTTTCGACCTTCTCGTCGAGGATGACAGTTGGGCCACGCTCGGGGATCTTGAGCTACTCTGCCGCAAAGCCTTTGATGCCGCCGCGATGATCGCGCCGCAGGCCGACGGCAATCTGGCTGTCCTCATGTCGGATGACGCGGCGCTGCAGGCGCTGAACAGGGACTTTCGCGGCAAGGACAAGCCGACTGACGTCCTCTCTTTTCCATCCCTGCCGATGGACCGGCCCTTCCTCGGCGATATCGCGGTGGCGCACGGGGTTTCGCTCAGGGATGCCGATCAGCAGGGCAAATCGCTCGCAGACCATCTTGTGCACCTCCTGATCCATGGATACCTGCACCTGCTTGGTTTCGATCATGAGACGGAAGAAGACGCAGCAGAGATGGAAGCGCTGGAAATAAAGGCGCTTGCCTCTCTTGGCATAGCTAATCCATATCAGATTGACTGACCCGGAAGATGAGTGATTCAGATCCCACCGACGCCGCGCCAGCCGGCCGATTGCGAAACTTCTTCGGCTTCCGCAAGAAGACAGCTGAGCCCGTGACGGCCACTGGCAATGAGGCGGCCCCGACCGATGCGCCGCAGGTGATGCGTCTCCGGATCGCCGAATTCGAACAGCTCCGGGTCGATGATGTGATGGTGCCGCGCGCCGAAATCATGGCGGTGGAGGCCGGAACCGGGCTGCAGGACCTGCTGAAGTATTTTGCCGAGGTGACGCATTCGCGCCTTCCGGTTTTCCGCGAGACGCTTGATGATCCGATCGGCTTCGTCCACATCAAGGATCTCGTCTCCGAACTGGCGAAGGACGAGCCGCAGGCCCGGCGCCCACTCGAGCGCCTGCGCCGTGAAGTCCTGTACGTCCCGCCCTCGATGAAACTCACTGACCTTCTGGTGAAGATGCAGGCAACGCGCATTCATCTGGCGTTGGTCGTCGACGAGTATGGCGGCACCGATGGCCTCGTCACGCTCGAAGATCTGGTCGAAGTCATTGTCGGTGACATTGAAGACGAACACGACGATGAGGAAGCCATGTTTGTCCGGCGCAGCCCCCGTGTCTGGGAGGCGGATGCCCGCACAGAGATTGATGATTTCCTGGAGGAAACCGGCGTTGACCTCAGCCTTGATGATCTGGACGCGGATATCGACACGCTTGGCGGCGTCGCCTTCGCGCTTTCCGGGAAGGTGCCGGTGCGCGGTGAAGTATTGCGTCATCCGAATGGCGCAGAGATCGAGATCGTCGACGCCGATTCCCGCCGGGTGCGGCGCCTGCGCTTGCGTTTGCCGGAACCCCAGCCGCCAGCGGCCGCCGAGGAGTAGATTGCGATGACAAGTCAGGTGCGCAGCCACGGGTTCACTGCGCTTGGACCTCTGCACGAGACGGTGGCCCGCCTTGCCGGCTGGCCGGCCCTGCTGGCCGCGTTTGCTTTCGGCGCGCTCTCGGCTGTCGCGTTTGCGCCATTTCATTTTTCCGCTGTGCTGGCGATTTCCTTCACCGGCATCGTCTGGATGATTGATGGCGCACGCGCGCAATCGAAATGGGGCAGGGCGGTGTTCCTGCGCGGCTGGGCGTTCGGCGTAGGTTTCTTCCTTGTCAGCCTGCACTGGACGGCGATGCCATTCCTTGTCGATCCGGCGCGCACCATCTGGTTTATCTGGATGCCGATTGTGCTGCTGCCCGCAGGCATGGCTGTCATCTGGGGCGCCTTTACCCTGATGGCAGGCGCATTCTGGTCGGCCTCGCCTTCGCGCATCTTCATCTTCTCCCTCTTCTTCGCGCTGGCCGAATTCACGCGCGGGACCCTCTTCGGCGGTTTCCCCTGGAACCTGCCCGGCACGACCTGGCTGCCCGGCGCGGCGCTCTCGCAGCTGGCCTCACTGGGGGGTGTGTACTGGCTGACACTGGTCACCGTATTCATCATGGCCTCGCCGGCAGCGCTGGTGGACACGCGCGAAGCCCGCGGCATTCCGCTGCGCGTCATGCCGGCGCTGGCATCGGTCGTGGCACTCGCCCTTGGCTGGGCCTGGGGCGCCGAGCGCACGGCAGCCCCGTCTCCGCTGACCGATCAAGCCATCGTCGTGATGGATGCCGGCGTGCCTCAGGACCAGTGGGACACGATCGGACCCGACCCGGTGCTCTACGAATATATTCGTATGCTGAGTTATCCTGACAGCCGGCCCGGCGATGTCGTGGTCTGGCCCGAGAGCGCGGTACCAGCTTATCTCCTGCAGGACGCCAACGCACTGGACATCATCGCCGCCTATATCGGACAGCGCAAACTGATCATCGGCACCGCTCGCTATGAACTGACCACGAATGACCTGCGCGCCTATTATAACAGCCTCTCGGTCGTCGATGAGACCGTCAACCAGACCGGGCCGCTGGCGCTTTACGACAAACACCGCCTGGTGCCGTTCGGGGAACTCGCCGCTGTCAACTTCATCCCTTACGGTCCGCAACTGAGCCGGCTTCTGCCTGATCCCATTCAGCGCCTGGCGGCCGATGGCTTCCGGCCGGGCGCCGGCGCGACCGCCATTGATGCCGGGGGGCTGCCGCCCTTCGTGGCCCTGATCTGTTATGAGGGCCTGTTCCCGGAGATCACGCGCGGCGTCAATCTGACCGACCGGGCGCAGTGGATGGTGCTGATTTCAAACGATGCCTGGTTCGGCGCCGGCATGGGCCCGGCCCAGCACTATGCCCAGAACCGCTACCGGGCGATCGAGACAGGCCTGCCGCTGGTGCGCGCAGCCAATCGCGGCACATCGGGCATCATCGATGGTTACGGGCGTGAGGTCATGCGCACCGTTCCGGCTGAAACGGCGCGCGAGGGATGGTCGACCTCTTATGGCCGGGCCCGTCTCCCGGTCCCGGCGGAGATGACCCTGTATCAGGGGCGTATCGGTGCGGCACTCTTCTGGCTGACCCTCTGCCTGTTCGCCCTACTGGCCTTCATGACCTGGAGGCGGTAAGCCGTCAGTCTTGCAAAATCGGCGTTACGTCCGGGATGGGTATGTCAGAAAGCAAACTGCCGAGCGGAATAGACCGGGTGGTCGGACAGCGAATCCGCTGGCGCCGCCGTGAACTCAAGCTCACCCAGGAGAAGCTGGGCGAGTTGCTCGCCCTGACCTTTCAGCAGGTTCAGAAATACGAAAAAGGCGTGAACCGTGTCTCGGCCGGCCGCCTGTTCGAGATTGCCGGCGTCCTCGGAGTGCCGGTGTCCTATTTCTTTGACGGGGCTGAAGAATATCTGGGCGAGGCGCCGTCCATGCTTGCCGAAGGCGAAGACGAGGAAGAACCGAGACTGCCGGCATTGTCCAACGAAGCCCTGGAACTGGTTGCCGCCTTCGACCGGATCGAGGATGCTGGCCTTCGGCGCTCTCTGCTCGCGACGGTGCGGGCGGCCGCGTCGGCCTTCGACAGATCCGGGCCCGGACCGGATACCGAATGACAGATAGCGGTTCCAGGTCCCTGCGGGACCGCCCGCTGCGCAGCTATGGCCGCACCGGCGGACGGCCGCTTTCGCCGCGTCAGAAAGTGCTGATCGCTGAACGGCTGGAGGCTGCCCGCATACCGGAAGGGGAGGGGCCGGTTGATCTTGAGGCCCTGTTTCCGGGCAAGACCGCGATCTGGCTGGAGATCGGCTTTGGCGGGGCGGAGCACATGATCGCTCAGGCCGGGCGTCATCCGGACGTCGGCTTTCTCGGCTGCGAGCCATTCCTTGAGGGCGTCGCCAAGGCGTTGGCCGGAATGGAGGATACAGGCGTCTCGAATGTCCGTCTCTGGCCGGATGATGCCCGATATCTGATCGAACGTCTGCCGGATGCCTCGCTTGATCGCGTCTTCATCCTCTTTCCCGACCCCTGGCCGAAACGCCGCCAGCACAAGCGCCGTCTTGTCCAGCCTGCCTTTCTCGATCTCCTGAAGCCCAAGCTGAAATCCGGCGCCGGCGTCCGGTTCGCGACCGATGTGAAGTCGTATGCGGATGAAGCCCTGTTGGCCTTCCTTTCGGCAGGTTTCGACTGGCAGGCTGCTGCAGCCGGCGACTGGCGGCTCCCCCCAGCGGACCACATAAAAACCCGTTACGAATCAAAGCGATTGGGCGACTGTGCGCCGGTTTGGTTCGATTTGCGTATGGCTTGACTTGCCCTCGCGTCTTGACGAATTCCCCAGCTCGTGTGCAAAATATCCTATCGAAACCGGTCGGTCTGAATATCAAGACCCCGTCAGACCGACGGCACTGACTTTCCCTCCTCCGAGTTTCGACAGGCATCGCCCGTCATAATCCCGTGCGGGCGCGGCCGAAGGAACGGTAAAGGAAGGCCAGCATGGCAACCGGAAAAGTTAAGTGGTTCAACGACCAGAAGGGTTTCGGCTTCATCAAGCCGGATGAGGGCGGCGCTGACGTGTTCGTCCATATCTCTGCGGTCGAACGGTCGGGCCTGAAAACCCTCGCCGAGAACCAGTCGATCTCCTACGAGCTGTACAAGGATGAGCGCCGCGGCAAGACCTCGGCGGTGGACCTGAAGATTCTCTGAGGCTTTTGCCAGATCGCAACACAGGAGCGGCTCGGGCTTACCGGGCCGCTTTCTGATTCAGCGAACAGCTCACTTGACCTGCCTCTTCTGCGCAACATAAGGTTGCCGGGCTGGCTGCGGGGAAGAATATGAAACACCTGTTCGCCGCCGCAGTCTTCGGACTCTTCTGTCAGGCAGATGCAGCGGCCCAGGTAGCTGAAGCTGATATCCTCGCATTCAACCACGCCGTCGAGTCAAACGACGACGCCTTGCTCCGTGCGGCGGCGGTGCGTCTCGCCAATGCCGCAATAGCTAATCCGGAGGACCCAGGCGCCGGTATAGCTGCTTATGAAGCGGCCTGGACGCTGGGCCGGACCGGTGCGTGGGCCGAGGCCCTTCCGGGTGCGAAATTTGCTGCCGGCCTCCCCGACGCGACGGCGCAAGACCGGCTCCTGCTCGCCTTCGTCGTCTGGAAGGGCAAGCCCACTTCAGCCAATTCGCGATCTCTGCAAAGGTCGCTCGACGAGATCCAGTCGCTCGCGCCAAGCGGTATGTCGGCTTCGGCTTTCCGCGAGTTCTATGCCTCAAAGCTCAACACCCGGGATTTTGCGGGCGCTGAGAAAGTGGCTCGCCAGGCAGCGCTGCACTTTGCGGCGGGTGGCGACACGCTGCGCCAGTATGAAGTGGAAGCGCGCGCCATTGCCATTACATCCCGCTTCAACACAACACCCCGGGTTGCGCAGCTGGAAGAGATGGTCCACTTGCGCGGCGAACTGCGCCAGATGCAGCGGCAGGCGGGCAGAGACCGTCCGGGCTGGATCGATGATGCATACTGGCAGGCCAACGCATGGCAGAATGCAATGCAGGCATATTTCATGTCGGTCGGCGACCGGAATCTGAGACCCGCGCGGCTGGAGGAAATTCTCGCTGGTTATGGCGCGAGTGATCCTCAATTGGAGTGGGTTGAAATCACGGAAGACAGCCTTCCGGTCAACCGGGGGCCCTTCTGCGCGGGAGAACTGGTTCAGCAGCCGCCGATGCGATATCCGGCCGGGCAAGCCATGCGCGGCCGGTTCGGGTCTGTTATTGTAAGATTCCGCTTTGAAAACGGCGCCGTCCGGGATCCAGAGGTCCTCGCGGCGGTGCCGATGGACGGTTTCAGGCAGGAAGCGCTCAGAACTGTATCCCAATGGCATTTTCGGCCCAGCGAAGATCCGGCCGTCACCGGGTGCAGGCTCGACCACCACAATGTTATCCAGGAGCTGGTGTTCGCGATCGGGGGATAGCTTGCATGGCCCCCCTCGACATCCGCATGAATTGAGATTATCTAGCGCCCAAGTCGAAACATATCGGCGGCGGGTCCGGAAACGGGTCCGCCGCTTTTCTTTAGCCCGGAGTCCCGACGCCCCATATGATTGCGCTGACCGAACAGGAACGCCGCCTGCTCGCCCTTGTCCGGCCCGTGGCCGAAGGGCTGGGCATGGAAATCGTGCGCCTGCGGGTTCAGGGCGGGCGCCGGCCGCACCTGCAGATCATGGCGGAACGGGCAGGGGGGGCGCCCACCGATGTGGAAGACTGCGCCCGCCTGTCGCGCGCCATGTCGCCCACGCTGGACGCGGCCGATCCGATTTCGGATGCCTATACGCTTGAAGTATCGACCCCCGGCATCGACCGCCCCCTGACGCGGCCGGGCGACTTTGCCCGCTGGACGGGTCATGCCGCCAAGATCGAACTCGCCCGTCCGATGGATGGCCGGCGCCGCTTCGTCGGTGTCATCACCGGTGAGGATGAGGCCGGCGTCCATCTGGAACTCGATGATGAGACCGAACTGGTCGCCGGGATCGATGAAATGAGCCGGGCCAGCCTGGTGCTGACCGATGCCCTGATTGAAGCCGCCCGCGCGGCCGGCAATCTGCCGCCACAGCCGGACGATGAAGAAGAATCCCTCGCCGATTTCGAGATCGACGAGACCCAGGACGAAGAAGACCAAGAGACAGGAGATGTCCAATGAGCGCCATCGGCGTTTCAGCCAACCGGCTTGAAATCCTGCAGATCGCCAAAGCGGTCGCCGAGGAGAAGTCGATCGACCAGCGCATCGTCATCGAGGCGATGCAGGAAGCGATCGAGAAAGCCGCCAAGGCCAAGTACGGTCAGGAGCATGACATCCGTGCCCGGATTGATTCGGCAACGGGCGAACAGACGCTCTGGCGTATTCAGACCGTTGTCGATGACGAAGCCTTTGAAGACGAGGCCAAGCAGCTGCGCCTCTCGGAAGCAAAGCGGATCGATCCGTCACTGGAGGCCGGCAGCGAGCTGAAGGAAGAACTGCCGCCGTTCGATTTCGGCCGGGTCGCCGCACAGACCGCCAAACAGGTGATCACGCAGAAGGTGCGCGATGCCGAGCGCGAACGTCAGTATAATGAGTACAAGGACCGTGTGGGCGAGATCGTCTCCGGCATCGTCAAGCGTGTCGAGTACGGCCATGTGATCGTCGATCTCGGCCGTGCCGAGGGCATCATCCGCCGCAATGACGGTATCCCGCGCGAGAACTTCCAGCCCAACGACCGCGTGCGCGCCTATCTCTACAAGGTGAGCCGCGAAGTGAAAGGCCCGCAGATATTCCTGTCGCGCGCGGCGCCTGACTTCATGCGCAAGCTGTTCGCCCAGGAAGTACCGGAAGTCTATGAAGGCGTGATCCAGATCAAGGCCTGCGCCCGTGATCCGGGCAGCCGCGCCAAGATCGGCGTGATTTCCAACGACTCTTCGATTGATCCGGTCGGCGCCTGTGTCGGTATGCGCGGCGCGCGCGTGCAGGCGGTTGTCGGCGAGCTTTCGGGCGAGAAGATCGACATCATCCCGTGGAGCTTTGACGCCGCGACTTTCATCGTCAACGCGCTGCAGCCGGCGGAAGTCTCGAAAGTGGTGCTTGATGAAGACGAACGCCGCGTTGAAGTCGTGGTGGCCGACGATCAGTTCCCGCTGGCCATCGGCCGGCGCGGCCAGAACGTCCGCCTCGCGTCGCAGCTGACCGGCTGGCAGATCGACCTGATCACCGAGACGGCCGATTCCGAACGTTTCCAGAAGGAATTCCAGGAGCGGACCGAGCTGTTCATGAAAGCGCTGGATGCGGACGAAACGCTCGCCCAGCTGCTCGCCTCCGAAGGCTTCGAGACGGTCGAGGAGATCGCCTTTGTTGCGCCGGAAGACTTCATCACGATCGAAGGCTTCGACAAGGACGTGGCCGAAGAGCTGCAGGAGCGCGCGCGTGAGTATCTTGACCGCGTGGCGGCCGAGAATGACGCGAAGCGCCGCGAGCTTGGTGTCGAAGACGCCGTGATGGAGCTGGAAGGCATGACGCCGTCCTTCGCCGTGAAGCTCGGCGAGGAAGGCGTGAAGACGGTCGAAGACGTTGCCGGGCTCGTTCCGGACGACATCACCGGCTACCGCGAAGCCGGCCCCGACGGCAAACCGGTCTGGGTCGAGGGCATCCTCAAGAAGGGCGAGATGCGCAAGGATGACGCGCAGATGTTCGTCATGAAAGCGCGCGTGGTCGCGGGCTGGATCGAGCCGGAAGCGCTCGATGCGCTCGTCGCCCAGCAGAGCCAGCCGGAAGATGCGCCGGAACTGACGGAAGAGGAACGCGCGCTGCTCGCGCTAGGCGAACTGGGCAACAATAGCGGTGATGACGACGAGGAAGCGCTTGCCGAGGAACTCGGCATCGACCTCGCCGAACTCGAAATGGAGGGCGGCGATGACGAGGCCGCACCCCGAGAGTGATCCGCGCCTGACCGCAGACATTGAAGGACCAGAGCCAGGCGAGGAAGATGCTTCCTCGCCGGAGCGCCAGTGCGCGGTGACGCGCGAGCGGCTGCCGAAGGCGGATATGCTGCGCTTTGTCCTGTCGCCGGACGGCGCAGTGACGCCGGACATTGCCGAAAGGCTGCCGGGCCGCGGCGTCTGGCTGAAATCGGAACGCGGCGTTGTCGACCGGGCTGTCAGGAAAGGCGCTTTCGCCCGCGGATTCCGGGACCAAGTCACCGTGCCGGAAGGGCTCACCGACCTGATCGAACGCCTCCTTACCAAACGCTGCCTGGACCTGCTGGGCCTTGCCCGCAAGGCCGGCCAGGCAGTCTGCGGCTTCGATCAGGTGCGCGATGCCCTGAGGGACGCCGCCCCGGCCTGTCTTCTCGAAGCCTCAGACGGTGCGGAAGATGGGCGGATGAAGGTATATTTTCTCGCGAAAGCCCTATATAGCGACGTGAAAGTCGCCGGGGCACTCAGCGCGGCGGAACTGGGCATGGCCTTTGGGCGTGAGCACGTGATACACGGGCTCGTCCGCCGGGGGGCCATTGCGGTAAATCTGGAGACAGCCTATCGCCGTCTCACGGGTTTTCGCCCGGCTCCGGAGTCGACCTGGTTCAGGGATACGGACCGGTAGCGGAAACTGCCGGAGCGCAGAGGCGTTCCGGCGCAACATGTGATATGTAGGACGAATGAGCGATACGAAAGATCAAGGCAGCAATTCCGGTGGGCGCAAGCCGCTGACCGTGGTCCGGAAAACCTCCGGCACGGTCAAGCAGAGCTTCAGCCACGGGCGCTCCAAACAGGTGGTCGTCGAGACCAAGAAGCGCCGCGCGGTGTCCGCCGGGGGCGGGCAGGGAGGTGCGGCTGACGCTGGCGCCCCGGCCGCTCCGTCCGCATCGGAAACGATGGACGCCAAGCTCGCCGCCCTGGCTGCGAAGCTCGGCATCACGGTTGCAGAGCTGAAGGCACGCCAGAAAGTCCTGGAGCAGCGCAAGGCCGAGGAGGCCGCGCGCGCCAAGGATCAGGAACGCGAAAAGGCCGCTCAGGACCGTCTGCGGACGGAGCAGGAACGCAAGGCTCAGGAATCGCGTGAGCGGGAAGAAGCCGAAGCGCGCCGCCGTGCCGAGGAAGAAGCCGCCAAGCTGGCCGAAGCCACATCCAAGGACCGTGTCGAACGGCCCGCAAAAGCCAGCCGCCCGGCCCCTGCGGTCGTGGTGCCGCCGGTTCCCGGCGAAGAGGAAGACGCAAACCGCGCCAAACGTGGCAGCAGCAAGCCCGCGCGCGACGACCGCGGCGATCGTGCCCGCGAGGCCGCTGCCAAGCCATCGCGCGATGGCGGCGAACGCCGCCGGGGAAAGCTGACGATCGCGTCGGCGCTGGGCGACGATGCCGACCGCCAACGCTCTCTCGCCTCGGTCCGCCGCGCCCGCGAACGCGAACGCGAACGCCGTATGGGCGGGGCCGACCACCGCGACAAGGTTTCCATCGAGGTGACCTTGCCGGAAACGATCACGCTGCAGGATCTCGCCGGCCGCATGAATGAGCGTGTCGCCGACGTCGTGAAGTTCATGTTCAAGCAGGGCGAAATGCTCCGCGGTAATGACATCATCGATGCCGACATGGCCGAACTGATCGCAGGCGAATTCGGCCACACGGTTCGCCGTGTCTCGGAAGCTGACGTCGAGATCGGCCTGGAAGGCGCTGACGACCGGCCCGAAGATCTCAGGCCGCGCCCGCCGATCGTGACGATCATGGGCCATGTCGATCACGGCAAGACCTCGCTGCTCGACGCGCTGCGCAAAACGGATGTCGCCTCCGGTGAAGCCGGCGGTATCACCCAGCATATCGGCGCGTATCAGGTGCAGCTGAAATCCGGTGAGCGGATCACCTTCCTCGATACGCCAGGTCACGCAGCCTTCACGGCCATGCGGGCCCGCGGCGCGAATGCCACGGATATCGCTGTCCTCGTGGTTGCGGCAGACGACTCCGTCATGCCGCAGACCATCGAGTCGATCAGCCATGCCAAGGCGGCCGGTGTCCCGATCATCGTTGCGGTCAACAAATGTGACCTGCACGATGCAGACCCGGACCGTGTGCTGACAGATCTTCTCCAGCACGACATCCAGGTCGAGAGCATGGGCGGTGTCACCCAGGCCGTGAAAGTCTCGGCCAAGACCGGCTTCGGTCTTGACGATCTGACAGATGCGATTTCGATCCAGGCTGAACTGCTCGAACTGAAAGCCAACCCGGATCGTCCGGCAGACGGTGTCGTGATCGAGTCCAAGCTCGACAAGGGCCGCGGTCCCGTCGCGACCGTGCTTATCAAGCGCGGCGTTCTCAAGCGGGGCGATATCGTCGTGGCTGGTTCCAGCTGGGGCAAGGTGCGCGCGCTCGTCGATGAACGCGGACAGCAGCTTGACGATGCCGGCCCGTCGCTTCCCGTCGAAGTGCTGGGCCTTGATGGCGCGCCCGATCCCGGTGATGTTTTCGTCGTCGTTGACAGCGAGTCGCGGGCCCGCGAGATCACCGAATACCGCATCCGCCAGAAGCGCCAGGTTTCCGGCAACACGTCCGCTGCGGCCCGTGCATCGCTGGACCAGCTGATGAACCGTCTTAAGGATGGCGCCATCGAAACCAGCGAGCTGCCGATCGTCCTCAAAGGCGATGTTCAGGGCTCGGTCGAGGCGATCAGCATGTCGCTCGACAAGATCTCCACCGAGGAAGTACGCGCCAAGGTCATACATGGCGCCGTTGGCGGTATTTCGGAATCCGATGTGCTGCTGGCCCGCTCCTCCAATGCGCCGATCTTTGCCTTCAACGTCCGCGCCAACAAACAGGCGCGCGATCTTGCTGAGCGCGAAGGCGTGGAAATCCGCTATTATTCGGTGATCTACGACCTGCTCGACGATGTGAAGGCGACTCTGTCGGGCATGCTGGCGCCTGAGAAGCGCGAGACATTCCTCGGCTATGCAGACATCCTGGAAGTCTTCAACATCACCAAGGTCGGCAAGGTTGCCGGCTGCCGGATCTCCGAGGGCAAGGTTCTCCGCGGTTGCGGCGTGCGCCTCCTGCGCGACAACGTCGTTATCCACGAAGGCAAGCTCAAGACGCTCAAGCGCTTCAAGGACGAAGTCTCCGAGGTCAATGCCGGCATGGAGTGCGGCATGGCGTTCGAGCGGTATGACGACATCCGTGTGGGCGACAAGATCGAGTGCTTCCAGGTCGAGGAAATCGCAAGGACGCTGGCGTAACCGACTGTCATGGCCCGCCGTCCTGCTTCTCCGAGCCTCCCCTCGCAGCGCCAGTTGCGGGCGGGGGAGATCATCCGCCACGCGTTGGCGGAAATCATCTCGCGTGAGGACTTCCGCGATCCCGACCTTGCCGGCGTGATCGTCACGGTCGGCGAAGTGCGTTGCTCCCCGGATCTCAAGCACGCCAATATCTTCGTCACACCACTCGGCGATGAGACCGAGGCGGGCCGGGCGCGCCTGACGGCGGCGCTGACCCGCGCCAGCGCCTTCCTGCGGGGCCGGCTTGGCCGCGAGATCGACATGAAGTTCACCCCGGAGCTCCACTTCATCGCCGATACCTCCTATGATGAGGCCACAGCGATTGACCGGCTGCTCGCCGATCCGCGGGTTCGCCGGGATGTCGAAGGCAGGGAATGAAGCAGCGCTTCGCCGCTTTTCTGCCTTTTTGCTTTGTCATTTGACAGGACGGGACCGGCCTGCCAGCCCTCCCACAAGGCTAATCGGGGCTCAGAATGGACCGTCAGACGCTGGACATGGAAGGCGCCCGGCAGGGCGAAGTCTCCGCCGCATCGCTGCAGCTGGGGGATGATACGATCGCCATCCGCCGGATTGCGACCATGTCGGTCGAAAGCCATGAATTCGCGCCCTGGGACACGCCGCGCAACCGGCGGGTTCAGGGTCTCTACGCCACTTTCTGTGTCGCCCTTCTGTTCTTTGGCCTCCTCGCCCTCGGCTGGTGGGCGCTTCGTCCGGCGCAGGGCGATGGGGTGATCGGCCTTTTCACCGGTCTCGGCATGATGCTGATCGGCGTCATTCTCGGCATCCGCGCGGCCATGATCGCCGTCATGCTGAAGCGTCGGGAGCCCTATTTCCGCCTGCTGATCGGTACATCCGACGGCCGGCAGATCCCGCTGGTCGACAATAACCGCGATGTGCTGGTGAAAATTCGCGATGCGGTGCGCTACAAGCTCGATACCGGCGACACGGCGCTGACCGGCGATTTCGACCTGAACCTTGATATCGTGAACCTGCGCCCGCCGAAGGGTGCGGCCCAGCCTTCACGTCCCCCGGCCGCGGAGCCGGAGGACGATGTGTTCGAAGGCCCGCGCCTTACTTACTGATCCGGCTCAGACGAGGCGGAGCGTTACATCCACATTCCCGCGCGTCGCGTTGGAATAGGGGCAGACTTGATGCGTCTCCTGCACCAGCGCCTCGGCGGCCGCCGTGTCGAGACCGGGCAGCGACACCTCGATCGTCACCTCCAGCGCAAAACCCTTGCCTTTGGGATTCTGGCCGATCCCGACATGGGCGGTCACGGCGGAGGCGGCGGGCAGCGCCACTTTTCCCTGCGCGGCGACGAATTTCAGGGCGGAGTGGAAACAGGCGGCATAGCCGGCAGCAAACAGCTGCTCCGGATTGGTTCCGGCCCCGCCGCTGCCACCGAGTTCCTTCGGCGTATCCAGAGTGACATTGAGGCGGCCATCATCACTTTTCGCCTCGCCGGTGCGCCCGCCGGATGAGGTGGCGTGGGCGGTGTAGAGAATGTTCATCGCAAGCTCCTTTGCATCTGCACCAGATAGATAGGTATCAATTATATTGTGTACAATACATCAGATCGAGTTTTCCCGCCGATCTGCATCTGCCCTCATGACTGCGCTAGCCGGCGAGCGCAGCGCGCAGCTTCTTCAGCCTCTTCCGCAATCCCTGGATCTCGGACAGCGCCATGCCGCCCGCCCCGGCGATCTCAAGCGGAATGCAGGCCGCCTTTTCCTTCAGCGCCCGCCCGGCCGGCGTCAGGCGGACCAGCACCTGGCGCTCATCGGCCTCATTGCGCGTGCGGCGGATGAGCCCCGCCTTTTCCAGCCGCTTCAAAAGCGGCGTCAGTGTGCCGGAATCAAGAAACAGCCGCTCCCCCAGCTCGCCGACGGTCACCCCGTCCTTCTCCCACAGCACCAGCAGCGTGATGTATTGCGGATAGGTCAGCCCGATCTCGTCCAGCAGCGGCTTGTAGCGCTTGGTCATCTGCAGGGATGCCGAATAAAGCGCAAAGCAGAGCTGGTTATCCAGGAGCAGGGGGTCTTCGGTCTGGCGCATCGCAAATCCTTCCGGGGCTTATCCGGATATGGCCCCGATCCACGATGACGCAATGGAATTGTGCGCGCCAAGGCCCCGCCGCATGCAGCCGCATGGATTGACGAACCGCCCGGCCCGCGCTTAAGCCCCCGCAACCAACGCAGTCCCATTCCCGCCGGCCGCGCGTTCGAACCGCGCCGCCGGTGCCTTCCGGAGAAGATATGTCCCGCCAGAGAAAGCGCAAGGGCGAGCCCGTCACGGGCTGGATCAACCTGTTCAAGCCGGTCGACATGACCTCCACCCAGGCCGTGGCGATCATCAAGCGGCTCTATAATGCCGAGAAGGTCGGCCATGGCGGCACGCTCGACCCGCTGGCCGATGGCATCCTGCCGATCGCGCTCGGCCAGGCGACGAAAACGGTTCAATGGGCGATGGACGCGCGCAAGGAATATGTCTTCACCATCCGCTGGGGCGTCTCCACCGCCAGCCAGGACGTGGAAGGCGCCGTCACCGCCACCTCCGATGTGCGCCCTTCGCGCGAAGCCGTCGAGGCCGCCCTGACGGCCTATACCGGCACCATCCGCCAGGTCCCGCCGAAATATTCCGCCATCAAGGTTGCGGGCGAGCGCGCCTATGACCTTGCGCGGGAAGGCGAGGCGTTCGAGCTGGAGGCGCGCGAGGTGGACGTTCACGCCGCCCGCGTCATCGGTATGCCGGACGCGGACCATACGGTGATCCATGTTGTCTCCGGCAAGGGTTTCTATGTCCGCGCCATCGCGCGCGACCTTGCCGCCGATCTCGGCGCTGAGGGCCATATCGTCCAGCTCCGGCGCACCCGCGTCGGCGCCTTCGAGGCGGCGGGCGCCGTCTCCATTGCCGATCTCGAGGCGCTGAAGGATGACAAGCCCGCCCTGATGGCGAAGCTGAAGCCGCTGCACGCGGTGCTGACCGGCATGCCGCAGGTCCAGGTCTCGGCCCATGACGCCGCCGACATCCGCCAGGGCCGCGCCGTGGTTCTCATGCCGCATGTCGTCGAGCGCTGGCGCGACGAGCGCGGCGACGCTGAAGACCGCACGGCGCTGGCGCTGGCGGGTGAGGACGCCGTCGCCCTCGGCGAAATTCGCGCCGGCCAGTTCGAACCCGTCCGCGTCTTCACAGGCTAGCCCGGCCTCCCGAGGGGCGTGGGAGGCGAGGGCCTTATACTCCGTACCCGTGATAACCGTAGGGTGGGCTGAGCCCCGCGAAAGCGGGTCGATACCCACCACCTAGCGTCCAGCGTCACCGTAGCCCGGTGGGCAACCAGGGCTTGTGATCGGTTGTAGATTAGCACCCTGCTTTGTTATGGAGTCATATGAGATTCCAGCAACCGCCATTTCTTCCTGCCGAACTCGCCGACGCTCATGTTTCCTGTTCGGCCTGCAACCGTATTGTTAGGCCAGATATCTGGGAGAGGTTTGATCAGCCATTCGGTCCTGTTTACCCTGACCCACCCGATCCTTCGGGCGGCTTTTGGCAACGACTTTCAATAAGCATGAACTGCGCCTGCGGCCATACCGTAGAGTTCGAGATCAAGCCGACGAAGTTAACGCATGTTGTCCACTTTTTTGGTGACGAAGCCGAACGCGACACACCAAACTGGATAATCGAATGCTATTGTCTAATAGGAGGAACTAGCGGCACGGTTGGCCAAATCGAAAGATCGTTTCAAGCTGCAAAAGCAAATCTACTTCCGAGTATTGATCCTGAGCGTTGGCGCGTTCATCTTAAGGATATCTTTCCTGGAAACGCTCGCATCAAACATCCGCGCTTTTCTCAATTGAGCCAAGCTCAGGTCATGAAGTTCGTTGAGGAAGTCGCTTCTGTTATAAAAGAGGCGGATCAATTCACCTGGAACACCGTGGTGTTCGGTTTTCGAGAAAAGCCCTCCAAATCAGAGGCAAAAAAATCTCGAAAAGACGCTATGTCAGTGATGCATTTGGCGCTTCTTTCTTCAGCGATATTTCGAACCACAGCTCAGGGATTAAAACCTAAGTTCACACTGGACGCACAGAAAACAATAAGGCAACTACCGCATATCGAGGGGTGGTCGAGGGAGACTTTTCTCGGGTCACGTCATTACTTGGCTTCGGAACTACTTACCCACGGGAATGAAATCGACCCACCAGAGTTTGCTTACCCGGGCAGCTTAATAGGATTGGAGATAGCGGACTTTTTCGCATATTTCGTCGCCAGAAACTTGCTGCACAAGCATCAATCGAAAGAAACCGAGCTACCCTTAACGAAACTTGGTCGATGCTATTACATGGCTATGATTGACGCCAATAAAGTAGACTATTTTGTCGGTGAAGACATTGTCCCCAAGTATATACCCCAGCACTAATCTTTGCTGAGTGACATACCAAATCTTCTGCTCAATGCCTGAAGTGCCGCATCCCCGTAAACACCATCGCAAGCCCCGCCTCGTCCGCCGCCGCGATCACCTCATCGTCGCGGATTGAGCCGCCGGGTTGGATGACGGCGGTGGCGCCGGCGCTGGCGGCTTGCAGGAGACCGTCCGGGAACGGAAAGAAGGCGTCTGAGGCGGCGACGCAGCCCTTGGTGCGAGGGCCGGCCCAGCCGGCGGTTTCCTGGGCGTCGACGGCTTTGCGGGCGGCGATGCGGGCGCTGTCGATGCGGCTCATCTGGCCGGCGCCGATGCCGGCGGTGACGCCGTCTTTGGCGTAGACGATGGTGTTGGATTTCACGTGCTTGGCCACGCGCCAGGCGAACAGCATGTCGGAAAGCTCCTGCTCCGTGGGCGCACGTTTGGTGACGATCTTCAGGTCCGCCCGCGCGATCCGGCCCGCGTCCCGGTCCTGCAGCAGGAAGCCGCCCGCGACTGTCTTGGCGAACACGCCCGGCGCGGCCGGGTCCGGCAGGCCATCGGTGATCAGGAGGCGGAGGTTTTTCTTCTTGGCAAAGATCGCTTCAGCGGCGGCGTCCGCGCCCGGCGCGATGACGACTTCGGTGAAGATCTCCGTGATGACTTTCGCTGTTTCCTCGTCCAGCGGGCGGTTGAGCGCCACAATGCCGCCAAAGGCGGAGGTGGGGTCGCAGGCGAGGGCCGCCTTGTACGCCTCGATGATGTTCGGGCCGAGGGCCACGCCGCAGGGGTTGGCATGTTTGATGATGGCGACGGCGGGGGTTTCCGCGCCCAGCTCCCCGATCAGCTCATAGGCCGCGTCGGTGTCGTTGATGTTGTTATAGGACAGCTCCTTGCCCTGAAGCTGGCGCGCGGCGGCAACGCCGGGGCGCTTTTCGCCTGTGACGTAGAAGGCGGCTTTCTGGTGCGGGTTTTCGCCGTAGCGGAGGGATTGTTGGAGGCGGCCCCCGATCGCCGCCCAATCCGGCGCGTCCTCGCCGATCTGCTTGGCATACCAGGCGGAGATGGCCGCGTCATAGGCGGCGGTGCGGGCATAGGTCTTGGCCGCGAGGCGGCGGAGGAGGGCAGGGCTCACCGCGCCATTCGCCTCCGCCTCGGCCAGCACCGCGTCGACATCGCCGCCATCAGTGCAGACGGCCACGAAGGCGCCGTTCTTGGCCGCCGCGCGCAGCATCGCGGGGCCGCCGATGTCGATATTCTCGATACAGGTCTCGAAGTCCGCGCCCGAGGCAACGGTGGCCTCGAAGGGGTAGAGATTGACATAGATAAGGTCGATGGCGCCGATGCCATGGGTTTCGGCGTCTTTCACATGGCTGGGATTGTCGCGCAGGTAGAGGAGGCCGCCGTGGACGGCCGGGTGGAGCGTCTTGACGCGCCCGTCCATCATCTCGGGAAAGCCGGTCAGCTCCGAGACATCCTTCACCGTCAGGCCCGCTTCCTTCAGCGCCTTGGAGGTGCCGCCTGTGGAGACGAGTTCGACACCGAGGGCGGCGAGGCGCTTTGCCTGCTCGATCAGGCCGGTCTTGTCGGAAACGGAAATGAGCGCGCGGCGAAGCGTGACGGGGGCGCCGGACATGGGGGCTGCTCCTTCAGAAGCGGTGGGAAAGCTGCGCGCGGCCTAGCATTTGACGCCCGCGCGTCAAGCCGCGCTTTCCCGGAGGAAGGCCCAGCGCACGGCGTTCGGCGGCTCGCTGCCGTCACCGTTGGGGTCGGCAAAGCCGGAGAGAACGATCTGTTCGGGCTGCTCGACCACGCCGCGGGCGAGATAGACGGTGCGCTCGAGGCGCGCGCCTTCATGGCTGGTCTTGAAGCGCCAGATGATGCCGGTGTCGCTGACGAGGCGGATCGCGTCGCGGCCCATATGCGCGGTGATCGTCGGATGGAGATGAAAGCGGATCTCGAAGGGGATCGGCTTCTTGTCATCTGCCTTCGGCTGGGCGACGGGACGCACGAGCGAGTCCTCGCCGGTCAGCCGGTCGCCCGCGCCGGAGACGAAGATGCGGCGGCGGTGGAGCAGACCATAGGCGGCCTTGTAGCCGGCATGCTGGGCGTCGAGCCAGATTTCGGTCGCTTCCTCCAGCCGCTTTGCGGCGATGCCTTCCGGCCCGGTGAGGGCGCGCATGCGGGTCTCGTCATTGAGGGTGAAGGCGCCGGAATCTCGACCGGCGATGATGAGGGTGGAATGGGCGCTGGTGCGGCGCACGGCGGCCTGCCAGTCAACGTTCACCTCGGATGAGAAGCCGCAGGAGGTGACGATCCGGGCCGGGCCGTCGGAGAGTTCGAAGCCGAGCGCGCCGGCGCGGGCATGTTCGGCAAAGGCGCGGGGCGGGGCCTCGCCGCAATCGAGCACGAAGCGCAGGCCGCCGCGCTCGATCTTCTGGAAGCCTGATTTCGGCGCGAAGAGGAAGCGGCGCGGGGTCTCGCCCAGCCGGGCGATGGCGGCCTCGACCACTTCGGGGCGCGATTCGTCCCCGTCATTGAACGGATCAAGCGCGCCGTCGCCGGAGCGGAAGAAGGCCAGCATCGCGCCCATGCGGGGCAGCCATTTCTCCAGCCAGTCCGGTACCGGCCGTCCGGCGCGCCTCAGGGCGTCCTCGATTGTCTGCAGATGGATAAGGCTGGCCAGGAGATGCGCCGGGCTGCGGCTGACATGGCCGCCATCGGGCAGGATCTGCGCGGTCGTTTCCGCCTCCAGCCGGTCCAGCGCTTCCGCGAGGCCCGCTCCGCCGCGCAGACAGATCGCCCCGGCGGCAAGCGCGGCCGCGCCCAGCCAGCGCGACTTCGGATCGTGCGCGGCGTCCACCGTCTCGGCGAGATAGCGCATCTGGCGGGACAGCGCGTCCAGCCGTGCGGCCCGGGCTTCCTCGCTGTCTTCCCCGAACATGGCCTCGCCGCAGCGCATCCAGTTCCAGACCCGGCTGGCCGTCGGCTCCACCCGCCAGGCAAACCCATTGAACCGGCCGAAACGTTCGATCCAGTCATCGACATGGGCGCGGGCGCGGGCCGCACCCTCCGCGCCCTGTCCCAGAAGGTCGGGCAGCCAGCCGAAGCGGTGGATACGGTCCGCAAAGTGGCGTGACGGCATTTCCAGGCTCCACGGCGCTTCGCCATTCTGGAGGGTCATCCGCTGCTGGCCGATGCGCCAGACGCCGCCGAGGATCGCTTCGCCGCGCCGCTCGTCCGGAGGCAGAATGTTTGCGAGGTGCAGGCTGAAACGGTCGGCGCCGTGGCCGGTCAGCTTCAGCTTCTGCAGCGTCGAGACACGGGCATCCTCTCCGGCGACCCCGCGGAACCGGCGCCACAGCGCGGCGTCGTCGCTGCTGCTGCGGGTGCGCTCAGTCTGGAAATCATTGTCGCTTTCAGCCAATTCAGACCCCGTCCGGTGCGCGTGCCGGCTAAGCGGTGACCTGCGGCCTCAATGCCCGGATGTTCGCAGCATAGGCCTCCGGGCCGCCCTTGAATACGGCGGATCCGGCGACAATAGCGGTGACACCCGCAGCAATGGCGCGCGGTGCAGTTTCGGCGTTGAGCCCGCCATCGATCTCAAGAATGATGTCGCGGCCAGACGCATCAATCATCTGGCGCAGCGCTTCGACCTTGCGCAACTGGCTTTCGATGAAGCTCTGCCCGCCGAAGCCGGGGTTCACCGACATGACGAGAACGAGGTCGATATCGCCGATCACCGGCTCGACCACGCTGGCAGGTGTGCCGGGGTTCAGGGCCACGCCGGGGCGCATCCCGGCCGCGCGGACCGCCTGCAGCGTGCGGTGCAGGTGAGGGCCCGCTTCGGGATGCACGGTCAGGATGTCCGCGCCGGCGCGGGCGAAGTCCTCGATAAACGGATCTACCGGCGCGATCATCAGATGCACGTCGAAGGGCTTCTTTGTGTGCGGGCGCAGCTTTTCGATGACCGGCGGGCCGAAGGTCAGGTTCGGCACGAAATGGCCGTCCATCACATCGACATGGATCATGTCGGCGCCGGCCGCGTCGATGGCGCGGATTTCCTCCCCCAGCTTGGCGAAGTCGGCAGACAGAATCGATGGTGAGATCAGGACGGGGTTCATTCCCCCTCCCTAAAAGGGAACAGCCGGCCGCACAAGGCAGCCGGCTGTCCGGTTAACCGGGTTCTCGGGCCAGGTTAGCGGGGAACGACCCGCCAGCCATCGGCGCCGGCAATCGCGTTCACCGGGGTGCCCGGCTGGATATAGATGTCGGCGCCCTGCGTGATTTCGCGCACTTCGCCATTGTCGAAGCGGATCGTGTAGGCGTAGCCGCGGCGGGTGCCGACAGCCTTGCCGGCCTCGTTACCGGCGATACCGCCGATGACCGCGCCGCCGATGGCGCCTGCCGTCTGGGCCTTGTCGCCGCCGCCCAGTTCAGAGCCGGCGAGACCGCCGAGAACGGCGCCGGTGGCGGTACCGATCAGCGAGCGATCCGAACGGATCGTGACTTCGCGCACCGACTGGACATAGCCGGTATAGACGGTCGATGCCTGTCCGACCGAAGAGGGGCTTGCCGTGCCGGGGCCATAGGAGTTGGCGCAGCCAGCAAGGGCCATGGTGAAGGCGGCGAGCACGCCCGCTGCCAGCTTGTGTTTGGTTGCCCGGAGGGCGATCGCCGTGGTCATCGTGTTATCCTTTCGCACTGCATACCTGCGATGAGGGCCTTATACCGCAGGGGCTGCTGAATGAGATATGAATTCCGACAGGGATTTCCGTTCAGAAAACAATTACGGTTTGGCAAGGTCAGTCCGGCCGGGTGAGGCGGGCGATGTAAAAGGCGTCATGGCGCCGGTCCGGGCGGGGCAGGGTCAGCACATCTCCGGCATCGGTCAGGCAGGGCTCGAAGCCCGGAATTTCGGCGGGCGCGACGGGCTGGCGGATCAGCCCGCCTTGCTTAATGGCGGCCTCTGCAATATCGGCGCCTTCTGCGGGCAGCGGCGTGCAGACACAGTAAACCACCGTGCCCCCGGGAGCGAGCATGGCCGCCGCAGCGGCCAGAAGCCTCGCCTGTACCACCGGAAAGCGGGCGGCATCGGCCTGCGTCTTGATCCAGGCGCCTTCCGGATGCCGCCGCAGCGTGCCGAGGGCAGAACAGGGCGCATCCAGCAGGATTTTCGGGAAGGGAGCAGGCGGCTGCCAGGCCTCGCCATCGGCGACGATCACTTCGGCGTGAAGCCCGGTGCGGGCGAGGTTTTCCTTCAGCCGCTCCAGCCGGGGCCGCGAGCGGTCGAGGGCCGTCACCTCCGCGCCGGCGGCCGCAAGCTGCAATGTCTTGCCGCCCGGCGCCGCGCAGAGATCGAGGATGCGCTCGCCGGGCTTAGGGTCCAGCAGGCGGGCGGGCAGGCGGGCGGCGGCGTCCTGCACCCACCAATCACCCGCTTCATAGCCGGGAATGTGTTCCACGCTGCCGCTGTCCAGTTCCACCGTGCCATCGGCGAGCAGCGCGCCGCCGGTCATCTCTGCCACCCGTGCGGGGGCTGACTTTGCGGAAAGATGCAGGGCGGGTTCCTGCAGCTGCGCCCGGGCGAGGCGTTCGGCGGCCTCGCGGCCATAGGCAGAGCCGAGGCGCGCGGCCAGCCAGTCGGGCCAGAGGGCGAGGGGGCTCATCGTGAGGGCAGGCGAGGGCGTCTCGCTCACGCGCCGCAGCGCGGCGTTGAGAAAGCTGCCGCCTGAACGGGCGGGCGGCCATTGGCGGGCAGCTTCCACCGTCTCGGAAACTGCCGCATGGGCTGGCACATCCATGAACCAGAGCTGGGCGGCGCCGGCACGGATCAGCGCGCGGATCTCGGCGCCGGTCGCATTGAGCGGCCGGGAGATCAGCGGCGCGACCGCCTTGTCGATCCAGCCGAGATGGCGCAGCGCCGAGGAGGCTATGGCACGGGCAAAGGCGCGGTCAGCGCCCTCCAGCGCGTTGAAAGCCTCGTCCGCCGCCAGCGCTTCGTCCAGCGTGCGCCGCTTGTCGAGCACCAGATGGAGGAGGTGGCCGGCGGCCAGCCGGGCAGAAGCGCCGCTCAAACCGTCCGCCTCCGGAAGGGGTGCGCGAGGCTCAACCCCACGGGCCGCTGGTGCGCGCTGTCGGAGTGGGGGCGCCCGAGATGCCCATATCGCCAGCCATGCGGCGCAGCGCTTCGACGCGGTTGGCGGTCGAGGGGTGGGTGGAGAAGAAATTGTCCGCACCCTTCCCGTTCAGGGGGTTGGAGATATACATATGCGCCATCGCCGGATTGCGCTCCGCATAGGGATTAAGCTGGGCGCGCGCGCCGCGCTCGATCTTCTCCAGCGCCGAGGCGAGCCAGAGCGGGTTGCCGCAGATCTCGGCGCCGCGCTTGTCGGCGGTATATTCGCGCGAACGGCTGATCGCCATCTGGACGAGGCCTGCTGCCATCGGCGCAAAGATCATGATCGCAATCGCGCCGATGACGCCGGTTCGTCCGCGCCCGAAGAACAGGGCAAAGTTCGCCAGCATGCCGATCGCGCCGGCCAGCGTCGCGGTCACCGTCATGATCAGCGTATCGCGGTTCTGGACGTGGGCGAGTTCATGCGCCATCACCCCGGCGACTTCCTCGCGATTCAGCATGTTGAGAAGGCCCGTGGTCGCAGCCACGGCGGCGTTCTGCGGATTGCGCCCCGTTGCAAAGGCGTTCGGCTGCGGCGTGTCGATGATATAGACTTTCGGCTGCGGCAGGCCGGCGGAATCGGCGAGGCGCGCGACGTCCTGGCGGAACGCGCGCAGCATCGGGCTGGTCGTGTCTTCCGCCACTTCCTTCGCGCCCTGCATGCGCAGCACCAGCTTGTCGGAATTCCACCAGGCGAACACGTTCATGGCCGCGGCCACCACAAAGGCGATGGCCATGCCGGCCGTGCCGCCGACAAGAAAACCGATCGCCATGAAGATCGCGGTCATGGCGGCGAGAAGGATAAATGTCTTGGCCGTGCCCATCGGTGGGGTGCTCCTCATCAACAAGTACGTTTGCCCTGCGCGCCTATGCGCACTTCGTCAGGCCGTTCCTATATGGGAAAGGGTGAATGACAGGGAAAGATTATCATGGCCGCTGAACTGTCAGAAGAAGAGAAAGCCCGCCGCGCCGCCCTGCCGGAAGCGGCCCGCCGCGCTCTGGAAGAAGCCGACGCCCGCAAGGCGCGCGAAGCGGCCGATGCCGCCGCCCTCCCGGCCGACGAAACCGGCGGCCCCAAAACCATCGAACCCACCCGCTACGGCGACTGGGAACGCAAGGGAATTGCCTACGATTTCTGAGGCAAGCCTGCTCCCCTCTCCCTCTGAAGAGGGCGGGGTGGCTGAAAAAGGAGAGCTGAGTCAGGCTTTGATCCCACGGCCTCTGGCCGATTGATCAAACGCAAGCTGACATTACTCAGTCTTTATGATCTTTGGCTGCGATCCACCGGAAAGCAGAAGGTCCGATTTTCAGCAGACCAAGCACCAGCACGACGATAGCAATGAATGCTCCAATACCCATTGTTCCCCGTCAGCGACTGTGAGACAGATTGGCGAAATTGCTTAAGGAGGATTTCTGGCTCATCGTAACTGATACGAGGAGTGAAGATGAGACAGAAATCCGGGCCGCAGGAGAGTTCGGC
>JBKBLD010000012.1:0-68608 GCA_046296675.1 Hyphomonas sp. | reverse complement strand
AGCCCATCGGTCACATCCCGCCCGCAGAGGCAGAGAATGATTTCTATGCAGCACAGTCGCAGACCGCTATGGCTGCGTAACCCCAACCAAACGGCCTCCGAGGTTACCGGGGAGGTTCAAAGCGCTCCACATTACTCCAGTCTGTCAAACGCTCGAAGAGGCAACCTGCAAAGGCGCCGCGCCAAGCAGATTCATTACTATTGATCCTTGCGCTGACGAAAAAAGCGTTTCTGCCGAATGTGGTGTCAAGAAACGCAAACCGCTTCTCGAAGGTTGTGTTGTCGAAGTTTGCCTCATCAAACATGGTTGCGCTGTCGAATCCTGCGTCTTCGAAGAAAGTTGCACTTTCGAAATACGCAAGGCTGGAGAACACAGCAGAGCTAAAGCCTGCGTTTTCTAAGAAATCAACATGCTGAAAAATTGCATCGCCGGCGAAGGTGGCGCGTTCAAAGTTTACTCGACCTGCGAAAGTAGCCTGCTCGAACCGCGCATCGCCGAGGAATGTTACATGGCTGAATTTCGCCTCACCCGCAAACACTGCGTACTCGAAGCTAGCATCGCCCAAGTATCTACTGTGGTCAAAGCGAGCTTCGGCTGAGAAGATTACACTATCGAATACTGCCTCACCTGCGAAAGTTGCGTACTCGAAGATGGCATCGCGGCAAAAGGCTGCGAAGTCGTATCTCACACTCAGAGGGCATTTGATTCCCAAAGGGTGGTTCGGAGCACAAAGCAATATACCCCCCTGGAACTGGGCACGAACGTCAGGACCAAAAAGTTCGCGTTCAAGCCTTTCTGCCTCACAATCCATCTCCGTCGCCTCGGTCAGGCGAGGACTAATCACTGCATCTAGCGCGTTATCCGCCCATAGCTCTTTACCGCTAGGCGTACCGTCTTGGAATCTCAGCGGTAGGTGGACGCGATGAAAGCAGGGCTGTTGCGGGACTGACACCAGTTCGGACGCTAATTGCTCATCAGAACGCAGTTTCCCATTGACCGGATCGGCTCGCCAGTAATCCTGCAAGTTGGCGTCCATGCCTGTGATGGGTTGCGATCTACTGGGAGTAGTTTCCCCATAAATACGCCCCGTAGCTGCCTCGCAAAGATAGCCATTGGCTACGACCCAGCCTTGCAGTGGCTTTGTCTTGAGCCCTTCCCATGTGAAATCGTTATCCCACCAGGTTTTCAACCATATGGCATTCAACTGATTTTTCGGGTTTTTAGCATCCATGATCTATCCCCGCGCGTCGGCCGCCGCAGGGATTGTAACCTAAGGGTGTGAATGGTCGAGTTTTTTTTGGAGAGTAATGCCGGAAAAGATCCAGCATATTCCACGCTACACACTGTGGCCCGGACGCGGGCTCACCAGCAGTTCACAGCGCTGGTTGAGGCTGGGGCGGGAGACGGCGATGCGGGCGAGGCCGGGGAGTGCGTCTTTCAGCTCGGCGGCGAGCCAGAGGCAGATCCGCTCCAGCGTCGGCACTTCCAGGCCGGGAATCTCGTTCAGCAGCTTGTGGTCGAGCCTCGCGGCGGCGGCCTCGAGCACGGCTTTCAGATGGCTGAAATCCTCCACCCATTGCTCACCCGGCTTCACGACGCCGGCCACGGTCGCATCGATGCGGAAGGAATGGCCGTGGATCGCGCGGTAGGGATGGCCCTCGGGCTTGCCGGCCATATAGTGCGCTGCCTCGAAGAAGGCCGCCTCCGAAATCTCGAAAACATGGCCTTCCGCCTTCAGGGCAGTCCGGTCAGTTTGTGGGTTTGCAAGCTCAGTCGCCATCTCGGATTCTTCAAGCAATAGAGGGCCGCCGCCGCCACATGGCTGACGCCCGGTCCATCGTCCCTCGGTTGGAGGAAAAAGTGCTCGAAGTCCAGAGTTTCAAAGCATTCCGGCCGGGCTTCGGGCTCCGCCTGGGGGTAGACGAGCTTCAGTTCGTTTCCCGAACGCTGGGCCAGCGGCGCATTGGCTTTCGGGCTGACACAGATCCAGTCGATACCGGGCGGCGCGGCCAGCGTGCCATTGGTCTCGATCGCGATCTCGAAACCTTCGCCATGCAGGGCCTCAATCAGCGCCGCGTCGAGCTGCAGTAGCGGCTCGCCGCCTGTGCAGACGACATAGCGCCGCCCGCCGGGGCCGGCCTCAGCCTCCCAGATGGCGGCGACATGCGCGGCCAGCGCCCCCGCCTCCCGGAACTTCCCGCCGCCGCCGCCGTCGGTGCCGACAAAATCGGTGTCGCAGAAGCGGCAGACCGCCCCTGCCCTGTCGCGCTCGAGCCCACTCCACAGATTGCAGCCGGCAAAGCGCAGGAAGACGGCCGCGCGACCGGTCTGGGCGCCCTCGCCCTGCAGCGTGTAGAAGGCTTCCTTGACGGAGTAGGTCATGGCCCGCTCCCTTCCCGCCATCGCCGCCAGCCGCCCGCGCGCAGCTCGCAGGCCGGGCAGGTGCCGCAGCCATAGCCCCAGTCATGGCGCTCGCCCCGCTCGCCGAGATAACAGGTATGGGTCTCCTCGACGATCAGATGGACCAGCGCGTCGCCGCCCAGTTCCTCGGCGCGGTGCCAGCTGGCGGCCTTGTCGAGATACATCAGCGGCGTCTGGATGCGGATATCGCTGTCCAGGCCGAGGCGCAGGGTTTCCTCCTGCGCCCTGATCGTGTCGGCGCGGCAGTCCGGATAGCCGGAATAGTCGGTCTCGCACATGCCGCCGACAAGCGCGCCGATGCCCCGGCGCACCGCTAAGGCGCCGGCGAGGGTCAGGAACAGGAGGTTCCGGCCGGGCACAAAGGTGTTCGGCAGGCCGGCGCTGGTCATGGTGATCTCGACATCATGGGTCATGGCGGTCGTCCCGAGTGCCTTGAGGACCGAGGCATCGACCAGATGGTCCTCGCCCAGACGGGCTGACCAGGCCGGGAATTCTTCCCGCAGCGCCGCCAGAAACCGAGGCCGGCAGGCAAGCTCGACGGCATGGCGCTGGCCATAGTCGAAGCCGATGGTCTCCACCCGGTCGAACCTGTCCAGCGCCCAGGCAAGGCAGGTGGCCGAATCCTGGCCGCCGGAGAACAGGACAAGGGCAGAGGAAGCGGGTGTCGTCATGCGCGCCGCTGTATCAGCCTGCCCTCATCTGGCCAAGGCTACGCTGCGGAAGGCGTTACATTTTTAACACCGGTGCCAAGTCTTTCGCCTCGCGGCGGGCGAGGACAATTGACATGGGCCGCGCCATGGCCTTGTGTTGTAATTGAAGCTGTCCCGCCAAAGAGGATGGCTCACTGAAGATCACAGTTGATCGTTGTATTCGGAGCCGCAAAGCGGCCCGAGGGGAGGAAAAATCGAAATGAGCCGAAACACAGACTCGAAGTACGTCCTGCTGGCAGGGGCCTCTGCCCTGGCTCTCAGCTTCTTTGGAGCCGCTCAGGCGCAGGAAGACACAACTGCCGACGACTCACGCCGTCTCGGCACGGTGACCGTCACCACCCAGAAGGTTGAACAGTCGATCCAGGACGTTCCGATCGCTGTTTCGGCCTTTGACGAAAGCGCTCTCAACAAGCTGCAGCTTTCCGGCGGTCCGGACCTTGTGAAGTCGATCCCGAACGTGACCTTTACCAAGGGCAACTTCACGGGCTTCAACTTCAAGATCCGCGGCATCGGTGTCGACTCGGTTGCCCAGTCCGGTGATGCCGGCGTCGGTATCCACCAGAACGATGTGCCGCTGACCGCCAACCGCCTGTTCGAGGCCGAATTCTTCGACATGGAACGGATCGAGGTTCTGCGCGGCCCCCAGGGTACGCTCTATGGCCGTAACGCGACCGGCGGCGTGTTCAACGCCATCACCGCCAAGCCCGTCTTCGAGGAATGGCAGGGCAATGTCACCGCCACGCTCGGTAATTTCAACACCCGCAAGATTCGCGGGATGCTGAACGTTCCGATCGGCGACAAGGTGGCCCTGCGGGTTGCCGGCTCCTATCTCGAACGCGACGGCTATGCTACGAACACGGTGACCGGGGCATCGATCGATGGCCGCGAGCTGTGGGGCGCCCGCGCCACCCTTGCCTTTGAGCCGACCGACCGGTTCCGCGGCTGGGTGATGGTCGAGCATTTCGAAGAGGACGACAATCGCCTGCGCGCCGGCAAACAGCTCTGCGCCAAGGATCCGCTGAAGTCCTCCTTCGCCGGCATTCCGATTGGGCCGCTGGACCAGCTCGTCACCTCGCTCGGTTGCCGCGATGTGGCGCTCGACCAGATGAATGACCGGGTGAACTCGGTTGCGACCCTCGGCGGCGGCCTTGCTGTCATCGCCGGCCTGCTGAACGGCGATGCTTTCACCGCGCCGGTGAACCGCAATCTTCGGCAGATCGAATCGGCCTTTGACCCCGTCTACCAGGCGGACCAGACCCTCTACACCTGGAAGGGCGAGTTCGACGTCACCGACAACCTGCTGCTGACCTATCTCGGCAGCTATTCGGAGACCAATTCGGCATCGTATGAGGACTATAACAAGGTTGCACCGACCATCGCGTTCAACCCGACCGCCGGCCCGTTCTACCTCGCGCCGGGCGCTGAGTTTGTTTACTCGGCGATCTTCCCGGGCGGCGTGGTCAATGACCCGCAGCTTGGCGCGTCCAATATCTTCCGGACCTTCGACCTGTCCGGCGGGGCCAGCGAGCAGATCTCGCATGAACTTCGCCTGCAGTCGAACTTCGACGGCCCGCTGAACTTCAATCTCGGCGCCATCTATGTCGATTTCGAAGCGATCGATCCGTATGACACGACGGCCGGCTATTATGTGCTGTCCAACTCGCTGACGGCCCTGACCCAGATCAACAACGCCCTTGGCGGCGCTGTCTTTGGCGCACCCGTGCCGATTGATGATGGTGTGGGCGGTATTCCGGCCTTCGGCGGGTCCCTGGTCGGCGATGGCGGCAACTATTTCCGCTCGCTCTCGCCTTACCGGCTGGAATCCTTCGCGGTCTTCGGTGAAGGCTATTATGACGTCACCGACAATCTGAAGTTCACCCTCGGCCTGCGGTATACGGACGACAAGAAGGAGCAGGACGTCGTCCCGACCTTCCTGTTCACACCGGCGGCCGCAATTCCCGGCGGCAATCCGCTCGAACCTCAACCGATCGTCGGTGCCCCGAATGATGAAGGCGGCGACGGCTCCATCAATGCCCGCTTCAAGGAAACCACGGGCCGCGTCGGCTTCGACTGGCGTCCGGACCTTGGCTTCTCCGAAGACACGATGCTCTATGCCTTCTATTCTCGTGGCTATAAGGGCGGCGGCATCAACCCGCCGCAGCCGGCAGGTGCGAACCTGTTCCCGCAGACCTTCGATCCGGAGTTCATCAACTCCTATGAAGTCGGCACGAAGAACACGCTCGCAAATGGCGCGCTGCAGCTGAACGCGAGTGCCTTCTACTACGACTATGAAGGCTACCAGATCACCCAGATCGTGAACCGCACCTCGGCGAACTTCAACATCGACGCCAAGCTGCAGGGTCTCGAGATCGAGTCGATCTGGAACCCGGTCTCGACCCTGGTGCTGAATGCCAATATCGGCCTGCTCGACACTGAGATCCAGGACACCTGGGGCATCGACCTGCTCGACCGGACCAACGGCCGGGCCGATCTCGTCGCGATCAAGAACGCCTCGTCCTTCTCGAACTGTGTCGTCTCGGCGCAGGGCTATGCCACCGTTCTCGGGGCCATTGCCCTCAACCAGCTGCCGGCCGGTGCCACCCGCGGCATCTGTAACGGCCAGCTCGCTGGCGGTGTTGGCGGCACGGCAAACCTTGAAGCCCTGCTCGGGCTGACAGGCCAGAACGTGACCGTCCGGATGCCGGATGGCAGCACAGCGACCTTCTCGGCCCTGACACCGTTCGACGGCGATGCGAAGGACCTTTCCGGCAACTCGATACCCGGCGCACCCGAAACGACCGTCAACCTCGGTGTCGAATACACCTGGCTGCCGGGTTCCTTCGGTGACTGGGGCCTGACGGGCCGTGTCGACTACTACCGCCAGGCAGGCAGCTACAGCCGCGTCTACAATACGGCGCGTGACCGGCTGAATTCCTGGGACAACCTCAACGCCTCGCTGTCATTCTACAATGACACGCATGGCTTGCGGTTCGACATATTCGGCAAGAACATCGCCAATGAGACGGTCATCACCGGTGCCTACCTCACCGATGACTCCTCGGGCCTGTTCACCAACATCTTCCTCACCGAGCCGCGGACCTTTGGCGTCTCCCTGACGAAGAACTGGTAAGCCGGCAACGGTGTGAAAATCGGGGGGCAGCCTTTCGCGGGCTGCCCCCTTTTTCATTGGCGCTGGGGCCTATTCGCTCTATGTCGGAGGACATCGGCTTGTCCCGACCTGACCCGAAAGGAACCGGCATGTCCCCTGCCCTGCGTCTCTCCCTGCTCTCCCCGCTCGCCCTGATCCTGGCTGCCTGCGGCGCCCCGGCCGGCGGCCCTGCTGTCGGGGCTGCCACCGCGGGCGAAGTGACCGGAGTGCATCTCGAATTCCTCGCGCCCGCCGAACAGCCCTGGGGCATGGCCTTCCTGCCGGATGGCGCCCTGTTGTTCACGGAGAAATCCGGCGGCCTGAAATTCCTTGCCACCGGCAGCGAACCGGCCCCCGTTGCCGGCCTGCCGGAAGCCTATACCGAAGGCCAGGCGGGCTATCTCGGGATCACCCTCGATCCGGACTTTGCCGGCAACCGCCTCGTCTATGTGGCCCTCTCGACCGGCACCAAGGAGGCGAACTCGACCGCTGTCGTCCGCGGCCGGCTCAGCGAGGACCATGCCGCACTGGAGAATGTGCAGCAGATTTTCAAGGCGGACGACCGCGATACGGCCTTCCACTACGGATCCCGCCTCGTCTTCGCACCGGATGGCACGCTGTTTGTCGGTCTCGGTGACGGCTTCCGATACATGAATGACGCGCAGATACCGGCGAACACGCATGGCACCATCGTGCGCATCAATCCCGATGGTTCGATTCCGGCCGATAATCCGTTTGCGGATGGCGCCGCTGGCCACCCCGCCGTCTGGTCCTATGGTCACCGCAATGTGCAGGGCATGGTGTTTGACGCGGCCTCCGATACCCTCTGGGCGACTGAGCACGGGCCGCGCGGCGGCGATGAACTCAACATCATCCGGCCCGGCGTGAACTATGGCTGGCCGAAGATCACCTACGGCGTCAATTATGACGGCACGATCATCACCCGCGAAACCGAAGCCGAGGGCATGGCCCAGCCGGAGATATACTGGGTGCCGTCAATCGCGCCTGCTGGTCTCGCACTCCTGACCTCTGACAAGTATCCCGGCTGGGAGGGTAATCTTTTCGCAGGCGGCATGAACGGCCCGGACGGGATGGTCCTTGTACGGATCAGTGTCGAGAATGGCCGCGTCACCGGCAAGGAAAACCTGCTGAAGGACGAAATGCCGATCCGCGATGTCGTTCAGGGGCCGGACGGTTATCTCTATGTCGCCAACAAGGATTTTGACGGCATCTTCCGCGTCGTACCGGAAAGCTGACGGCGCCGGGAATGCCAAATGGCCCCACCTTCCGGCGGGGCCGTCCTGATTCCGGCCACATGAAAGAGGTTCAGCCCTTTTCCTTGTCCCCGATCGGGACGCCATAAAGCTCCAGCCGGTGATCGACCAGCCGGTAGCCGAGCTTGCGGGCGATCTCCACCTGCAACTTCTCGATCTCCTCGGAATGGAACTCCACCACATCACCCGTCTTCACATCGATCAGATGGTCATGGTGCTCCACCGGCGTTTCCTCATACCGGGCGCGCCCGTCGCGGAAATCATGCGCCTGAATGATGCCGGCATCCTCGAACAGCTTCACCGTGCGGTAGACGGTCGCCAGTGAGATCGAGGCGTCGAGCGAATTGGCGCGCCGGTGCAGTTCCTCGGCGTCCGGATGGTCATCCGACACCGAAAGCACGCGCGCGATGACGCGCCGCGGCTCCGTCATCCGGAGGCCTTTTTCAATGCAGAGTTTTTCAAGCCTGTCCATTTGCGTCTTTTGCCCTCACCTGCCCGGAATGTCCATATCGGCCTCAGGCAGCCAGACAACCTCGGCAGCATTTGCCAGGCGCGCGAAACGGGCAAGTTCGGCATCGAGTTTTGCAGCGCGCGCGGGCGTCCACGCGATGCCGGGCTCGGTCCACAGGCGCTCCACCGTCAGCCTGCCCGCCTCTCGGTCCGCCTTGGCGCAGAGGCGGCCGACCATCCGGTCGCCCTCGAGGAGCGGGTAGACATAATAGCCCCACAGGCGTTTGGCGGCGGGCACGAAGATTTCAATACGGTAATCGAAGCCGAACAGGCGTTTCAGGCGCGCGCGGTCGCGGATGACAGGGTCGAACGGATTGAGGATACGCAGGCGGGAGGTCGGCGCCTCTGCCGCGTCGAGGCGCGCTTCGATATCGGCAGGCGCCAGCGCGCGCGACCATTCCCCTTCCGCAGATTCGATCTCGACCGGGACAAGGTCTCGCTGCCCTGCGGTCCAGGCTTTCACTTCTTCCAGGTCGGCGGCGCCCCAGAAGCGCTGGAGGTCACCCACCGCGGCAAAGGCGAGACGGGCCAGCGCCTCACGGCAGAGCCAGTCTACCTGATCGGGCTCCGGCGGCTCATCTGCGCGGTGATGGGCGGGAATGACGCGCTCGGTGAGATCGTAGAATTTGGTGAAGCCCTCACGATGCGAGGTCGACAGCTCGCCCGCATACCACATGTAATCGAGCGAGAGCTTGTGCGGCGGGCGGCGCCACATCTCCCGCTTGCCTTCGACCTTGGAGTCAAAGGCGTGCGAAGACAGGGGGCCTTCGGCGCGGATACGTTCGCGGATGGCGGCGCGGCCTTCGGCGCCGTGATAACCGCTGTGCCAGTCCCAGCGCTGCACCCGCGCCTCCATGCGGCGGAACTGCCGGCGCCAGTTGGGATAGAAGTCAATCGGGATGACGGAAGCGTCATGCGTGAAATGTTCGAAGACGCCGCGCTGGTCTTTCAGCAGCGTCACCAGCATCGGCTCGCGATAGTGCTGGTTGCGGCTCCAGAGGATGTGATCGTGGGCGCGGGCGACAACGCGGATCGAGTCGAGCTGGACGAAGCCGAGGCGGCGGATCGTTCCGGCAAGATCGAGCGGAACGGTCGGTGTCGCGGCAAGGCCTTGGGCGTTCAGCCACAGGCGCCGCGCATCGCGGTTGCGGATGCGAAGCGGCGCGCCGGTCATCCGAACAGGCCAAGCTGGCCGTCATCAAAGTGAACGCCTTCACGGGCCAGCAGCATGCGTTTCGTCCGCCCGCCGCCGGGCGCGGAGAATCCGCCGAGCTTGCCGCCGGTACTGAGCACGCGGTGGCAGGGCACGATCAGAGGCCAGGGATTACGCCCCATCGCGGCACCAACAGCGCGGGCGGCGCCCGTGCCTGCGCCGATGCGGCGGGCAAGGTCCCCGTAAGTGACGGTCTCGCCCCAACGAACGCCGCGCAAGGCGTTGTAGAGCGCGGCTTCGAAATCCGAGAGTCCGGCCATATCGAGGGAAACGTCATCGAAACTGGCGGGCTCGCCGGCAAGGAAAGCGCGCAAGCCGGCGATGACGGCCGTTATGTGGGGCGGTGCCTCGGCTTCGGTCACACGCTCCCCTGCCGGCAGGCCGGAGAGGGCCTGTCCCGCGCTCGCCTCGAAGGGCCGCACACGCGTCAGCCCGGCCGCTGACCAGGCGAGGCCGCAGGCGCCAGCGGGCGTTTCAAAGGAGAGCGCAAGCTCGAACATTCAGGGAACATCGGTGAGATTCCCTGTCCTGTCCAGTGCCTGCCTGATCCCGGCTCAGCCGAGATGCGCGGCGAAGAAATCCAGCGTCCGGCGCCAGGCAAGCGCAGCGGCCTCGGGCTCAAAACGCGGCGTGGTGTCGTTGTGAAAGCCGTGCTGGGTGCCCTCATACCAGTGGATTTCATAGGCTTTGCTGGCGGCTTTCAGCGCCGCTTCATACGAGACCCAGCCTTCGTTTACGCGGGGGTCGTCGCTGGCAAGGTGGATCTGCAACGGCACTTCGAGGCGTGCGGCCGCCTCATCCGACGGCCAGCCGCCATAATAGGGCACCGAGGCGCTCAGCCAGGCAAGGTCCACCGCCAGCTGGTTCGCGATCGCCCCGCCAAAGCAGAAGCCGGTCACCGCAACCTTGCCATTCACCGCCGCATGATCGCGCAGGAACTCCGCGCCGGCGACGAAATCGGCATACATCGCCTCGCGGCTGCGCTCGGCCTGCAGCGCGCGCCCGTCATCATCATTTCCGGGATATCCACCGAGGGGATAGAGCGCGTCCGGCCCGAAGGCGACATAGCCGGCCTTCGCCGCCCGGCGCACGACATCGCGGATATACGGATTGAGGCCGCGGTTTTCATGGATCACGAGGATGCCGGGCAACGGCCCGGTCGCATTCGCCGGGCGGACCAGATAGCCGCCCATCGTGCCGGCGCCGGCGGGCGAGGCATAGGTCACTTCTTCCTCGATCAGGTCCGGCTCGCCGGTGAACGTCTGCGCCTGGCTGTAGTCCGGCATCACGCAGGCCGCGAGCATCGAGACCGTCACTCCCCCGCCCGCAAAGGCGCTGAGACGCGAGAAAAACGCCCGCCGCGAGAGGTCGCCATGGCAGTACGCGTCATAGAGCGCGAAGACTTCCTTCGGAATATCGATCTTGTTGAGAGAGCCATCGGCCATCGGGTTTCCTCCTTCAGCTCAGGCGGAAGAGTATAGACCGGCTTCAGCGAAGGGCCACACTTGTCGCAAGAAAGCGCTAGACACCCAGCCGCCGCGACATCAGCACAGCGTCGACAGGCACATCCCGCCCCGCCACATAATAGCGCGGCCGGCGGCCATCCTCGGCAAAGCCGAAGCGCGCATAGAGCCCGCGCGCGGCGAGATTGTCCTCGGCGACTTCCAGTGTCAGGCGCGAGAGGCCGGCGGCTTCCAGCTCGACAATCAGTGCGCCGACCAGTTCTGCGGCAAGTCCCCGCCGGCGCACCGCAGGATCCGTCGCGATGGTGAGCAAATCCGCTTCGCCTGCCACTTCCTTCGTCAACGCAAAGGCCACGAGCGCGCCGCCCTCGCGAAAGCCATACGCGCGCGCGGCGCAGTCTCCGAAGGCCTCGCGAAAGGCCGACACGCTCCACGGGTCCGGAAAGCATCGCGCATGCAGCGCTGCGGCATCTTCGGCGTCCCCCGGCCCCAGCGTCTGCGGCATCAGGCCTTGTCCCTCGGCTGAGGCAGGGTCGCATCCGGCGCGCGGGCATAGACCGGCGCCGGCGGATGTCTCGCCGGATCAAACCGCGCCGCCTTCAGCGCTGCCGTCACCGCGCTCGGCTGCATCGGGCGCAGGTCGAGCTTGCCGGCCAGATCGCCCAGCGCCTCTGCCCCGTCCATGAAGACCGGCGCATGGAAGCCGTCCAGCATGGCGGCGAGCGCCTCGAGGCCCACTTCCTGCACCGGCGCGATGCCGACATCTTCGCTCACGCCCTGCACCCACCAGGTCTGGTCCGGCGGGCGGCGCTGTGCCATCAGCGCGCCGAGGCTTGCGCCCGCCATGCCTGCGGGAATGGCCGCCTCAAGGCTGGTGACGCCGATCGCCGGTGCGCCGGTCACCAGCGCCAGGCCGCGCACATAGGCGACACCGATGCGCAGACCGGTGAAACTCCCCGGCCCGGTAACCACCGCAAACCGCGTCACGTCACGGAAATCCAGCCCCTTACCCTTCAGCAACGCCTCGGCAAAGCCAGGCAGCGCCCGCTCCTGGCCGCGCGGCAGCGTCTCGCGCGCATCGGCGAGAATCTCGCCATCGCGCACAAGGGCGGCCTCCATCGTGGAAAAGGCAGTGTTCAGCGCAAGGACAAGCATGCTTCCCGCTAGAGGATGCGGCAGGCCTCGTCAAATTCGAGGCGCGGCGAGCGCGGAAAGATCTTCGACTTGTCACCATGGCCGAGATTGCAGATGAAGTTCGCCCGCCAGTGGTGTTCCTCGCCCTCCTGGCTTTCGAAGAATTCGCGGTTGACGCCGGCCATGTCGAAGCCGCTCATCGGCCCGCAGTCGAGGCCGAGCGCGCGCGCCGCGATCATCAGATAGGCGCCCTGCAACGTCCCGTTCCGGAATGCGGTCTCCCCGGCATTGTTGTCGAACCAGTTCTTCGCGTCCGGCTGGTGAGGAAACAGTTTCGGCACTTTCTCCGCAAAGCGGATGTCGAAGGCGATGATGACTGTCCAGGGCGCAGCCCTTGTCTTCTCCCGGTTGCCCTCGCTCATGAAGGGCAGAAGGCGTTCCTTGCCCTCTGGCGTCGTGACGAAGACAAAGCGCGCGGGCGAACAGTTGGCGCTTGTGGGACCCATCTTGGCGAGATCATAGACGGCCCGGATCAGGACTTCGGGGACGGACTTGCCGAGGTAGCCGTTCTGGCTGCGGGCATCCCGGAAGATGACGTCTAGGGCGTGGTCGTTGACCGGATGAGCCATAAGAGGGGGGTCCTTCCTTGCTGGCTATAACCTCTGACGAAGCGTCCGGTTCCGGGAAACAGGCGTCCCGTTGGAGTTTTCGGCTGCCTCGTTGGAGGAATCGTTGGAGTTTTTTTAAGCCCGATTCACAGTGCCGCCTCAACTGCCGTTACCTCGGGAACATAGGTGCGCAGCATGTTTTCGATACCCTGTTTCAGCGTCATCGTCGAAGACGGGCAACCCGCGCAGGCGCCGCGCATCGACAGATGCACGATGCCGGTCTCCGGATCGAAACGCTGGAAGGTGATGTCACCGCCATCCTGGGCAACGGCCGGGCGCACGCGCGTTTCGATCAGTTCCTTGATCTCGTTGACGATCTCGGCGGTCTCGCCTTCATATTCGATCTCATCGGCGGCGCCCTCGGCATCCTCCTCGATTACTGGCAGGCCGGCCATGTAATGGTCCATGATCGCCGCCAGCACCATTGGCTTCACATGCCGCCAGTCATGGCTTTCCGCCTTGCTGATGCTGACGAAATCCTTGCCGAGGAAGACCCGCTGAACGCCGTCCACCTGAAACAGGGCTCGGGCGAGCAGGCTGGTGCGTGCGCTCGCCTGATCGGGAAAGTCGAACGGGCCGCGGGTGCCCGCAACCGGCTGTCCTGGCAGGAATTTTATGGTGTCGGGATTGGGCGTGGCTTCGGTCTGGATGAACATGGCGGTCCTTGGGATATCTCCGGGACGGGCCCGGCAGGGCTCTGCCAGACATGGACCGCCCTGACGGCCAGTTCAAGGGCCCGGTCAGGGCTGTGCCGGGTCCGCCTCGCCAGCGGTCTGGGCGACCGAGGTTTCGGCGCCATCTTCCGGGATGGCGCGCGGCCCCATCAGCTCCGCCAGATGCAGCGAGGCTTCCTCGGCTTCAGCCAGGAAAAACGCCATGCTGGCGAGATGGTTGGGAAACAGGGCCGCCGAGCCAGACTGGTTTGAGACGAAGAAGGGCTTCATCGCGGCGGCCCGCGCCCAGGCCGTCTCGGCCCGTTCGGCGGCCACCAGAACCGCTGTGTTGCTGAGATTGTAGGCCTTGGCCCGGTTGGCTGCGAACATCTCATGGGCGACATGCGCGCGCGCCTTGGCACGGTAGAAGGCTGCAATATCTTCCTTGCTGGCCGGCCAGCCCGCCTGCTGCGCATTGATCCGGTCCGACAGCGCCGCCCGATCCTCACCGGCCCAGCCTGCGAACAGGACCAGTTCCTGCGCCATGATTTCTTCCGGCATCGGCCGCATCGCCAGGCCGCGCGATGCGCGGGTATCAAACCGGTTCAGCGCTTCGGCCGCAGCCGTCAGGCGCGGGCGCATCGCTTCGCCGGGTACTTCGGCGAGAAGCCGCGAGGCCGCGCCAAGATCACTGTCAGGTGCGCCCTGGCTCGGGGCAAGTTCGGAGATCAGCTTGACGTGCTGGGACAATGCGTCGGTCGTTCCGGACTGCCAGGCAGGCAGCGCTGTGAGGCGCGCCTGCGGATGCCAGACGGGGCGATTCGCTGCCCATCCCGCGCCTTCGAGTTCGCGGGCGATCTTGTGGATGGCAACGGCAATGCCGGGCACGGCCCAGTTCTCGGCCGCCGAAATCGCGACCGGCTTGTCATTGATATAGCTGGAGATCACCACGGCGGCCGGATAGGTGCCGACAAGCGCCGCAGCCGCGCCGATCTTCAGGAGTCGTTTGAAACCGCGCCAGGTATTCTGGAAGAAGATCATAACCGGGCTCGGCTCGGCATAATCCAGGGCGATGAAATGCGGCGGACTCGCCGGAGCAGGGAGATTGTCCTGCTCCTCATACGCCCGTGGGAGTTTTACTGCCGCTGATCTTGCTGCCATGCCAGTTCGCCGCTTCTTTTCCGGTGGCCGGGTCCTGTCCATCTTCTGCCAGTTATGAGACCGTTAAACGGTTATTAACAGGCCGTTTGTGCATGAAATTTCAGCAAACCTACCTATACGCCGAAATATAGCATCAAAATGGCGCCTGCTGGCACATTTTCAGCAGATGCCGACTCCCGTGGCGGGATGCCAGAAGCGTGCCAGAATGTCCGCACAAGGTTAACCGGGAACCACGCGCTCAGGGCCGCCAGAAGCCGACGATGCGGCGAACCTCGTCCATGACGGGCTCGGCAATTGCGCGCGCGCGGCTGGCGCCATCGGCAAGAATGCGGTCGAGTTCGCCTGTATCGGCGAGGATTTCCCGGTAGCGCGCGGTGATCGGGGCGAGATGCGCAACGGTGACATCGGCCAGCGCCGGCTTGAAGGTTCCGAAGCCCTGTCCCTCGAATTCGGCGAGCACGCTCTCGGCCGTGCGGCCCGACAACGCGGCAAAGATACCGACGAGATTCTCCACTTCAGGCCGCTCGGCAAGCGCTTCCACCGTACCCGGAATGACGCCCGGATCGGTGGTCGCCTTCTTGATCTTCCGGGCGATCGCGTCGGCATCATCAATGAGGTTGATTCGCGACAGGTCCGAGGGATCGGACTTCGACATCTTCTTCCGGCCGTCCTTGAGACTCATGATTCGCGCGCCGGGGCCTTTGATCATAGGCTCGGGCTGCGGGAAGAAACCGGGGACATCATATTCGCGGTTGAACCGTTCGGCGATGTCGCGGCTGAGTTCGAGATGCTGCTTCTGGTCCTCGCCGACGGGCACATGCGTCGCCTTGTAGGCGAGGATGTCAGCGGCCTGCAGCACCGGATAGGTGAAGAGGCCGACCGAGGCGCGCTCGGCATCCTTGCCGGCCTTGTCCTTGAACTGGGTCATCCGCTCGACCCAGCCCATTCGCGCCACGCAGTTGAAGATCCAGGCAAGTTCGACATGCGCCAGCACCGAGGACTGGGCAAAGATGATCGATTTCGTGGGATCGACCCCGGCGGCAATGAAGGCAGCGGCGATCTGGCGGGTCTGCGAGATCAGGGCCCCCTTCTCGACCGGCAGGGTAATCGCGTGCAGATCGACCACGCTGAAGATACAGTCATGGCCTTCACGCTGGAGGTCGGCGAACTTCTTCAGCGCGCCGAGATAGTTGCCGAGATGCAGGTTCCCGGTCGGCTGGACGCCGGAGAATACGCGCTGCGGGCCAATATAGGCGGAAGGGGTCGTGTCAGTCATGGCCCGGCGCCTTTAGCGCGTTTGGTCAGCGCCGCAAAGCCTGCCGGATGTCGCCGGGACGCACCGCGCCGGTCAGCAGGGCAGCAAAGGCATAGATGAAGCCCCCGGCCAGAATGATGACGGCAGCGGCGAGCACTTTGGAGCCATAAAGCGCCCCCTGGATGGCCGGAAGCTGCCACAGCATGACCCAGACAGCCGCCGAGAGGATCAGCGTGGCCAGGAATGACCTGAAGAGTCCCGAAATGGCTCGCGGCCCCGGCCTGTACCAGCCGCGCCGGGCGAGCGTCAGGCCCAGCAGGCCCGCATTGACCCAGGAGGCCGTACTTGTGGCGATGGCAAGGCCGGTGAAGCCCTGACCGGTGGTGCGGTTCAGCCAGAAGAACAGGCCTGCCCCCAGCAGCGTGTTGATGACCACCGAGACCAGCGCGAACCGCATCGGCGTCCTGGTGTCTTCCCGCGCGAAGAAGGGCGGGGCGAGGACCTTGATCAGCACGAAAGCCGGCACGCCCCAGGCGAAATGAAACAGCGCCGCGCCCGCCGCCACACCGTCTGAAGGCAGGAATTCCCCGCGCACGAAGAAGGCATCGATCAGAAAGACCGGGGCCACCATCAGCGCCGCCGCAGCCGGCAGCGTCAGCGCCATTGCGAGGCCAAGGCCTTCATCCATCGTGCGCCGGCCTGCCTCGCCATCCCCTGCCCGTGCGGCGCGGCTGAGGCGCGGCAGGATGGCAACGCCGACGGCAACGCCAACGAGCCCAAGCGGCAGCTGGTAGAGCCGGTCCGCTGCATAGAGCCAGCTCTTGGCGCTGACTTCAAAGCTCGCCAGCGACTGGCTGACGATGATGTTGATCTGTGTGCCGGAGGCCGCAATCGTGCCAGGCACGGCCAGCAGCAGGACTTTCCTGACCGCCGGGGTCAGGCGCGGCCAGCCGATCAGGCTGAGGCGAACCTTCTGACGGCTCACCCCCCACCAGAGCAGCGCTGCCTGAAGCAGCCCGGCAAAACAGAAGGCGATCGCCGCAAATTCCGTCGTCTCGACCGGGCTTCTCCCCAGCAAACCGGCTGGAATGAGACAGAGGTTGAGGACGGTCGGGGCCCCCGCCGACAGAATGAACCGTTCGGCTGAGTTCAGCACGCCCGACAGCAGCGCGCCGATGGCCATGAAGGTGAGATAGGGCATGGTGATCCGCGTCAGCATGACGGCGAGGCCGTAATGCTCGGGATCATCGGCCTGCCCGCCATGGATGACGAGCAGCACCCAGGGCATGAATATCTGGGCAAGGATGGTCAGTGCCGCCGTCATCGCGAACAGGACGCGCAGCGCTTCTTCCGCCACTTTGCGAGCCGCTTCCGGGCCCTCGGCCTCCAGCGTGCGGGCATAGGCCGGCACGAAGGCGGAGGCGAAGGCGCCTTCGGCGAAGATGCGCCGGAACAGGTTCGGGAATTGCTGGGCCGTGGCCCAGGCATCGCCGACGGGGCCCGCCCCGATCTTCGCTGCGAGGATCACATCCCGGACCAGGCCGAGAATGCGGCTCGCCATGGTCAGGGAGGCCTGAACGGCAGTGTTGCGGGCGATGCTCATGGCTTACCGCCTTGGCGGAATTCTCAGAAACTGTCCACGGCCCGCGACCGGCGCAGCTTGCGCGCCGGGGTTTCGGGCCCATCGGGTTCTTCGCGGGAAAGTACGGCAAGAAGACGTTCGCGAAGCGCCTCTTTGCGGGCTTTCGACAGCTGGCGGGCGCCGCTCTCGGGCTTCACATAGAAGGCATCGAACACCCGTTCGCCATAGGAGCCGACATGGGCGGAATGGATCGAGAGCTTCATATCCGCCAGCACTTCGGCCACTTCATGCAGCAGGCCCGGCCGGTCACGCGCGGCAAGATCGATGACCGTATGCTCGGCAGAGATATCCTCATGGATCTGGACGGAGGGCTGGACGAGGAAGGCCGCCTCGCGCCGGCCAGTGCGCGACTTGACCGACCCGGAGGGCAGTTTGCCATCCAGCGCTGCGAGGATGGCCTGTTCCAGCTTTGCCAGGCGCGGGCCATCGCCCTCGCCGAAGGGCAGGCCGCGATGATCCTGCAGCATGAACACGTCGACGATCCGGCCGCCCTTGGAGGTGAACACCTGCGCGGCAACGATGTTGGCGCCGAGACGGGCGAGCGTGCCGGCAAGGTCGGCAAAGAGGCCCGTGCGGTCACTTCCGGAGACAAGCAGCGCCACGGCGCCGCCCTCAGACGCCATTCGGGATGTCACAACGTCGCCGCCCTTGGCGAGCGCGGCCGTGTGCCAGGCGATGTCGTCCGGATCGAAGCCGGTCCAGTAGGCCGTCTCGAGTTCCAGCAGCAATGAGGGAACGGAACCCAGCCTCTCAATCAGCGCTTCGCGGCGCATCTCGGCGCGGCGTTCGAGTTCGGACTGGACGGCGGCTTCGTCCGTGCGCCCGCCGCGCAGCGCGGCGGCGGTGTTGTGGTAGAGATCGGCGAGGAGCTGACCCTTCCACGCATTCCAGACGGCCGGACCGACGGCAGTGATATCAGCCACCGTGAGTATATAAAGGAGGCGCAGGCGTTCGAGCGATCCGACAAGGCGCGCGAAGGTCGCCACCGTGCGGGGATCGGAAATGTCGCGCTTCTGGGCCGTCTCGCTCATCTCGAGATGGTGGCCGACGAGCCAGACAACGAGATCGGTTTCCTCCTCCGGCAGGCCCAGGCGTTCGCAGGCGCGCCGCGCCGTCCGCATCCCGGCAATCTGCTGGTCGCCCTTCCCCTTTCCGGTATCATGCAGAAGCATGGCGAGATAGAGCGCCCGGCGGTTTTCGATCTGTCCGAACAGTTCGGTCGCGAGCGGCGATGTGCTGCCGCGGCCATGCTCAAGATCCGAGATTGTCTCGACCGCGCGCAGCGTATGTTCGTCCACGGTATAGTGGTGATACATGTTGAACTGCGTCTGGGCGACGATGGCGCCGAATTCCGGGATCGCGCGGCCAAGCACGCCCGCTTCATTCATCCGCCGCAAGACGAGACCCGGATCATCGCCGCCAAGGATGGAATCGAGGATCAGCGCGCGCGCATCATCCGTTTCGCGCACGGCATCGTTCATCGCGCGCAAGCTGCGCGACAGCGCCGTCAGGGCGGCGGGATGAATATCCTTGTCCTCGCGCCGGGCAATCGTGAACAGGCGGATCATGTTCAGCGGATCGCCCGACATGACATCTTCCGAGGCGATGCTGATGCGGCCGGCCTCGATCATGAAGCCGGGCTCCGGCAGTGGCTGGGGCGGACGCGATGGCAGGAAGCGGCGCAGGCCTTCGGGCTTTTTCTTATGGTCCGCTTCGAGCTTTGCAGCGAGGATTCGCGTCAGCCCGCCGACATCCTTGGCAACCAGGAAATACCGCTTCATGAACCGTTCAACACCCTGCTGGCCTTCCCGGTCGCGGTATCCCATCCGGGCGGCGATTTCGGGCTGCAGGTCGAAGCTGAGCCGGTCTTCGGCGCGGCCAGTCACATAGTGGATATGGCAACGCACAGTCCAGAGGAAGCGTGCAGCGCGGATGAAGACCGCATATTCATGGTCCGTGAACGGACCGGCGCGCATCACCTGCTCCAGCGTGGTGCCGCCATACATATGCTTGACGATCCAGTAGAGCGTCTGCAGATCGCGCAGACCTCCCTTCCCGTCCTTCAGGTTGGGTTCGACGACATAGCGCGCATCGCCCATACGGGCATGGCGCGCGTCCCGTTCGGCGAGCTTGTCGGCAATGAACTGGGCGTCCTTGCCCTTGACGGCTTCCCGCTGGAACAGCGCCATCATGTCATTTGCGAGGGCCTCGTCCCCGCAGATGAAGCGCGCATCCATCAGGCTTGTCTTGATGGTCACATCCTCGGCGGCGAGCTTGATGCAATCGATCGGCGTGCGGAAGGCATTCCCGACCTTCAGCCCCATGTCCCAGAGGGCATAGAGCATGTATTCGATCACGCTTTCGGTGTGGGGGCTGGCCTTGTACGCGCGCAGGAACAGAAGGTCAGTGTCCGAGGACGGCGCCATGACGCCCCGGCCATACCCGCCCGTGGCGAGGATCGAGAGACGCTCAGCCTCGGTCGGGTTCGAGGCGCGGTGGACGTGTGTCACCGTAAAGTCGTAAAGCGCGTGGATGACCTCATCCTGCACAGCCGCGAGGAGGCGGGCCGTGTCGAGGCCGTCAGCACCCTGCTGAAGGCGTTCCTGCGCGATCAGGCGGCCGCGGAACATAGCGCCATGGAGCAGGTTCAGCGCCGCCTTTCGGGCCGCACTGTCATTGCCGATATTCCCGAGCGCGGCCGCTGTCAGCTTCACGCGCAGGGCGCGGCCATCGATGATGTCGGCGATCCGCCATTTGCCGGGGCGGCGCGCGGCCGGCGCACGGCCAGCGGATAGCTGTGTCGGAGGGGTCTTGGTCGGAGGCGTCATCGGCCGGGAACATAGCAGGTTTGGCGCCGGCAGCTACGGCCAATGACTTAACCGATGATTGTGTGGACCTGATTGTACCAGAGGGGCGAATTCGCAAGATCGATGAAGTTGCGCTCGTCCTCCAGAAGCTCCCGCGCCGCGTCCGGAGCGCCAGGATTCTGCGCGGCGGCGAGCATCGCCGCTTCGCTTTCGAACCAGATTTCCGCGATGCCGTCATAGGGCTCAGGCCCGCCGCGCGAGGCGCGGATCGCCTCATTCATGGCATCAAAGCCGGTATGGACCTGTTCATATTTCACGATGCCGAGGGTCGCAGCATGTTTTGCCACCAGGGGGGCATGGGTGCCCCGCCAGTAGCGCTGGAACTCGTCCCGCGAGAGGTGTGGCAGCCGGCGAAGGCAGTAGGTCAGCTTGATCACAACAGGTCTCCCCCGGCCGCGGCGGCCGTGGTGCCGTCCTTCTTGAAGGCGCGGATGACATTCTTGCCAGTGATCCATTTGTGGACCTCATCCGGCCCATCGACGAGGCGCTGGGAGCGGATATGCGTGTACCAGGCCGCGAGCGGCGTATCGAGCGAATAGCCGAGCGCGCCGTGGAGCTGGATCGCCGTATCGACCACCCTGTGCACCATGTTCGCAAGGAACACCTTGGCGATGCCGTTCTCCTGGCGGATGTCGAGGCCGTTCTCCGCCTTGTAGGCGATATGCATCAGCATGAGGCGCGCGATGTAGAGCTCGCTGGCGCACTCGGCCAGCATGAACTGGACACCCTGGCGGTCTTCCAGGCCCTTGCCGAAGGTCGACCGCTTGGTGACATGTTCCGTGGCAAGATCTAGTGCGCGCTGGGCCATGGCGACATTGTGCATGCCGTGACGCAGGCGCCCATAGGCGAGCCGGTGCTGGCCCATGGCGAAGCCCATCCCCTCCCCGCCGAGCAGGTTGGCTTCCGGCACAACCAGATTTTCAATCTTCACCTCGGCATGACCGCCTCCCATTTCAGCGTAGTGCTTTCCGTGTACGGCCATCGTCGGAATGTCGCGCAGGATTTTGTAACCGGGATTGGGCAGCTCCACGATGAAGGTCGAGAATTGCTGGTGACGCGGCGCGTCGGGATTGGTCTTGGCCATCACGACGGCGATGTCGGCAGCGGTGGCGGCCGAGGAAAACCACTTCTCGCCATTCAGGACATAATTGCCCTTCCCGTCTTTCACGGCAGTCGTCTGCATGCCGGTCGCATCCGCCCCGGCGGCCTTCTCGGTCATCGAGTAGCAGATACGCTTGTCACCGTTGAACAGCGGCTTGAGATACTTCTCTTTCTGGAAATCCGTGCCATGTGCGAGCAGCGTCAGCATAGTGGCATCATCCGGCCCCTGAGAATTCATCGACAGGGCACCAAGATGGCTCTGGCCGAGTTCCATCTGCACCAGCGCATTGGCCAGCGGGCCGAGCCCCATGCCGCCATGCTCCTTGGGGATGAAGGGAAGCCACAGCCCCTCGGCCCGCGCCTTCCTGCGCAGCGCCGCCAGCACTTCCTTGAACGGCTTGCCGGCGGCCATTTCCTTCTCGGCCGGAATGCACTCCTCCTGCACCCAGCGGCGCACCCGTTCGCGGACTTCCTGTGCTTCTTCCGGAATCGTGAAATCAATTGCCATGACGGCTCCTCCCTCATCTTTTGGGGGGAAGGCTAAACCCGATCTTGAAGGCAGGACAGCGTGTCCTCGCGTCAGGCGGGCGGCGGGCCATACTCCACGCGCTCGAGGAAGAGCCCGTCTGCCGGTGCGACCGGACCGCATTCGGTGCGGTCAGCGGCGGCGAGGATGTCGCCGATCCAGCTCACCGACTGGCGCCCGCGGCCGACCTCGACGAGGCTGCCGACCATGGAGCGCACCTGCCTGTGGATGAAACTCGGCGCGCAGCAGTTAAACTCGATGCGCTCGCCATACCGGGCGACATCAAAGCGTGTCAGGGTCTTGACCGGGCTTGCCGCCTGGCACTCGGCGTCCCGGAAGGTGGAGAAGTCATGGGTGCCGACGAACGCCTGCGCGGCGGCGTGCATCTTCGCCGCATCGAGCCTCGACGGAACACGCCAGGCAAGGCCGTGATCGAGCACGAGATGGGCGCGGCGGTTGATCACGACATAGCGATAATGGCGCATTGTGGCCGAGAAGCGCGCATGGAAGTTCTCGTCCACCTTCTCCGCTTTCAGCACGGCGACCGGATGCGGGCGAAGATGGAAATTCATCGCATCGGCGACCTTGTTCGGCCGGTCCTGGCGCAGATCCATATGCGCCACCTGCCCGGTGGCATGCACACCGGCATCGGTGCGCCCGGCGCCGAGCACCTCGACCGGGCCGCCATCGAGCTTCGCTGCTGCCTCTTCCAGCGCAGCCTGAACCGTCGGCTTGTCCGGAAGCTTCATCCAGCCCCGATAGGGGCCGCCATTGTATTCGATCAGGAGTTTGTAGCGCGGCATGAGACGCCCGCTGCCAAAGCCGGGCCGCCGGGTCAACCGGTCTCGTGCGAATGGCGCAGCTTGAGCCAGATGATTACCGAGAAATTGATCAACGCAACGCCGTTCCAGAAGACGATGCTGAAGGCGCCCTGCAGCCAGCCATAAAACCCCCACAGCACAGCGCCGGTCAGCGCCATCAGGAACATCGACAGGGAGACATCCCGCGCCTGCCTGGTGCGGATGATCTTGATGGCTTGCGGAGCGGACGCGAACGTTCCGAACAGTCCCGCGACAAGGCCGAGGACTTCTACAGGTGTCAATTGCATGGATTGGCCTTTCAGCCGGAGAACGCCGTCGGGTAGGTCAGCACGCCCGATTTCGGCGCGCGATCAGAGAGCTTGAGTGCCATGAAATGCGGACCGGACCAGGCCACCTTGAAGGGCTGGGCGGCCGCGGCGGTGAACCCGAATTTCGGATAATAGGTGGCGTGGCCGAGCACGAACACGATGCCCTCGCCTGCCCCTTCCAGCGCGGCAAGGCCAAGGCGGATGAGGGCGCCGCCCGTTCCCTGTTTCTGCAGGCCGGGTCGCACACTCATCGGGCCGAGCCCCGCGCCAACTGGCGCACCATCGATCAGGACGCGGAAAAACTCGATATGGCCGACGATGTCGTCCCCTTCCACAGCGACGAGCGACAGGACGCTGTCACCTTCGGCTTGCAGCTGGCGCGTGATGCGCCCCTCATCCGTAGTGCCGAAGGCAGCATCGTTCAGGGCCACGACCGCATCCATGTCTTCAGCTCTTGCCCGGCGGATCCAGATATCTCCTGTCATGTCAGAACTGCCCCCTCCTTCAGCGAAGAACCCGCCAGGAACTCCCCGGCCTCCAGCGGCTTTCCGCCGGGCTTCTGCAGGCGCAGGAGTCGCACGACCCGGCCATCACCGCAAGCGACGGCGAGACGGTCGTCAATCAGCGCGCCGGGCACAGCTACCGTTGCATGGTCGGTCAGCTCACTGAACAGCAGTTTCAGCCGCACCGGCCCCTGCCCCAGATCGGCCTCGCACCAGGTGCCCGGCGCGGGTGAGAGGCCGCGTATCTGGCAATCGACTTCAGCCGCCGGACGCGTCCAGTCGATCCGCTGGTCTTCGGCCGTGATCTTCTTGGCGTAGGTCAGCCCCGCTTCGCTCTGCGGGACGGGCTTCAGGCTGCCATCGGCCAGGCCCCTCAGTGCGCGCGGGGCAAGTTCGGCAGCAAGGCCCGCGAGCCGATCATGCAGGGTGCCGGACGTGTCCGCCGGCGTAATAGGTGTACGGACGGATGCGATCACCGGGCCGGTGTCGAGCCCGGCCTCCATCATCATCGCATCGACGCCGGTTTCGGCATCACCCGCCATGATCGCCCGCTGGATCGGCGCGGCGCCCCGCCAGCGCGGCAGGATCGAGGCATGCATGTTGAGACAGCCAAGGCGCGGCGCATCGAGGATCGGCTGCGGCAGGATCAGCCCGTAAGCCACCACAACCGCCGCATCGAGCCCCAGCGCCGCAAAGGCGGCCTGCGCCTCAGGCGTCTTCAGCGATTTCGGCGTGCGCACCTCAAGTCCCTGCGCCTCGGCAAAGGCATGCACCGGTGTCGGCGTCAATTTCTGGCCGCGCCCCGCCGGCCGCGGCGGCTGGGAATAGACGCAGGCAACCTCATGGCCCGCCGCGATCAGCGCCTCAAGCACGCCGAGCGCAATGCCGGGACTTCCCATGAAGGCGATGCGGAGGGGGCGGGCGTCACCAGACATGCGCCGGGGTGATAAACTCAACAGCCCCGGCGGTCGAGACCTGGCCGTTCAGTTCGCGTCTTCGCGGATGGCGCGAAGCTTCGCCTTTTTCACCTTGTCGATCGCCCGGTCACGCTTCAGGCGGGAGAGGTAGTCGATGAACAACGTGCCTTCGAGGTGATCCATCTCGTGCTGGATGCAGACCGCATAGAGGTCTTCGGCCCATTCATCGACCGGATTGCCATCATAGTCCAGATAACGGATCCTGCACCGGGCGGGGCGCTCGACCTCGTCGAAAATCTCCGGCACCGAGAGGCAACCTTCTTCATAGGGCCGGGTTTCCTCGACCGTTTCAAGGATTTCCGGGTTCACGAAATACCGTGGTTGCGGCTCCTCGCCCTCGCGGGCAAGATCCATCACGATCACCCGCAACGGCACGCCGACCTGAATCGCCGCAAGCCCGATGCCGGGCGCGTCATACATCGTCTCCAGCATGTCATCCATGAGCGCACGAATATCATCGGTGACGCCGCCCTCAACGGGCTTCGAGACCTGTTTCAGGCGCGGATCGGGCACGGTGAGGATTTCGCGGATAGCCATGAGCGTCAGATATGCAGCCCTTCCCTGAACGTCAACGGGCGATCACTCCGCCGGCAGCTTCCTCGGCGCTTCCAGCGGCAGTTGGCCGGTATCCGGCACTGTTGCCCTTGTATCGATCAGCTTTGGCTCGGGCGGCGTCTTGGAAGGCGGGGCGATCGACAATTCCTCGAACCGCCGCAGGGTCGGCAGGACACGCCGGTCCACCGAGCCCATGACATCATTGAAGGCATCAACCGAGCCGTTCAGCGATTTGCCCAGTTTCTGCATGTGCTCCAGCATCTTGCCGATGCGGGTGTAAAGCTCGGCGCCGAGTTCTGCCGCCTCCATCGCGTTGGCATTCATTTCATGCTGACGCCAGAGATGGGCAACCGTGCGCGCCAGCGCGATCAGCGTTGTCGGCGTGGTGACGATCACGGAGCGGTGCATCGCCTTCTCGATGAGGTCGGGCGCCTGTTCGAGCGCGGCGGCAAAGAAATTTTCACCCGGGATGAACATCGCGATATAGTCGAACCGGTTGCCGAGATTTGACTGGTAATCCTTTGAGGCCAGCGTGGTGACGTGGCGCTGCACGCTCGTGGCGTGCTGTTTCAGATGGGCGAGGCGCTCTGCCGGGTCGTCGGTATTGGTAGCCGCCATATAGGAGGCCAGCGAGACCTTCGAATCGATCACGATCTGCCGGTCGCCCGGCAGGCGGATGATGGCATCAGGGCGCTGGCGCCCGTCCTCGGTGTCGTCATGCACCTGCTCGCTGAAGTCGCAATGCGCCGACAGGCCGGCCTGCTCCATCACATTGCGAAGTGTCATCTCGCCCCAGCGCCCGCCGCCTTTCGGTGCGGTCAGCGCGTTGACCAGCTTGCCGGTTTCGGCGGTGTTGCGATGCAGGCTTTCGCCAATAGCCTTCACCTGTTCAGACAGCAGTGACTTGTCTTCAGCGCGCACCTTTTCGATCGCCTCGACCTTCTGGCGGAAGGTCTCGAAATTCTCGCCAATGGGCTTCATCAATTCCTTGAGTTCGCCTTGGGCCCCTTCCCGGTGGCGTTTGAAGGTCTCGTCGGCGCGCTCAAGGAATAGCCGGTTCGCCTGGGCCAGAACATCCTGCGCCATCTGGGCGAAGCGGGCTTCATCCGCCTCGCTACGCGCTTTGGCCTCCGCCAGCTTCATCTGCGCGTCGCGGGCCACCGCCTCCAGCGTCTGCTCGCGCTGGCGCAGGCGCGCCAGTTCCTCGCGCTCCAAAGCCGCGCGCTGGCGGCCTTGCCAGAGGTAAACGCCGAGGCCCGCCGCTAGCAGCAACAGGACGACATGAACCAGGTCGAACCCGGCAGAACCGATGGTGATGACAGGCGACATGGCGGGCCCTTCCGATTCCGTCACCAGAACATATTCGGAACGAACAGGCGCTGTCTACACCCGCCAGGCGAACGGACGCTGCTCGGCAGGCGAATTTCGCTGCCGGCGCAGCACTGGTTAACGGGGCCCCGGAACGAAAGGAGCGCGTCTCAGCCTTTCAGGAACCCCGCCAGGCGCTGGGTGATGATTGCCTCTGCCTCAGCCATGATCCGATCGATCAGCTCCTGGCAGGTCGGGATGTCATAGATCAGGCCGGCCACCATGCCACACGACCAGGCGCCCGCATCCATGTCGCCGTCCTTCATGATCTTCGGATAGACGCCGGCGACCTCCTCGATGATGTCCTCGAACTTGATGGCCGAGCCGAGGGCCTTTTCCTTCTCCAGAAGCCGCTCGACGGCGGGATTGGTCAGCACGCGCTCGGTATTGCGCAGGGGCCGCATGACGAGCCGGGTATCAAGCTCCGAGGCCGCCACGAGCGCCTGTTTCACATTCTCGTGCACCGGCGCCTCTTTCGTCGCAATGAAGCGTGTGCCCATGTTCATGCCCTCGGCGCCGAGCGCCATGGCGGCAACCAGCGAGCGGCCATCGGCCATGCCGCCGGACGCGATGAAGGGAATGTCGAGTTCGTCCATCGCGCGCGGCAGGAGGATGAAGTTCGGCACATCATCCTCTCCGGGATGGCCGCCGCACTCGAACCCGTCGACCGAGACCGCATCACAGCCGATCTTCTGCGCCTTCAGCGCGTGGCGCACGGCGGTGCATTTGTGGATGACCTTGATTCCATTGTCCTTCAGGACCGGGAGCACCTGCTGCGGATTGTTGCCCGCCGTCTCGACCACCTTCACCCCACCCTCGATGATTGCCTTGATATAGCCCGGATAATCCGGCTGGTTCACCGATGGCAGGAAGGTCAGGTTCACCCCGATCGGCTTGTCCGTCATGTCGCGGCAACGGGCGATCTCGTTGGCCAGATCCGCCGGCGTGCGCTGGGTCAGCGCGGTGATGATGCCAAGGCCGCCGGCATTGGAGACAGCCGCCGCCATTTCCGCAAAGCCGACAAAATGCATGCCGCCCTGCACGATGGGGTGTTTGATACCGAGCATTTCGGTGATCCGGGTTTTCATCTTTGTTCCTCCGATAGTCTCGTCGCTGACGGCGATCCTTGAACGCCCGCAGGGCGGCAGGCAAGATTATCATCGGGGAAAGCACCGGGTGTGCGCCTGCAGGAGTGCGGGGACGTGCGCCCCTGCAGGCGGCTTAAGACGGCTCAGCTTGGGTGGGGACGCTTGAAGCCGCCGAACTGATCCCAGTGTGCTACGGGCATTCTACCTGACATGACCTGCCCGGCATGCTGCCCGGAGTAACGGTCATCTATTAATCATATTGAATTTGGACCCGTCCTGTGTGTCAATGACATCCACATAGGCAGTTTTGCACAGGGGTGGGGCAAAAATGCGCGTTCAGAACTGGGACGACCTTCGGTACGTCGCGGTGGTAGCCCGGCATGGGTCGCTTGCAGAAGCGAGCCGGTTGCTCGGCGTGGACCGTTCAACCGTGCAGCGACGGATCAAGGCACTGGAAGCGCAGCTTGGATACCGGCTTTTCGTCAAGAATGGGTCCGGATACACCGCACTGGCGGAAGCCGAACCGATCATCGCGGCCGCCCGCAGTATCGAGGCGGCCATGAACGGCCCGGTGCCTCGCCCGGAAGAAGGCAGCCGGGGTGTTTCAGGCACCCTGTCGGTAACGACCACAGATGCCGTTTATCTCGGCGGTCTCAGCGGTATGGTCGACTCCTTCCAGACCCGGCATCCCGCCCTGCGCATCGACCTCAATGTCACCACGCGCAAAGTCGCCCTCGGCCAGCTGGAAGCCGATGTCGCCATCCGGCCGTCCGACAGCCCGCCGGATCACTTCGTGGGCCGCCGCGTCTGCGACCTGTCCTTCGGGGTCTATGCCAGTCCGGACTATCTCGCCGCCAATCCGGCAAAGACACGCCAGGATCACAACTGGCTCACCGTTGGCGAGGCGCTCCACTCATCGGCCCCCGGACGATGGGTCGATGAGAACATTCCGCCCGACCGCCGCATCCTCTGCGCCGACACGTTCATTGCCCTTGCCGAAGCCTGCCGGCTCAGCCGCGGCGTCGCCCTGCTGCCGAACTGTTATGCCGCGCGGCTCAAGGAGCTTACCCCGGTCGAATATCTGATGGACGCGCCGCTGACGACCGGGCTGTGGCTGCTGACACATGCCGATCTGCGCGACCTTCCCAGGGTGCGCCTGTTCCTCGACTTCATGTGGAAGGAGATGTCGCGCGCCAAGAAGCACTTCGCCGGCTGACGCCCGCAAACTTGATGCTGCCCGGCAAGCCCGTTAGGGCTGGAACCACACTACTTCGGGAGACGACCATGAAATTTGCGCTGCGCCTTGCCCCGCTGGCCCTGCTTGCTGCATGCCAGACCCTGGACGCGCCGCCGCCCGTTGCGCCGGCGGCTGTCAGCGAGACGGTTCCGACGCCTGCCGAACAATGGCTGTTCGGATCGGCCGAGGCGCAGATCATCATGGAACAGAGCTGGAAGCGCGTTGCGGATTTCGTCGAGCGGCAAGCAGCAGAGCGGCCCGAGATGAGCGTCATCCTCGCCCCCGGCGCACACGCCAAGGCGCCGGACTTCATCGCCTGCGGAGACAAGCCCCTCGCCGCCGTCTTTGATGTCGATGAGACGATGATCTGGAATCTCGGCTCGGCCGGCGCCTTCCGGCGGATGGGAACCGGCTTCACGCCGGAACTCTGGAATGAGTGGGAGCAGACCGGCGCCGGCAAGGCCCCCGCAGTCCCCGGCGCGCTGGAAGGCATCGAGCGTGTTCGCGCCGCAGGCGTGGAAGTTATCCTCAACACCAATCGCGAGGCAGCAAATCTCGCCGGGAATATCGACACTATCCGTGAAGCGGGTTTCGGCGATTATGTGCATGGCGAGACGCTGTTCCTGAAAGGCGACACGCCCGGCGGCTCGGCCAAGGATGCGCGCCGCTATGCGATCTCCGAGAATTACTGTGTCATCGCCCTCGTCGGCGACCAGCTCGGCGATATTGCCGACATCTTCAATGACCGCGCCCTGAGCCCGGCCGGCCGCCGCGCGGTCGCATCCGCCCCTGCCTTCTCCCCCCTCTGGGACAATGGCTGGTTCATCCTGCCCAACCCGACCTATGGCCCGTCGATCGCCGGCACGATGGACGATATTTTCCCGCCGGAGACGTATTGGGCGCCGTCAGACTGAAGCGGATATTGACCGTGCCCGCACTCCGCCCACGGATCGCTGCAGTTTTCGTCGCCGCCATCGGCGCGCTTGCGGCCTGCATGGCGGAGGAAACCACGCAAAATTCCGATGCCCTCCTGGACGAAGCCTGGCTCGCAGAGTGGTGGACGGAGAATACCCAGCACATGACAACGATCCGCATCGACATGGAAGCAAGCGAACTTGCCTGGTGGGAAATTCATGAGCTGACCGAAGACGTGATGGACACTTTGTTCGAAAGGAGGTTCTGGCTCCAGACACGGGTCTTTGGATTTCAGGCGGTACAGTACTCTTGGGAATTCCTGCTCGCTGGCGACTGCAGCCGGGCGAAAGCGCATCTGACCCATATCCTGTCATTGCCGGAATCGGCGGACCGTATCAGACGCGTGGTCGATGAGGCAGATGCCGAATGTCTTCCGGGCCCGTACTTTCTAGAGCCCAACGTAATTGACCTGAGTAAAGTCAGAAATCGCTCGCGCAAGGAGCAGCCATGATCCTCTTCGTCCACGGTGTTCCCGATACGCCGGTTCTCTGGCAGCCGCTTGTCGCCGCGCTCGGTCTCAAGCCGGACGAATACCGCGCCCCCGCCCTGCCCGGCTTTGGTACGGAGAAACCACCCGGCTTCCGCAGCACCAAGGATGAGTATGCCGCCTGGCTCATCTCCGAGATGGAAGCGGCCGGCGAGCCGGTGCATATTGTCGGCCATGACTGGGGCGCCCTGCTCACCCTGCGCGCAGCAAGCCTCAGGCCGGACCTCGTGAAAAGCTGGTGCGTCACCAACGCCGTCATCGATCCGGACTATTCCGGGCACAGAACAGCGCGCATGTGGGCCACGCCGGTCCTCGGCGAACTCGTCATGCTGAATATGCGCAACAAGAAGCGCCTCGTGGAAGCGCTCGTCCAGGGCGGCATGCCCCGCGCGCTGGCGGAAGAAGAAGTCCCCCATATCGACAAGCGGATGCGCCAGTCGATCCTCAGCCTCTACCGCTCGGCCATCGGCCTGCGCTTCAGCGGCCACTGGGTCGATGATCTCGCGCGCCTGCCCGAACACGGCCAGCTTTTCTGGGGCGAGACCGATCCCTTCGTGGAACTCTCGGTTGCCGAACGTTTCTCCAACCGGCATGGCACGCCGCTGCATGTCGAGCGGGGCAGCGGCCACTGGGCCTGCCATGAGCGGGCCGGCGCATTCGCCGGTGTCCTCAGAGCCCTGTGGCAGCGCGCCAGCTGAGGCCAGACAGCCTCAGACAGCCTCAGGCCGCTTCCTTGCCGCCGATCCCGGCCAGTTCCTGCTTGATCCGCTCCGACAGCTGACGAACCGTAAACGGCTTCGGCAGGAAGGAGACGGCCCGGTCATCATCGAGCTGCTGCGCCAGGTCGCGTTCGGCATAGCCGGAAATGAAGATCACACGCGCATGGCCGAGCTTGTCCTTCGCCTCGCGGATGAGCGTCGGCCCGTCCATCCCCGGCATCACCACATCGGAAATGATCAGATCGAAGGAACCCGGCATGTCGGTGAGAATCTCGAGCGCGTCTTCACCGTCACAGGCCTCCTCCACCTCATAGCCGCGCTGGCGCAGATGGGTCGCGGCGATGGAGCGCACACCGTCTTCATCCTCGACCAGAAGAATGCGTCCGCGTCCGGACATGTCCATCGGGCGGATCGCAGCCTTGGCTGCATCGGCGAGATCCGACGGCTCCGGAATCTGGTCTGCCGAGAGCGCTGGCAGGTAGATGTAAAAGGTGGTGCCCTTGCCCACCGCCGAAACCGGGCAGACATAGCCGCCGGACTGTTTGATGATCCCGTAGACGGTGGCGAGGCCGAGGCCCGTTCCGGCGCCCTGATCCTTGGTGGTGAAGAAGGGCTGGAATATCTTGTCCATGACATCGCGCGGCATGCCGGTGCCGTTGTCCTCGACCTCGATCACCAGATACTCGCCATCATCGACATAGCTGAAGCCTTTGGCATGAGCGTCCTTGCCGGTCGCCCGGCCGGTGCGGATGGTCAGCTTGCCGCCACCCCGGTGCGCAACCATTGCATCGCGCGCATTGGTGGCAAGGTTGATGATCGCATTCTCGATCTGGCCCTTGTCCGCCTTGATCCAGGGGATGTCGCGGCCATGCTTCACTTCCAGTTCGATCCGCTCATCGAGCAGCTGGCGCAGCAGGATCGAGAATTCGGAGAGGAAGTCGGTGGCGTTGAAGATTTCGCGCTTGAAGGTCTGGGCCCGCGCATAAGCCAGCAGCATACGGACGAGCTCTCTCGCGCGCGAGGAGAATTCGTGGATCGCCTGCAGGTTCTCATAGGACGGATCGCCGACCGGATGGCGCAGCATCAATGCTTCATAGTTGAAGATGATGCCCTGCAGCACATTGTTGAAGTCGTGCGCCACAACCCCTGCCAGATGGCCGATGGAGCGCATTTTCTCGCCATGCGCGAGGCGCTGCTCCAGCTGGCGCTGTTCGGTAATGTCGATGATATACGCCACTGACGGCCGGCCCGCCTGGTTCAGCGTGACGAACACGTTGACATCCCTGGCCGCATCCCCGGCGGTGCGCAGGGCAACCGGCTTGTCGACAGCCTCAACCAGCAGGTCGGCCAGCGACTGTTCCCCCTCCTCCGAAACAAACAGCTCGGAGAATTGCGTGCCAGGCGTCGCCCGGCCGCCGGTCACTTCCATCAGCGCGCGGTTGGCGTCGAGGATCACGGCCCCGTCCACCCGGTCGCCGTCGAGACGCACAGCGCCAAACGGCGCATCGTCGAACATCGGGTCGCCCTCGGGGCGCGGCGGGCGCGATGCTGCCTGCAGGGCAAAGCGTTCCTCGCCCCCGTTCAGCACCTGCGGGCTCGCCAGGATGATCGTGCGCCCGGCCGCCTCGGCGCCCCGGCCTGTCCAGCTGGTGATCGCCTGAACCGGAATCTCGACCCCGTCGCGCGCGCGCAGCTGGATATCGGACCGGCCTGGCGCGCCAGACTTGCGGTCACGCGCCAGCATCTTCACGAATTCCGGGCGCATGATGTCATCGGTGCGGATATTCCGCGCCGTCTGCGGCAGGCCGAGCAGTTCACGAAGCCAGTTATTGGCATAGGTGATCGTCCCGTCCGGGCGGGCCGCGAAGAAGCCCATCGGGGCGTCTTCGACATAGAGCGATTTGAGATCGGCGGCGCCGGTTGCCTCTAGCTGGCCCGCGATCCGTCGGATGCGCCACAATACACGCCCGCCGCGCGGCAGCGGAGAGACGGTCACTTCAAATTGCGCCGGCACCTGTTCCGGGCCGAGCGCCAGCGGCGGCAGCACTTCACAACGCTTTACGCCCGCCTTGGCGGCTTTCGACAGGCGATAGACCGGGGCGGCAAGGCCGGGATTGGCACCAAACAGCCTGTCCACGGTCACTGGCGGGCCGGTGTCCGCCGGCCCCGCGATCAGGGCGAGCTTCGTCAGGTCCGAATAAGCTTCGTTGGCAGCGACCGGCGCCCCGCCAGGATCGGTGACCAGCACCGCCTCGTCCAGCGCCTCGATCCAGGGAAAGCGCGGCGCGCTCGCATTGGCAACGCGCGCGGCGGCGCCCCGTTCCGGGAACAGGCCGATGAACCGGCCCGCCCCGCGCACGGTCCACAGCAGGAAGACAAGGCCGCCGGACGCCATGGTGATCAGCAGGATGGAACCGGTAGCCCCGGAGGCGTTCGGCCATGCCAGCGAAATGCTCGCTGCCGCAATCGAGAGCAGGAGGCAGGCCCAGAAGCCGAGTTGCAGGAAGTCGATCCGCCGGGGTTCGCGCGCCCCCGCCTTGCCGGCCTCGGCGTCATCGCCCGCAACCATCGCCGGGACGGCAAGCTCGAGGGTGTCAGCTTCCTTACTCATGGTTTACCGCCATTCCATGCGGCCGGTTGCGGTCACCCGCCAGGCCATGCCTTATGCGAGGCAGGCATCACGCGACTCGATGCCCACCCTTCACCTAGAGTACCGGTTTTGCCACGGCAAAGGTTAATGAAACTGAAAAAGCCGTTAATGAGACCCGGTCATTACTGCATAAAACGACAGGATTCGGCTGACCATGATACCGCGCACTCTGATCGCTCTGACCCTTTTTGCGCTGATCGCCGGCTGCGGCGCACCGGTGCACCGCGAGCCGCGCACGCCGGTCTATTCCTCTGAAATCGTTGCCGGCGAGTCCGCCCGGCTGAACCAGTGGTTTGAGGAAAAATTCGAGGAAATGGTCGCCCGCGACCCGATGCGCCTGACAATGCTCGGACGGCGGGACCGGTATGGCGAATGGCCCGATCCCTCACCTGCATTTGACGAAGAAACCCTGTCCCTGCAGCGCTCCGATATCGAGGAAATGAAGGCGAAGTTCGACTTCAACAAGCTCGATACCCAGACCCGGCTCTCCTGGCGCCTTGCCGTCTATGAACTCGAACGGGCCGAGATGAACGCCCCGTTCCGCTCGCACAGCTATACGTTCAACCAGATGTTCGGGGCCCAGTCCTCGGTGCCGGCCTTCCTGATCAACCAGCACAAGGTCACCAGCCTCTCTGATGCCGAAGCCTATATCTCGCGGCTGGACGCTCTGCCCCGCTATCTGGGCGGTCATGTGGCCAATTCGCGCACTGCATCTGAAAAAGGGATTCAGCCACCGGCCTTCGTCTATGACTATGTGCTCTCTGACGCCCGCAGCGTGATCACCGGCTATCCGTTCAGCGGCCCGTCCGACGGCAGCGCAGACAGTCCCCTGATGGCCGATTTCCGCGGCAAGGCCGCCGCCCTCGCCGCCAACGGGACGCTCTCGGAAGATGACGCCGCCGCGCTTGTCGCGCGCGGGGCAGAGGCCATCCGGACCGGCGTCGGCGAGGCCTATGAAGCGGTGATCGACGAGCTGACCCGCCAGCAACTGAATGCGACGGCCGATGACGGCGCCTGGAAGCTGCCGGGCGGCTCTGCCTATTACGAGGCCCGCCTGCGGGCGATGACGACCACCGACCTCACCGCAGAAGAAATCCACCAGATCGGTCTGGACGAAGTTGACCGCATCCAGAACGAAATGCGCGTCATCATGGACGAGGTCGGCTTCGAAGGCAGCCTGCAGGACTTCTTCCAGTTCATGCGTACCGAACCGCGCTTCTACAAGCCGGATACGCCGGAGGGCCGGGAGGAATATCTCGCCGAGGCCCGCGCCGCGATTGCGCAGATGGAAGAAGACCTGCCGCGCCTCTTCCACACCTTCCCGAAGGCCGCAATGATCGTGCAGGCCGTCGAGCCGTTCCGCGAGCGCTCCGCCGGAAAGGCTTTCTATACTCGCCCCGCCCCCGATGGCAGCCGCCCCGGCATCTATTATGCCAATCTCTACCGCATGGCCGACATGCCGACCTATCAGCTCGAAGCGCTCGCCTTCCATGAAGGCATCCCCGGCCACCATATGCAGATCGCCATTGCGCAGGAGCTGGAAGGCATTCCGAGCTTCCGCCGTTTCGGGGGCTATACCGCCTATTCCGAAGGCTGGGGCCTTTACTCCGAGCTGGTGCCGAAGGAGCTCGGCTATTACGCCGACCCGTATTCCGATTTCGGACGCCTCGCGATGGAAATCTGGCGGGCCGCGCGCCTGGTTGTCGATACGGGCCTGCATCACAAGCGCTGGACGCGCGAACAGGCTGTCCAGTACCTGCTCGAGAACACGCCAAACCCCGAGGGCGATGCCCGCAAGGCCATCGACCGGTATATCGTCATGCCGGGACAGGCGACCGCCTACAAGATCGGCATGCTGAAGATCGTCGAGTTGCGCGAGCGCGCCAGGGCCGCCTTCGGCGACCGGTTCGATGTCCGCGACTTCCATGATATCGTGCTGCGCGACGGCCCGGTGCCGCTGGCCATCCTGGAGGAGAATGTCGACGCATGGATCGCACGCAAGGCGGCTGGCTGAAGCACAATCCTGGCCGGCTCGGCGCGGCGCTTGCAATCGGCGTGATGGCCCTTTCCGGCTGCAACACGCTGGCGGCAACGTTCTTAACCCCGGCGATCGACCGGCAGGCGGTAACTCTGCAGCCCGGCGATTTCCGGCTGGATACCGCCCATGCCGCCCTCCTCTTCCGCATCGATCATCTCGGCTTTGCAGACTATGTCGGACGCTTCGACCGGTTCGAGGCGACCCTTTCGGGTGACCCGGCTGACCCCGGCGCTTCGGTGGTCGAAGCCGTCATCGATATCGCGTCCCTGAATGTCGCCAACCCTGACTTCGAGGCGCAGCTGATGGGTCCGGACTGGTTTGATGCGGCGCGCCATCCGCAGGCCATCTTCCGCTCCCGCACTGTGCGCCTGACGGGCGCGTCCACCGCGGAAGTCGAGGGAGACCTCACCCTGCGCGGCACAACCCGACCGGCGCTTCTGACTGTCCGGTTCAATGGCAGCGCCTATGACCGGCTGAGGGGCGCGGATGTGGCGGGCTTTTCAGCCACCGCCGAGATCAGCCGGTCGGCGTTCGGCATCGACCGCTTCTCCGGCCTCATTACCGACACGGTCAGGCTCGAAATCGAGGCAGAGTTTATCCGGAATGCGCCGGATTGAGCGCACGCAGCGCCGGGCCGCGGCGGGTGATCCTGATCGCCATCCGGTTGCCCTTTCGCCCGATCTGGCCTTCAGCCGCCAGCGTTCCGTCCGGCCCGCCTGACAGAAGCTCGACCGGCTGGTCGGCAGGCACACCAAGCAGCAGTGTCGCGCCGGGCCGCAGGCGCGTCAGTTTCGATAGCGGCATGTCCACGCTCGCCGCGCGCGCGGTCATCAGCACGGTCAGGGCCGCAGGTGTGTTCCCGGTGTCCGGAACTGTCCGGCCTTGTCCCGGTTTGTCCGCCAGCAGGGCCTCCGAAAGGATCAGCCGGGCCGGCCAGTCGGCCCCGCCGGCGCGCACCGAAAAGGTGATTTCAAGGCCTGCCCCCGGCGCTGCCAGCGAGGCGGCAAACAGCGGATCGGTCTCGACCCCGGCAAAGCAGAGCCCGGCGCCAACCGCCGGCGCGATCGGGCGCGCAAGGCCTTCGATCAGCGCCAGGTCGATCGGGCTCATCGGCTTAGGCTGGTTTATCGGCACCGGCCCGCCGCAGGCTGTCTCGATCATCAGCTGGGCCAGCCCCGCCCCGATCACGAACAGGGCAGGCACATCGCCGTCCGCGCCCGCGAAACAGACAATCGCCTGCCCCCGCTCCTCGCGGGCCGAAACGGCGCCGGCAAGGCTGACCGGCGAGATACGCTTGATGGTGAAGGCGGCGGCAAGACCGCAATGTTCCCGCATCGCCCGTGACAGGCGCGCAGCGATCCGGCGCGCGGCGTCTTCGCGCGCGCTGTCGGCGCTTGTTTCAGGCTTCAGTTCAGGGACACGCCGCACCTCCGGCTCCGCCACCGGCAGATCATCCATATCCGACAGGTCAGGGCGCAGCAGCATTTCGATTTCCGCCGGCGACAGGATGCCCCGCGCGGTCGGGATCCGCCGGTCCGGATCGATCGGCGGTCTCGGCGGCGGCATATCGGCCATGATCCGGCGGCGCAGCCTGGGAGACACATCCCATCCCTCTTCCGCTGCAGCCGGGCGGGGCGCGTGAGGATGGCTGGTTTCGGGCGGCATGCTCATCGCCCGACATTCGCCCGGAAAGAGTTAACCGCGCGTTAGGAAACTCGGCGAGGCGGGGTTATTAACAGCGGCCCCCGAAGGGATTCACAGAAGACTGCGAAACTTTAACCCCCTGCTCAGGGCTTGGTAAGGGGTGATTCGGAACTCCGGGCGATGATGCTCCCGTAGCCCGAAAGAAGCTCACTTACAGAGACCTTGCCGCCAAAGGCGTGGGGAATGATGCATGGGAAAAAGGCGGCGCTCCTTCACCGGAACGCCGCCTTTTGCTGTTCGCAATTTGTGTGGCCGGGCTGCCTGCATCAGTCGTCGCGCAGCGTACGTTCCTTGCGCTCATGGCGTTCCTGCGCCTCGAGGCTGAGGGTGGCGGTCGGGCGCGCTTCAAGGCGGCGCAGGCCGATCGGCTCGCCGGTCGCTTCGCAATAGCCGTAGGTGCCGTCCTCGATCCGGCGCAGGGCCGAGTCGATCTTGGAGATCAGCTTGCGCTGGCGGTCGCGGGTGCGCAGTTCGAGGGCCTTGTCACTCTCGGCCGAAGCGCGGTCGACAATATCCGGCAGCGAACCTGATTCATCCTGCAGATTGTTGATCGTCTGTTTGGCGCCGTTGAGAATTTCGGCTTTCCAGTCTTCCAGCAGACGCCTGAAATAGGCCAGCTGGCGCTCATTCATGAACTCTTCGTCGTCCGAGGGGCGATAATCGTCTGAGAGGTCGATACTCACGGCAGACTCCTTCACTCGTTTGCGTGCCATATAGAGCGACCCTCGATTCCCTGCAATCACCTTGACTGCGTTGGTAAATCCTTTGTTTTCAGACAATTACGACAAAAACATGCCGAAACACTGTCAGTAACAGCTTCCATGCCCCACAACTGGCGCTGTGGACAGTGCAAGTTGCAGACCACCCCTTGATCTTTGCACCCCCGGCACGCTCTATGGGTTTGTCCCCTACACGCCTGCTCAAATGGTCGAACGTCCGAATGGCCCGTCAACGGAAAGAACGTTCCCATAAAGCCGGCTGGATGCTGGCGGTGATGTTCAATTCACTGCTGATCCTGCTGCCGGTTATCGGCGCGCGGGCCGTTGCCAATGCCTATGATCAGGACCTGGTGTCGCGCGAAGGCGCCGCCGACGTACTCGACAAGGCAAAAGCCAGGCTGGAAGAGGAACTGGCAACGATCGGGCCGCGCGATGACGAGCGCAAACTGGCTTACTGGCAAGACCGGATCATCGCCGAACTCGACGCACGCAACATGTCGGCGGTTCGCGGATATCTGCTTGCCGCCCCGCAGATGCTCGGCCGCGAGATCGGTGAACAGGTCCGGGTTCGGGCAGAAGCCGAGATACATGGCACGGACGACGAACGCCTGATCCGGGCCGCGATGCAGAAGCTGCCCGAACCGATCACTTCACGGATCGAAGCAACCGAGCGTTTCAATCCACCCTCCAGCCCGCTGCAGGCCGCCGAAGCGGACGACACGCCCGGCGAACCGCCTGATAATGTCGCGGACGCGATTGCCGGAACCGAGCCGCCTGCCGCCGCCGAAGACGCCGAACCTGTGGTGCTGCAGGCCAATGTCCGCAGCGAAGATGAACGCCGTTTCCAGATTCTCGGCAGCTATGCAGACCTGGCGACCATGTCCCAGCGCTGGCTCGACGGCGACCGTTCGGACGAACTCGTCGTCAAGTTGACCGGTATCGGCCTGGTCCAGCAGGATATCAGCGATGGTCTGTCGGATGCCACCGCCCTGTCGGTCTCGATCCTGAAATCGGCGAGGCGCTCACAGCGCCTTACGCCCCGCTTTGCTGCCTATCTGGGTGAGCGCGTTGATGCCGCCCTGCCCGACGCCGCGCTGGGGCCGGCCCTCGAGGAGGCGTTCAGCACGCTCGCGACGAGCGATGTGCGCGCCGAACGTGTCCGGGCAGCCTATACGGCGTCCATTGACTCGGCGGGCCTGGCCATCCTTGAGGCCGACCTGGAGCAGATCCAGCGCCTCGCGACGCAGACGAGCCCGGGCGGTGCGCTGACGATCCTGGCGATCATCGACGACGGCACGGACCTGCGGCGCGCGCGGATGCTGGCCGAGGCGAGCGGCGAGCGGCTGATCGTGCTGGTGCGCGAGCGCGGGCCCGATGCGCTGAAGATCGCCGATGCCGGGATCATCTGGAGCTATAACACGGTGCTGGAAATCATGAGCCTGACGGCCGCTGGTATGCTGCTGTTCTGGGTCATGCTGTCGACGGTGCGCCTGTATATACGCCTGCCCAAACGCAAGGCTGAGCCGCAAGGCGCCTGACGAGGCCCGGCCTTATCCGATCCCGAACGCGCCCCGGACGCCGTCGATGATCAGCTGCGCCGACAACGCCGCCAGGATGACCCCCAGGATGCGCGTCAGAGCGCCGGCGACACTGGCGCCCATGACCCGCACGATCGGCCCGGCGAGCAGGAAGATGACCAGAGTTATCAACAGGTTGAGGCCGATCGCTGCCAGAACCACGCCCTGATGGATGATGCTCTGGGCTTCGGTCATGTAGAACATGGCCGTGGCGATGGAGCCCGGCCCGGCAATCATCGGGATTCCCATCGGAAAGACCGAGATATCGTCCGGTTCTGGATTCTTCCGGCTTTCCTCAAGCACCTCTTCGGCACGGTGTTCACGCCGTTCGGTGCGCTTTTCGAACACCATGTCGAGCGCAATCAGGAACAGCAGCACCCCACCGGCGGCCCGGAACGCATCGATGGAGATATGCATCGCTTCCAGCAGCCAGGCGCCGCCGAAGGCGAACAGCAGCATGATGATCGTTGCGACAAGCACCGACTTGTAGGCCATCTTCCGCCGATAAGCCGGTGAGCCACTGGCCGTCAGGGTCGCAAATATCGGCGCCACTCCCGGTGCATCGATCAGCACGAAGAAGGTAACGAAAGCCGCAGTGAAAAGGGAGATCAGTTCGGGGGACATGCGCGCCGCCCGCTAGGCCTTGCGCATTGCCGCGTCAAGGATTTCGCGCACTGCCGGTGCGACCTGCACGTCTGCCGGCAGGGCTTTCATGCGCGCCAGGTCGGCGCCGCTTGAAGACAATGCCATCAGCATCCGGTGGCCGCGCAGTCGTTGCAGCAGACCCTCATTGCCGCGCGGGCTGTCGGCGCGTGCCACCCGTCCGCCGCCGAGATCGACCGCCAGCCCCTCGCCGCTGCCGTTTTCCAGCCGGCGGATGGCGTCTTCGAGACTGCTGAGCACCTCGCTCCGGAGCGTGCGCGCCTGCAAGGGGCTGCCATCGGCCATCATGCCGCCTCCGGGCCGGCAGGCACCGGCATCAGCTTGCGGCAGCGGCTGAGCGCCTTGTAGAGATCGCCGGCCACGACATCGGCCGAAATCTGCAGGATATCGTCGCGCGCGTCCGGCATTGCGGCCAGAAGGCCTGCCAGGGCTTCAGCGGTCTGATTGTAGAGCGGGCCGTCCACTTCCCCCAGCAGATACATCTGCATCACAGCAAAATAGGCGCGCGAGGCGGGTGTGGAGGCGTCGGACGGGTCCAGGATGTCCTTTTCCCGCAGAATTCGGGCCTGTGTCTCCAGAAGCAGCACGCCGCGCCGGTCGCCATTGCGTACAACAGCGCCGTTGACCACAAAGGTCTCGCCGGGCTTGAGGGACAGTTTCAACGGCATGCGCGTTCCGATTCCCGCTTCTGGGACTACCGGAAATTTGCACAAAGGCGTTAACGCTTGCTTTCGATATCTTTACCGGGGTTTAGGGGCCATGCGCCCCTCGTCCCGAAGGCGTTTGGATCATTAGGTCTGGGCCGGTTTCTTCGGGCCAGCCCGACGGGCCAGCCTGCCTGATTCCGGTGCGACGCTATCGTTGAAGCTTGAGCCCCTGTGGCGGCGCGCATGGCCATTCCTCTTTACCATGCTTTCGCCCTTCCCTTAAGGAAATTCGATTCCGCAGTGCAGCAGTTTCCTTCAGGTCAGCGCTTGCCCGCATGCTGCGCGGCCTTATTGTGCCGAAGAACTATTCAGGACGAAGGAACGAGGCGAATGCGGTTCGAGGGCACCAAGGATTATGTCGCAACGGACGACCTGCGGGTGGCAGTGAACGCGGCCATCACGCTGGAACGCCCGCTGCTGGTCAAGGGTGAGCCCGGCACCGGCAAGACCGTCCTGGCCATTGAGGTTGCCAAGGCCCTCGGCGCCGAGCTGATCGAATGGCACATCAAGTCCACGACCAAGGCCAATCAGGGCCTGTATGAATACGACGCGGTCTCCCGCCTGCGCGATGGCCAGATGGGCGAGGAGCGTGCGAAGGACGTCAAGAACTACATCAAGAAGGGCAAACTCTGGGAGGCGTTCACCGCCAAGAAGCGCCCCGTCCTGCTGATCGACGAAATCGACAAGGCCGACATCGAATTCCCGAACGACCTCCTGCAGGAGCTCGACCGGATGGAGTTCTTCGTCTACGAGACCGGCGAGACAATCAAGGCGAAACAGCGCCCGATCGTCATCATCACCTCGAACAATGAAAAAGAGCTGCCGGACGCCTTCCTGCGCCGCTGCTTCTTCCACTTCATCAAATTCCCGGACGAGCCGACGATGCGCGCGATCATCGACGTGCACTTCCCCGGCATCAAGAAGAAGCTGGTGGGCGACGCGCTCTCGACCTTCTATTCGATGCGCGAACTGCCGGGCGTGAAGAAGAAGCCGTCCACCTCGGAGCTGCTCGACTGGCTGAAGCTGCTCATGAATGAGGATATCGACCTCGAGACGCTGCGCGAAAATGACCCCGACCGCCTGACCCCGCCGCTCCACGGCGCCCTCCTCAAGAACGAACAGGACGTCGCCCTGTTCGAACGCCTCGCTTTCCTCTCCCGCCGCAGCGAAGGCGGCGGACAAGGCGGCGGCGGACGCCGAGGCCCGGCGGGCTGACGGCTCGCTTCAGCCAGTACATTAATCGCCACGCGTCCATTTCGGAGTGAAAGGCGGAATATCGCTTGGGTAGGGACGCTGGTCCCGATATTGCATTGATGGGCTGAATGCGTCCGGACCCTCCGGCGGCGCCATCTTAGAGGTGACCATGAACCCCGAGCAAACCGCCGAGGCCGCCACTCCGGCACGGGAGCACAAGAACACCTCGATGCGGGGTTCGCCCCTGCACCGGTTCGTGCGCAGGTTTGTGCCATCCGGCGCACTCCTGACCTTCAACCCGCTGTTCAAATTTGCTCTCAACACGGCCGATCTCCTGCCCCGCGCCGTGGTCAAGGGCTTCCGCGGCCTGCCGCCCGCGCATCTGCGGATGCGCGTCGGGGTCGGCGATGAAATCCTCTCCAACCAGCTTCAGTTCTTCTATTCCAGCCATTTCTGGATCTTCGCCTTTGCTGAGCGCTGGGTGCGCTTCGACAGCAATATCGTGGACCTTGGCTGCGGCTGCGGGCGCTATGCCCATCACCTGCGCGACATCAACACGCTCGGCCAGAGCTATACTGGTCACTATACCGGCGTCGATATCGACGGCGAGGCACTGGCCTGGTGCCGCCGGAATTATGACGAGCGCTTCACCTGGCTCGATTCCAGCGACAAGAGCCACACCTATGGCAAGGCGGACATCCCGGCGGCCGAGGCGCCCTACCGCCTGCCGATCGAAGACGGCACGCAGGACTTCATCTTCTCGACCTCGCTGTTCACCCACCTGCTGGAGCCGGAAGCGCGCAACTATCTGAAGGAAAGCGGGCGCATCCTGCGCAAGGGCGGGATCATTTCCCATTCGGTCTTCTGTATCGACTATCCGCCGCCGACCTATGGCACGCGCCACACCTTCAAGCACCAGATGGGCCTCGCCCGGGTCGAAAGCCTGGAAAGCCCGGAAGCGGCGGTCGCCTATACCGAGGCGGACCTGTTCCGGATGGCAGAGGAAGCTGGTTTTACCAACTGCCGCATCGTGACCGGCAAGGGCGTGACCCAGCCCCATCTCGTCGCCGAGAAAGCCTGACGCTATAGCCGGATCGGTTTCCTGTCTCATGCGTTCAGCCTGCATACGCAGCGCTGACTCAGGAGGCAGGCCATGTTCATCGCAGTCTATTGGTGGCGGGTTCATCCGGACAAGGAGGACCAGTTCCGGCGTGCCTGGCGGCGCGGCACGGAACTCATCCGCGAACGCTATGGCAGCTATGGCTCACGCCTGCACCGCGACGCCGATGGCCGCTTCGTCGGATATGCCGAATGGCCGGACGAGAAAACCTGGCGCCGCGCCTTCGACCAGAAAATGGACTATGACGACCCCGAGACCCGCGCAGCCTTCCTCGACGCTGTCTGCGAGACTCCGGAAGGCCCCGATCCGCTGTTCATGATGGAAGTGACCGACGACCTGCTGGCGCGCAGCGAGGGCTAGCCGAGCGTGCTATCGTGTGCGCTGGCCGCGCGGACAAAGTTCACATCGTCCCGGCTCTTGAGGAAGTCGGCCATCTTGGTCTTGTCGATCCGCTCGTCCCACCAGGTTTTCCAGGCGACCCCGATCCAGCCCGCATGGAAGGCGAGGCCAGCCGAAATAGCAATCCAGCCGGGGATCGGCCCGATATGAGCGCGCCGGAAGAACTGCTCCCAGGAGGTTACATCCACGGGATGGATGGCGATCTTGGCGAAATAGGCGGCGCCGAGGATCGCGAAAATCCAGCCATAATTGCGCCTGAGCCGCCGCCCGATGCAGCGGATCATCGAGATCCGGTATTGCGGCGACTCGTAGTCATCCGACAGCGCCGTGCCCTGGTCGAGGCGTATCTTCGTCCCTTCCCCGCGCAGGATGGGCACATAGAATGAGATTTCCAGGACCCGCGCCCGGAAACGCCAGACATAAAAGAACCGGTAGCGGCGCGCCTCCAGCATCAGGAACACGATGCAGAGCATGCCCACAAGCACGATCGGAAACGGCGAGGCGCGCTCATTCGCAAAGGCCACGGACAGTCCAATACCGGTCGAAATCACCGCCCAGTTGGTTGTCTGGTCAAGCCGCTGGCGCCAGACGGTCGAGCGGTAGACTTCGGCGCGGTAGAGATGCGACAGCGCCGTGACTTCCGATGGCCCGCAGATGCCTTCCGGCGGCGGCGCCCGGTGGTCGGCTTCGGTTTCGTCGGTCGGGGTCATTCTGTTAGCCTATGGCGCAAGATGGGCGCCGCGAAAAGGGCCTCGAGCGCCGCAGGTGTCACCCCGGGCAATAGCCCAGCGCCAGAATCGCCCCATAGCCTTCCAGCGCCTGGCGAACATGGCGGGTATCGTCCGTGCCGTCGCCCCGGCGCACCGCGCCGGCCAGCTGACCGGCCCCGCCCTCGATCCGGGCTTGCCACAAATCGTACCGGATAGTGTCGGGCGCTGCCGTCCAGACCCGGGCAAGATCGAAACGGCTGCTCCGGCAATCGCGCATCATCTGTTCGGCCAGCACATGGGCGAAGGTTTCCCGTTCGAACCGGTCCGGACTGATACGGCCATCGGTGCCGGGCATTGGCGCGCCGGAGAGATCGAACATCATGTTGATAAGCCGCTCGCGCTCCATCGCATTGGGCGCAAGGGGGATCGCCGCCGCCAAGATTTCCGGCCGGCCGAAATTCAGCGGCGGCTGTCCGAGGCGCGCCCGCTGAAAGAAACCCTCCCAGCCATACTCGGCAATCGCCGCCTCGGCGGTCTGGCGGGCAAAGTTCACCGGCGGATCGGGCGGCCGAACGCCTGCAAGACGCGCCTGCCAGCGTGCCTTGAGGGCGGGGTCCGCGGCGCCGGCAATTGTCTCGGCAAAGACCGGCTTCAGCCGGTTGAACTTTTCGGGCCCGAGCCGCTGGGCCGCCTCCCAGGCCGCCTCCAGCATACAATCGGCTTCTCCTTGTTCAGGGCAGGTCTCCGGTCTGGCAGCCTGTCCCGGCCCAAATCCGAGCGGCGCGCCGGCGCGGGGGGGCCCAAAGGGGGCCGGCCCTGCCGGCGGCGGCCCTGGAGGCGACGCTGTCGCGCTGCACGCCCCGAGCGTCATGGATGCAAGGAAAAGGACCACCAGCCTGTTCATTCCGCCAGCTTATGGCGGGCTGATGAACAGGCAATGACTGCCTTTTCCCAGCGTCAGCTTGGACAGCGCCGCCTGCAGGGGCTATCTTCAGAGCCGACGACATAGCGAAGGCCTGCCCCATGTTCCTCCATTTCTTCAACGAACTGCGCGAAGCGAAAGTCCCAGTGACGCTGAAGGAATACCTGATGCTGATGGAGGCAATGGACAAACAGGTCATCGATATGGAGGTGGAAGACTTCTACTATCTCGCCCGCGCGAGCCTGGTGAAGGACGAGCGCAATATCGACAAGTTCGACCGTGTTTTCAGCCATGTCTTCAAGGGCCTGGACACCCTGTCGGACGCCGTCAATGTCGCCGACCTGCCGGAGGAATGGCTGCGCAAGATGTCGGAGAAGTTCCTCACGCCGGAAGAGATGGCCGAGATTGAGGCGCTCGGCGGCTTCGAGAAGCTGATGGAGACGCTCAAACAGCGCCTCGAGGAACAGAAAAAGCGCCATGAGGGCGGCAACAAGATGATCGGAACGGGGGGCACATCGCCCTTCGGCGCCAATGGCTACAACCCGGAAGGCGTGCGCATCGGTCAGGACAAGTCGCGCCATCGCCGCGCCGTGAAAGTCTGGGACAAGCGCGAATTCAAGAATTACGACGACAAGGTCGAACTCGGCACGCGCAATATCAAGATCGCCATGAAACGCCTGCGCAAATGGGCCCGCAAGGGTGCACAGGACGAACTCGACCTTGACCAGACAATCCGCAACACCGCCCGCAAGGGCTATCTCGACATCGAGATGCGCGCGGAGAAGCGCAATACCGTCTCCGTGCTCCTGCTGCTCGATGTCGGCGGCTCGATGGACCCGTTCGTTCGGATCATGGAGGAGCTGTTCTCGGCGGCGAAATCCGAGATCAAGAATCTCGAATACTACTACTTCCACAACTGCCCCTATGAGGGCCTGTGGAAGGACAACCGCCGCCGCATGAACAACCGCATCCCCACATGGGACGTGCTCAACAAATACCCTTCAGACTACAAAGTAATTATCGTCGGCGACGCGACCATGAGCCCGTACGAGATCACCTATGCCGGCGGCTCGGTCGAGCACTGGAATGAGGAAGCCGGCGGCATCTGGATCCAGCGCTTCGTCGAGCGCTATCCGAACCTCGTCTGGCTGAACCCCACCAAGGAAGGCGCCTGGGAATATACCGGCTCGATCAAACTCATCCGAGAGCTGATCGGGCCCCACCGGATGTTCGAATTGACTTTGGGCGGCCTTGATGAGGCGATGAAGGAACTGAGCCGGTAAGCTTCAGTCTCAAACGGCGTAATCCCGTCCCGCCCATTCCTCCCGCGTCATTTCCCAGACCAGGCTCGCGCGCGTGGTGCCGTCGCTACGCTCACTTGTCACTTCGCCCATGCGCCGGAAGCCGAGCCCGTCGAGCAGGCGCTGGGTCGCCACATTGTCGAGCGCAGCCGTCTCGCAGATGAGATCGAGGCCAAGGGCTTCAAACATCCAGGCGAAGCTCGCTGCCGCACCGCGGCCTCCGGCGCCCTGCCCGTGCAGAGAAGGATGCAGCGCTCCGCCAAGTTCACCCGCCCCCCATTCCGGCCAGACCTGTACATCGGAATACCCCATGATCTGCCCGTCCTCGCCTTCGCGGACGAAGAGCAGGCCGATGCCGGCCTCGCGCTCGATGATATGGGACTCGATGAACGTCTCGATGCTCGCCTCTGTCAGCGGCCGGGGCAGCGTATAGATCGGGGCAAACACGGCCGGATCGGCGACCAGGGCCAACAGGCCCGGCGCATCATCCGGCCGCGCAAGGCGTGAGTCGCCCATCCGGACCGCAAGACGCACCGCATGGCGGATCGCTTCGGCCTTCCCGGCGCTGACAGGATTGCGGGTGATCGGAATGTTGCCGGCCATGCGCCGAGGATCGCAGCTTTCCCCTTCAGTTGCCAAGGGGCCGCATGTGCGATTTCACAATTTCAGCAAGCGCGCCGCCGCCGGTCAGGACTGCGCCGACCGTTTCGCAGGCCCGGCCTCCGGCTCGTCCGTTGCGTCGACGGCCAGCCCGCGAACATGCGCCGCGCGCGGCTCAGGGCTGGTTTTCAGGGTCAGCCCGCCATCGCGCACCAGGCTGCTCAGCGATTGCGGGCGCCCGAGCAGGAAGCCCTGCACCTCATCGCAGCCCTCAACAGACAGGACCGACAGCTGCTGGGTATTCTCGATCCCCTCAGCCAAGACAGGGATATTCAGGCTGCGCCCCAGAGCCAGCACGGCGCGCACCATGGCGGCCGTCTGCTCGCTCGACTCGATCTGTTCGACAAAGGACTTGTCGAGCTTGATCTTGTCGAAGGGGAAGGTGCGCAGCGTGTCGAGCGAGGAATAGCCGGTGCCGAAATCATCCAGCGCAATCGTCACGCCCATTGCCTTGATCTGGCGCAGCATGTGGAGCGAGCGTTCCTTGTCGGAGAAGATCGCCGATTCTGTCAGCTCAAGCTCCAGCCGGTGAGCAGGCAGGCCCGTCTCCACAAGGGTTTCAAGCACCATCTTCGGCAGGTCTGCATGCGCAAACTGCATCGGCGAGACATTGACCGCGACCTTGTAGGCCGGCTCCCAGCTGGCTGCACGGGCGCATGCTGTCCGCAGCACCCACTCGCCAAGTTCGAGGATCAGGCCATTTTCCTCCGCAATCGGAATGAACTCGGACGGCGAGATATCGCCGCGCTCCGGATGGGTCCAGCGCACCAGCGCTTCATAGCCGCGGGTCTCACCCGTCGCGATGGACTTCTGCACCTGGAAATGAACATCGAGATCGCCGGCCTCCATGGCAAGGCGAAGGTCATTGGCGAGACCTCTCCGTTTCCGGACGATCTCGTCCATTGAGGGGTCGTAGAAGGCAATCGCGCTGCCAGGCGTTGACTTGGCGCGGTACATGGCAAGGTCTGCATTGCTGACAAGGGTCAGCTTGTCAGCGGCATCGTCCGGGAAGATCGCCGCACCCAGGCTTGCCCCCGGCACGACATCGAAGCCGTCGATCCGGATCGGGGCATGCAGCAGGGTTTCGAGGCGGTGCAGGAAGTCGGAGAGTTCCGGAGACGTCTCGATCCGCTTGACCGCCGCAAACTCGTCGCCGCCGAGACGCGCGACAAACTCGCCCTCACGCAGCACGGCGCTCATGCGCTCTGCAACGGTCTTGAGCACCGCATCGCCGGCTGCGTGGCCGCGCAGATCGTTGATCTCCTTGAACCGGTCGAGATCGATGCAGACGAGTGCGACTTTGGAGCCGTGCCGGGCCGCGCTCTCGAGGTCATGGTCGAGGCGCCCGTTGAAGCTGATACGGTTCGGCAGTCCTGTGAGGCTGTCGGTCACCGCCATCAGCCGCATCTGCTCGAAGGAGTCCGAGCGCACGCTTTCATCAACGACATAGCTTGCGATTCCGGCACCCATGATCAGGAAACCGACACAGGCAATTGCCAGCGCCAGCGCCTGGATTGCCCCCTGCATCGGCTGAATCAGCGCCACACCGAGCGGCTCGAAGCGGAACGCCTCCATGCCGGTGAAGTGAAGCAGGACGATAGCCCCAACCAGCGCGGCGACGGCCATCCAGTTGCGCCGCTCCGACGGGCCCCGCAGCGCGAGGTGAAGGGCGATCGCCGACAGGGAGACCGCAAAAATGATAGACACCACCAGAACCGGCATCGCCCAGGTGACAATTCCGTTTACAGAGTATCCCAGCATTCCGGTGTAATGCATGGCAGCGATGGCAAGACCGAGTACAGCACCGCCAAATGCGGGCGCGGAAGGAAGGCGCCGGCTCGTCGCCAGCGAGAATCCGGCAATCGACCCGATGATCGCAACGATCAGAGAGACAATCGTCAGAATGGGATCAAAGGAGAAGGCAACGCCCGGCTCAAAGCCCAGCATCGCGATGAAATGCGTACACCAGATCGCCGCGCCTGCGGCCACGGCCGTCAGAATGTTCCAGCCCATGCGCTGCATGCCGGCAACACTTGCCGCGCGCCTGTACAGTTTCAGTGTCACCCAGGTTCCGGCGATGCAGACGATCGCCGCCAGAAGAACGAGGACCGGATCATGCAGGATAAGGTGTGCGATCACGCCGGCGCTGCCGTCCGCATACACGCCGGAGTGCCCACTCATGCCGAGTTGATTTGCCTGCCCGAACACCATCGGCCAACGTCTCCCGCGTTTTGCTGACATAGCTGTGCACGAGAAGCGTTACCGCGCTGTTATCCTTACTGCGGATGCACGCCCGGCAATATGTAAACAGACCGGCGCATTTTGTTTGCATCCGGAGAAGCAGGCCGCGACCTTCTGCGGCGGCCTGTGATGGAATCGTTACAGATCAACGCTTCTTCAGTACAGCGCCCGCCATGAGCCCGAGCAGTCCGCCGCCGGCAGCCCCCTCGAGGAAATTCTGCAGATGCATCAGAGCCGGATCGCTGCCAAACAGCGGGCCGATACCCGCCGCATCTGCCCCGTAATGGGCACCGACGCCGCCGAGAATGCCGCCAAGGATGCCGGCAGTGGTGCTGCCGCCCAGCAGCTTTGTCACAAGCGGCCCGAGGATGATGCCGCCAAGCGCGCTGACGATCAGCGGAATGTATTGTTCCATAACTTTAAGCCCTCCCGATTGCCGCGCGGGTGTTCTCTGACCCGTCGCGGGACGCAATCTTGGCCACAATGCCTTGACTGTCGAGCCGTTTCCCGCCTCTGGAGAGGATTGCAATTTTCTGCTGCGCTGCCACATCGGACTTCCATGAACATGCTCCGCCCTGCCCTCTTTCTCGACCGTGACGGGGTCATCAATGTCGACAGGGGCTATGTCAGCCGGCCGGAGGAGTTCGATTTCGTCGAAGGCGCAGCTGACGCCATCGCCGCTTTCAACCGGCGCGGCTGGTTCGTGTTCGTGGTGACCAACCAGTCCGGCATTGCCCGGAACTATTATTCCGAAGACGACATGCATGCCCTGCATGGCTGGATGGAAGCCCGCCTGGCCGAGGCCGGCGCCCGCATCGACCGGATCTATTACTGCCCCTTCCATGAAGAGGGCGAGAACCCGCGCTACCGGCGCGACAGTTTCGACCGGAAGCCCAAGCCCGGCATGTTGCTGCGCGCCATGTCGGACTTCCCAGTGAAGCGCGAGGCGAGCTTCCTCATCGGCGACAAGGACGCCGACCTCGAAGCGGCCCGCGCCGCCGGCGTTGCCGGCTTCCTCTTCACCGGCGGCAACCTTGCCACTTTCGCCGAATGGACGCTGGCGAGCTTTGAGGATGGCAACAGGGGTTAGCTCCTGCTTCGCGCTCGCCTCGCCCTGCAATCTATGCTAGTCAGCACGGATGCACGACCAGACCGCAGATAGCCTTCTCTTATGAAAGGATACGGCCCCGAAACCTTCGGAGCGCTGAATGCGGAGGACTATGACCTCCTGCATGATCCCGGCACAACCGACGCGGCCGTTGATCTGCTGACGGACCTTTCCCGGGACCAGCGCACACTCGAACTCGCCATCGGCACTGGCCGCATCGCTCTACCAATGGCGCAGCGCGGCTGCGATATATCGGGCATAGAAGCCTCGCCCGAAATGGTGGCAAAACTGCGCGCAAAACCCGGCGGCGCGGCGATCCCGGTGACTATGGGCGACATGTCGGACGTCAGGGCGGAGGGCCGTTTCGGCTTCATCTTCCTGATCTTCAACACGCTGTTCAACCTCACCAGCCAGGAGGCCCAGCTCCGCTGCTTCCGGAATGCCGCCGACATGCTTGAACCCGGCGGCGCATTCCTCGTCGAAGCCTTCGTGCCCGACATCACCCAGTTCCGGGATCACCGCAGCCTGAAACCCAAGCATCTGGACCGGCATTCGCTGACCCTGGAAGCTGCGATCCATGATCCGGTCAAACAAGTGATTGAATACCAGTATCTCCGTTTCACGCCGGAGGGTGCCCGCATGACGCCCCTTCCGATGCGCTATGCCTGGCCATCCGAGATCGACCTGATGGCCCGTCTCGCCGGGCTTGAACCCGAATCCCGATGGGGCGCGTGGGACCGCGCGGCCTTCACCGCAGGCAGCCGCATGCACATCTCGCTCTACCGCAAGCCTACCGGCACCTGAGCCCTAAACCGCCTTCAGCGTCTTGGGGTCCATCCCGCCCATGCGGCAGACCTCTTTCCATTCGGCAGCCGTAACCGGCTGGACCGAAAGACGGAAGGAGGTAACAAGGCTCATCTCCGCCAGTTTCGGATTGGCCTTCACATCCTTGAGCTTCACCGGATTCGGCATCGGGGCGAGCGCGCGGATTGTCACACAGTCCCAGCGCGGATCGTCCGTTGTCGGATCTGGCTTTGAGAGCTCGCAAACCTCGCAGATGCCGACAACCTCCAGCCCCTGGTTGGAGTGGTAGAAGAACACCCGGTCGCCCAGCTTCATCTCGCGCATATGATTGCGCGCGGTATAGTTGCGCACCCCGGACCAGACCTCGCCCACGTCCCCGCGCTTTACCTGCTGCTCCCAGCTCCAGGCGTCAGGTTCGGATTTCACCAGCCAGTATTGCATTGCGCGCCCTCTCATTTCTCACCCGGTTTAGCCGCCGATTCCCGCTTCGGCCAGAGCCGCCATGACGAGGTCCTGATAGTGCGGCCAGCCCTTATACTCTGCCAGCACCGGATCGATCCCTTCCCAGGCCGCCCGGAACGCCGCCGCATGTCCGGCCCCGGCAAGCGCGGCCCGCAAGGGATCGATCGCCACCCGGATCGTGAAGATCACCGCTCCTGTCTCCGGCAGCTTCGAGATGGTCTGGCGCTCGACCCGCAGCCAGAGTGCATCCAGCGCGTCGGCTGGTCCCATGTGCGCCGCGCGCGTCTTGAACGGCGCCTGGCTCGGCGTAAACCGCTCCGCACCCGGCTGAACCGTCCAGTTGAAACGCTCCAGCACCTGACCGGGGCGCAGCGCATCGAACATCCGGTGGATACGCCCGACCATCCCAGGATTGGCACCCGGCACCGGATCATGCAGCCCCGAAAGCGGCTGCCCGATCTTTTCAGACAGCCGCCAGAAAGTCGGCGCGCACAGGCTCCCCGCTTCCAGCCGCCAGAACCCCTCGCCATCACGCATCAGCAGGCAGAGATCGTCCGACACCGCGCTCGCCGCGTGCTCCAGCGGTGTTTCCCAGTTGCCTTCCGCCGCGCCCGGCGCCGCCGCCAGCACCGCATCTGCCGCTTCGCGCATCGCCGCTTCGCTGCCCCGCACTGCGCCGAACACATCCGCCCGCCGCTCTTGCATCAGGGCGCGCTTCTCAGACAGCCAGCTCTCAGCCTCCGTATCCGGATCAAGCCATGTTCCAGGCGGAATCGGCTTCAGCCCGGGCGCAAGGCTCAGTGCGCCCGCAAGGAAAGGAAGATAGGGAGGTTGCCGCATATCGCTTGCCTGCGTCACACAGGCCGCGCCGCGCCCCAGCTGACATAGCCGGCAATCTTCGGCGTGTTCGGCAGATACATCGTTTCGGCGTCTTCCGGCTCGAAGCCGGCCTCGCGCAGCATGCCGACCGTGTCGCGCGTCAGGTGGCAGCCGCCCGCCAGCGCCTTCCACACCGGCTCCACCCGGCGCTGCCATTTGGCGATACCCTCATCCGGCGACAGGCCGTGTTCGGTGAACAGGATACGTCCGCCGGGTTTCAGCACACGGCGCGTTTCGGCCAGCGCTGACTTCCAGTCTGGAATTGTACACAGCACGAAAGTGATGATCGCCGTGTCGACGGAATGATCCTTGAGCGGAATAGCCTCGGCGCCGGTTTCGAGGAACTCGATACTGGCGCCGACACCCATTTCACCGGCCTTGCGGCGCGCCTTCTTTATCATCCCCGGCGCCGGCTCCAGCGCATAGAGATGATCGACCTTTGCCGGATCATAGAGATCGAAATTGGTGCCCGAGCCGCAGCCCAGTTCCAGCACGACGCCCTCGGCCTTCGGCACCACCTTTTCGCGCTGTTTCATGATCGGGCGCGTCGAGCAGGCGCAGGCGACCAGGCTGGGTACGATATAGCGCTCCCAGGGGTTCATCACTGGGTCCGGTTGTTCGGCACGAAGCCCTGAGAGGACCGCGACTGGATCGCGGCCCTCGTCGCCTCGCTCGGGCGCGCAATCAGGGCGTCCTGCGTGATCGACACCTCGAACTCGAACCCGTCGCCCATCGGCTGGTAGGTCGCCGAGCCATACTCCGCGTCGATCCCGAAACGCGATCCATAGGTGTCGGCCAGCCTCGCCACATCGATGCCCGGCTCTGCCGGCACGATCCTGAGACCGTCGAGGCGCCCTTCGGTCACCACTTCGGAGGAGAACTGCATCGACTGGGTCGAGCGCATATGCTCGAGCCGGTAGATCGAATCATAACCTAGGATATTGGCCATCGGCCGGAATTTGATGACGCGCGCGCCGATCTGCCACTCATCGCCGCGGAAAACCGGCTGTGTGCCGTCCGCCTGCAACAGGTGGCGCCCGTCGGCAAAGGTCACATCTGCGGCATATGTGTCCGCCTGCCCCGGCACAGCGGTAAACTTCACCACCGCCACCGGGCGCTCATAGGTGAGGCGTTTATAGGTCTGGATGTTGAGGCCGACAAAGGCGACCACACCAGCCAGCCCGACAAAACCGGTCCCGAAGGCAAGGCGCGTTACACCCGCAAAAGGCTTCAGATTTGCAAGTTTTCCGAAGCCCGCGAACAACAGGATCAAGCCTGTCACACCCGCAATCGACGGCAAAATCCACCAGATGAGGCCCATCATCAGATCTCCCTTCCCGGCCATTCTGCCGGGGCCGTAGTCTTACCCGTACCAGATTTATATCAGCGCTTTGTGGCGAGATTAGCAAGCTTTCGCAGATCGGCTGCTTTTGGCAATCGCGAATACTATCAGCCGGATGCACCGCTGCGGCCCGGCAAGGCCGCATTCGCTTCCCCTCGGCGGCGCTTTGGCGCTATCCTGACTGCGGCACCCGGACACATATATTAGATATTGCTAATTTACTGTCCAGCCCCACATACATCCTGAACTGAGCCAGGAGACTGTCATGCCCGAGATCAGAGCCTTTTTTGACACCGATACCAATACGGTCACCTATCTCGTCTGGGACCGCGAAACTCGCCATGCCGCGATCATCGACCCCGTGCTGGATTTCGACCCCGCGCCGGCGCGCCTGTCGACCGGTTCGGCTGATGAAGTGCTCGCTGCCGCCGAAGCTGAAGGGCTCACAATCATCTGGGCGCTCGACACTCATGCCCATGCCGACCATCTCTCGGCCGCAGACTATGTCCGCCAGAAGACCGGCGCAAAGGTCGGCATCGGCGCGCATATCACCGATGTCCAGCAAACCTTCCGCCCAGTCTTCGGACCGACACCTGACACGCCCGATGGCGCGGTGTTCGACGCGCTGTTCGAGGATGAAGAGACCTTCAGGCTCGGCAATCAGACCGTCCGTGTGCTGCACACGCCGGGTCACACTTCGGCCTGCGTCTCCTATGTGATCGGCGACGCCGCCTTCGTCGGCGATACGGTCTTCATGCCGGACTATGGCACCGCGCGCACCGATTTTCCCGGCGGCGACGCCCATGCGCTCTACCGCTCGATCCGCAAGCTCCTCGCCCTGCCGCCTGAAACCCGAATCTTCGTCGGCCATGACTACCTTCCCGACGACCGCACGGAGTACGCCTGGGAGGCCACGGTTGGCGAACACCGCGCAAGGAATATCCATGTCCATGACGGCATCTCGGAGGACGAGTTCGTCGCGATGCGCACCAGCCGCGACAAGACCCTCGCCGCCCCGCGCCTGATCCTGCCCTCGCTGCAGGTCAACATCCGCGCCGGCCACCTCCCGCCCCCGGAATCCGATGGGCAGGTCTATCTCCGGCTGCCGGTGAACCGCCTCGGCAAATAACGTTTTGATGCCGTTCCCGCACAGCCCCAGCGGTGCCCCCCGTTTACCCGGGGGGGTTGGGGCGCCCACGCCGAACGACGCGAAGCGGACGGAGGGGAGACTTCGAGGGATCAGAAATCGCACTGCGATTTCCCCGAGAAGGCCAGCTGGCTGAAAGACAGCTGGCGGAAACCCAGTCCCTCCGCCTGCGTCACCCTACCCCGACGCGCCCCCTGCCCTTGTCCGCCAAAGCCTGTTAGGGCCGGAGCGTCATGGCGCTGCGCGATTTTGCCCTTCTGTTTGCCGTCTGCCTTGTCTGGGGGCTGAACCTTGTCGTCACCCGCTGGGCGGTGGCGGATATGGCGATTCCGCCGATCTTTTTTGCCGCGCTGCGCTTTCTCGGCGTTGCGCTCTGCCTCGTGCCCTTCCTCTGGCCGCGCCCGCAGAATTTGCGCATCCTTTTCCTCGTCTCGCTGCTGATCGGCAGCGTGCATTTCACGCTTCTCTTCATCGGCCTGCAGCATGCCGAGGCCTCTGCCGTTGCCGTCACAGGCCAGCTTGGCGTGCCCTTCTCCACCCTGATGAGCATGATGTTCCTCGGCGAGGTGATCCGCTGGCGCCGGGCGCTCGGCATCTTCCTCGCCTTCATCGGCGTCATCATCATCGCCTTCGACCCGACGAGTTTCTCGGTCTCGTTCGGCCTCCTCTACATCATCGCCTCGGCCTTTGTCGGCTCGGTCGGCGGCATCATCATGAAGTCGATGCCGAAGATCTCCGGCCTGCGCATGCAGGCCTGGGTTGGCCTGTTCAGCTTTACGCCGCTGTTCGCGCTCTCCTTCGCTTTCGAAACTGGTCAGGTCGACGCCTATATTCATGGTGGCTGGATGGTCTGGGCCGCCAGCGCCTTTGCCATTCTCGGCGTCTCGGTGTTCGGCCATTCGGCCTTCTACACCCTCCTGAAGAAGTATGACGTCTCTCTCCTCTCCCCGCTCACCCTGATGACACCGATCTGGGGCGTGATCTTCGGCATTGTCCTCCTCAACGAGCCCCTCACCCTGCGCCTCATCCTCGGCGCCATCGTCTCGCTCAGCGGCGTACTTGTCATTGCGCTGCGCCCGAACGAAAAAATGCCGGAGGCCGCGCTCGGCAAGAAGGTGGCTTCCGGAGATTCGTGATGCAGATCGAAGACGCACCCAGCCCAAACCATGATGACCGGAAACATCCCGTCACGCTGTTGGTGCTGCACTATACCGGCATGGAAAGCGGCGAGGTGGCCCTCGCCCGGATGCGCGACCCGGAGGCGAAAGTCTCGGCCCATTACATGGTCTGGGAGGATGGCCGGATCACGCGGCTTGTGCCCGAGGCCCGCCGCGCCTGGCATGCCGGTGTCTCGACATGGCGGGGTCAGGACGACCTCAACTCACGCTCCGTCGGCATCGAGATCGTCAATGGCGGGCATGACGTCCCCGCCCCGGATGGCCGCCTGCCGGCCTATCCCGACGCGCAGATCGCCGCCGTCATCGCCCTCGCGCGCGAGATCATGGCGCATCATGGCATCGCGCAGACAGGCCTCGTCGGCCATTCCGACATCGCGCCCACCCGCAAGATCGATCCCGGCGAGCATTTCCCCTGGCCCCGCCTTGCCGCCGCCGGCGTCGGCATCTGGCCCCAGCCTGAGACAGGCGCGGCCTGTGTCTGGTCAGGCGGGGACACATCGCGTCTCAATGCGGACCTTGCCGCCATCGGTTACGACATCTCAGATGTGCCCGCCGCGCTGCGCGCCTTCCAGCGCCGTTGGCTGCCGGGCACCATCACCGGCATCGCAGACGCCGGCACGCTCCGGCGTGTCCGCGAGATAGCTGCCGCCTATGCCTCTTCTGGCGGCTCCTCGCCCCAGGCCTGAGACCATTCGGTCGCCAGCGCCGCGCCCAGCAGCAGCGAGGAAACAGACGCCGAAAGCCAGATAAAGCCGAGGATGAGTGAGGCGAGCGCGCCATAGATCGTGCCAAGCACCGAATAGTGCAGGTAGAGCTGGAACAGGAAGGTCACGCCGAGAAAGGCCACGGCCGCCGCCCCGGCCCCGGCCGCCAGCGCCCGCGTGCCGCGCGCCACATGCCCGCGCAGCGACATGACGAGGATCATGTAGAAGACAACGAAGCTCGCAATGCCCTTGGATATCCACAGCGAGTCCGCGACCGCGCCGATCTCGGCCGCAAAGCGCAGGGCCTCCCCGCCGACATCCTGCAACGCCACAGTCGCCACAAGCTGCGCGATGCCAAGCAGCCAGACGACGAGGATCAGCATCGCCGTCAGCAGAAGCGAGGTTCCCTGAAAGCGCGCGAACCGCGTCCGGCCGGCCGTGCCAGCGATCATCCGGATGCCGGTGATCAGCGCCTTGGCGCCGGATGTCGCCGTGAACAGGACAAGGATGAGCGCCAGGAAGGCGCGCAGGCTGAGCCCTGCGGGCGTCATCTGCTGGATGGTGTGGACTTCCTCAAAGGTCAGCGGCTCGACGCTTTCGCTGAAGAAATTGGTGATGGGTTTCGCCAGCTGATTCGCCAGTTCCGGCGGCAGGAAGAAGGTCAGCAGCGTCAGCGTGAGATAGATCAGCGGAAAGATCGCAAACAGCGCGTAGAACGCAATGCCGCCGGTGACGATGCGAACATCCGGCTGGACCAGCCGCACCACCGCCCGGAAGACGGGATCGATCAGGTCAGGTCTGAATTTCTGCAGCATCCGTTCTGTTCTTGCATGGTCCGGCACGGGAAAAAAGTGCGGGGTAGACCATCGCCTGTCCACGCTTTCCCCCGCCTTAACACCCCGGCGCCGCTGCAGATGCCAATTATTTGCCCGGATCGTATCCGACCGGGTCTGGCGCCGGCCATATTCACCCCAAGGCAGGCGCAGTTCGCCCTGCCGGGCCGGGTGGCCGCTCCGGAAAGGAGGAGACGCCTTGCGGCTGCCAGACTGCGGATGGAGCATGCGCCGGGACGCCGGGGACAGCACCACCAAGTGAGTAGAGTAAGAATACCGTCCCCGGATCAATCGCGCGCCATGCGCCATCCGCAGGGCCCAGATTTACAGGCAACACCGGAAGGGATTCCGCCCTGTCCGGATTTTTCTGCTGCTTTTTCAACACGTCCCGGTAATTATTCCACAGCCGTAATGGAACCTGTGCAATTCTTCCCGATCAAAGCGAAAATTTATGGACTCCCTCTCGACTCAGGCGAAACCTTGTGAGATCGTTTCGTTAAGCCAACGACTTCCCGGCGGGAGCAAACCCGCCCACGGATCGGAGGCCAAGTCCATCGCCCCCGGACGAAACCGGGTCAGGAGCGGAGCCGGGAGACCGGTCGAGCAAAGGGCCAGGCGGAGATGAAGGGATAAAGCAGGCGATGGCCGGGAGGCGGGAGCTAGACCCAGCCAAACGGAGCCGTAAGCCGTGAACGGGGCACGATCCGAAGCACGGCGACCAAAAAGCTCGCGCCAGCAATGGCTGAGCAGGCGGTCACGCCTGCCTCGCAACCCCCCGGTTGCAAGCAGGCACCGGAACGGAACGTGCGCCTTCAACGGCGAACGTCCGGAGCCGGAGGGTGATGGGTCGGACTTCCCGCTCGAACGGGAATTCTCCAGAGCCCGCTGTCGATCGAAGACCGATATCGAGTGCTAGCACAGTGTCTCGGTAGACCGATTCGAAACACACGGGAAGACGCGGTGTCTCTCACGAGCCACCGCGTTTTCTTGTTTTCGGGCCCCTGTTGCGCCGGTGCCGGAGCGCCGCCCTGACCGGCGATTTGCACATTGCCCCCGCTCCCCCTATATCCCCCGAAGACCAGATGGCCGGGCAGCCGCTGGTATGGGGGTAACCCCATACTGGAGGAAAGTCCGGGCTCCAGGTGGACAGGGCGACGGCTAACGGCCGCCCGGCGTGAGCCGAGGGAAAGTGCCACAGAAAGTAAACCGCCCCGCGGCTTCGGCCAAAGGGTAAGGGTGAAAGGGTGGGGTAAGAGCCCACCGCAGCGCTGGCAACAGGGCTGGCATGGCAAACCCCGCCCGGAGCAAGACCAAGTAGGGGGCACAGATGGGCTGTCCGCCGCCCGTGCCCCGGGTGCGTCGCGCCGAGGCGTTCAGCAATGAACGTCCCAGAGGAATGGCTGCCAGACCCCGAAAGGGGCGAACAGAACCCGGCTTACAGGCCATCTGGTCTAATTTCTTACGGCTTCGGCGCAGCGGCACGCGTTGACGGATAAAGTCTCCGATGTGAAAGAGGAAACCGGGACCGCGCCGCGCCTGCTGCGGCTGATGGGGAGGTGCCTGATGCCGAGACCCGCCGGTGCACGCAATCACGATTTCGACGCCAAGCGCGCTGCCCTGCTTGATGCGCTGACGGAGTTTGCCCTTTCGGCCGACCTGCGCCGCCCGTCGCTGCGCCAGTTTGCGCATGCGATGAATGTTTCGGAGCCGACGCTGCGCCATTATTTCGAGGACCGTCATGGCCTGATCCTCGACATCCTCGACAATATCGGCCGCAAGGGCGCCCCGCTCTGGGCCATGGTGGCGACGCCCTCGACCGATCCCGCCACCGCTTTCGAGGAGTATTTCCGCATCTCCGAAGCCGGCATGCGTCTTGGCGGCTTTATCCGCGCACATGCGTTCGGCCTGATCGAAGGCCTCGCTGATGAAACCATCGGCCAGGCCTATCTCGAAAAGGTGTTGGAGCCCGCTCTCGCCGCCGTCGCCAACAAGCTTCGCGCGACCCCCGGCGCCCCGAAGGATGAGACAGAACTGCGCGCCGCCGCGCTGGCCGCCCTCTCTCCCCTCCTCGTGATGAGCCTGCATCAGGAATTGCTCGGCGGCGGCCGGTCTGCGCCGATAGACTCGAGCCGCGTCATCCGGTCCCTGCAGGTGTGGCTCGGCAAGGCACTCACGCCCTGAGCCGGCGTCTGTCCTAAATCCAGGTCGGCCGTTTCAGCGTATCGCGGACCTTGGCGATCTCGTCATCGCGGGTTGCCCAGGAACATACGAACCGGCTGGAGCCGCCCGGCCATTCATAGAAGAGCGCGCCGTCTTCGACCAGGTCGTGCACATCCTGCTTGTCGAGCAGGACGAAAACCTCATTACCCTGAACATCCCAGGCAAGATCTATCCGTTGTTCCCGGAACATGGCAGCAAGCTTCTGCGCCATCGCATTGGCATGGCGCGCCAGGTCGAGCCACAGCCCGCCCGCAAGCAATGCTTCGGCCTGCGCCGCCAGGAAGCGCATCTTCGGCGGCATATGACCCGAACGTTTCGCTCGTGCCTGAAGCTCTTTGCCTTTCGCTTTCGCCGCGCCGAAGAGAAGGATGATCTCGCAGCCGATCGCGCCGGTCTTCGTCAGGCCGAGCGTCAGCACATCGACGCCAGCCTTCCAGCTCATCTCGGCGGGGCTCGCGCCTGTATGCACCAGCGCATTGGCAAAGCGCGCGCCGTCGAGATGCACGGCAAGGCCGCCGGATTTCGCCCGCTTCGCAAACCGCGCGATCTCTGCAGGGGCATAGGCAAGGCCGCATTCGGTCAGGTTTGTCAGTGACAGAACGGCGGGCGGCGTGGCGTGCACGAAGCGCGGGTCAAGCTCGTCCAGATAATCCTTGAACACATCAAAATCGATCTTGGCCCCCTCGCCCGGCATCAGGTGCAACCGGCCTCCTCCGGTGAAGAATTCCGGCGCGCCGCGCTCATCCATCTGGATGTGCGCCTCGTGGTGGCAGAGGATCGAATGGGTCGGCGGACAGAAACAGGACAGCGCCAGCGCATTCGAGGCGGTGCCCGACGCCGTGATCCAGAAATCGAAATCCTCAGTCTCGAACAGGCGCGACAGGCGGGCGCGCAGGCGCTCTGTCACCTTGTCGGCGCCATAGCTCGGCGCCGGGCCGGTGTTCACGTTGAGAAGCGCTTCCAGCACCGCTGGATGGGCCGGGGCGGAGGTGTCAGAGGAGAAATTCATTGCCGCGTCATACCTGGGTGTCGGGCGTCTGCCATATCAGATGCTGGCCGCCATCGGAGGCGATCATCTGGCCGGTGACGCTGCTGGCGGAGACCAGATAACGCAGTGCCCGGACGATCTCTTCCGGAGAGCTGCCTTCGCCGGTCAACGTCGCGCGCCGCTCGGCGGCGAAGGCTTCCGGCGTCTGGTGCACGCTCTGCAGTGTCGGTCCCGGCGCAATGGCGTTGACGCGGATATGCGGCGAGAAGGCCTGTGCCATTGTCTTCGTCGCCTGCCAGAGCGCCGCCTTGGAGAGCGTGTAGGTGAAAAAATGCGGGTTCAGTTTCAGGACGCGCTGGTCAATCAGATTGACGATGAGGCCCTTCTCGCCGGGCGGCAGGGCGGCGGCCAGCTGCTGGGCAAGATGCACGGGCGCGCGCAGGTTCGTCTCGAAATGCCGGTCCCAGTCTTCGCGGGTGTGGCCGGCTGCGCTGTCATCCTCGAAGGTGGACGCCGAATTGACCAGAAGCGTGACGGGACGGTCCAGGATTGACCCGGCCTCGGCCAGAAGCGAACTGCGCCGCGCGTCGTCGGCGAGGTCTCCGGCGAGGATTCCGGCACGCCCGCCCGCCCTGCGGATCGCATCGGCGGTTTCCTTCGCGCCGCTGGCGGAGCGATTGTAGTGAACGGCGACCGCCCAGCCATCGGCGCCGAGTGCCTCGGCCATCGCCCGGCCGATACGGCCGCCGGCCCCGGTTACCAGCGCAGCCCCTGGTGTCATCCGGAAACCAGATCCGCAAGCGCGGCAAGGTTCACGCCGGTGACAAGACCATAGATGTAAGCCGCATAGATCAGCAACAGGAGCAGCCCGGCCAGCCGGCCGAGCCGCGCGCGCATCATGACCACACCGGCAAAGGCAATGGCAGCGAGTGCCATCACCCAGTGATCATATTGCTGGAACATCGGCGCGATTTCGATCGGCCCGAAGAGGGAAATCACGCCGCCGGCCGCGAAGATATTGAACACATTCGAGCCGAGGATATTGCCGGTGACGACATCGCCGCGCTTGCGGAAGGCCGCGGCCAGACAGGCGCCGATCTCCGGCAGCGAGGAGCCGACCGCGAGGATGGTGAGGCCGATCACTTCTTCCGAAACGCCGAAGCCGCGCGCCACGCCTTCGCCGCCGGTGATGATCAGGCCGGAGGCATAGACCAGGCCGGCAATGCCGAGCGGGGCGTAGATCAGCGCGCGCCAGAGCGGCGGATTGAAGCTGCGGGCATCGGCATAGCTGCTGATATGGCCGGCAATCTCATCATGCCGGGCAGCGAAGATGCTGTAGCCGGTAAACCCGATCAGGATCAGCAGGAAGCAGATGCCGATCAGCGGCGTCAGCGGCATGATCGAAGTCATCACGATCCAGGCGGTGGTGGCGATGAGAAGGGCAATGATGGCGCGCCCCTGGCCAGCGCCGCCTGCCTGATAGGTGAAGAACAGCGCCGGGATGGCCGCGACGAGCAGCACATTGGCAATGTTCGAGCCGACGATATTGCCCACCGCAAGGCCGGGATTGCCCGACAGCGCGGCATTGACCGAGATCACCATCTCCGGCGCAGATGTGCCGAAACCGACAATGAAGATGCCCGCGACCAACGGGGAAATGCCCATGGCCCGGCCGATGCCCAAGGCGCCGCGCACAAGCACGTCTCCGGCGAGCGCCATCAGCAGAAGGCCGCCGAAGAGGGAAATGAGCAGGACGGGGTCGGGCACAGCCTGCTCCCTGAGCCAATCAGTCGAGGCGCTTGAACTCGATAAGATTCAGGATGCCGAACACGATTACAATGGCGGCGATCGCAATCAGGGAAGGATGGATCATGTCTCTGCCTCAGCCCTAAGAAGGTAGATTTGCCGTGTCCTTAGCGTGCGTTGACGCACTTGGCGAGGCTAATCCGCACAGTTTGTAACGATAAGCGGGCGCGTGACGCAAGGTCAATGGCTGCAAAGACCGGACAAGCCCGCCTGCCGGCGCGTCAGGTACAGCTAGCGGCGGATTTCGATCGAGACAAACTGGTCGAACCAGCCGCCCGCCTCACCCCGGCGCTTGACGCGGATCAGGATCGGCTGGTTCGGCGTCTGCATCGCTGTCTCGAGCCGTTTGAGGACATCCGGAACCGTAGCGACCGGGTTGAAGTTGACCTCTACGATCACATCGCCCCGGCGCAGCCTGTCATAGGCCCGCCCGCGCGTGGCAACGCCAGTGACGGCGACACCGGTCATGTCGCGCGGGATTCCGAAACGGCGGCGGATGTCGTCGTCGAGCGCAACGAGGTCGGCGCCGAGATCGTTCGACATGCCGACCGTCTCGCCGGGCGGCGCCGTGACCGCCTCGTCCTCATCCGGCAGCTCGCCGAGGGTGACCGCAACGTCGCGCTGGCGCCCATCGCGCACGATCGTGAGGGTGACGGGCCGGCCGATTGCCTTTTCCGAAAGCTGGCGGGTCATGTCCCGCACGCCGGCTACGCTGCGCCCGTCAATCGAGAGGACAAGGTCGCCTACCTGCAGTTTCGCCTTGGCCGCCGGGCTGTCATCGGTGATCCGCGTGACGATCGCGCCGGTCTTTCCGGTCGCGCGATAGGCGCGGATCAGGGATTCGTCCGCATCCTGCACATTCACGCCGAGCCAGGGGCGCTGAACCCGCCCGTCACGGATCAGCTGCTGCGAGATGCGTTTCACGGTGTTCGACGGCACCGAAAAGCCAAGCCCGATCGAGCCGCCCGACTGGGAGATGATCGCGGTATTCACGCCGACGACCTGGCCAGCGAGATTGAACAGCGGGCCGCCGGAATTGCCCTGGTTGATGGCCGCATCGGTCTGAATGAAATTGTCGGAGCGGCCGGTGTTCAGGTCGCGCCCGGTGGCCGAGATGATGCCGGCCGAGACCGAGCCGCCGAAACCGAGCGGGTTGCCGATTGCGATGACCCAGTCGCCGACTTCAGCCGTGTCGCTGTCGGCGAGGTCGACGAAGGGCAGCGGTGAGCGCGAGGTGATTTTCAGAACGGCGATGTCGGTATCCCGGTCGCGCCCGACAATCGTCGCCGGCAGCGTGCGCCCGTCGGAGAAGGTCACCTCGATCGTGTCGGCCTTGTCGATAACGTGATTGTTGGTGATGATGTAGCCATCGGCGCTGATCAGAAAGCCGGAACCGAGCGAGCCGCGGCGCTGGAAGCCGTCATCATTGCGGCCGAAATATTCATTGAACCGTTCCGCTGGCGAGCCTTCCGGAAAGGTTGGCAGGCGGCTGGCGACGACCTGTGAGGTCGAGATATTGACCACCGCTGGCATCAGGCGCTTTGACAGGGCGCTGAAGCTCTGGGGTGCGCTCTTCGCATCAGCGGGCGCTTCAGGACGCGACAGGCTTCCCGCGCCTTGCGCATGGGCGGGCGGCAGGAAAGCGGTCATCAGGGCAAAGGCCGCAATGGCGGTCCGGTTCATGGTCGGGGCTGCTCCCTAGAGGGCCAATCAGCGCGGGGCTGGTGTTTCCACCCCCTGACTATGGCGCTTTGGCCGCGGGTTGCAACAGGTTCAGGCTGTGCGAACTGCAAGGATCAGGAGCGCCGCACCGACCGCCGCAACGACCAGGCCACCAAGGGCCAGGTCGCGCGGCGGGATGCTGGAGAGCAGCTGGCCAATGCGGCGCATATAGTCCGGCGCGAGGGCACAGAGCGCACCCTCGACCAGAAGCCAGACACCGAAACCGGCGAGCAGTACGGTCCAGGCGTTCATCGCCCGGCCTTCATTCAGCGCGTACCGCCGGCGGTGCGGGCGCTGTCGAAGAACTGGTCGCACACTCCGAGTGAACCCGGCGCGATGACGAGCTGGGTGCCCTGCTGGAGTGCCTTGTCACACGCCATGAGCGCGCGCTGGAAGCGGAAGAATTCCGGATCCTTGTTATAGGCCGTCGCGTAGATTTCGGTGGCGCGGGCATCGCCCTCACCGCGGATACGCTCCGCCGCTTCGCGGGCCTGGGCTTCGATCACTGTCTTTTCGCGTTCGGCCTGGGCGCGGATCAGGCGGGCCCGCTCCTCGCCTTCCGAACGGATGCGCTGGGCTTCCTGCAGGCGCGCCGTGCGCATCCGGTTGTAGACACCGTCTGCCACTTCGCGCGGCAGGTCAGCCTGGCGGATGCGAACATCGATGATGTCGATGCCGTCGGTCGCAAGGCTCCGGTTCACGCCGTCGCGGATGCGATTCATCAGGGCCGCGCGCGAGCCGGAAATGATTTCCGGGACCGGCACATCGCCGAGCGCTTCCCGGATCGCCGAGGTCGTGATCCGGTTCAGCTGGTTCTGCGCGGCATCTTCCGTGCGGAAGCGCTGATAGTAACGCAGCGGGTCGCTGATCCGCCAGCGGACGAATGCGTCAACACGCAGGCGGCGCTGGTCGGAGGCGATGACTTCGATCCCCTGGATGTCGAGGCCGAGGTTACGTTTGTCGAGAATTTCGACCTGCTGGTAGATCGGAATCTTCATGTGCAGACCGGCCTGATCGGTGCCAGGCGCGTTGATGATCGCCACAGGACGGCCGACTTCAAGCACAATGGCCTGCTGCGACTGGCGCACGATGAAGAAGACGTTCGATACGATGATCAGTCCGATGACGGACAGGATCAGGATAAGCCAACCGAATGCGCGCATCAGCGGTTTCCTCCGGTGTTCGGCTGGGCCCGAGCACGGTCCAGCGGCAGATAGGGCACGGCGCCGGAATTCTGGTCGAGGATCAGCTTGTCTGACCGCTCCAGAACGCGCTCCATGGTTTCAAGATACATCCGCTCACGCGTGACACGCGGCGATTTGCGGTATTCCTCGTAAATCTGGTCGAAACGGGCCGCTTCACCATTGGCATCGGCGACGATCTGGTCGCGGTAGGCTTCCGCTTCCTGCAGCAGCCGCTGGGCTGTACCGCGGGCCTGCGGGACGATTTCGTTGGCGAACTGCGCAGCCTGGTTGGTGCGGGTTTCCGCATCCTGTTCGGCGACGTTCACATCGTTGAACGCCTCGATAACCGGCTGGGGCGGATCGGACCGGTCGATCTGAACCGACAGGACTTCGATACCGGCGCGGTATTCGTTGAGCAGGGCCTGGATCTGCTCGGCCACTTCCTGCTGCACCCTGTCACGCTCTGTGGTGATCAGCACCTGCAGGCGCGTCTTGCCGACAACCTCGCGCATGACAGACTCAGCGACCATCGCGACGGTCTCCTGGGGTCCGCGCACATTGAGGACATAGTCCTCAGGGTTCTGCGTATCGACCTTCCAGAACACCGAGAACTGGATGTCGACGATGTTTTCGTCCTGGGTCAACATCAGGCTCTCATCCTGGGTCGCGCCGATACGCGTCTCGATCCGGCGCTCCACCGGGATGAGCACATGACGCTCGATCGGGGCAGGCATGTGGAAGTGCAGGCCGGGTCCGTAATTGGCCTGCCATTTGCCGAAGCGGAACACGGCCGCCTGCTGGGTCGGATCGACCATGACGACGCTTGTGGAGAGCCAAGCAAGGAGGCCGACACCGGCGATCACGAGGATACCGAGCGGGCCGATGCCGCGGCCTAGACCGCCGCCGCCCCCGCCGCCGCTGCCGCGTCCGCCGCGCCGGCCACCGCCGCCGCCGCGGCGCTGACGGAAACGTTCCTGCATCCGGCGCATCTGTTCTTCCAGATCGGCCGGCTGATCCTTGCCGCCTTCCTGTTTACCGGGCCGGTTCCAGGGAGAGCCCCCTTCGCCGCCATTGCTGCCTGAACCGCCCCCGCCCCAGGGGCCGGAACCTTTCGTCTTGTCGTCCCAAGGCATATTGCCTCCTGAAATCTGCTTTTCCCGCCTATATAGACCGTCTGCTGCGCCATGCACCCTAAATCGGTACCCCTGTGCAGCAAAAATGCCGCATATCAGCGGGCCGGAGCGGCTGCTTTCACCGGGCAGGCAGCGTCGGCGCGCTTCTGAAGACACTGTCTGCCTGGGGATTACGCCAATGTTCGGATCGAAACAGAAATCCCGGGAAAAGGCCGCTGGCGCCATCCGCGCGGCGCTCGGCGAAGCAGACTGGCTTGAGTCCGTCACGGTCAGCGAGGAGGGCCGCGCCATCCTCGTGATCCGCGCCGATGCCGGCGATCCGGCAAGCGGTGAAGCGCGGCGGATCGAGGCGGAGAACGCCGCCCAGCGGGTGGCGGGGATCGAAAAGGTCACCACCGTGCTGACGGCCGAGAAGCCGGCTGCGCCTGCCCCGCCGGTGACCGCGGGTACGCGCCGCGTGACGAAAGGCGCGCGTCTGTCTGATGAGGCCCTCACCCAGGGTGTCCCTGCCCCGGCCGCAAGCCTGAAGCCGATTTCCGGCATCCGCCGTATCCTCGTGGTCGCGAGCGCCAAGGGCGGGGTCGGCAAATCGACGGTGGCGGTCAACCTGGCCGCCGCGATGGCGAAAGCCGGCATGAAGGTCGGCCTGCTCGACGCCGATATCTACGGCCCCTCGATCCCGACCATGCTCGGCACGGTCGCGGCGGAGCCGAAAACATCGCCGAACAGGAAACTGATCCCGGTTGAAGCCCACGGGATGAAGACGCTCTCCATCGGCTACCTGTCTGATCCGGACGCGCCGATGATCTGGCGCGGGCCGATTGTCATGTCGGCCATCACCCAGCTGCTGAATGATGCCGAATGGGGCACGAGTGAAGACCCGCTCGACCTGCTCATCATCGACACGCCGCCGGGCACGGGCGATGCGCAGCTGGCGATTGCCCAGCGCGTGCCGGTGACTGCCGCCCTGATCGTGACGACCCCGCAGGAAGTCGCCCTCGCCGATGTGCGCCGGGGCGCGGCGATGTTTGCAAAGACGCATGTGCCGGTGATTGGCATTGCCGAGACGATGAGCTGGTTCGAAGATCCGGCCGGAAACCGCCACTACCTCATGGGCGAAGGCGGCGGGGGCCGGATGGCCAAGGCGCTCGGCCTGCCATTGCTGGCGGAAATCCCGATGCTGACTGCCATTCGCGAGGGTGGCGATGCGGGCGCCCCCGCCGCCCTTTCAAACGGCCCTGCGGCGGAGATATTCATGAAGCTTGCGCGGAATGTGGCGATTGCGCTGGACGAGTTGGTGACGAAGCCGCCGCCGGAAATTGTGTTCGAGGATTGATGGCTCGAGAAAGGCTAGTGAATGGCGTCGAAGATATGGAAGTTGTTCCGGTACCGCGACATTTCCCACCCCCATGTTATTTCAGAAATATGGAACTCTGAGCTTTTTTGTGGGCACCCAGAAAAGCTTAATGACCCATTCGACTGCCACGTTGATTGGCGCAAATCCTTTCACCGGGTCCTACTTCAAGAAGACCTGCCTACAGAGCGACGAACAATTCTCGAGGATGTTCTTCGGCAGTTTAGAGACAGGGTGAACCTCCCCGGTAACCTCGGAGGCCGTTTGGTTGGGGTTACGCAGCCATAGCGGTCTGCGACTGTGCTGCATAGAAATCATTCTCTGCCTCTGCGGGCGGGATGTGACCGATGGGCTC